>JBNJFX010000028.1:220-66607 GCA_051747245.1 Bacteroidota bacterium
CCCGTCTGACCGTTTTGATGTTAAAGAAAGGAATCAGAGTGATGGCTAGTTTGTGCTAAATGCGTCAGACGGATGGAACCGTCAGACACTGGGCTGAGGTTTTGTGTCCACACGGTCTGACGGCTCTTGAAGATCTTTTGAGAAAGGTGGTTTTTCTTAAAGCAATATTCCTTCAACTGTGCTCTAGTCCCGTCTGACCGTTTTGATGTTAAAGAAAGGAATCAGAGTGATGGCTAGTTTGTGCTAAATGCGTCAGACGGATGGAACCGTCAGACACTGGGCTGAGGGAGTACTTTCACACGGTCTGACGGCTCTTGAAGATCTTTTGAGAAAGGTGGTTTTTCTTAAAGCAATATTCCTTCAACTGTGCTCTAGTCCCGTCTGACCGTTATTTTGTAAATGAGAGAATCAGAGTGATGGCTAGTTTGTGCTAAATGCGTCAGACGGTTGGAACCGTCAGACACTGGGCTAAGGGTTTGCAAATTCTAGCGCGAGCTTCCCAGCTCGTAGCTCGTACACCCTGGTTTCCTTCTCCATTGGAAAAGGATTAAGTATGAGGCTTATGGAACTGTATCAACAGGAATATAAATCTCAACCTGCTGTTTCCCCCAATTTCTTGCAGTTTCCACATCCAGGCCCATGTAAACATCAATTTTTCGGGTCCAGCGTTTATTCATTTTATCCAGTACCCTGTAAGTACTGTCAAGCCCTTCAATTTTGACCACGGAATTATGACCCAATAAATCTTCATTCAGAAAGTCCCTAGAAATGGCAATGGCATTCATGCCCGGCTTTAAAGTGTCGCCCCAAGCAGCAATTGCAGGATTTCCTTTTTTGGTTTGAGATTCAAGAGAATTATAAGCAGTAGCCGTTACCTTTATAGTATCATATTGAATAATTGGGTTCTGTTTTGATTGCTTACCACTGTTGCAGGCAGTAAATATTGATATAATTATTATTAAAACTACTATCTTAAAATTATTCATCAATCCATCTTCTTTGTTCCAACTATTAAACAAACGCATTATAATGATGTTCAGGTTTTATTTTAAAGCACGTACTAAAAAGCTAATTTAAGCTTATTACAAAATCGACTCCTTAATTTAAATTTTTGTCTTAGTTCAGGGACTTTTATTTTTTTTGAATTTAATCCGTAATTTATCAGCAATTTGTGTAGGCCATAATTCTTAACATTACGACATTTCGCATGCGCCAACTTTTGAATGGGTTTTTGGTGAAAACTTCTAATAGCGGGGGTGCGAAAGTATGTCAGACTTTGAAAAAGCTAACAGCTTTGCTGAATCCAAACCTAACAGCTTTTAAAATTTAAATATACTCTATGCCGAATAAAAAAATATATGATGTCATCATAATAGGTGGAGGACAGAGTGCCCTTGCTTGCGGCTACTATCTTCGCAGAACGGATTTAGATTACATAATTCTGGATAATCAGGAAAATTGTGGCGGAGCTTGGCAACACGGATGGAAATCATTAACACTCTTTTCACCTGCCGAACACAGTTCTTTACCTGGTTGGTTGATGCCCAAATCGGAAAATGAATTCCCTAGCAGAGAAGAAGTAATTGATTATGTATGTCAGTATGAAAAGCGATATAAATTGCCTGTTGAAAGACCTTTTCAGGTAAAAGATGTAGAAAAAGAAGCAGATTACTTTAAAATTATAACTGACAAATCACCTTTCTACAGTAAAACTATAATTTCAGCCACCGGCACTTGGGGCAAGCCATTTATTCCTGATGTTCCTGGAAAAGATAAATTCAAAGGAAAGCATCTTCATTCTGCATATTATCAAAAGCCAGAAGATTTTACAGATCAAAAAGTATTGATAGTAGGGGAAGGAAATTCAGGTGCTCAAATTTTATCGGAAGTTTCCAAAGTAGCTGAAACTGTTTGGGCAACACGTAAAAGCCCTGAATTTCTACCTGATGATGTTGATGGAAGGGTTTTATTTGATCAAGCTTCTGCCAAATATTATGCTGAAAAGAAAGGTGAGAAATTTGATGCTACAAAATATAACTTAGGCAATATTGTGATGGTTCCTTCGGTTAAAGAAGCCCGAAATAGAGATGTTCTACACTCAAAAGGGCAATTCAGGGCGTTTACTGAATCAGGAGTAATCTGGGAAAACGGAGAAGAAGAATCATTTGATGCTGTGATTTGGTGCACAGGTTTTGGTTTTGTCACAGACCATCTAAAAAATATTGTTTCCACAGATGAAAGAGGTAAAATTAAGACTAAAGGAACCCGCTCTGTTGAAGAAGAAAATCTTTGGCTAGTGGGTTATGGCGGGTGGACTGGATTTGCTTCAGCCACTTTGATTGGGGTTGGGAGATCGGCAAGAAGTACGGTAAAAGATATAGTGGAGATAAATAAACAATGAACTTGTTTTATTTCAGCTAATTCTAAAATCCCTAACAAGCATTAGTTAGGAAACCCTACATTTGTATTGTAATAGTAAGAAAATTTTTGATAATTCTAATAATAAGACAATATATTTGGTTAATTTTTGACAAAATTTGTTTTAATTTCTCATATTGAGGTAAAACCAAAATAATAAATCTATGAAAAAACAGTATCTATTAATGATTATTCTATTCCTGATAGGAACGTTTTCATACGCTCAAGATCGGGTAATAGAAGGACAGGTTGTCAGTGCTGGTGATGGGTTACCATTAATTGGTGCCTCAGTAGTGAAAAAAGGATCTACCACTGGAGTTACTACCGATTTAGACGGGAAGTTTAAAATTGAACTTTCAAAGCCGGAAATATTGGTAGTTTCATTTATCGGTTTTGCCGAAAAGGAAGTGGCAGTTAATCTAGATCAAACGGGTGATTTAACTATTCGTCTTGAAGAAGATATTACAAAATTAAATGAAGTGGTAGTCTCAGGTTTGGCATCTAGTGTTAAGAGATCAAATTTGGGTAATGCTGTGGCCACAGTTTCTTCCGAAGAGTTAACAGGTATGACCAATCAACCTACAATGGATAATGCATTGTACGGAAAAGTTACCGGGGTAAACATAACTTCCAGCTCGGGTGCTCCAGGCGGAGGTATAGCCATGAGATTAAGAGGGGTTACTTCTATTACTGGTAACAACCAGCCATTATTCATTATTGATGGCGTTTATGTAAGTAATGCAGAAATCCCTAGTGGTTTAAGAAATGCATCAGGAGCAAATTCAGGAAATGAAGAAAATGCATCCAACAGAATTGCAGATTTGGCTCCAAGTGACATTGAAAATATTGAAGTTTTAAAAGGACCATCTGCTGCTGCCATTTATGGTGCTCGTGCCAATGCTGGTGTGGTCATTATTACTACCAAGAGAGGTAAGAGGGGTGAAACTAGAGTAAATTTAATGCAAGATGTAGGTTTCAGTACAATTCAAAGAAAAGTAGGCATTGGTCAAAGAGATTGGACCCCTTCTTTAGTTGAAGAAGTATTTGGATCTGATGAAGTAGCTCGGTATAATGCTGCTTTGAACGGAAGAGGTTTAATAGATTATGAAGAAGAAATTTATGGTGAAACCGGTCTTATTACTGATACTAAAATTAGTGCAACGGGTGGTAGCGAAAAGACTAAATTCTATGTTGGGGCTTCCTTAAGAGATGAGGAAGGTATCATTAAAAACACGGGATATTCCAGAGCAAGTGTCCGAGCCAACATTGATCATCAGTTTAATGATAAAATTAAATTTACTACTTCTAGTAATTTTGTGAATTCTACTACTCAAAGAGGGTTTACTGGAAATGAAAATGAAGGTGGATTGAGTATGGGTTATAATATGGCTTTCACCAGACCATGGGCAAATTTATTTCCTGATGAGTTTGGTAATTACCCGGACAACCCCAATGCTGCTGGTAATATGTTATTGGTTAGAGATCAAGCCATTAATGATGAAGTTATTAACCGTTTCATACAAGGTGCAAGTATAGATATTAAACTATATGAATCAGACCAATCTTTCTTAAAATTTAAGTGGAATGGTGGTTTTGATTCCTACAATCTTGAAACCTATGTTTATGTGCCGGAATACCATCAAGCTCAAAGAGGCTTGCAAAATGGATTTATAGGAGTAGGTAAAAACAGTATATTCAATACCAATAATCAAGGGTTTTTAGTTTGGGATAATTATTTAAGCGGAGGCTCATTACAATTAACTTCCCAGGTTGGATATACCTACATTACTTTTGACAGAGATTTGGTTTATAATCAAGCAACTCAGTTAATCCCGGGTCAAACAACTTTAGGACAATCAGGAACTCAAGAATTTGACCAAGATTTAGAAAACGTTAAAGAGTTCGGCTACTTTGCCCAACAAGAATTGAATTATGAAGATAAGATTATCGGTACTTTAGGTGTAAGAGCGGATAAATCAACATTAAATGCTGATCAAAATCAATTTTATTATTTCCCTAAAGCATCGGTTGCTTTAAACATAGCTAATTTTGATTTCTGGAATTTAGATTTATTCAATCAAGTGAAATTAAGAGCAGCTTATGGTGAAACGGGATCCAGTGCAACTTTTGGTTCCTTATATACAAGTTTTGAAGCAGTTAATATAGGTGGTTCTCCAGGAGTTTCTGTTGGTGGTTTAAGAGGAAGTGAAGATTTAATCCCTGAAACAGCTTCTGAATTTGAAACAGGAATCGATATTGCTATACTAGATAATAAACTTTCATTTACTGCTACATATTACAATCGAAACATAAACGATTTAATCCTTCAAAGAGCATTGCAGCCTTCAACAGGATTTGGTTTAGAGGTTACTAATCTTGCCGATTTACAAAATCAAGGATTGGAATTGGCATTAAATGCAAATCCTGTACAAAATGAAAATTTTGTATGGACTTCTACTACTAACTTCTGGTTCAATAGATCAGAAATAACAAGATTGGACGTACCTTCATTTGCTCCGGCTGGTTCAGGTTTTGGATTGGGACTTGGAACTGCTTTTATTGAAGAGGGCGAACCGGTTACACAATTAAAAGGTACCATTGATGGTGAGGTAGTAACAGTTGGAGATGCAGAACCAGATTTTCAGACTTCCTTTTTAAATAACTTTACTATTTTTAAGAACTTTGACCTAAGTTTCTTAATTCATGTAAAAGAAGGTGGAAGTAATTTAAATCTTACTACTTATTTAACGGATTTAGCAGGGCTAACTGGAGATTTAGATGATCCTTCAGGTCAAGAAAGAACATCCAATCCTAATACTGACAGATTTATTGAGGATGCTTCTTATATGAGATTGAGAGAGATTGCTTTGTACTACCGATTACCTGAATCAGCAGTAGGTATATTCAACGGAGCAGTAAATAAAATTAAAATTGGCGCATCTGGCAGAAATTTATGGACAATTTCTCCTTATTCGGGTTATGATCCTGAAGTTTCTGCAAAAGGTGGAGCGGGACTTTCTACGGGATTAGATGTTAATCCTTTCCCTTCTACTAAGCAAGTATATTTTCACCTAGCCTTAGAATTTTAAACAGAAAAATCATGAAAAATTTTAATATAAAATCAATTACATCAGGATTAATAGCATTTTCCATGCTTTTCTTCTATTCATGTGAATTTGAAGATCAAGTAGATCCCAATAATCCTAATTTGCAACAGTACAACCAAGATGCAACTGTTAATGAATTGAATAACATAGTGATTGGTATGGAATCTGGTATGCGTAATGGATTAACTTTATATGTTACGTCTACAGGTACAATAGCGAGGGAACTTTATCTATTTAATGCAGACCCTAGAAATACTGAAGAGCTTCTCGGTAAAAATGGAGGACAATTGGACAATAATGTTTTCTATTTAAATGCTCCATACAATGGGAGCTATACTAATGTGAAGAATGCCAATATTCTATTAAATGCATTGGATAATACTGAATTTGTATCAGATCAAGAAAAAAGTGGTTACAGAGGTTTTGCAAACACAGTTATTGCTTTGCAAGAGTTACGAGTGTTAAATATGTTGGATGAAAATGGAATCAGAATTGACGTTGCTGATCCCGATAATTTAGGGTCTTTTGTAACCAAAGAAGCGGCTTTAACTCATATAGCAGAGTTGTTGAACACTGCAAACACTCAATTGGGAAATGCTGGTTCAGAATTTCCTTTCAGCCTTTCATCAGGGTTTGAAGGATTTGATACACCAGAGAATTTCGCCCAGTTTAACCGAGCTTTAGCAGCGAGAGTTGCAATCTATAGAGAGGATTGGGGATCGGTAGCCGGATTTCTTGATGATTCATTTTATGAGCCAAATGGAGATTTGACTGTTGGCCCTAAGCATAGTTTTTCTACTGCTTCTGGTGATCAATTGAATGGACTATTTAAAATCCCTGGAAATAATGGGGATATGATAGTGGTACATGATAGATTCATTGAAAATGCCGAAGAAGGCGATTTGAGAATTGCTAGAAAAATGGCGGAAAGAGAAAATGCTGCTTCTCAAGATGGATTGAATGGTGAGTATGAAACAGCTTTGTATGCTGGGCCTACTTCTCCAGTCGATATTATCAGAAATGAGGAATTAGTTCTAATTTCAGCTGAAGCCAAGCTTCAAAATGACGATATCCCTGGGGCAATTGCTGATTTGGATATTATTAGAGATTATGCCGGGCTTGATCCTTATAGTGGTGCACAAACCAAGGAAGCTGTAATAGATGAATTATTAACCCAAAGACAATATTCATTATGGTGTGAAGGTCATGCAATGGTAGATTTAAGAAGATATGGCAGATTAAATGCCGATAATCTTCCTGTTGATAGAGAGGGAGATCAAGTATTTAATCAGTTTCCAATTCCTTTAACTGAAGCAGAATAATTTCATAATTTATAATTAAAAAGCCCCTTTTCGGGGCTTTTTTGTTTATACAATTTTCATTTGACTTTTAAGGCTTGCAAAATGAATTTGAAATTATTAGATTAATTTAATTTATATTTAAATCATAATGGGTCATAAGTATAAGCAGTTTTTATTATGCCTTCTAATAGTGGTATTCAACCATTTCACTTATGCTGATCCGATAAAAATACAAAACGGAAAATCTTTCCATAAGCTAGGGACCAAAATTCAATTCTTGGAAGACCCTGAGCACAAGCTTATGTTGGAAGATATTCTGACAGATCAATATCAATCAAAATTTGAAGCCAGCAATCAAAAAATCCCGACCTATGGGCTCGATGACTTGACAATTTGGGTGAAAATCGAAATGATAAATGAAGACATAATAAGTCAAGATTATGTCCTCGAGGTAGCTTATCCAACTTTTGACTCTTTAACATTTTATACTGAAAAAAATAAATCAATTGTCAATCAAGGGTTTTTAAGCGACAGAATCCCCTTTTCTGAAAGAATCATAAATCATAAAAATTTTATCATCCCTCTTGATTTCAAAAGTCCAGGCAAAACAATTGTTTACCTCAAAATTAGAAATAAAGGCTCAATTATTTTACCCTTGAGCATACAGCCAAAAGAGGAGCTTTTTTATAATGATATTCAAGAAGAAATACTATTTGGTATTTTCTATGGCATCATGCTAGTGATGTTGCTTTATAATTTAGCATTGGCATTTTCTGCACGCTCACTTAATTACATCTATTATGTGGGAATTATAACGGGTAACTTACTGACCCTGTCAGCTCTCAATGGTCATGCTTTCATGTATTTGTGGTCTGATTTTCCTTGGTGGGCTAACCAAGTAATTGTTTTTGGAATTGGGTTGTGGATTTTGGCAGGAAACCAGTTTGCTGCTAGGTTTTTAGAAACTAGGAAATACTTCCCTAGATACAATTGGGTGTTCCGTATAATGCGAGTAGTTGGTCTTTTAATAATCATTTTCGCATTCACTATAGATTATTCCATTAGCTTGAAAATATCTAATTACACCTTAATAATTAATTGCATTGTACTTCTATTTAGCGGGTTATATTTTTGGTACAAAAAAGTGAAAGTAGCCGGAATTTTCACCTTAGCATGGACTGCCTATTTAATAGGCGTGTTGCTTTATACTTTAAGAAATTTAGGGTTTTTACCCGTAAATGAATTCACCACCCATGTACTTGAAATCGGGGCTATATCCGAAGTAATTTTACTTTCCATTTCTTTAGGCTATAAATATAGATTAATGGAAATAGATAAAAATAAAGCCCAAAAAAATGCTATGGAGATTATGGCTAAAAGCCAAAAAATGGTGCAAGGGCAAAATGAGGAATTAGAAAGAAAAGTAGCCCTGAGAACTGCTGAATTAGAGCAGAAACAGGAAGAAATCCTTACGCAAAATGAAGAACTGAATTCAAAGAATCTAAGTTTAACTGAAGCTCAAGAAATTATTGGGGCTCAAAACCAAAAGTTAAAAGAATATACAGATGATTTGGAAGACCAAGTAGCGGAAAGAACCCGAGATTTACAGGCAACCAATACTGAACTAGCCCAAAATGTTCAGAAATTGGAGCAATATGCTTTTATGACTGCCCATAATCTTAGAGCTCCCGTTGCCAGATTGTTGGGACTCACCCATTTATTAGAAATTAGTCCTGAAAGTGAAAAATCAGACTGGATCAATATTCTGGCTAAAATTAAAGAAGAAGGCGATAGTTTGGATGCAGTAATTAAGGATATGAATACTATCCTGGAATTACGGAAGGAAGGGGAGCAATCGAAAGAAAGGGTGTTTTTGGATGAAAAGATAGAGCAAGTCAAAAGAATATTGAAGAACTCTATAGAATTGACCGGTGCTAAAATCAGCTTTGACAATAGCGCCTTTAATGAAATTAAAAGCATACCAACATATATTGAAAGTATATTTTATAATTTGATTTCCAACGCTATAAAATACAGGTCAGATAAAAGACCTATTGAGATTAATATTTTAACTCAAAAAAATCGAGATAAATCTATAATCACATTTAAGGATAATGGAGTGGGAATTGACTTAAAAAAGAACAAGGATCAAATTTTCGGTATGTACAAAAGATTCCACACCCATGTTGAAGGTAAGGGGTTGGGACTTTATTTGGTTAAAAGTCAGGTAGATATATTAGGAGGAGATATAGAAATTGAGAGCGAAATTGGAAAAGGGACTACCTTTACGTTAATCTTCCCTTCTTAATTCCAACTTATATTCCACAGCCCCCCAATTAAACACTCTTCCTATACAGATTCCATTTGCATCATACTCGAAAATATCCTTTTCGCCTTCATTATTCAAAAACATATATCTCTCTTCATCCGGCAGCTTGGCTACTTTCATATACTGGTGAGTCATTTCAGAAAAAATGGAGTCACGTCTATTGGGTTTTTGAAAATATGATTTAAGTACACTCTTTAAAACAGGTTTTTCATGCCAGCCTTTCGTAGTATCTATTATTGTTCGGTAATATTTCTTCCCTAGCAATTGCTCCATTTTAGCTTCCTCTAAAACCTCTCCATTTCTTTTATCTACAAAGTATGCTTGGCGTAAAGTGTCATTTTGATAGACGGCCTCCTGCAATTGCACCATTTGAGTAGGTCTAAAAAGTTCATATTCCAAATCCATTAAAGCAGAAAAATAGACCTTTCCACTATCCAATACTTTTTTAGTCACCATCATATTGCCCACTGGCTTTTCTTCAATGGTTACTTCATAGATGAGTTCCTGTGAAAATAATTTAGGACAAATCATTAAATAAAGGTAAAATAATAACGCAATAATTTTCATTATATCAATTTTTAGTAGAATAGATTTGAATAAAATTAGTATTGGTCTTTTCTATGGCTTAAAAGTTTGGTCAATGTACTTTAACTATTTTCATACATGACAATATCCAATTCTTTTAATTTTGATAAGTTCTTATCTGAAGTTATAAATGGGATATTTAGAAAATGAGAGGAGGCAGCAATTATTGCATCTGGAAGTTTGATTTTATAGTTTTTCCTTAATTCAATTACAATATTTTTTATCATTGAATTAATATCAATGATGGTAGAGTCTGATAATAAATCTTTAATTTTTGACTGATCTTGTGAAGTTAAGTCTTTATACCCTAATAATTCTAATTCTGTTACAAATGAAATATATATGTTTCTTTCATTTAATAATGAAGCAATTGTCTTATCACCTGATAGTAAATATAAAATGATGTTTGTATCTAAAAAAATACTATTCCCATTCATCTCTCATTTTTTTTTGTATTTGTAAAGGGTCTTTATTCAATTTTATTGCCCCGCAATATTTATATGCATCAAAACTTTTTCTGCTTTTTAATTTAGAGAGTGCGGCTTCTATTTTTTCTTTATTTGAACCTTTTTTAATTACAGTAATCATAATTGAATTATCTATTACAATTTAAGTGTTTTTTAGGTTAATAAGTATCTCATTGATTATACAACATAAAAATACGAATTAAATTTAACCCACGACACTTAATTTATTATGAACCTAATTCGTAAGAAGTTTATCCTGCCCATTCTTCTCTATCTAAACTTCTGTATTGTATGGCTTCTGCCAAATGTTCAATTTTTATATCCTCACTTCCTGCCAAATCAGCTATTGTTCGAGAGACTTTCATGATTCTATCATAAGCTCTTGCCGAAAGCCCTAATTTTTCCATGGCATTCTTCAATAACGCCTTTCCTGCTGAATTTATTTCACAAACTTCTTTAACCATTTGTGATGGCATCAATGCATTGGAATGAACATCCTCTAAGCCTTCAAATCTTTTTTCCTGTATTTCTTTAGCAGCAATTACCCTTTTTCTAATGGTATCGCTGCTTTCCGCCTTTCGGTCAGCTGTCATTTGGTCAAAAGAAACGGGCGTAACCTCCACATGCAAATCAATTCTATCTAAAAGTGGGCCACTAACTTTATTTAAATAGCGTTTTACGGATCCCGGGGGGCATACACATTCTTTTTCAGGATGATTGTAATAACCACACGGACATGGGTTCATACTGGCCAATAGCATAAAATTGGCAGGGAAATCCACTGATACTTTTGCCCTGGAAATCGTTACCCTGCGTTCTTCCAAAGGTTGGCGCATTACTTCTAATACTGTCCTTTTGAATTCAGGAAGTTCATCTAAAAATAACACTCCATTATTGGCTAAAGAAATTTCTCCAGGTTGTGGAATTCCGCCACCACCAACTAAGGCTACATCCGAAATTGTATGATGAGGTGCCCTATAAGGTCTTGTGGCAATCAAAGAAGCATTGGCACCTAATCTTCCTGCAACGGAATGAATTTTAGTGGTTTCTAATGCTTCAGTTAAGCTTAAAGGAGGCAGGATTGACGGGAATCTTTTGGCCAGCATGGTTTTTCCAGCACCGGGAGGGCCAACCATAATCACATTATGACCACCGGCTGCAGCTATTTCCAATGCTCTTTTTATATTTTCCTGACCTTGTACATCGGCAAAGTCAGCTTCATAATCATTAAGGTTGGTGAAGAAAATATCACGAGTGTCCATTTCCATTGGCTTGATGTCGGAAGTGCCTTCCAAAACGCCAATGGCATCATTTAAATTTTCAACTCCGATAACATCTAAATTATTGACTATAGCTGCTTCTGCCGCATTTTCTTGAGGAAGAATAAATCCTTTAAATCCTTCTTTTCGGGCTTCTATGGCAATGGGTAAAACACCTTTTATAGGCCGAAGTGTTCCGTCCAAAGCCAACTCACCCATAATCATATATTTTCCTAACTCCTCTGTGAAAATTTGTTCAGAGCCACTCAAAATTCCCAATGCAATCGGCAGGTCATAAGCAGAGCCTTCTTTTTTGACATCAGCCGGAGCCAAATTGACCACTACTTTTTGACGGGGCATTTTATATCCACTGTATTTTATGGCGGCATCAATGCGATGTTCACTTTCTTTAATGGCATTATCGGGCAAACCTACCATGTGGAATTTTGCTCCCATACTTACATTCACTTCTATTGTAATGACATTGGCATCTACTCCGTAAACTGAACTTCCATAAGATTTAGCTAGCATACCCTAATCTTTTTTCAATCAGTAAAATAAAAATGTGAATAATTTTGATGTGAATTTCCTGTATCCTGTCCGCATATCCGTCATGTGGAACTCGGATTTCTACATCACATTCTTTGGATAATTTGCCCCCATCTTTGCCTGTAAGTGCAACGATTTTCATTCCTTTAGCTTTAGCTGCTTTACAAGCTTCTAAAATATTTTTCGAATTTCCGCTGGTGCTGATGGCAAGTAAAACATCACCTTTTCTTCCTAAAGCTTCTATTGCTCTGCTAAATATAAAATCAAAACCGTAGTCATTGCCAACGCATGTGATATGACTAACATCTGAGATGGCCATTGCGGCTATTCCAGGACGTGCTTCTCTAAATTTTCCGCTTAATTCTTCTGCAAAATGCATGGCGTCACAATGGGATCCGCCATTACCACAACTCATCACTTTCCCTTCCTGTTGAAAGGAATCGACCATAATTTCTACTGCAGTTTCAATATTGGCTAACTGCTCGGGTTGGTTTAAAAAATTATCCAGCGTTTTTTGAGCTGAATTCAGTTCGTTTTTAATAAGGTTAATCATTCAGTATATTATGATTGGGGATTAGTATCATCTGTTTTGGTTGAGTCTTCTTCTGGAGCTTCATTTTTAGGACTTTCATCCTTTTCGCTCGAAGCTTCAGCTTTTACAGGAGAAGTGCCCTCAGATTCTTTTTTATCATAAAGTTTGGCTTTAAATTCATTGATTTCTTGTTCGTGTTTTTCAATTAATTTCGTTTTAGCCTTTTCTTCTTGTTTAAAAAGAAACACAACCACTAGGAATAGAACAAGACCGGCAATAGAGCTGTATTGAACTAAATCCATTTGTTTGAATAAATCAAATAAAAAGTTAAGGTCGTTCTTTCCTATCGATATAATGACAACTGTGGCGATATGAAAGATAATAAGTGCCACAAAAACTATAGTTCTAAAAGTCTTCATAAAAATGATGTTGTGATGGTTTTGATTATGAATATAAACAAATATAGAAATAATTTAACAACTAAAGCTGCTAGATCCCACGAATAGCAAATCTCAAAACAATATTTACTCCTTTAAGAAACAGATTGAATTTCAATCAGCTTTTTATAAACCCCTGCTTTTTCCATCAACTTTTCATGTTTGCCTTCTTCTATGATTTCTCCTTCTTGCATCACATATATTTTATCTGCCTCCTGAATAGTGCTCAATCTATGGGCAATCACTATTGAAGTTCTGTTTTTCATCAAATTAGTCAATGCATCTTGAACTAATTTCTCTGATTCAGAATCCAAAGCAGAAGTCGCTTCATCCAAAATTAAAATATCCGGGTTTTTCAAAATGGCTCTTGCAATGCTAATTCTTTGCCTTTGCCCACCGGAAAGTTTGGTTCCCCTTTCTCCAATCTTGGCTTCATATCCACCATCCATTTGCGAAATGAAATCATGGGCGTTGGCTACTTTAGCAGCTTGTATAACTTCCTCTAAAGTACATTCAGGCTTCCCAAAGGCAATATTGTTGAATATTGTATCATTGAATAAAATGGATTCCTGACTAACTATTCCCATTTTTGCTCTTATACTTTCCACAGTTAAGTCTTTCAATGAAACTCCATCGATTTGAACTTCACCATCAATTGGATCATAAAATCGAGGAATTAAATCCGCCATAGTGGATTTTCCACCTCCTGAAGGACCTACCAATGCTATTGTTTCTCCTTTTTGAATATTGATGTTGATATTTTTCAGTACTTTTTCTTCACCGTAAGCGAAGGAAACATTCTTAAAGCTTAATTCACTTTTGAATTCGACTAATTTCTTAGCTGAACTCGTGTCTTTTATGGCAGGTTGTAGATCTATTATTCCAAATATTCTTTCTGCTGAAGCCAGGCCTCTTTGCACATTACTAAATGCATTGGATAGTTGTTTTGCTGGCACCAATAGTTGAGAGTATATTGCTATAAATGTGATAAACCTACTCGCATCTAATTCTGAATTCCCTGCTAAAATCATTCCTCCGCCAATTAACAAAACCCCAACCACTACAAAAACACCTAGGAATTCGGAAGTTGGCCCAGCCAAAGCTTGCCTTTTCTGCATACTGATATTGAATTCAGCATAATTTTTCACTTCCTTTTGAAATCGATTTTTAGAGAAATTTATGGCGTTAAATGCTTTGATTATACGCATACCGCTTAATGTCTCATCCAGAATATCCGATATTCTACCTATGGTTTCTTGGCTTTTTCGCGCCTTTTTCTTGAGGGATATGGCAATGTAGGAAATGATAAAACCAGAAATAGGCAGGATTATCAAAGTGATTAGGGTAAGCTTTGCAGAAATAAAAAATAGTGCTATAAAATACCCGATTAGCATAAATGGCTCTTTAATGACTGCTTTTAAACTGTTCACAACCGTACCTTCAACCTCTTGAACGTCAGCCATTACTTTTGACATGATATTACCTTTTCTCTCTTCTGTGTAAAAACCAATATGCATATTTACCAATCTATGGTATAGCTTATTTCTTAAATTTGAAATAACATTTGCTTTTACAATAGCAGAAATAACAGCCAATAAATATTTAAATAAGTTGGACAGAAAGATGCTAATGATCAGTACCACACATACAAATTGTAATGCTGCAAATCGATCTTCCTGCACTATAGCTAGAAAATAATAATCAAATACATCAGTTAGGTATTGAATGCTTAAATTAAACTCAGGTAAAGATTCAGGAATTTCACTTGCTTCATTTTCAACTCCGAACAACACATTTAGGACAGGAGTAAGAATCCCTAGTGTCATAACACTGAATACTGCTTGAAGAAAAGCATAAACTAAATATTGGGGTGCTAACCATCCCAATGGTTTAGCATAAGAAAGCACTCTAAAATATGTCTTCATATTTATATTAATGTGTATTTAGCTACCTTTATTTAGATAAATACAATTTTAAAGATAGCCACAGGCGAATGTTCAATACCCTGAATTCGGCTGCAATTTACAAGTTAAATTATGGAAAGTAGAACGATCTACTTTAAAACAAATTTTCCCTTTTGGGAATATTTGCTCTAAGCGATGCACCAAAAAAGTTATTTTCCGAGTTATTATTACCAAACTCACTTTCTTGGTTTCGGATGCTGTAATTTAAATCAATGAAAATATTATGATAAGGCATAACGCTCAAGCTCAATTTCACGAATTTCAATGTATTGCTTTCTCCCTGTCCAATTGTGTGCCCAAATTGCCACCTGCTCCCCGTATCAGGGTTAACATGATTGTATCGGGTATTATTAGTTCTAAATATATTGCCCCCAAAATGAGAATTTGCAGTGGTATCAGTTCCATATTCAGCCATTACTGCTTGTGCTTTGAAATGTATTCGTGGAGTAATTTGATAACGCAAAGTCGCAATCCATTCTTCAAAATTTGCCCCTAAAGGATGTGCTAATGGTTGCTTATAATTTGCGAAATTAGTGAAATTTGAATCATGAGCATAAATAAAAGGCCTTGCTACATTATATTCAGCTTGCAAGTCCAAATTTGGGATTTCAAATGCATTAATATATTTCAAACCTGCCTGAACTGCCCATTTGTTTGCCCACCAACCCCCTTGGCGTAAATTATCTATTAAAAATTCATCTAAAACCAGCTGCCCATAAAGACTGAATCTTTTCAAGAAAAGTGCCCTGAAATCCATACCTACTAAAGCGTTGCCAGAGCTTCCGTCTTGCTGTTCCAAGGCACGGTAAAAAATAATAGGATTGAAATATACAGGGTCAATAGGATTTTGCGCCACTGAAGAATCACCTGACATAATAGCTTCAAAAATTCCAATATTAATGTTCTCAGTTATATTATAACTTAGGTGATGAAGCGACATGAACTTGCGTGGATATTGATGTTGCGTACCAGAAAGCTGGTTTCCTCTTAACACCACATCAGCTGTTTGTAAACCAAAAAGATTCGTATAATTCAATTTCCAGATATTGGTTTCAGCTTTTAGGAATAGATAGCCTGTTGCAAAATCACTTAATATCAAAGAGCGCTCTCCATTTCCGATAAAAAATCGGTCATGTCCAAATTGCAAATTGATATTTTTGGTGGCTTGAAATGAAATATAACCTCTGGCAGTGAAAAAATCCACTCCTTGATTATTATCCCCATAAGGTTTCCAGAAACCTTCATTGGGAACAGCGTTGAAATCACTAATATAAGTATTGACATGATTAGGAAATACGATTTGGTTTTCCCCAACAAAAGAATAAAAACCAAGCTTATTATTGATCAAGCCTCTTACTTCCAATCCTCGTGTATTGGTATATAGCCTATTATCACTAATGCTTTCTTGCCCAAGAGAAAGACCCAAAACCGGATTAAGATGTAAATCAAATTCATCATTATGAACATTCAGAAAATCTGGTTTGGTTTTATAAATATGCCCGAAAAGCCCTTTTTCATTTCTAAAATTGGCACTATCAGTCCATTCCCAACTATCATTCTTTAGGTAATTATAATTAAATTTGTCCCTTCTATTGAAGTTATCAGTATCTAGGCTATCCAAAAATTGCGCAATTTCCTTCCGGTTAAATGGCTTCATGGAAGCGTGAAAGCTGTTGGAGAATTTTCCGCTATTTATTTCCAAGCGTTCTAAAAGGTGGTAATAGTCACGATTTAGAGGTGCATTTACCGCTTGAGAGTAAGCAATTAATCCAGAGAATAAGAGCGCAATTGTGAATAATAATCTCATATAGAATAAATTAATGCTGCAAGATAGCCAAAATATTAGAGTGGATAAATAAAGGAAGGTTTGGAAAGATAAAAAGCTTCTGCTATTTTTGCATTCCTTTAAAAGAATTGGTTGGAAATCAATAATTTAATTAATTAGTTATGAAAAAAGATACTCATCCAGAATACAAAGAAGTTGTTTTCTGGGATACTCAAGCAGACGTGAAATTCTTAACGAGGTCTACAATGTCCTCAAACGAAACCATCAAAATGGATGATGGCAAAGAATATCCGGTAGTTAAAATAGAAGTTAGTTCAGCTTCTCACCCTTTTTATACAGGAAAGAAAATTTTCTTGGATACTGCAGGTCGTGTGGAGAAGTTCAACCAAAAATACAAGAAGAAATAATATATATTTCTTTCAAAAGAGTTCAAAACCTCTTCGATTTCAAATTCGGAGAGGTTTTTTTGTTTAATTTTTTGCAAAATTATGCGTTTAAAGCCTTCCAAATCATGTCTTTAAGCTCATTAATATTATACTGAGTTAAGGATGAAATGAAGATAAAAGGCAAGTCTCCAGGTATTTCCTGTTTTAACTCTTCCATCAATTCCTCATCCAAAAGATCCGATTTTGTAATAGCCAAAAGCCTGTTTTTATCCAATAATTCAGGGTTGTATTCCTTCAGCTCATTGATTAAAATCTGATATTCCTTTTTCACATCCTTGCTGTCGGCAGGAATCATGAAAAGCAATATGGAATTCCTTTCTATATGTCTTAAAAAACGGGTGCCCAAGCCTTTCCCAGCAGCTGCACCTTCAATAATCCCGGGAATATCCGCCATTACAAAAGATCTGTGATCACGGTAAGGAATTACGCCCAGATTTGGAGTTAAAGTGGTAAAAGCATAATCGGCAATTTCTGGCTTGGCTGCTGAAACCACTGAAAGTAAGGTGCTTTTCCCTGCATTTGGGAATCCTACTAAGCCAACATCTGCTAAAAGTTTAAGCTCTAAAATAATCCATTCTTCTTTGCCGTCTTCACCTGGTTGGGCATAGCGTGGAGTTTGATTAGTGGATGTTTTGAAGTTAGCATTGCCTAATCCGCCTCTTCCACCTTCAGTTAATATTTTCTCTTCGCCTTCTTCTGTGATTTCAAATCTTACTTCACCGGTTTCAGCATCTTTGGCTACGGTTCCCAATGGCACTTCCAGAATAATATCTTTACCATCAGCACCTGAGCTTCTGGCACCACTGCCATTTTCACCCCCATCAGCTATCACATGCTTTTTGTACTTCAAATGTAGCAGTGTCCAGAGCTGGGAACTTCCTTTTAATATTATATTCCCGCCTCGGCCACCATTTCCGCCATCGGGTCCGCCTTTGGGTACGTGCTTTTCTCTTCGCATGGAAACAGCACCTGCACCTCCTTTACCGGATCGGGAGCAGAATTTAACATAATCAATAAAATTGGGATTGGCCATGGGACTAAATATTAAGGCGCAAATTTAGTTTAATTTAAGCAGGAAATAAAAAAGCCGACCTATTTTGAATAAGTCGGCTTCAGTAGAATTCAATAAATCTTATTTCAACTTATCAATTTCATTGGAAATTTTACCAAAAATCTCATCTATAGTACCCACGCCATGTATTTTAACAAATTTACCATCTCCATCGTAATAGTTGGCAACTGGTAAAGTTTCTTCTTGATAAACTTTAATTCTATTCTCTATTTTCGCTTCATCCTGATCATCTGTTCTTCCGGATGTTTTCCCCCTTTCTTTAATCCGCTTTTTCAATTCCTCTTCCGGTACATCCAAAGCAATCATTCCGGCAATTTTCTCACCCTTTTCTTCTAGTAAAGTATCTAAAGCCTTTGCTTGTGGGACTGTTCTTGGGAATCCATCAAAGATATAGCCGCTGCTATTGGCCTTGGTTTCTTTGATTCTTTCGTCTACCATCCCAATTACTACTTCGTCTGGCACCAAATTGCCATCATCCATGTATTTTTGAGCCAGTTTTCCTAAATCTGTTCCTTCTCCCAAATGCTTTCTGAATAAATCTCCAGTAGCAATATGGGTTAATTTATATTTATCGATTATTTTTTCGCTTTGAGTGCCTTTTCCCGCTCCGGGAGGACCAAACAATATAATATTTAACATGATTGTATTTTAAATAGAGCCTATTAGGCCATTACACGAGTAAAGTTTATAACTAATTTATATTCAGTATCTAGTAATTAATTTTTGTGAAATTAAATATTAGATTTCAAATTATAGAAAATCAAATATAAAAGTTTTATGTTTAAAATTGTCAAATTTATTTTAATTGATAAATTTCCTTGAGTTCCCTGCCAAATCCTTCATAATCCAATCCATATCCCACAACGAATTTATTAGGAATTTCGAAACCTACAAAATTGGGTTTTTCGGCTTTTTCCTGTGCGTTAGGTTTATGTAATAAAGTAGCTACTTTAATGGATTTGGTGCCCAAATCCTTAAACGCTTCCAAAAGATGTTCTAATGTAGTGCCGGTATCCACTATATCTTCTAAAATTAAAATATCCCTGCCGAATACGTTTTCTTTCAGTCCTAAAATTTCCCTGACTTTTCCTGTGGTTTTTAGGGCTTCATAAGAAGCCACTCGAATAAAAGTCACTTCTATTGGTGTGTCAATCGTTCTGATCAAATCAGCTGTAAAAATAAAAGAACCATTTAACACGCTTACCAAAAGTGGCTTTCTGCCTTTGTAAGCATTGCTGATTTCCACTCCCATTTCATCTATACGGTCGCTGATTTTTTCGGTTGATATAAAAGGAATAAATTCCTTGTCTATTATTTTGATCATCTTTATAATTCTTTCATTAAGAATTGGTACATAGCCAGCATGGCTTCAATATCTTTTTTATGAACTTTTTCATCAGGGGAATGCACATTATCTTCGGGGGCACCTATAAAGCACCAATCAATTGGATAAGGAGATTCCTGTAATTCGCGCCCATCACTGCCGCCACTAGCTTCTACTTCCAATTGATAAGGAATGTTTGAATTATCCGCTAAGTTTTGAATCATTTGTACGAAAGATTGTCTAGGAACATTACGATCTCGCATTGATATAGCGACCCCTTTTCCGTGTTCAACTCCTTCTGTCACCCAAGTAATATCTGAGATTAAAGCTTGATGGATTCCATATTGCTCAACCATAAATTTTGCCAAAAAAGGCACTGTGCCACCTCCGTGTTCTTCATAAGCAGAAAAAACGATCATGCCGTTTTCCAAGGTCTCAGCTAATTTCAGGCAATTGAAAACACCCAATCTATTGTCTAAATAGCAAGATTGGACGTAATCTTCGGTTTCCCTAAAATCACATTCAAATGTAAGGCTAGCACCACGATCTATTCCTCTTCCAAATTTATAGAACGTGTGGTTTTCTTTATTCATTTCCAGATCGCAAGCAATAGGACCTAAAGAGTCTTCACCTTTTAATCGGTAGCCATTTTTAGCTTCTGGCCCGCCTATGGGAATAAGCTGGTTTTCATAACGTACTGTAAAACCAACCGAATCCACATGAGCAAAAACCGCTGTGGTAGGCTCTCCAAATACAAGCACCAAACAATCTTGAAAATCTTCACCATGATGAAGCTTGGGCTGTACTTTCCAATTAGATTGGTTTTTCTTTATGTATTGAAGCAGGAAATTTTTCATCATGTATTCTTCTCCTGAAGGAGCATGAATACTACATAATTGCTGAAGTAGTTTGTAATCTGTCATTGATGCAAAGTTATAATCTTTTAACAGGAGATTTGAACATTATCATTAGGATAATTCCATTTTTTAATTTTTTTCTTAAAAAATAAAATTATATTTAGGTTTTGACACCGAATAATGTCAACCTACTACCATAAATGTATATTTTAGATAAAGAAAATAGCATTGCGAACCATTTTTTAGCTGAATTGAGAGAAATCGATATTCAAAAAGACCGCTATAGGTTTAGGAGAAATCTTGAAAGAGTAGCGGAATTACTCGCCTATGAAATCTCAAAATCCTTATACTTTCAAAATAAGGAAATTCAAACCCCATTGGAGAAAACTTCCGTAGCCTTAATGCATGATTTCCCAGTAATAGTCAGCGTTTTAAGAGCTGGTTTGCCTTTTCATCAAGGGTTTCTTAATATATTCGACCATTCAGATTCCGGTTTTATAGGTGCATATAGAAAACATAGCGATGAGAATAATTTCACCATTGAAATGGGTTATGAAGCATTGCCACCCTTGGAAGGCAGAACTTTAATTTTGGCAGATCCTATGTTAGCCACAGGGCAATCATTAGTGAGGGCCTTGGAACATATCAAGAAAGTAGGGAATCCAGAAAGAATTATAATAGCAGCCGCTATTGGTACTCCTGAAGGGGTGCAATACATAAATGATAATCTCAATGGAAATTATGATATATATTTAGGGGCTCTGGATAGAGAACTAAATGAAAAAGCCTATATTTTACCTGGCTTAGGTGATGCAGGAGATTTAAGCTACGGACAAAAACATACGTATTAATTTATGCCTCTATCTAATACCATATTGCTCATAGTTGGTTTGGCTGTCCTTATTTTAGGAGGGGAGTTATTAGTTAGAGGTGCCTCCAGAATAGCTTTAAGATTAAAAATGTCCCCCTTAGTAGTAGGGGTTACAATCGTTGCCTTTGGAACCTCCGCTCCTGAATTATTGATTAGCATACAAGCTGCTTTATCAGGAAGTCCTGATATAACTATGGGAAATGTGGTAGGTTCCAATATTTGTAATCTTGCTTTAGTATTAGGGGTTACTTCCCTTATAGCGCCTATTCCGGTAAACTCTGATTCCATAAAAATTGACTGGCCTATGACAATGGGCTGTTCATTATTGTTGTATTTCTTGGTTCAAGAAGGATATGTAAATGATTATGAAGGCTTAGGCTTCGTGTTGCTTCTGGCTTTATACCTGTTTTTTATAATTAGGAGGTCAAGGAAAAACCACATGAGCCCCGAGGATTTGGGAATTGAAGTGGAAGAGCCGACAACTAATAGCAAAAAAGGTTTGCTTAAGGATATATCATTAATCGCTATTGGCGGGGCCGGGCTATATTTTGGTTCTGATTGGTTTGTAAACAGTGCAAAAGATTTGGCAATCTATATGGGGATCAGTGAGCGAATCGTAGGGATAACGGTAGTTGCCTTAGGAACTAGCTTGCCTGAATTAGTAACTGCAGTGGTAGCGGCCTTTAAGAAAGAAACGGATATGGCATTAGGCAATCTTATGGGGTCGAATATTTTTAATATTTTATCTATTCTAGGGATTACAAGTCTGATTTCAGACATAGAGGTAAGTCCGGTTATTATGAATTCTGATATGTTATGGATGTTAGGAATTACCCTTTTAATTCTACCCTTCATGGCACTGAACAAAATTGTAGACCGCTACGAAGGATTAATTTTATTAGGGATTTACCTTTATTACACCATATCTGTTATCTCCTAGCAATAGTTTTTAGTCATTTTCTTCTTCATCCGGAAGCATTTCTATATCCTGAATCAGAACTTTTTTAGAAATGTTTTGACCAGTTAAAGTAGCGGCTAAACCGCCCATTGCAGTTTCTTTATATTTTGTTTCCATGCTTTGCCCTACTTCGCCTAATGCATCCACACATTCGTCAACAGGGATAACCCCACTTACATTTGAGAGGGCAATTTGAGCTGAAGAATTTGCAATAGCTGCCGCACTAGCATTTCTCACAACGCAAGGGACTTCTACCAATCCAGCTACGGGGTCACATACCAAGCCTAACATGCATTGAATTGTGATGGCAACTGCATTAAACACCTGGTCTGTATCACCGCCCAAACAGTAAACTATTGCACCAGACGCCATGGCGGCAGCACTTCCTGTTTCAGCTTGGCAACCGCCTACTGCACCGGCTAAAGATGCTTTTTGCTCGATAATTAAAGCAATGCCTGCTCCAACTAATAAACCTTCTAATATTTTTCTGTCTTCTAATCCGTGAATTTCCTGCAGCGTGAACATGGTGCCCGGTAAAATTCCGCTGGCACCTGCTGTTGGGGCGGCTACTACTCTCCCCATGCAAGAATTCACCTCTTTTGCAGCTAAAGCTCTAGCTATTAATTTCTGAAAATTGGGATCTAAAACTGTTAATGGATTTTGATATACTTTTTTAGCCCCATTATTGATCATACCAGAGCGTGATTGCATGTCTTCTTCCAATCCGGTTTTCACAGCATCTCGCATTACATCATAAGCTTTTTGCAAATTTTCCCATACAAAATCTGCATCCTTGCCCTTTTGATCTTTTTCATATTCCAATACCGGCTCAAAAAGTTTAACACCTTTCTCTTCACAGTATTCTTTCCATTCCTTGAATTCACTAAAAAGTATTGACATAACAGTATTGATTTAACCTAATCCATTAATCGGCAAAGAAACATAAAAGTTTAGCATTATTATAATTCAGAAGCATAATATGAATGTATATTTGCAGCATGGAATTAAAAAATGATCTGCTGCTGCGGGCAGCAAAAGGTGAGAAAGTTGAAAGAACGCCTGTTTGGCTGATGAGACAAGCTGGTAGGATACTACCTGAATATAGAAAAGTAAGAGCTAGTGTAAGTGGTTTTATTGAACTGGCACAAACTCCAGAACTTGCCGCTGAGGTTACTATTCAGCCTGTTGATCTCCTGGGAGTGGATGCAGCCATTATTTTTTCCGACATTTTAGTAATTCCAGAAGCTATGGGATTGCCTTATGAAATGGTGGAAAAAAGAGGGCCTCGTTTTCCGGAAACGATTAAATCTAAAGCGGATGTTGAAAAATTAAGAGTTGCCAATGTGGAGGAAAGTCTTTCCTATGTGACTAAAGCCATCGAGATCACTAAAAAGGAATTAAATGGAAGAGTCCCGTTAATTGGATTTGCAGGTGCGCCTTGGACTATTTTTGCCTATATGGTGGAAGGATCAGGAAGTAAAACTTTTTCTAAGGCGAAAGCTATGCTTTATACCGAACCTGAATTATCCCATCAGCTTCTAAATAAAATCACTGATAGTACTATCGCATATTTGAAAGCTCAAATTACAGCTGGTGCAGATTTAGTGCAGGTTTTTGATAGCTGGGCTGGAATTTTATCACATGAGCAGTACAAAGAATTTTCTATTCCATATTTGAAGAAAATTGCTGATGCTATCCAGGATGTTCCTAAAACTATTTTTGCAAAAGATGCCCATGCAGCATTTACAGATTTAAGTAATCTTGATTATCAAACCATTGGATTGGATTGGACTATGAATCCTATTGAGGTTAGAGATATTATTGGAGCAAATAAAACTTTGCAAGGTAATCTTGACCCATGTGTTTTGTATGCCGATAAGTCCACTATTCAGAAAAACACAAAAAAGATGTTGGAGCAATTTGGTTCAGGCAGACACATAGCCAATTTGGGTCATGGCGTTTATCCTGATATTAATCCTGACCATGTTAAATATTTTATTGAGGCAGTAAAGGAATTTAGTGTTAGATAGAGTCTTTTGTAATTTTTTTATGAAAGCTTAATTCTCCAACGATCAGACGCCTATTCTTAAAAATTTTTAAGGCTTTTTGTGCACTTAAGTAAATCATCTTTAATAAAGTACTTTGCAATAGGCGTCAGACCGAATTTTCAGACATTTTACTGAGACCTTTCCATAACTTGTTTTTCTTTCCAAGGGATTCTGTAGGTCAGGTAATAATTGAAAGTCCATCTGTTTTTAAACTCAGCTCTTCCAAAACCAGGGACATCATAAGTCCGGAATTCAGTTGCATCAAAAAGCTTTCGGTTCAATTGAATTCTAAAGGTATAGCCCATATAAAGGTTTTTTAAAACCATTACCCTTAATCCAGTCGTCATTTCAAACCATCTTGCACTTACGGCATCATTATTTAGGGTTTCCTCATACGGTCCATAAATAGGGCTAATTAAATTAGTGCTTAATGATTCAGTAAAATTTGCCCTAGCGTATCGGAGCCCAAAAGTTAAAGTGTTATGGTCAGGATCAAATTTCAGGAAATCGGCTTCTAAACCGATTCTGTAATAGCTTCCGTTATTTTGATAATCAAATTCTTCCGTACTTATTTGGTAGGTATTAGTGCCATAAGACCCAACTAAATAAATTCTGTGAAAATCAATATCTGCTTGAAACTCATATCGCTGTCTTTGATTCCCAAAAACGTTCACTCCTAAGGCTACCAAATCAGTTCCAATCCTAATGCCTGTAGGGATAAAAAAGGATTTCGGCACGCTGGGTCTTTCCGGCTCCACAACTTTTTGCTCCACGGAATCAGTTTCTTCACTGCTATCAGGCACTTGTCCGAATAGAGAAAAGCTGATTAAACTAAAAAATAAACAACTTAATATTAGACGCATTTAAATTCCTTTTTAATGTATCGTTTACAATAACTAAAGAATCAAAGGTTTGAAAAGCAGTATCCATGCCAATAAATTCCATATCAATACCACATTCAGGAGAATCCACTCTATTTCTTTTCTCATAGGTGAAGCGAATAGTGTCCACATTGGGGCCATAATAGAAAAAGAAATCTGTTTGATTTTCTGCTGGGCTTAAAGGTAGTTGGAAAACACTTAAAGTATCTTGAAAAAAGAAAATGCTATCAGTTTGTGGGCTTTTTATGCTGTCAAAAGCCACAGCTACATTTCTTTCTTCCAAATTGGCATCTAAAGTTACTGTGCTAAATGTGACATAATCTACATTGATACTGCCGCAATTGCTGTCCACTTCACAAGCAAAAATGAATGTGATAAATAATAAAATTAAGCTTTTTTTTGTAATTGATTCCATTGGAGTGCAAAGATATTATATATTCTGACAAGCTAAACGACTTATAAAGGTTTTGATTGTAATTCATCACTTCTGAAACAATTCCTCTAATATTTGATTAACTTTGCATCTTGAAACAGTGCCTGTTGGTCAGTTACATAAGAAGCCGTATTTTAAATCAAAAATTGAATTAAAACACAAAATTTTATGTAATCTGTTGCAGAGATATTTTTAAAGAGGAGAAAATTTTGAAGACGAAAGGATTAAAGAAAGACAAAGTGAATGTAGTCACATTAGGATGTTCCAAAAACTTGGTGGATTCTGAAGTGATGATGACACAATTGAGAGGAAATAGTATTGACGTTACACATGAATCCGAAAAAGATGATTCAAATATAATAGTGGTGAATACTTGTGGGTTTATAGATAATGCTAAGCAAGAATCTATAGACACGATTTTACGCTATGCAGATGCAAAAGAAGAGGGCGTAATAGAAAAGCTGTATGTAACAGGATGTCTTTCTCAGCGCTATAAAGATGATTTAGAAAAGGAAATTCCCCAAGTAGATGCTTTTTTCGGCACTATGGAATTGCCAATGCTATTGAAGAAATTCAATGCGGATTATAAACATGAGTTAGTAGGGGAAAGAATTACCACTACAGCCAATCATTTTGCCTATATGAAAATAGCAGAAGGTTGTGATCGCCCTTGTTCATTTTGTGCTATTCCGATTATGCGTGGAAAGCATGTTTCCCGCCCAATTGAGGAATTGGTGAAAGAAGCCAAAAACATGGCCAGAAATGGCACTAAAGAGATTTTGCTGATTGCTCAAGACTCCACTTACTACGGTTTGGACATCTATAAAAAAAGAAATCTGGCTGAATTATTAAAGCAGCTTTCTGATGTGGAAGGGATAGAGTGGATTCGTTTACATTATGCATTTCCTACTGGATTCCCGGAAGATATTTTAGATGTGATGGCAGAGCGGGATAATATTTGCAATTATTTGGATATGCCGCTTCAGCATGGCTCCACTAAAATGTTGAAATTAATGCGCAGGGGGACAACCCGTGAAAAACAAGAGGCTTTGATCGAGCGTATCAGGGAAAAAGTGCCAGGTATTGCTTTAAGAACCACTTTAATTGCAGGGCACCCTGGAGAAACGGAAGAAGATTTTCAAGAAATGATGGATTTTGTAAGAAATACAAGGTTCGACCGTTTGGGAATTTTCCCTTATTCTCATGAAGAAAATACTCATGCTTTTAGTTTTGAGGATGATGTTCCGGATGAAGTCAAACAAGAAAGAGCCGATGCCGTAATGGAATTACAAACTCAAATTTCTCAAGAATTAAATCAAGAGAAAATCGGCAAAACTTTTAAGGTGTTGGTTGATAGAAAAGAAGGGGGCTTTTTTGTGGGAAGAACGGAACATGACTCTCCTGAAGTAGATAATGAAGTGTTAATTGATGCCACGGAAAGCTATGCTAGAATTGGGGATTTTGTTGAAGTAGAAATCACCGATGCAACAGAGTTTGATTTATACGGTAATTTGAAATAACATTAAAATATGAAGGTAGCGTGTATTGATTTTTCTGAAACCGGGCTTTTTGCTCCAATATTTACTGATTTTATACAGCAAAAAGAAGAACTCAAAAAATTCTACCATCGCTACCCGAGCCTTGAAGCATTTCAAGGTCAGATTCAGGAGAAATCACAACATCAGATTAATAGAAAGCGGTTGGTTCAGGTCTTAGAAGCTCAATATGCTGAAGTTTCTAAGGTTGAGAAAGCCGTAAAGCAGAATATTGAAAGTTTGGGTGATGATAAGACTTTCACCCTAACAACTGGTCATCAGCTCAATATTTTTACCGGCCCATTATATTTTCATTTTAAGATAATAACGGTAATTAATGTTGCTAAACAACTAAAAGCAAAATATCCGAATTATAATTTCATCCCGGTTTATTGGATGGCGTCCGAAGACCATGATTTAGAAGAAATAAAAAGTGTTCAGTTGGAGGGTAAAAAGTTCAAATGGAATACTGAACAGACTGGTGCAGTTGGAAGAATGAATACAGATGGCTTGGATGATTTGGCAAAAGAGATCACTGGAGAAAAGAGTGTTTTTTATAAAGCTTATGCAGAATCAGAGAACTTGGCTGATGCTGTTCGTGAATATGTTAATGCACTTTATGGGCAATACGGTCTATTGGTATTGGATGCCGATAATGCTGACTTAAAAGCGGATTTTAAGAATGTGATTCATGATGATGTCATGAAAAATTCTGCTAATGAATTGGTCGAAGACTGCTCCTCATCCTTGGATGAAATGGGGTACAAAACTCAAACCTATCCACGTGAGATCAACTTTTTTTATTTGCAAGATGGTCTAAGAGAAAGAATTGTAAAAGAGGATGGCGAATTTAAAATTTTAAATACTGATATAGTTTTTACTGAGGAAGAAATACAAAAGGAAATTGAAGAACATCCTGAAAATTTCAGTCCTAACGTGATAATGCGACCAGTTTTCCAAGAGGCTATATTGCCCAATTTAGCTTATACGGGAGGACCGGCAGAAGTAGCTTATTGGATGCAGTTAAAGCCTGTTTTTGATTCATTTCAGATTCCTTTCCCTATTTTATTGCCTCGAAATTTCGGAATGATCATCCCTAATAGGATTCGTCATAAAATTAAAAAGCTGAAATTAAAGGATGTTGATTTATTTACCGAAAGGGAACAGTTGAAAAAACAAATCACCAAGAAAATCACGGCCCAAAAATTGAATTTGAATGATGAACGTCAAGAGTTGAATGCAATTTTAGGAAAAATCAAGCATTTTGCCGGAGAAGTGGATATGAGCTTATCTCAAATGACGGAGGCCGAAACTGAGAAAGTAAGCAATGCCCTTGATAAAATTGAAAAGAAGATGTTGGCCGCAGAAAAGCGGAAGCATTCAGATAAAATGCGTCAAATTGATGAAGTAAAAGATTTTCTCTTTCCGGGAAATGGGCTTCAAGAACGTAAGGAAAATTTTCTAAGTTTTTATAATTCCGATGAGAAATTTATTAAAAAATTGACAAAAGCATTTGATCCTTTAAATTTACAATTCCATATAATGCGATGGGATGGATAAAAATACCTTAAGAAAAGTATATTTAGAAAAGAGAAGATTTTTAAGTGAAGCTGAATACGAAAGAAGAAATCAGCTGCTTTACCATCGTTTGATTGAATTTCAAGAGGTACATAATTTCAGGAGCATTCATACTTATATTCCCATCAAAAAAAATAAGGAACCGGACACCTTTCCTTTTATCCAATATATATGGAGCAATCAGCCTAAGGTAGATGTTGTTACAGCTATTTCAGATTTGAACACTCCTGTTTTGAGCCATGTACAAATTAAAGAGCATACTACTTTTCTAGAAAATAAATGGGGCATACCTGAACCACAAGATGGTGATTCTTATGCAATAGAGAATATTGAGTGTGTGTTAGTCCCAATGGTGGTGGGGAGCAAAAACGGCCATAGGATTGGTTATGGAAAAGGTTATTATGATAGGTTTTTACAAAAATGTAAAAGCAATACGATATTTGTAGGGGTGACCTTAGGCCCCTTGTTAGAAGGTAATTTATATGCCAATCATTATGATATTCCCATGCATAGTATGATTACGCCTTTTGAGGTGCTTGAGATTAGATAGATTAAGGTTTTTGGTTTCTATGCGTTTCAATTCTTTATTAATTGTTAAGTACAAAGCTGATAGGGTTCATTTCTAAATGAACTAGGATCAGTTCTATCCATTAATTTTTCATAAACTAAATGTGATGATATTGATAAAAAGTGTAATAAATATTACATAATAATTTTTATTAGAAACTTTTCAAGTCATTAACGCTTTAATTTTTCAGGTAACTATATATACATAAGTATAAAGTTGTGAAAAATTAATTTAACTTTCCTTTTTATATTTCGTAAACACATGAAAATGAATAAGATAATAATACTTGCAAAATCATTCAAATTAAATATCTCAAAACACACAACTAATAATTGTAATAGATAGTTAGTGGTATCATGATTTAGCATATTAAAATAAGTCAATAATGTATTATTATATTAAAAATAATTTGTGAATTTTTAATGCAATAATTATAAAAAAGATACATGATGATAAAGCATACAATTTTGATAGTTGAGGATGATGAGCCGATGAGATTTTTATTGGATGTTTTATTGAAACCCGACTATGAATTAATATTTAAGAATGATGGTCTGGCTGGAATGAAGTGGTTGTCAGAAGGCAATATCCCTTCAATGATTGTTTCGGATTTTAATACGCCAAACATGAACGGCTTTGATTTTTTCAATAGTATCTCGCAGAGTGGCATGTTTTCCGAAATCCCTTTTGTGTTTATAAGTAATCGAACAGAGGAAGCCTTCAAAGAAAGATGTATGGCATTAGGAGCCAGGGGTTATTTACAAAAACCGTTTGACCCAGATGATTTACGCAATTTATTGGACGGAATATTTAAAGAAATTGAGATATAATTATATGGGAGCTACAAATAACCTTTTTAAACATGAAGTTGAAGACCAATCTATAATTAAAGAGAAGGTATTCAACAAAAAAATATATTTCATTAGTAATGAGGCTGTGAATGAACCAAACTTGAATATGTTCTCTCAGGTGGAAAGATTTAATCTTGACCAAATGATTGAATCAATAGAAAAAGCTAGTTCAAGCAATATTCCTGATGCCATTATATTTCATACAGACTATATTGATCCTATCTTCTTTGTGAACTTGAGTAAGATTGGTCATAGTGTACGTACATCGAATAATATTATTCCTATTATTATTGTTTCAGATAAAATCGAGTTTGAAACCAAAAAGAAAATCTTAAAACTGGGGGGTGATGATTGTTTTCCTATCAATTTCGATCCAGACAAATTAAATTATTGGATAGAATTTTTAAAAATTTTTAAAAGACTGACTTTAGAGGAATCTAAACCAGATAAAAATCTCTCAGATTATAAGATTGGATTTGCTAAAAGGAGTTTTGATATAATGGTGTCAGGAAGCTTGCTGTTATTGTTTAGTCCAATCATGCTAGTAATTGCCGTGGTCATAAAATTGGGTTCTAAAGGCCCCGTATTTTATGTATCTAAAAGAGCAGGGATAGGATATAAAGTTTTGAATTTCTTAAAATTCAGATCTATGGCTGATGGTGCAGAAAAAGAATTAAGTAAATTTTCTCATTTGAATCAATATGGAAAAAACTCAAATGGAGATGGTACTTCAGAAACTAAATCTGTGTTTTTTAAAATAAAGGATGATCCAAGAATAACTAGATTTGGTAAGTTTTTAAGAGATACCAGCTTAGACGAGCTTCCTCAATTAATAAATGTTCTAAAAGGCGATATGTCTATAGTGGGCAACAGGCCTTTGCCGCTTTATGAAGCACAACAACTAACCAAAGATCAATGCGCCTTAAGGTTTATGGCAGCAGCTGGCATAACGGGGCTATGGCAAGTTACCAAAAGAGGAAAAGCAGAAATGTCAGAAGATGAAAGGATTTCATTAGATATTGAGTATGCTAAGAACAACTCTTTTAGTAGGGATATGATTTTGTTGCTAAAAACTGTTCCCGCTTTATTACAAGAAGAAAAGGTTTAGCGTCTCTTTTTTGTCTCCTCAAATTTCAAATATTCTAAATTCAGGTTTTTAACCAAGCAATGTTTAAATATGCCCTTTATTTTGTTGAGATATTATTAATAGCATATTTCATTTATGTGAGTTTATACACATTCGTATTTGCATTAGCTTCTTTATTCTATCGGAATAGAATAAAGAATTATACACCTAAAAAAAGCAGGTTTGCAGTTTTTATTCCTGCTTACAAAGAGGATCAAGTAATTGTTACAGTAGCTAAAAAAGCCTTAAGTCATAATTATCCTGCAGATAAATTTGAAGTATTTGTATTGGCTGATTCCTTAAAGGACGAAACGGTTGAGGGATTAAAATCAATATCAAAATTGAATGTAGTTGAAGTCAGTTTTGAACAAAGTACAAAGGTTAAATCCTTGAACAAAGCTTTTGAATTCATTGGGGATAATCATGATTTTGATTACGGGGTAATATTGGATGCTGATAATATTATGGGCTATGATTTTCTAAATAATGTCAATGAGCTGCACTTAAGCGGAATACTTGCCATTCAAGGGCAAAGAGCTGCTAAAAATGAAAATAATACTATGTCATTTTTGGATGGCTTAAGCGAAAGCATCAACAATTCCATTTATGGAAAGGGCAGCACAGTATTAAATTTCTCCTCATCACTGAAAGGCTCAGGAATGTCTTTTGATTTTGAGATTCTGAAAAATGAGCTTTCCAAAATGAATTCTATTGGCGGCTTTGATAGAGAGCTGGAATTGAAGTTGACCAGCCAAAAGATTAATGTTTATTATGCTGATTCAGCCATTGTGATGGATGAAAAGGTAGATGAATCTGAGGTTTTTAAGAATCAGCGGAAAAGATGGATATCTAGCCAATATTATTATTTGTACAGATATTTTTGGAAAGGGGTAATGGCTTTTTTTACTGGTAAACTTAATCTGTTCAATAGTATCATCCTTAGGAACTTACAATTGCCTCGTTTGATCAACCTGGGATTGGCTAATATATTATTCTTGATACATCTTGTTGGGATGGTCTATTTTCAGTTGAACATGACTATGGGCTTGATTTGGATGGTGATCGCCATCACTTTGGATGTAGGGGTGCTATTGGCAATTCCTAAGAACTATTATAATCGAAGGCTTTTGATTTCGATTCTAAGGCTTCCTTTGATTTTTGGACAAATGTTTATGCTGCTTTTTAAATTAAAAGGGGCGAATAAAAAATTTATACATACTCCTCATAGGGAGACTAAATAATAAAGATGGTAAAATCGCTAGTATCCATAATAAGTGTACATTTCAATCAAGTTGATTTAACAGAGGCTTTTATAAAAAGTGTGTTAAGCCAATCTTATGCAGAATTTGAATTGATCATTGTAGATAATGGATCATTAAGCGAGCCAATAAGTCCACTTGTGGAAAAATACCCAATGGTTTGTTTCATCATCAGTAAAGAGAATTTAGGGTTTGCAGGCGGGAATAATCTCGGTATTGAAAAAGCGAATGGAGAGTACTTGTTTTTTCTAAATAATGATACGGAGATACTTCCTGATACGATCGGAATCCTTGTGGAGCATTTTGATAAACATCCTAATTGCGGGATGCTCAGTCCAAAAATAAAATATTATGATACCAACACGATACAATATGCTGGAAGTGGTAAGATCAATTTATATACTGGTAGAAACATAAGAATAGGCTATAAGGCAGAAGATAATAGTCAGTTTGATGATGTGTATAAAACTGAAATTATACATGGTGCTGCTATGATGGTTTCCAGAAAATTAATCAGCATAATCGGAATGATGCCAGCTGAGTTCTTTTTGTATTATGAAGAAATTGATTGGTGTCAACAGGCTAAAAATGCAGGTTTTGGAATATGGTTTAATGGAAATAGTATGGTTTACCATAAAGAGTCGATGAGTATTGGGAAAAACTCCCCTTTGAAAACTTATTATATGGCTAGGAATAGATTGTTGTATATGAGGAGACATACGCATGGGTTAAAGAAATTATCATGGATAGCTTTCTTTATTCTATTCAGTTTCCCTAAAAATTTGTTGGTTTTTGCATTAAGTAAAGACTGGAAAAATCTTGAGAGCTTTCTAAAAGGTGTAAAATGGAATTTATTTAATAAATACTCTTTGAGCCATTATTTAAAGTCGTGACACTTATAGATTTATAACCTTATGAATAATTAAAAATGAAAATAGGCATAGAAGCACAAAGAATATTTCGTGAGAGAAAACACGGGATTGATATTGTAGCAATTGAACTTATTAAAGCATTGCAAATATTGGATACTGAAAATGAGTATTACATATTTTGTAATGCTAAAAATGCTGACATAGAGAATATATTTCTGGATGTACCGCCTAATTTCCATTTTATTCAGAGAAGTTCTTCCAACTACGCCACTTGGGAGCAAATATATTTGCCTCAATTAGCTAAAGAGTATGATTTAGACCTCTTGCATTGCACAGCCAACACGGCACCGCTAAAATTAGAAACTCCATTGGTTCTTACCCTGCATGATATTATTTATTTGGAAAGATATGTTTTTCGTGAGGGTAGCCTGTATCAAAGAATAGGGAATTTATACAGAAGGTTTATTGTACCTAGAATTATTGAAAAATGCACTAAAATCGGAACGGTTTCTAATTTCGAGAAGGATAAAATAGAAAGCTATTTTAAAATTTCTGATTCAAAACTGAGGACTTATCACAATGCATGTTCAGATTATTTTGAGGTGGTGGAAGATGAAACCATCATATCCAATTTCCTTCAAGAAAATCGATTTCCTAAGAAATACATCATGCTGTTTGGCAGTAAAGACCCAAGGAAGAACACAGAGAATTCAATTTTGGCTTATGCAGATTATGCAAGAAGCACTCCCACAGAAGAAGTAGTCCCATTAGTTATTGTGGATATTGAATTGGATTACTTTAAAGCCATAGTAAGGAGAAATAAACTGGATGATCTTGTTCAATTTATCACTACTACTCAATATGTTTCAAATTATGATTTGAAATACATCTATAATGGAGCGATTTTATTTCTATTCCTTTCAACTCGTGAAAGTTTCGGAATCCCGGTATTGGAAGCCATGGCTTGTGGAACTCCAGTGCTTACCTCTACTATGTCATCCTTACCGGAAGTAGGTGGCGATGCGGCTATTTTTGTAAATCCTCTTAATATCCAAGATATCAGTAAAAACATAAAATCGATTATAGGATGTAAAGAAGAGCGGTTAAGGCTAGCTGAAAAGGGACTTAAAAGAAGCAAGGATTTTAGCTGGAAACTGACCGCTGAAAAGTGGCTTAAAACATATCAATCTTTTTCTCCACAAAAAAAAATGGCTAATAAATGAAAGTCTTCTTGATCACGATTGTTTCATTTATTTCACTTTGGAGCGCTTCCGCACAGAAAATATTCAAGCCGATACTTGAAATTGTAGCTGAAGATGAATTTAGCTTTGAGCAAGCTGGGGTATTACCTGAATCCATAAACGAAGCCTCAGGTCTGGAAACATTTAATGCTAAAGTTTTTTGGACTCATAATGATGGTGGTAAACCAGTCCTATTTGGATTAGATTCTGCAGGAAATTTGCTCAAAACGGTTTACTTGTCAAATAAAAACAGGGGATGGGAAGATTTGACCAAGGATGACACAGGAAGTTTATATATTGGTGGATTTGGCAATAATAATTCCGATAAAAAGGATTTGAAAATTTATATTATTTCTAATCCTGACAGCATTAAAGATGCCATTACACTAGCAAAAGTTATAAAATTCAGTTTTGAAGACCAAGAGAGTTTTCCACCACTACCTGAAAAGCATAATTTTGATGTGGATGCATTTTTTCATTTAAATGATTCTTTATATCTCTTCACAAAAAATAGAACCGATCCTTATAATGGAATAATTAATGTTTATGTATTGCCGGCAGTCAGTGGCGAGTTTGTAGCAAAAAAGATGGATACTTTCATTTTAGAAGGATTGAAATATAATAACTGGATTACGGGAGTCGATATATCGGAAGATAAAAAATCAATTGCTTTATTATTCCATTATAGGGTTATTATTATTTCAGGTTTTTCAGCCCCAAAATTTACTAATGGAAATTTCAGAGAGTTCAATCTTAATCATTATTCCCATAAGGCAGGCATTGTTTTTATGAAAGCAAATGAACTAATGATCGTGGATGAAAAAGAATTGGGCTTTATTGGAGGAAATCTTTATCGATTTAATTTTCAGTAAGTTAGCTAATAGGGTTAATTATTTGTACCTTCATATACGGTTGTAATTATATTCCGTGAAATAGCATATTTTATCTATAAACACAACAATTATAACCGCAAACTGTGAAGATGGGAAGTTCAAGTATTCTAATTCAAAAATTCTGCAATTTAGGGATCTTATCAAATAGCAGAATTATTTTTCTTCTGATTTTTGTCTTTTCATTTCAACTCCATAAATCTTTAGCCCAAAATCAAACGGCAAAAGTGAGCCCGGACGGTACTTGGTATTATGAATATCTTCCTGCCGATTATAATGGGAATTCAGATGATTATCCTATAATGTTTTTCTTTCATGGATTAGGAGAAAGAGGAAATGATGAATCAGATTTATCAGCAGTAGCAAAGAATGGACCACCGCTGCATGTTAAAAATGGGCACGATTTTCCTTTTATTTTAATTTCGCCTCAGTTAAAATCTGATTTAGGTAATTGGCCGCCAAGTTATATGGATGAAGTGGTGGAGCATGTACTCAATGATGGTCATCGTATTGATCTTGATAGAATATATATTACAGGTTTAAGCCTGGGTGGTGGAGGTGCTTGGTTTTATGCGCAGAGTTTTCCTGAAAAAATTGCAGCTGTTGCCCCAGTTTGCGGAAGTAGAAATAATACAAGCTATGCTTGTGATATCGCAGCTGAAAATATACCTATTTGGGCTTTTCATGGTGATGCAGATGGTGTAGTTTCTGTAAACAGAACTATTAGCATGATTGAAGCCATAAATGAATGCTCGCCTGCTATAAATCCAGCACCTATTATGACTATTTATGAAGGAGTTGGTCACAACTCTTGGTCAAGAGCTTACAGAACCGATAATTCATTGCACACTCCTAATATTTACGAGTGGTTTATGCAACAAAGCAGGGCTTCCGTTTCTGTTGATGCCGGAGAGGATATTACTTTAAATTTACCTACTAATAGTGCAAATATTTCAGGAAGTGCTAGCTCTACAGTGGCAATTAGCAGTTACTTATGGAAGAAAGTGGCAGGTTCTTCAGTTTCTATTAGTAATTCTGTAACATCAACACTTTCAGTAGCTGATTTAGTGGAGGGGATATATCAGTTTAGATTAACCGCTACAGATGAGAATGGTAAATCCGGTTCTGACCAAATGGAGCTTAATGTTGTTGACTCTAATTCTCCCCCTAGTGCAAATGCAGGTGCAAATAAGCAAATTCAATTACCAACTAATTCAATTACAATTTCAGGTAGTGGCACAGATAGTGACGGGAATATTATCAGTTATTTGTGGGCTAAATCTTCCGGAGGAGGCGCTACTTTAACAAATAAGGATAAAGCAAATCTTGAGCTTTCTGACTTGCTTGTGGGCACTTATGTATTTGAGCTAACTGTTGAAGATGATGACAATGCAACCGATAGTGATGAGATGCAATTGGAAGTTTTAGACCAGGAAAACTTAAGTCCGGTAGCAAATGCTGGAAGTGATATTACAATTCAATTGCCTACAAATTCCACAAACTTGAGCGGCTCAGGAAGCGATGGGGACGGAAACATTGTTGCATATTTATGGGAGAAAACTTCCGGTCCTTCAGTTTCATTATCAAATGCCAATAATTCCACTGCAACCGCCAATAATTTAGTTGCCGGGCTATATGTTTTTCGTTTGACCGTTACAGATGATGATGGCGTAACCGATTCGGATCTAAAAGAAGTTACTGTTTTAGAGGCAAATCAGAATCCTGAGGTTTCAATTGTTGATGCCGAACAAAGCATAACTTTGCCTACAAATTCAGCGAATATTGAAGCTTCTGCTTCCGATTCTGATGGAAATATAGAATCATATCTTTGGGAAATTATAAGTGAGCCAAGTGCTTCTAGCTTGCAAAATAGTACTACTCCAACTCTTACTGTAACAGCTTTAAATATTGCAGGAGAATATATTTATTCTGTTACAGTTACCGATAATGAGGGAGCAACAAATTCAGCCGAAGCAATAGTAAATGTAAATGATGAGGAAGAATCTAATCAACGACCTATTGTGGATGCGGGGCCTGATCAATTTATTGTTTTACCGACTAATCAGGTGGTGTTATATGGAACAGCCTCTGATCCTGATGGAGAAATTGTTAGCTATGTTTGGACAAAAGCAACTGGGGGAGATGTTACTTTTTCCGGAGAAAATTCCGCAACATTAACGGCTTATGATTTAGTAGAGGGAAATTATAGATTTAGGCTTAGCGTTACGGATAACGAAGGAGCCCAAAAAACCAATGCGGTAGATGTTAATGTAGCTCCTTCAGGTGTAAATGTAGCGCCCATTGTGAATGCTGGAAGTAACAGGTCAATTACGCTGCCTACAGATTCTGTGATGTTAAATGCCAATGCCTCAGATGAAGATGGAGAGATAATCTCCTATTTATGGGTACAAGTTTCAGGCAATACTGAAATTACTTTGACAGCTGAAAATACAGCAACGCTAGAATTGAGCGAGCTTATAGAAGGTATTTATGATTTTAGGGTAAGGGTGGAGGATGATGAGGGCAGTTCTGCATCGGATGAGGTCAGGGTAACAGTTACTGTTTTGAACACACCGCCACTTGCCGATGCTGGAGTTGATAAAAGTATCACTTTACCTGAAGATAGTGTGGGAATAACTGGCTCAGGAACTGATGAAGACGGCACAATTTCAAGTTATTTATGGGCGCAAATAAGCGGACCTTCCACAGCAGTTTTACTTAATGAAGACCAAGCTTCCATGTGGGCAAAGGAGTTAATAGCTGGTCAGTATCATTTTACAATTACGGTTACTGATAATGATGGCGATACTGATGCTGACAATATGGTAGTCAATGTTAGTGAGTATAATAATAGCAGCCCGGTTGTAAATGCGGGAAGTAATCGGAATATTGATTTGCCTACCAATTCCCTTACAATAAATGGGTCTGCTACTGATTCCGATGGAACAATTGCTTCCATTGAATGGACACAATTAAACGGTCCATCAACCGCATCTCTTTCAAATATCAATACATTGAATTTAACTGTCTCAGAATTAATTGAAGGGCAGTATGTTTTTCAATTGACTGTAATTGATAATGAGGGTGCTCAGGTTTCGGATCAAATGAGGGTGACTGTAATTTCCGAAGATGTAAACTCTTTCCCTATAGTGGATGCTGGTGAAAACGTAACTATTAAGCTCCCTACTAATTCAACTACTTTAAATGGTAGTGCATCAGATGTTGATGGGGAAATTTCTTCCTATAGATGGTCAAAATTAAGTGGGGCATCGGTCACTTTGAATAATCAAAATACAGCAAATTTGACTATTTCAGATCTAAAAATGGCAGGTTCCTATACCTTCAGATTGTCCGTAACAGATAATGATGGTGCTGTAGCAATTGACGATGTTTTTGTCTTCGTTTTGTCCGAATCAACAAATGTTTCTCCCGATGCAAATGCTGGTAATGATTTATTGGTTGTTTTGCCTCTAAATTCTATAACCATTAGTGGTGTTGCCTCAGATATTGATGGAGAAATAGTTGACTATGAATGGTCACAAATTTCGGGAGATTCCCTGATATTAGTGAATTCAGACCGCCCTAATCTTACAGTAACAGAATTAATTATCGGTGAATATATTTTTAAATTTAAAGTGAAAGATAGTGGGGATGCAGAAGATAGTGATGAAATGGTTTTAACAGTTACTGATGAAGATGTAAACCAAGCACCTATTGCCGATGCTGGCCCTGACCAATCCTTAGTTTTGCCCACAAATTCAATAGTATTAAATGGTAGTGGTTATGACCCGGAAGGAAAGATTGCAAGTTATTCATGGAATAAGGTTTCAGGAGGAAATGCTGTCTTGACAAATTCTACAAATGCAACTTTAACTTTAAGTGGATTGGAGCTAGGAGTCTATAGTTTTAGATTAAAAGTTACTGATGAAGAAGGTCTTTATGCTACTAATACTACAATTCTAAATGTTCTTCCTGAGAATACAAATAAAACACCCCTCGTTAGTGCAGGTCCGGATAAAAACATCAAATATCCTCAAAATCAAGTAGCTGTAAGTGGTACGGCTTCAGATTCGGATGGTGCTATTACTGCTATTGTATGGACAAAGTTGACTGGAGGTAGTGTAAGCCAAAATGATGAAAATACTCGTGATCTTAAATTAAGTGATTTAGAAATTGGGGAGTATACATTTGAAATATTAGTTACGGATAATAATGACGCTACAGCATCAGATGCAATGAAGCTTTCAGTATTGCCTGAAAACACAAATAATCCTCCGGTTGTGAATGTGGGCGATGATATTCGGATAAACCTTCCGGAAAATTCTATGAACATCACTGTTAATGCAAATGATGCAGATGGTGATGATTTAATTTATGCTTGGGCAAAAATAAATGGACCAAAACTGACCTTAAACAATGTTGACCAAAAAACGGTCAATATTAGCGATTTAATTGAGGGTACTTATGAAATCCGTATTAGAGTGTCTGATACAAAAGGAGCAACCGGTGAAGATATTGTGAAAATTGATGTGCTTTCGGAAGAAATTATAGAGCCACCAATTGTAAATGCAGGCTCTAATATTTCTATTCAATTACCACGTGATGAATTATTGTTGATTGGCGAAGCAGAATCTGAAAAAGGAACAGTTACAAAATTATTGTGGGAGCAAATATCGGGTGAGCGTTTAGAATTAAGCGGTATTAATACAAGTAGGTTGCTTTTAAGTGATTTAAAAGAAGGGCAATTCAAATTTAGATTTACTGCAACAGATAATGTTGGACAGATCAGCTTTGATGAAGTTCAATTAAATGTTCTTCCGGAGGAAGAGGATATGATTCCTGCAGCACCGGTTTTGAATCTTGGTGAAGATATAATTGTGCAACTTCCTGATACTTCAGTGACCGTAAAAGTTTTTGCTGAATCTAAAAATAGTCTAATAGCAGGTTACAGTTGGGAGCAAATGTTTGGACCAACAGCCCTAGTTATTAAGCCTGATACATCAAATATTGTTCAAGTAAGTAATTTCACAGAGGGTGCGTATTATGTGAAAATCAATGTTTGGAATGTTGATGGCTTAGAGAGTTCGGCAACAAAGAGGATAACGGTTTTAAAAGAAGCCGAATTAGCAAGACCAAGAAAAATATTTTCGCCTAATGGGGACGGGATAGATGATAAGTGGAAAATAGAAGGAGCAGAAGAATTGGTTAATTGCAAAATCAAAGTTTTTGATAGGATTGGAAGAAGTGTATTTGAATCTATTGGCTATGCAAATGAATGGGACGGTAAATTGAATAGTAAGCCAATGCGAGATGGTACTTATTATTATGTGATTGGCTGCAGTGATATCGGTCAAAAATTGACTGGCACAGTAGTCATTATTAGGTAGACATTCTAAAATCAGGGCAATGAAGATTTTAAATCTAGAGAAGTGGATATTATTCGTAATTATTTTATTTGCCTATAAAGCCAATGCACAAGAGAAAATTCCATTTAATCATTATTATTTGTCCCCTATTTTTATTAATTCTGCCTATACAGGTCATACAGGTTTTTTTGAATTGGAAACCAATTACCGTCAACAGTGGACTGCAATTGAGGGCGCTCCTCAAACCATTCGTTTATCTAGCCAGCTGCCTTTAGGAAACCATTTCGCTTTAGGACTAATTGTGGTTAATGATCAAAGAGCCATTTTTAATACCAATCAAGCAAATTTGAATCTAGCTTACACTATATATCCAGGAAAAAAGAAAAGCACATTACATAGGCTAAGTTTTGGACTTGGCTTTGGTGGTGATATAACTTTTATAAATAATGATTATATTGAAAATCCATTAGATCCCGCTCTGAGCGGATTGTCCGATCAAGTTTTTAATCCTATGGCAAATGCAGGTATTGCTTATCAAAATAATAATTTGAATATAGGAATTTCCCTGCCTTATATGGTGAAACCTGAAATCAATAATGCCGATGGCTTTAGAGATTCAGAATTCGCCCCTTTTCAAGCTACTACTACTTCCATTAATTATGTTTTAAATATAAATCATGAAATCAGTTTTACTCCTTGGTTGATTTATCAAACCTATAATGGGGAATTTAATGACGGGTATTTTCAAGCAAGTGGGTTTTTTAATTTTAGAAATACGCTTTGGCTAGGGGCTGGCTATCATTCTTTTAATGGGTTTACATTTAATATTGGGTTTAAGTTAATTAATAAAATCCGTGCTGGCTATGCTTATGAATTATCGAATGACCAGGCAAGTCAGTTAGGTCAAGGTTCTCAAGAGCTTTATTTGAATTTCATGTCCGGAAAAAGAGATTATTTAAGAGAATTAAGACCGCGAAATCAAGAATTAATTGTAGGGGATTCAACCAAAGAGCTTAATGACGAATCTGTGTATTCTGAAGAATATAGAAGTAATGCTACTTCTACTGAAAAATACGAAATTGAAATGATTGAAGTGAGGTTTGAGAAAGAGCTGAATTCACCCGATCTGCAAGAGCCAAAATATCTGCTAGGATTTGATGAAAGAGTCGGTGAAGTTATAGATGATGCTGTAGGAATTTATGTGGTTGCAGGTGCCTTCTATTCTAAGGAGAATGCTGAGAATTATATAGAAATGGCGGCAGGATTTGGTTATAAGTTAAGTATAGCTTTCTATAATGAAACATCCTTTTATTATGCCGTAGCGCTAAAAACCAATGATCAAAAATTGGCGCTTCAAAAATTAGAATCAATTAAAAGCCTAGACATTCTAGATTTTGATGAAAGTTGGATATTAGAGATTAAATAGTTTTCAGTGTTATTAATTCTCTATATGATATTTACTTTTATAACACAAACGGTTTTGTTAATTAAAATCTGCTAATTTATCAAATTTATTTTGATGATAAATAGTCTTTAAAAGCACATTAAACTCCTCTTATTCTTAATTAGGATTTTTAATAACTGTTTCATCAAAATAAATAGTCTTTAAAATTATTTATTTCTAATATTTTACGTACAAAATATATAGAAAAGTTACATGTAAAATATTCAGGTTTTAACAGTAAAATTTTACTGTACAGTATGGAATCTTTTGGGCTTTTTCAATTTATCTTATTGATAATTAACTAATTAAATAAATGAAAAAGATTTCCATATTCATATTGACACTGTTCATATTTGTTGTAAATATTACCTACGCTCAAATAATTGATAATTACCTCCATGGTTATAAGTTTCATGATAATCCTACCAATCCTAATGGTCCTAAATTAAATATAGATAAATACCCCAGTTTGGATGGAACTTACAGTTTCAGATTAGATACAACAGGTGGGGTGACGAGTTATTATAATAGAACAAACTGGGATTCCGATCAATATGAGCAAGGGCATGTTATCTATGATATACCCACTCCAGAATTTAAATTAAACTTTAGGCTCTTAAAGCCCAATGGCTATGATGAAAATTATGAAGATGGGTATCCTCTTATTATTATGTTGCATGGTGCTGGAGAGCGAGGAAACTGCTGGAGCAATAATTGTTATTTCGCAGATCCTAATTGGGATCCTATAACTAATACTCCTCAAGCAGGACCAAAGTATTTTACAGTTGATGAATCTAGCGGAAACACGGTTTTTACAAGCAGTAAACCACATGAGTTCACAGCAGGAATGGAAGTGGAAATCAACAGTTCAACAATCGATAATTACAAAGGAATTTATGTGGTGAGTTCAACTAATTTGACTGCTCAATCTTTTCAGTTAAATAATTTTACTTATGAAGGAGATGCATCAGGGAAAATTATAAAACAGAGTTTTAATAACCTTTTTAATAACGACCATAATTTATTGCATGGTGGAAAACAGCATTTAGCAGCTGTCAACGGTGCCGGAACCAAACTGCCAAATGACCCCACTTTGGGCTCTACAGATTTTCCCGGATTTGTGCTTTTTCCGCAAAATTCAAATGGATGGGACGGAAGTGAAATTCAAAATGTAGTAAGAGCTATTCACAATGTTCTGGATCAGCATAATATTAACAGAAATAAAGTAGTGGTTCACGGTTTGTCTAACGGAGCACAACATGTGGTTACTTTATTAAAAACAGATCCAGCATTATTCGCAGGAGTTTTATTAATGTCCCCTTCATCTTCTAATACAAAAGTTCAAAATAGTGAGGAGATGGCGCATATACCTATGTGGGTTTTTCAAGGTGGGCAAGACAATAATCCAACTGTAAGTCAGACCAATTCACTTGTAAGGTGGTTTGAAGAAATGGGCGGGAGCGTGAAGTATACATTATATGAAAACTTAGGTCATGGAACTTGGAACTCAGCCTATAAAGAGCCTGACTTTTTTCCCTGGATTAAGGAGAAAGATAATTCTGACATATTTATCTATTATGGAGATAAGACCATTTGTGCCAGCAATGGACAGGGAGCCAAGCTAGGAGTTCCCCGCGGTTTTAGAAAATATGAGTGGGAAAGAGATGGGCAAATTATTACAGGCTTGGATTCAGCTACAGTTTTTGCGGACTTACCTGGAACTTATAGAGCTAGATTTAGCCGTTTCCATGAAAACCCAACAGTTGAACAATGGAATAATTGGTCAGACCCAGTTGTGATTAAGGAAAGTGTTATCAACACACCTAATATTACAGCTATGAATACTGTGCATTTACCTGATATAAATGGTGTAGATTCAGTTCAATTACAAACGAATGAACAAAGTAACCTTTATTATTATTGGGAGAAAAATGGGGTGCCATTAAATGATACTACTAATTTTCACAACGTAAAAACTGCAGGAACTTATCAGGTTTCAGTAGAGACTTTCGGGGGTTGCCCTAGTGAAATTTCACAGGAAATTTTCGTTACATTTAATGCACCTACTGATCTTTCAATGCCTACTAATCTGGAGGCGAATTTGACTTCAAGTGGTAGTGTTCGTCTTTTCTGGGAGGATAATAGTTTAATTGAGAAAGGTTACGAAATTTATAGAAGCACAGAAACCGATGGATTTTATAATTTTCTAGGTCTGTTAAGTGAAGATGCAGTTTCTTATGAAGATACCACTGCCATTTCGGATCTTCAATATTTCTATAAAATAAGGACTGTTTCAAATGATAAAGTTTCTTTATATACAACAGCGGTTGATGTGATTATGGGTACGGACAATGAAGAACCGACCAGTCCTACTAAGCTAACAGTTGAAAATTATACTATTACATCCGCCACTTTGTGCTGGGAGGCAGCTACAGATAATGAAGCTATTGCCCAATATTATATCTATTTTGGTTCTGATTCTGTAGCTACTAATAGCGATGCGACTTGTTTTACAGTGGAAGGCTTGGCAGCAGGAAAGAGTTTTGCCTTCACAGTTAAAGCTATTGATAATAGCGGAAATATTTCACTGGCAAGTAACCAAGTCAATGTGACGACTATTTTTGAAGGCTTAACTTATGAGCACAGCACGGCATCTTATGATTCTTTGGACGAAATTGATTGGAGTTTTGTGGAATATTCAGGTATAGTGCCCAACTTCGGCTTGAGTGAACGCACACAGGATGATTACTATAGTTTCAAATTTGATGGATATATTTATATAGAAAATGCTGGCGAATATGAATTCAGAACCAAATCCGATGATGGGAGCAGAATTTATATTGGAGGTTTTGACCCCACTAATTTAATCTTTGATAATGATGGACTTCATGGTTGTAGCGATCAGGGTGTAGCACCAGGAGTCTTAACGCTTAGTGAAGGAGCTTATCCTATAACTGTTACTTACTTTGAAAAAGATGGAGGACAATGCTTAGAGGTCTATTATAAAAGTCCCGGTGGAAATTGGGCATTGATCCCAGATTCAATGCTAAAAAGTGGAACTATTGAAAATAATAATCCTCCTGCTGTTCCTACTAACTTAACTGCTTCTACAGATGGAATGACCAAAATTGATTTAGCCTGGGATCAATCAGATTTAATTCCTGATGATTTAGATATTGTGGTGTTGGGCTCTTCTACTGCTGAAGGTTTTGGGGTAAATGCGGATAGTGCCTGGGTTGGTCGTTTGGATCATTGGTTGGGTGAAAATAGTACTACTTATACTTTAACTAATCTGGCACTGGGCGGCTATAATACTTACCACATCCGCCCAACAGGGAGCGATAATAGTGCCAGTAGTAATGATGCGCCTGATACAGAAAGAAATATCACCAAGGCACTTTCTCTGAATCCTGATATCATTATAGTGAATATGCCTTCCAATAATGTGCAGCAAGGTTATTCAGTTGATACTACCATGTTTCATTATAGAGAGCTTAAAGCATTGGCTGATAATGCTGGTGTGAAAACCTTATTTACCACCACTCAACCTAGAACTCAATTTGATCAAGCTGATAGTGAATTATTGGTAGAAGAAGCAGATGCAGTTCGTGCTAATTTTGGAAAATATGTTGTGGATATTTTTGACTCATTGGCAGATGAATCTTTAGACATTAAAGAAATTTTCCGTTTGGCTGGAGATAATATTCATGTAAACGAATTAGGTCATGCCTATATCTTCTCTGAAGTGCAGCTCAAATTGATGCAGTTTTTAACTCATTTCGAGATTTACAGAGCACCTGAAAGCGGTGGAAATTATCAAATGATTGGTCGTATCGAGAATGGACTTACTTTATATGAAAATGTGGATTTATTGCCGGGTGAAACCTACCACTATAAAATCAAAGCAGTAAATGAAAATGGCAGTTCGGCTTTCACCAATTCTGTGAATGCCACTACAACGGGTGATACAGAAGCTCCCACCATTCCTTTAAATCTGGAGTTGGCTTCTAATACCTATACTAATCTAGGAATAAAATGGACAGCTTCCACTGATAATCATGAGGTAGTTAAATATTTGATTTATGCAGATGGGGAATTATTAGGAGAAAGCAATAATAACACTTTTTATACCAGTGAACTGGATCCTGAAACTTCTTACATACTTACAGTTTCAGCAGTTGATGCTAGTGGTAATGAATCAACTCAATCAAATGGACTTAATGTCACTTCAGATACTCCGGATTACTTTTATGCAAAAAGTACAGGAGATATAAATGATCTTTCAACCTGGGGCTTATCAACTGACGGATCTGGAAACGCACCGGTCAATTTCATTAATAATGGACAAATATTTTATTTAAGAAATAGAGGCACTACTTCTGTGATAAATACGAATTGGCAAATTGATGGAAACCTCTCAAAATTGGTAGTGGAGTCAGGTGAAACTCTGGAAATAGCTGCAGTTTTAGAAGGTAATCTTCAAGTAAATGATAATGCCGTAGTTCATATCAATAATGCAACACTACCGAATTTTTTACCTTCAGAAGCAAGTTCACATATTTATTTTAATACATACGATTATTTGCCTATTGGGCAATTAGGCAATGTTACTCTTAATAGCACAGGTCAAAAGGATTTAGGCGAAGGCACATTAGAAATTTTAGGAGATTTAGAAATCACAGCTCCCTTAGGCTTAAAAGGCTTGCCTGGCAATCTATCTAAATTCTTGCTTCATGGAGATTTCAGAATTCAAGATGAATTAGGTGTAGTTGCTTTAGATAATTTGGCAAGTATTGAATTTGCAGGTGATAATGCTCACATACTGGAGTCCAGTGTAAATATGCAGTTTTTTGATATTATAATTGGAACTCAAGATACAGTTAACATTCAAGCATTAAATCCAATTGAAATTTCTTTAGGAAGTGGAAATGGTGGAGGACTGAATTTGATGGATAGTAGCCAAATCAATATTGGGGCAAATTCACTAAAAATTATAGGAAGTGCCAATGTCAATACTGAAAATTCCACGGGAACAATAGCCGCTAATTTGGGTAGTATTAGTGTAAATTCTTCCAGTTCTGCATTCTCTCATCTTAGGATGGATTCAGTAATGAACAAGTTAACTAGTTTGGAATTCATGGCAGCAGGAGAAATGCAACTTCAAAGCGAATTAGAGCTGTTTAATAAAATTAGTTTGGATGCTGGTACATTTCAATCTAATGGACATCTCGTTTTAAAGTCAAGCGATACTATCTCGGCTCAAGTATTCCCTATGAAAAATGGGGCTCAGTTGTTAGGGAATGTAAAGGTTGAAAGATACATAGCACCTGCTAGGTTATATCGATATATTTCATCTCCCGTTTCAGGGGTAACAGTAGCGGATTGGCAGGAGTTTTTTCCTATCACAGGTAATTTTAGTGGCGCAAGCACTGGAACTGGCTTAGGTACTGCTGCTTCATTATTTTATTATGATGAAGATAATGGCGGATGGAAAGAATATCCACCGAGTGGTACAGATAATACTTATCCTATTAATGAAGGAACTGGATATGCAGCCTATTTTAGAGATGAAGCCAATGCGGTGATAATAGAGAATGTTGGAAATCTTCACCAAGGGGATTTTACATTTGATCTTTCTAGCGGTACTTTAAATGAAGAGGACGGCTGGAGCTTGATAGGTAATCCTTATGCAGCAACAATCCAGTGGAAAAATGAAGGTTGGGTTTCAAGTGGTATCAGTAATGTGGTATCAGTTAGAAAAAATATGTCTGAGAGTCAATCTCAATTCTTGGTTTATGACAGAAGTGATGGCACAGGAGATTTAATAAATGGTGAAATTGCTTCCGGGCAATCGGTTTGGGTGCAAGCAATCAATGCCACTCCTGCTTTGACCATTACGGAAGATGCCATTTCAATAAATGAGAACTCAGCTGGAGCAGAATTTTTAAGAACAGATCCTGCAGTAGATAATTATATAAAAATCTCATTGAAGAGTCCTGCAGACCAAGAAGATGCGACTTACATAAAATTTCAGGATGCTGCTTCTGATGAATATGTTAAGCTAGAAGATGGCTTTAAGCGTCCTAATTCTATTGTTAATTTTTACTCACAATCTTCTGACAGCATAAACTTGGCAATGAATAATATGTCAATGCAGTTTTGTGAATCAAACATTCCTTTACAAATGAACAATGTTAGCAGCGGAGATTTTGAGATGAACTTTGAAAATATTGACCGTTTTCATTTGGCTAATATCAAAATGATAGATGCTTATTCTGAAGACACAATAGCTTTAAATCAAAATCAGATCATCAATATCAGTATAGATGAGAATGAAGCGGCAACTTATCAAAACCGATTTATCTTGAATATTGCTCGCCCTGAAATGGAATCGAATGAAAATTTGGTTTATAATGACACATTTTGTTCTGGGAATTTATCAGCGGATATCGAAATTGAAAACACCCAATATGGAGTTCTGTATTTTATAACTGATGAAAACGGGAATCAGATTTCTGAACCCACTATTGCTGAAAATGAGTCTTTATTGATCTCAATTGACAGTAGTTATTTTAACTCAAGCTCGGAAACCTTTTATGTAAAATCACAATTTCCCGGCTGTACAGTTTATGATATTGGAGAAAGTATAGAGTTGCAAAATATTGAGTTGAGTGTTACTGAATTACAGAAAAATCTTATCGCAGAATGCGAAGGTTCTTCCATTATGCTAATTGCAAAAAGGCAAAATGAAACCGATGAAATTTTATGGTATGATGAGTCAAATGAACAGTCTATTGAAAATACAGGTGATACTTTGATTTTTGATGGCTTAGAAGAGGAATTGGTTTTGATCTCTGTTCAGATTAGATCAGCGGGTGGCTGTTTATCTGAAAAATCGGAAGTGGAATTATATATAGAAGATTTTGAGTATGATTTTTCAATTGAAGACAGAGAAATTGAATGGGGGAATCAACTTGAATTTTGCTTAGGGTCAGTGTTTTTTAATGTAACAATCCCAAACAGTCAGGAGGGCATTTTTTATAAAGCATTTCAAGCTGAGAATGAAATTTCTACCGAGGTATTAGGTAATGGATCCCAAATAGAAATCCCTATTGATGTTAATTCTTTGGATACTGGATTTTATGAATTGAAAATAGTGGCTTCAAAATCCGGTTGTGAACAAACTGAATTAAATACTACCCACACAATCGAAATAATAGGAGATCCAGCCTTAAGTTTTGGGGAGCAAAATTATTCTGTTTGTGATGGCGATTCTTTTACCGTAACCCTAGAAGGAAACTATGATAATCAAATAATCACCTGGTATTCTGCCGGAACGTTATTGGAAAATGAAAATGAGTTAAGCCTAACAATTGATGATTTGAATTTGGAAATGCTTCCGATTGAAGTCAAAGTTGAAAGGGATGGTGAATGTGCTCAAGTTGAGCAAGTGGAGGTTCCTATTCAATTTATTTCCTTAGAAATTCCTATAATAATATTGGAAGGGGAGTCGCTTTTTATTGAAAACCCAGATGTTGAAGCGAATACATTTTGGTTTCTAAATGATGAATTACTTACAGAATTTAATAATCAAAATGTTATTTCACCAATTGAAATTGGGTCTTATACTGTGTTTTTTGAATCCAATAATTGTTCTGTAAGCTCTGAAATATTTGAATTTGTAATTTCTTCTAATGATGGAAAACTTAACAATCAGACTGTACTTGTTTATCCTAATCCTACAAATCTACACCACTTAAATATTCAATCTAGAGCTTTAGGCGGAACAGAGATAGGTATTCAGCTAATGGATATAAATGGGAGAATTGTTTTATCCAAAACAATAAATAAAACGAAAATTGAAAGAGGTTATAAATTAGAACTTCCAAAAAACATAAATCATGGAATTTATCAATTAAGAATGCTTGATGAAGGTCAAATGGGCGTTTTTAAAGTGATATTAAGATAATGAACCGGGTGAACTTGAAAACCTTAAAGCCCATAGCAAGGTTGATTTTTATCAACCTTGCTATTTTTCTATGCTTACTTGTTGCGATTAATTTTTTTGTAGGCATTTATCTCAAAAATAGCAATAAGAAAAGTAGAGCTGACCTTCCCAATTATGAGGATAATAGGGAGTATGCCAGAAAAATATTTCAGGACTACAATAAAGTTCAGCATTTATACGAACCATTCGTAGGCTGGAAAACAAGACCATTCACCGGACAAACCACTAACATTAACAAGTACGGCTTAAGGAAAACGATAGAATCAACTGTTAAAAATGATTCAACTGAAATAGTTCGTTTTTTTGGTGGCTCTACCTTATGGGGAGAAGGTTCAGATGATGAAAATACTATTCCTTCCCAATTCCAAAAGCTTAATCCAGAATTTGAAGTTTATAACCATGGACAATTAGCTTATAATTCCAGGCAAAATCTGGATGCACTAATCTCACTTTATGAGCAGGGCAAGAAATCGGATGTGGTGATTTTTTATGATGGCGTGAATGATGCTGCATTTTTATGCCCATCGGATGTAGAGGTTCCAGGGCACAGATTAGTCCCTATGTTCAGGGGAAAACTTTATACTTCCTATTTCAATGTAGTTAAAGAAGCTATCGGAAAAATATTTTTCGATAAATTAATTCTGTTATCTAAAAAAATTAACCCTGCTGAAAGAGATAATATGTATAACTGCATAAGTTCAGCTGAAAAGGCAGAAGCCATAGCAGATTTTATGCTGACCAACTGGGAAATAGCCCATGATATCGTGACTGCGAGAGGTGGTGAGTTTTATGCTATATTACAGCCAGCTGCTTATGTAGGAAATCCAAGAACTGATCATTTAGATTTGGGACCCGTTTTAGGCGACAATTTCCAAGAGGTCTATAAATTGTTTTACCAAAAGATAAAAGAAAAGCAATATCCATGGGTATATGATCTAAGTACTTCATTTGATGGAGAGGAATATATATTCATTGATTTTTGTCATGTATCTCCCAATGGAAATCAAATTATGGCAAATGAAATTGACAAGGCTCTGCGCATGAAATTTACCAATTAGTTCTAACCTCTTTCATCTCTGATTTTTCATTATTATCCCATTTATTTCAGAAATAGCATAATTATTTTCAAATATTTACCAACATTTAAGTGTAGCCCAAGAGTTTTTTGATAGCTATTATTAATTCATTGCTCATTCAATCGTGGAGGAGTTTTTTAATGATTTAAGGAGAGATGCGTAAATGGAGTAAAGATTAAATTGACACTCTTTAACGCATAATTTATCAATCTAGTTTTCAATGATTTAGAATTAAACAGAATACTGTGCGTTCCCTACCCAACAGTTGTAAATATATACTGTGAATTAGCTCAAATATTCCATAAATAACTCATTTTTAACCACGAATGAAAATTATGTTAATGAACAGTATTCCAATAAGAAAATTTTATTTTCTAGATTTAGTTTCTAATTACAAAATTGCCCTCCTAGTAATAGTCAGTTTTATTTTTAATCTAAGCCTGGCATTTTCCCAAAATCAAGTAGAAAAGAAGAGTACGGGTGGAACTTGGTATTATGAATATCTTCCTGCAGATTATAGTGGGAATTCTAAAGATTACCCCATTATGTTTTTCTTTCATGGCATGGGGGAAAGAGGAGATACTAAAGGAGATTTATGGGAAGTGGCTAAGAATGGTCCGCCCAAACATGTGAAAAATGGACATGATTTTTCTTTCATTTTGATATCGCCACAATTAAAAAGTGATATGGGTAGTTGGACTCCAGCCTATATGGATGAGGTCGTTGATCATGTTCTTAATGGAAGTCTTAGAGTAGATGTGAATCGAATCTACATTACTGGATTAAGTCTGGGTGGAGGGGGAGCTTGGTATTATGCGCAAAGTTTCCCTGCAAAAATTGCAGCGGTCGCACCAATATGTGGTAGTGGGAATAATACCAATAAAGCGGTAGATATAGCGGAAGAAAACGTTCCTGTTTGGGCTTTTCATGGTGATGCAGATGGAGTTGTACCAGTAGAAAGAACAATAGATATGATCAATGCTCTAAACGATGCTTCCATTAGTCCAAAGGCTAAGATAACAATCTATGAAGGCGTAGGGCATGACGCATGGTCCAATGCATATAAAACAGGTAATGCTTTGCATAGTCCCAATATCTATGAATGGTTTATGAAGCAAAGCAGAACCAACGCTGATGGGAGTGATTCTAATACTGCACCTGTTGCAGATGCAGGATCTAATAAAGAAATCAATTTGCCCACTAACTCAATTTCTATTAATGGAAGTGGTTCTGACAGCGATGGATCTATTTCCAGTTATTCATGGGAAAAAGTTTTGGGCGGTACGGCTACTTTAAATAACATTAACAAAGCAAGACTGGATGTTTCCAATCTTAAAGCGGGTGTTTACAAATTCGAGCTTACGGTCACAGACAATGATAATGCAACCCACACTGATTTAATGCGCCTTGAAGTTTTGGATAATGGAAACATAAAGCCAGTTGCAGATGCAGGGCCTAATAAAGAAATCAATTTGCCCACTAACTCAATTTCTATTAATGGAAGTGGTTCTGACAGCGATGGATCTATTTCCAGTTATTCATGGGAAAAAGTTTTGGGCGGTACGGCTACCTTAAATAACGCTAGCAAGCCAAAACTTGAGGTCTCCAATCTTAAAGCGGGTGTTTACAAATTCGAGCTTACAGTCAAGGACAATGATAATGCAACCCACACTGATTTGATGCGCCTTGAAGTTTTGGATAATGGAAACATAAAGCCAGTTGCAGATGCAGGGCCTAATAAAGAAATCAATTTGCCCACTAACTCAATTTATATTTATGGAAGTGGCTCCGACAGCGATGGATCTATTTCCAGTTATTCATGGGAAAAAGTTTTGGGTGGTACGGCTACCTTAAATAACACTAGCAAGCCAAAACTTGGGGTCTCCAATCTTAAAGCGGGTGTTTACAAATTTGAGCTTACGGTCACGGACAATGATAATGCAACACATACTGATTTGATGCGCCTCGAGGTATTAGATAACGGAAACATAAAGCCAGTTGCAGATGCTGGTTCAAATAAACAAATTAAGCTACCGACTAACTCAATATCAATTTTTGGGAGCGGTTCTGACAGCGATGGTTCTATTTCCAGCTATTCATGGCGAAAAACCTTAGGAGGTACAGCTACTTTAAATAACACCAGCAAAGCAAAGCTTGAAGTATCAAACCTTAAAGCCGGCATTTACAAATTTGAACTTACGGTGAAGGATAATGATAATGCAACAGACACTGATTTGATGCGCCTTGAAGTATTGGATGGTGGAAACTTAGAGCCAATTGCCAATGCAGGTAAAGATTTTACAATTACTTTGCCGACAAATAGTGCCAAATTAGTGGGGTCAGGTACTGATGCGGACGGACAGATTACTTCTTACTGGTGGAAAAAGATGTCTGGACCCTCCATGAAAATTTCAAACCAAGGGAAATCAACTGCTACAATTAGTAATCTGCTAGGCGGTACTTATACTTTCCAGTTTAAAGTTGTGGATGATGATGGAGCTAGCACTACAGATCTAGTAGAGCTTAAGGTTTTGGAAGCTACTGAAACCCTTAGCGTGTCGGTGGATCAAGAAGAACAAAAAATCACATTGCCAACTAGCACTGTAGACATTCAAGCCACTGCTACAGCTCCAGAGGGAGAAATTGCTTCCTTCAAATGGAACATCGAAAATGCACCTGATGATGCAATTCTACAAAATGAAACTGAACCTAAAGTTACGGTGAAAGAACTAGAGACACCGGGAGAATATGTTCTCTCTGTAACAGTATCCGATACTGAAGGAGCAACAAATTCAGCCACAGCAATTGTAAAAGTAAATGAAGAAGAAAATATTGATAACATTCGACCAGATGTAGATGCAGGGCCGGATCAATTTTTGGTATTGCCCGATAATGAAATAGTATTGAATGGATATGCCTCAGACCCTGATGGCGAAATCGTAAGTTATTTATGGGAAAAGGTTTCCGGAGGGACAGCGAATCTATCAGGTGCTAATTCCGCAGCACTTACCGCTTCTAATTTGGAGGAAGGAAGCTATCATTTTAGGTTTACTGCCACTGATAATGATGGCGCTCATAAAAGTAATGCAGTATATGTAACAGTGGAAGCAGAAGATTTTAATATTGCCCCAATTGTGGATGCAGGCAGTAATAGAGCCATTAGTTTACCTAAAAATTATCATACTTTTAGTGCTGAGGCTTCAGATTTAGATGGTGAAATTGTCAGTTATCAATGGATGCAAATTAGTGGTGGTAATGATTATTCAATATCCGGCATAAACACTTCAGAAATAGATATAAGTGAAGCTACAGAAGGAATATATATATTTGAGATTACCGTGGAAGATAATGGAGGTCTCATTGCATCAGATGAAGTTAGGTTAACAGTGAACGCTGCGAGTAATTCTGTAATTATAAATGAAGATTCTATTAATCAGCCTATATTTGAGGCTGCTCAACTATCATTAGTTTCAGATTCAATTTCTATAGATAATGTACCTGATAATGTAAATATTCGCTGGTTTTATGAGGACGCTTTGCAAGAACAATATAATGAGCAAAGCAAAATTCCTTTTTACAATAGTGGGGCTTATGTTGTTGTATTTGAATCTGGTGATTATTCCGTAACATCTGAATTATATGAGTTTGTTATTACCACAAATGAGTTGAAGATAGATCATCAATCGGTTAGGGTTTATCCTAATCCTGTAAGTGACCATTATTTAAATATTCAATCTAGTGTATTTAACTCGGATGAAATAAGCCTACAATTAGTTGACCTGAATGCTCAGGTAGTTCATTTAGAAAAAGTCAGTAATAATCAATTGAAATCAGGCTACCGTATGGAATTTTCAAATCACTTGAATCCAGGAATCTATCAGTTAAAAATATTGGATGGAAGCAGCTTGGGTGTTTTTAAAATAATGGTGAAATAAGCAAAGTTTCGACAAAGCCATAGGCTTTCATTTCGGCAAAGCCGAAAAGTTAACTCACGCAAAGGCGCTGAGACGCAAAGAAACTGCCACATGGTCTGACGCATTTGGCGTCTGACCGTTTTTTTTAATTAAGATTATAATAGCAAAAAAATGAACAGCTTTACAATTTCATTTTCTTAAATACACTTTCGGGTATAGACTTGATGATTTTCATAATAAGCGCCCATTCCGACTTGAAATAAAGAACATTGTCTTTCTTATTCATTCCTTTTAATATAGCTTTTGCAAGTTTAGCAGGATCTGCCGTAAGCATGCCAGGTGTTTCTAATCCATCAATCATTTTGGTTTTCACAAAACCGGGTTTTACGGTTAAAACGCTTACATTATGTTGATACATTCGATTCCTTAAACCGGAAAGATAAGTAGATAATCCAGCTTTAGCTGCTCCATAAAAATAATTGCTTTGCCTGCCTCGGTCTCCTGCAACGGAGCTTATTGCAGCAATAAAACCATGCTTTTTCTGCTCAAAATCGTTTGCAATAATATTTAGAATGGAAACAACTCCTGTGAAGTTGGTTTGAATAATATTTTGCCATGAACTGTCCTTTTGGGCTTTTTCCTGCTCTCCTAAAATCCCAAAAGCACATAAAACAGCATCCGGTTTTTCAGTTAGATTTTCATAAAAACTTTGATGACTATCCAAATCATCAGCATCAAATTGATTGATAAAAACTACATTTTCATATTTAATTTGAAGATCAGACTGGAGTGCCTTCAATTTTTCCATGTTTCTGCCACAGAGTGTCAAGGTGATTTTTTCTTGCGCAGCCTGATAAGCCACTTGCTCCGCTATATCACTATTGGCGCCTAAAATCAAAAGATGTTTAAAATGGTATTGCATAAGGTTGTTTGTTTAATTGTATTGGGTTCTTTTTATAATACGGATTCTAGAATAAAACCTCTGTTTATATTATTTCTAATCGCTTAGAAAATAAACTTTGAAATTTCTTTTCAGGGTTTATTTCCATAATGATATCCTGAAATTCCTTCAAATTAGGATAAGTGTCCTTCAGCATTTGACTGCTCATTCTGGCATCTTTGGTCAAATAAATTCTGCCGCCAGCTTCTTTTACTATTGCATCCAACTCATCTAAAAACTGAAATAAACCATTTCTGATAGGGAAATCTAGTGCCAAAGTATAGCCCTTCATGGGGAAGGATAAAAAGCCTTCGTCTTCAGGACCGAACATTTTTAAAACTGCCAAAAAAGAGCCCCAGCCTTTGTCCGTTATTCTTTTGAGTATTTTTTCTAAGTAGGTCTTCCCAGTTTCTTGTGGTATTACGAATTGGTATTGAATAAAGCCTCTTTTTCCATAAATTCTATTCCAATTCAAAATGGAATCCAATGGATAAAAGAAAGGATCATAATGTGATTGTAACTCTTTTTTATGCTTTAAATTCTTGCCATAGTAAAGCGCATTGAAGCATTTAATGGAAAAGTCATTCAATACAAATCCTGGGAAATTAAAGGGTATGTTGATAGCATTTTTTCCATGCGGTATTAATAATTCATCCTTCTTCTTTACTTCATCTTCTCTAGTGTGCTCACCCAACATCAATATGCTTCTCCCGAAGTTTTTTCCTTTTTTCAGACAATCAATCCAAGCCACAGAATAGGTGTAATCTGAATAGTGGTCAAAGTATTCTAAAATCTCCTCAAGGTTTTGCGCTTTCAATTGCAGTTGAGAAATATAAGTGGACTCAATTTTTTTTAATTGAATACCCGCTGAAACTATAATTCCTGAAAGTCCCATTCCGCCAATAGTGGCGAAAAATATAGATGAATTTTGGCTTCTGTTACAACGCATGATTTCACCATTAGCCAAAAGCAAATCAAGGAATTGGATATGTCTTGAAATACTTCCTTCAACATGATGGTTTTTTCCATGCACATTGGCTGCAATTGCACCTCCTAAAGTGATAAATTTTGTACCGGGCGTAACAGGAAGAAACCAGCCGTGAGCTGTGATGACTTCCAATATTTCAGAAAACAGAACTCCGCTTTGCGCAAGGAATGATCCATCTTCTTTATTAAAATGAAGTATCTTATTATGTCTCAGACTAGAACAAACTCCTTCACCTAATGAGGCATCTCCATAACTTCTTCCATTCCCTCTGGGGATAGATTCGTTTTGTAGAAAAGAAGGTTTTTTTTCAATATCAGTTGAATAAAAATTTACTTCTGCTTCAATTTCAGGATACTTGTTCCAATTTGTGATAAGTGTTTTCTGCATTGAAAATACTGTCTTAATAATTTGAAACTTTCATCCTGATGAGAGGAGGAAAGTACTGATTGAATTTTTGGCTCAACCCTCTTTTATTTGGCGGAGAAGGTAATCCTTACTCCTTGTGATCTCAAATAAAAAATCGGTCATGGACCGTTGCATCTGGCTGTAAAAAATTGATAATGAGCAGATAATATACAAGTTACAACATTTGAAATAGTCCTAGCCATCTTATCAATAAACTATGACGAGAGCTTAAAAAAGCATATATTAGCAATAAGCACACACTATCAATCGAGCCACCATTGAAAGCTGAAAAACAACCCTTTTTAGGGTATATCCATAATTTTAGAGGACTTGCAATTATATTTATTGTAGGGATTCATTCGGTGATTTCTATACCCTGGGAAGGTTCTTTCGTTGTGAAATCCCTTTTGTTAGGAATATTTAATAATGGCACCGTACTTTTTGTATTTATAGCGGGCTTTTTGTTTTACTATCTCTGTCAAAATCACTTCAGTTATTCCCAGTATCTCAAAAAGAAATTGAAATATGTGATTGCTCCTTATCTTATTATTTCTATTCCAGCCATTATCGATAAAATCTTTTTTGATCCAGGAAATCATTGGTGGATGACCTCCGAATTTCAAGAAGCTTCGATAGCCTATAAAATATTTTTGATGATCATAACAGGGCGTCATTCAGGAATTTTATGGTTTATTCCTATGATAGCCCTTTTTTATTTTTGCTCTTACCTATTTCTACATTTCAGTAAGACGAGAATTTTCGATTATGTGGTGCCTATACTTTGCATTTTGGGGCTTATGACTGTTAGTTTTGGTTATCATGCTGACCCAATTACATCATTTGTTTATTTTCTGCCTATTTATCTTTTAGGAATGTGGGTAGCAAAACATCATCTTAAAATTTTGGCACTCAACAATTTTTGGTTTATCGCATTAAGCATCATTTATGTAATAATGACAATCTTAGAGGTTTATGATATAATTCCCTTAAGTAAATACTTGGAATTAAGGGATTTGAAGCACAATGTGATTGTTTTTAACATAAGCAAGTTGAAAGCAATGCTGTTATGTTTTATTTTGATTATAGGTTTTAAAAAGCTTAGTCAATTACATTTTCCAGTCTTAGAAAGAACAGGTACTGATAGTTTTGGGATATTTTTCCTTCACTTATACATTATTAACGTATTTCAAATAGTAGTACATCGGCAAATGATTCCGATTGAGGGCTTAAACATCCTAAGTTACTCAGCTTATTTATTTGCTGTAATAACATTAGCCATGGTCATCATATTTTTTGTGAAGAAGGTGTTTGGTAAGAATAGTAGGATATTGATAGGAAGTTAATTCAAAAAATAATGACAGTAAAACCCAATTTTTTAATCGTAGGAATGGCTAAATGTGGAACTTCCTCCTTGGCGCAATATTTACAACAGCATCCTGATGTTTTTATTACCAAGCATAAAGAACCTCGATTTTTCTCAAGTCAAGGCATGCAATTCCCCATGGGAGGACCAAAAGATAAGCAAGTAGAAAGCTGGTATGTTAAAGATTGGGATAAATACTTGGAAATGTTTGAATCAGCCAATGAAAAAGCAATAGGGGAAGCAAGTGCCGATACGCTTTATTTTCATTCCAATACGATTCCGCTGATTAAAGAAAAGCTAGATAATCCTAAAATCATTATCATCCTGAGAAATCCTGTGAAAAGGGCTTTTTCTGCATATCAACATTTAATTAGAGATGAAAGGGAAACGGGCAGTTTTGATGATGCATTAGAGAAAGAACCAGAACGGATTAAAGATAATTATGAACTGATCTACCACTATAAAAAAGTAAGTCAATATTATGAGCCGGTAAAAGCTTTTTTGGATAATTTCGAAAATGTAAAAGTAATCCTAAACGAGGATTTACAGAACGACACTGCAAACTGCTTGAAGGAAGTATTTGAATTTTTAGAAGTGGATCCCAATCAAGAAATCGAATATGATTTAAGGTTTAATGTTTCAGGGAAACCTAAAAATAGAATGTTGCATGAAAGCCTTCAAAGCGAAAATGCAATTAGAAAAATGGTGAGACCACTCGCAAGGTTACTATTCCCCACTGAAGAAAAAAGAAAACGCATGGTGACTTGGCTTTCAGGCAAGAATATGAACCGATTGCAATTGAGTAATGCTACTGGGAAAGAATTGTACACCTTTTTTCAAGAAGACACCGAAAAGTTGAAAGTTTTGCTTGATAAAGATCTTAGTCAGTGGAAATATTAGTGATACTTTGTTTCGATAGCCTTTGGCACAGAATTACTAGATTATTAAATGCCTAAAACTCCATCAAATCCGCCAGAGGCGGAAGTAAGTTCCACTAGCCGGAGGCTAGCGGAAGCATCCTAATTTTTTCTATCGCTAGCGTCTCGCTAGTGATGGATACTTGCGCCTCTGGCGCTTGTTATTAAAGCTGCCATTGTTCTATGCTCATCACTCATTTCCAATAGAAACTCACCTCATTTTAAACACTTTCTTAAAAGCTTTAATCCCGTAATCACCAAAATAGAAGCCAATGCTTTTTAGCGAAATATCATAGTTTTTATGCAAATAGACTTGATTGATCAATAAGACAATCACCATTGTGCTTAAAGTAGCAAATGCCGCACCCATTACGCCATAAATTGGTATCATAATTATGTTTAGGATTGTATTGATTATTGCATTCCGCATAACGAAAAACATATTCTTCTTGGCTCTGCCCACTGCGTCTAAAACTACTCCCATTTGTTTGTTGAACGGGATCAACAAGCCGTAGAGCATAGTGATATTTAAAATTATACCTGCTTCTGCATATTCTGATCCTGCTAATAAAGCCACAATTTCATTACTGAAAATAATGACAAAGACAGCGAATGGAACACTGAACAATAAAATAACGGCAACAGATTTTTCATATAATGACTTCATAGCAGCTTCTCCATCAGCTTCTGCCCTTCGAACTGCTTCTGGAAAAAGAATACTTGCCAAAGCCATGGAAGGCACTTCAAATAAATTGGCAATTCTGATGGCTACATTATAGACAGCCACTGCAGCAGGAGTCAGATACCAACCAATCATCCAGATGTCAATATTTCGCATTAAAACCGCACTGATATTAGTGCCTAGGGTATATTTTCCGTAAGAAAAAAGTTCACGAGTCCACTTTTTATTTATATGGAAGCTGATTTTGCTTTTGCTTGCGATGAATGAAACCAAGGTTCCTGTAAGGGCTGAAACCCCAAACCAAATCCCTAACTGAAATAAACTTAGTGGAATTTCAAAAAAGAAGTGGTAAAGTACTATAAAGAACAAAAGACCATTTTTTAAAAAATAACCCAAGAAAGGACCGAAAAATTGAAAATTAGCTCTTTGGATATAATCTAGGTGAAAAAATAGTGCTAGAATTAAGCTGGTTGGGATAAAAATATATAGCAATTGAACCAAACTGGGAGATTGCCATGCTTCTGCCAGGGGGATTGCAACAAGTGCCAAAATTAGGGATACAACTACTGAGAATATAATATTCAATACTAAGGAGGTAGACTGGATTAATCCTTTTTCTGATTGGTTTTTGGTATTACTGAAGCGGATCAAGGGATTTTTGAAAAACCCATTTCTTGCAGTTTCCAGTAAAGTAGCCAAAGAAATAAACAACATCCAGGCACCATATTCCTCTTTGCCCAATATCCTTACGAGCAGAATAAAAGTAAATACGCCAAAAATCAGGACAGAAACCCTTTCCAGTAAAGTGAATTTCCCTGATTGAATCCAATAGGATTGTTTTTTGGTCATTGAGGGTATTGGTTAGATAGTTTGTTAGATAAAATTAACATTTAAAATATTGCTCCTGCTATTTTGCTTCCCTTCATTTAGATATAATAATCCAAAGGTTTGGGAAATAGATCTTCTGGTTAATCCTACTTTGTCATATTACTCAATCATCGCCAAGAGCTGTGTCTGCACAGGTAGACACAAATCAGGGGCGGGAATCAACTTAACAAAGTAGGGTTAATAAACTTTTCAAGAGATAAAATAAAAATATTATTTTTTATAGATTTTTAAAATTGTCTGATTATTGAGAATCATAAATATTTAGTATTTATAATTAACTGAACGAAATTTATTTCGATTTGATAATAAAAGTAATAATATTAATTAACCAAGAAATATATGCATCATTAAAGAGTGTGCTCTCGTTAAAATGAATATGTTCGTAACCCTCCAATTTTGATTTATCGTCTGATAATCATTTCAGTATTAAGTACAGCTTTATTTCTGTTAAATCAGTATGCATTTGATGGTTATATCCAAAATAAAAAGACATTAGCAAAAGAATTACAATCCACTTCTACAAGCTTATCCGATTGGGAGTTAAGCAAAAAACCGCCTTTTAAATACCGAATGCTATTCCCCTTGGTAGTAGAAACCGTCAGCAAGATTATTCCAGGCGATGCAAGTGAAAATCATAAATTTTACTGGAGTTACTGGGTTTTAAGCTGGTTGTTTTTCATTTCTACCTCCTGCATGTTTTATCTGGTACTATTAAAAGTTCTGCAATCAGAGTTTATGGCTTTACTAGGTGTGTTTTTGCATCTAAGTATGGCGCCAATATTTTTCGCCTATACGCTTCCAGTTCACACTAGAGAAGACCAAATGGGCTTTTTATTTTTGTTATCAGCTATTTATTTTCTTTACAATAAGAATTATGTGCTTTACCTAATCATTGCATGCTTCGGTGTTCTTGTCCGAGAAACCTTATTGTTATTACCCTTTTTTATCTTGCTTTTTGCTAAGCTTCCTTTAATACGGAAACTTATTCTTAGTGCAGTACCACTTATGATTTGGCTGACCTATAGGTTGCTGATTGGCACGGAAGAATACAATTTTTGGCAAGGGCTTGACTGGAATTTATCAAACCCTGTTCAGCTACTATTTTTTAGTTTTTTAACTTTCTCCTACCTATGGCCCCACTTATTTTTTTCATATAAAATTAAACAAGATCAATATGATGTTATTGGATTGTTTTCCAATAAAGCGGTTTTTTTAGCAGTTTCCATTATATTCTTAACCACCTTCTTTTTTGGTATTTTCAATGAAATCCGATTATTGTATTTAATTTTTCCCTGGGTGATTATATCTAGCCTAAGGGTAATAGAAATGCATAAGGAGGTATGGATTCATTTTCTAAAAAATAATTATGTGCTCATTGCTATAATACTGATGATTCTGTTGGTCATTATTTTAGTGCCCTCCATTTCAGAAATTAGTCAAAAAGCGTTAGGAAATAATAAGTATGGCGTGCCTTATGGGCTGTGGGCTATTTCGTTTTTGATTTATTTAATTCCAACAGTACTATCCTCTGTATTTTATTTATTCTATCAACCCAGAATTGAAAATGAAAATCTTTAAGCAATTAAATCGGAGTGATTCATTGAGGATAATGGAGTGGTTTTTAATTATTGCTACTCCTTTTATTCCCTTGTTATTCACATTTCCCTATCGGATTAATTTATTTTTAGCTTGGGAAGGTGCTTATCGAATGTCACTGGGGGAAATTCCCTATCGTGATTTTGGCACCCCCGTTGGTTATGTATTTTGGATCCTCCCTGCTATTTTTTTTAAGATTTTAGGACCCTATGTTATTACCTTACTTAAGGTCCAAGTCTTTATCAATATCCTATCTAACTATCTGTTCTCAAGAATTTTTAAGCAATTAAAATTAGATGTAGGAGCAAGAATAGTGGCTTTGTTTATTTTTGTGCTATCCTATTCTTTATTCAATTTCTGGCCATGGTACAATCACTTTGTATTTGTTTTGGAAATGGCATCGCTGCTTTTTGCATTGAAAGTAGTGGGCGCAACAGAAAATAATAAACTGATTCTTTATTCAATACTATCAGCAGCTTTTGCAGCATTAACTTTTATGACTAAGCAAGATACCGGAGGCTTTGCACTCTTGTTTTCAGGGATTATTATTTTATTTATCTCAATAAAGAAAAAGCAGTTCTTAAGCATCCTCACTTTTGCGGCAAGTTATGTGTTTTGGATGCTATTATTGATTGTACCTTTTCTATGGTATGACTTCGAATATTGGTTTAATTATGGACAAGCGCCCCATTACTCACGCCTAACCTTATTCGATTTGTTCGATGAATTTCTAGGGGCTTCTAAATGGATCAAATTTTATCTTGTTGTACTCGTTACGATTTTAGTTTACAAGATTAACAAAGATTGGAGAGCAATTTTTGATGTTCAAATAGTTGTCCCATTATTTATAGGGCTATTTATTTTACTGCAGGCTTCCGTTATTCAGGTGACAAGTTATACGCCATTGGATGGAAATATTTATTATCATAGTATTATAGCAGGTGTTATTTTACTTCAATTTGATAATAAAATGGTGTTCCATAAATTATGGTCATTATTTCTTGTTATTTGCTTAGTTGGGCTTTGGTGGTCAAATGTTTTCTGGGTCAGAAACATTCGACCAAAAGTAAAATCATACTTTCAAACCTCTGAGGAGGATGTAATTTCAAAAAACACTTATGTTTTGGAAAATGACACTTCAAAAATGAAACGTTCCAATTGGGTAGTGCCTGACTTGGAAAGTTTTAAAGGAGTGAAAATTCCGGAAGAAACAGCGGTTGGAATACGAAAGGTTTTGAAACTTTCAAATGCATTGGAACTTAAAAGTGAATTGAAAGTGTTGAACATGTCTGAATTAACTCAACTGGCTTTTGAGTTACCTTATGAGACAGAAAAAGGAACTCATCACCCTTTATGGTATCATCAGGGAGTAGCTTTTTTTGATAGGGAAGTACAGCATTTTTGCGAAAAAATTGAGAGTAAAGAGTATGATTTGATATTTTTTCAAGACATACCCGATCTTAATAACTTTTATCCTTACGAAGTAAAAGAGTGTATTGTGAGGAATTATGAGTTTAAGTTTCAGTTTTTAGCACCAAGAATTCCTGAAGAGTCCTACATTGAAGTTTATCAATTAAAAACAGAATAATCTCGTCATCATCTACATTTTTTATTTTTTAACTTAATAAAAGTATGTCGAGTATGAATGGAATTAAAAATAAATTTAAGACCGTTATGCAATTAATGTCAATATTGATTTTTATCGGTCTATTTTTCTCATGTGAAAGAGTAGAGGAGGAAGGCTTAGTTGCCGATGACAAAATAGACTTGCCTGAGGTAAGTGAAATTTTGGATTGTGGTGAATGTACATTTATAGTAAATGAACATGAAACCAATGGAGAAGAATTAAATATCCAACCTGGTGATGTGATCTGTTTAGAATCAGGTCGTGATTATGGTCCCTTATTATTTACAAATATAGAGGGCACCATGGCAAATCCTGTGATTATTAAAAATTGTGGAGGAGTCGCTAACATTGATTCTGATGGATCCTTTGGAATGAAATTTCAGAAATCAAAACATTTTAAATTAATGGGGAACGGTTCTGAAGAGAAGTATGGAATAAAAGTTTCCACATCAAGCGGCTTCTTTGTTATGATGGAATATTTCACCAATTCATTTACAATTTCAAATATAGAAGTGGCGGGTAATGAACCAGGTGGAATAGGCGAAAACTCTGGGTTTTCTGGAATTGGAATTAAAACAAGCCCATATCAAGATTGTGATTTATTTTCGGATGAATCTAGACAAGCTTGGATTATGAGGGACATTGAAGTCAGTAATAATTACATTCATGATACCGGAGGAGAAGGCTTATATGTAGGTCACGGATTTTATACCGGTAGAAAAGAAAGAGATTGTGATCAAGTTACTTATTCCCATTCTATTCAAAACATTCGAATTTTTGATAATATAATTAAAAATGTAGGCTTCGATGGAATTCAAATTAAGAATGCCGACCGAAATGTTGAGGTTTTTGATAATGAAATTGTAGGTTTTGGTATGAGGGATGAAGGAGCTCATAATGAAGGATTGTTTATTGGAGAAGGCTCAACTGGTGAGTACTACAATAACCTGATTATGAATGGCACTGGAAACGGAATACAATATCAAGGAATGGGTAATGTGGATATTTTCAATAATGTGATAGTTAATGTAAAAGGAAATGGATTTTTTGGAGCTCACGGTCCATTTGTTCATCGAATTCCAGATGGTTACCATAATATCATGAACAACACTTTTGTCAATATAGGAGAAGTAGCTTTCACATTTTATAATGATGATGGAGGTGTAAAAAGATTAATGAATAATGTCTTTGCTGGTGTAGGAGGAGAAATGTCCTCAAAAGGAGCAGAATTGGATTCGGCAATGAATTTATTCACCCAAGATGTTGAATCCTTGGGATTTGTAGATGCTGAAAATGGAAAACTAGGATTGAAACCTGGCTCGCCATTAATTGATTCAGGTGTTGATCAAGTATATGAGCTTGGCGTTATTTTTGATTTTAGGGAAAACCCTCGTCCATCTGGTAATGCAGTTGATGTTGGGGCTTTTGAACATCAATAAATATTGCATTCAGAAATAGTAAGTTAAGCAAATAAAAAGCTTCATTGGAATGGAATCCGATGAAGCTTTTTTACATTTTATATCATAAGTGGGGGAGTGTTAGCTCAACTCTGTCCTTTTCCCCCAGGGGGGTACCCCCCTGGGGGAAAAATTTTTTCTTAATTTTTAGATTCCCTGGTCGGGATGTCCA
>JBNJFX010000029.1:0-65865 GCA_051747245.1 Bacteroidota bacterium
GCGGAACAAATTCCGCTGATTTTACAGTGGTTTCTTCAACTGAAATCACCGCAGAGGTGGCTTCCGGTGCTTCAGGAAGTATTGAAGTAGCTACCCCGGGTGGAAAGGGATCTGCAGAAGGATTTGAGTTTATTAATGCTCCAACAATAGACTCTTTTACCCCAACTGCCGCTGTGGGTGATACTGTGATTATAACAGGAAGCTATTTTACTAATGACGTTACTATTGAAATAGGCGGTGCTGTTGTAACATCCTTTACTGTTACATCTTCAGGAACCATAGAAGCAATAGTGCCATCGGGAACCTCAGACGGGAGCATTTCAGTAACTACAGCTGGAGGAACGGCATCTGCGGAAGGATTTACATTGACCCCTGCCCCAAGCATTACCTCTTTTACCCCAACTAGTGCGGCAAGTGGGGCTACAGTAACCATAACAGGAACGGATTTTACAGGTGCTACCGCAGTAACTTTCGGTGGAACAAATGCCGCTGATTTTACTGTAGTTTCTTCAACCGAAATCACTGCAGAGGTTGCCTCCGGTGCTTCCGGTAGTGTTGAAGTAACTACCCCAGGCGGAACTGCATCAGAAACAGAGTTTACCTTTATTCCAGCCCCAACCATTTCTTCCTTTACCCCAACCACTGCAGCAAGCGGGACTACAGTAACTATAACAGGAACTGATTTTACGGATGCTACCGCAGTTACCTTTGGCGGAACTAATGCCACTGATTTTACAGTTGAATCTTCAACCGAAATCACCGCAGAGGTTGACTCCGGTGCTTCAGGAAATGTTGAAGTAACTACCGATGCCGGCACAGCAACATTAGGAGGCTTTACTTTTGAAAATCCACAAATAGCAGTATTGGAGTCTGATAATAACCCAATCACACATAATCAATCTGAACCCTATGATTTTGGAACTGCCCTGGCTGATGAAACAATAGAAAAACAATTTACAATTGAAAATACAGGGAATGCTGACCTAATTATTACCAATATTTCATCATCTGATGAAGAATTTGAAGTCTCATCGGTTCCTGATGATATAAATCCGGGAGCCTTCGGCCAGTTTACCGTACAATTTGATGCTACGGACACAGGGATTTATAACAGTGAGTTCAGTATAAATAACAACAGTAACAACTCCCCAGAATTCATTTTTACAGTGACAGCTGAACTTACTGGAGTAAATGTTATTGACAATGAAACCGAATCAATCGTGATCTCAAACGAGGATATAGATCTGGGCGAAACCTTAATCAATGTAGATATGGACAAGAACTTCAAAATTGAAAACCGAAGTTCCAATTCCACCATTGAAATTTTGAGTATTACAGTGGACAACCCAGTTTTCGAAATTGTAAAAGCCCCTACTTCAATTGCCCATTCATCCTCGGCAGAGTTCACTGTCCGTTTAATTGCCGAAGCTGTTGGGAAGTACCAAGGCACTGTCACGATTTCCACAAGTTTAAATGAATTTTCCTTTCAGGTAGTAGGGGAAGTATTGCCGGAATCCACCACGGAAATCAAGGTATTTAACGTGGTCACTCCCAATGGTGATGGAAAACATGACTTTCTAAAAATTGAGAATATAACGGAATACCCTAATAATATAGTATCCATTTTCAATAGATGGGGCGACAAAGTATTTGAAATCAAAAATTATGATAATTCTAGACGCATTTTCAAAGGGATTTCAGATAAAGGTAAAGAATTGCTTACTGGCAATTATTATTACGTAATCGACAAAGGCAACAGAGAGAAAAGAATAAGTGGGTTTTTAATCATTAAAAGATAAAAAGATGAGAAATATTTATAAATTATTACTGTTTTTTGTGGTGCTGACACCGCTTGGCCTGAAGGCACAGCTTGACCCACTCTATAACCAATATTTTTTTAACCAGGCGATGATCAATCCTGCTTATACAGGCGTGAATGATATTTTCAATGCAACAGCCATTAGTAGAGCACAATGGGCCGGAATTGAGGGTGCGCCCACTACCAACACCTTAAACGTAACCAGTTCAGCTTTCAAAAATAAAGTAGGATTAGGGGCAACTGTAATATATGATAATTACGGAGTCAATAGTAATACAGAGTTCAACCTAGCATATTCCTATAAAATACATACCACAACTGGAGATGTATTTTCTATGGGGCTTCAAGCTGGTTTAGTTAATTATACTTATAACTATGATAGATTAACACTCCAATATATTGATGATGTAGCCTTAACAGGTGCCCAGCAAAATATGACAAAAGAAAACTTTGGTGTGGGCTTTTGGTATATGGGCAAAGACTATTATGTGGGCCTTTCCGTTCCCAGGATGTTTGATATCAGGGTGAATGACGGAGGCACGGAGAGTACACGCTACCGAAGACATTATTACTTGAGTGCAGGTTATGTTTTCGACCAGCTTTTTGCACTGAAATTTAAGCCCTCCGTCTTATTAATGTACATGGATAACAATAATTATGCACTGGACTTAAATGCTTCTGTTCTACTGAACGAGGCCTTATGGCTTGGAGCATCTTTCAGGAACTTCGGCACTATAGGATTAAACACACAAATGAAAGTGAAGGAAACCCTCAAGCTCGGCTATGCCTTTGAACTTCCCGTAAATAATACGGCATTAACAGGTTTTGGAACTCATTCTTTAATGCTCTCCTTAGATATTGAATTATTAAACAAGCACGGTTTGGGTAGAAGATTTTTTTAATCAATTGCATTATTCATTTTTGGATCATTCTAAATCAAGACCTCACAGTCTTTCCGGTCAGGCTGGTCAGCCTTTGGCTGAGAACTGAACTTCAAAAAAGATAACAAAAATTTCCCTTTGCGAAAACTTTTTAGCTTTGCTGCTCCCAACTAAAGTACGGGACAGGTATTGCGAAACATTTTTTTGCATCAAAGATACCAGCGGACGATTCCTGTTATATAGTAGCAATAAGGAATAGAAGAAACTGCAAAATATAATTTGGTATTCTATCTTTTGATTAAGCCCAATAACCCCGAATTTTAATTAAAACATTATATTTTGAGGTTTTGAATATAAATGAGTCCTTAAAAAAGACTCTTTATATTTGTTTAGACCTATTTTATTAGCCTTTTTTATTTATTAAGAGTAGTCTATAAGAATCAATTTTAAACTATCCCTTTTTAAGGGAAAGCTCAAAATTTTAAATAAATGAGCTTATCCTATGATTTTTGGTGTATACCACTTTAAAGCACATTAATATAAAATTGCAATCATTTTTGCCCCACGGATAAATTAAGTCAAAACATGGATTATAATTTCAAGCCTAAACAAGCAACATATGTATATTTTTTTTATCTTTATAGTACATAAAAAAGACTCCCTATGAAAAAACTTATACATTTTTTCTTGCTATTGTTTTTTTGCACCGCCTTTTCCAATACTTTGATGGCACAGGAGCCATTTATTACTACTTGGCAAACGACTAATGACACTATAACCATCCCGATTAATCCTGCTGATACGCTTGTCTATAATTATGATTTAGAATGGACTAATCTTACGAATGATGGCGTGGGAGACGGTTCTGCTTCTGGAATAACTGCTAGTCATACTATTTCAGGTTTAAACAACAATGATATTTATGAAATAAAAATCTCAGGCGATTTTCCAGCTATTTTTTTTAATAATGGAGCCGAAAAAGACAAAATTCAGACTATTGAACAATGGGGGGATATAGAATGGGAAACCATGTATGTAGCATTTTTTGGTTGTAGTAATTTATCTTTAAATGCAACTGATGCGCCCAACCTACAAGCTACAAAAAGCCTATTAGGCATGTTTGCAGGGGCTACTTCTTTTAACAGTGATTTAAATAATTGGGATGTGAGCAACATAACCAACATGTATGGCACATTTTTCAATGCCCCTAACTTTAATGGTGATATAAGTAATTGGAATGTGGGAAATGTAGATACCACATATTTAATGTTTAATGGTGCATCTTCCTTTAATCGTGACATAAGTAACTGGAACGTTGGTAATGTGATTGATATGAGGAATATGTTCTCAGGTGCTACTTCATTCAATATTGATTTAAGTAATTGGTATACAGGTAGTGCCCGAAATATGGCTAACATGTTTTCAGGAGCATCTTCTTTCAATCATTCTTTAGGTGATTGGAGAATCGCCAATGTGGAAAATATGGCTGGAATGCTAGACAATAGTGGGTTGTCAAAAAGAAACTATGATGCCACCTTAACAGAATGGGAATCCGACTACTCCACCCCTTTAAATATTACCTTAGGTGCTGCAGGATTAACATATTGTAATTCGGCTACCAGCCGCCAGAGTTTAATACAATCTTACAATTGGACTATCAATGATGACAATCTGGATTGCAAGCCCTTTGTCACCACCTGGATAACAAATGATAACACTATTACCATTCCTACCAACAACTCTGATGAGCCCTATTTATATTCCGTTACGTGGACTAACCTCACTCAGCCAGGTGTAGGCGATGGTACTCAATCCGAACTAACCGGTGATTTTACTATACCCGAATTGACCAATGGAGATTTATATGAAATCTCTATTTCCGGAGATTTTCCTAAAATAGCATTCGGGAATTCAAGCAGTGACAACCAAAGTAAAATACAAACTATTGAACAGTGGGGAGATATAGTTTGGGCTGATTTTTCTCAATCATTTTACAATTGTGTAAATCTAACCTCCAATGCAACGGATACCCCTCTCTTAACCAATGTTACTGATATGTCTTCTATGTTTTTAGGCGCTACATCCTTTACTGGGGATTTAAGTAATTGGAATGTGAGCAATATTACAGAAATGGACAGAATGTTCGAAAATGCACAAGCATTTACCACCAATGATACTAGCTCTTTAAATGGCTGGGATGTCAGCAATGTTACTAATATGAGTTCAATGTTTGACAATGCATCCTCCTTTAATAGTGTGTTAAGTAATTGGAATGTAAGCAATGTCACCAATATGAGATCAATGTTTAATGCTGCAGTATCATTGGACAGTATTGCTGATTTAAGCTCATGGGACGTAAGTAATGTCACCAATATGAGCTCCATGTTTAGCGGTGCCACCTCATTTGACAGTGATTTAAGTAATTGGAGCGTGAGCAATGTAAGCCAAATGAGCAGGATGTTTAATAATGCATCAAATTTCAATAGTGATTTAAGCAAATGGAATGTTGGGAGTTCTACTACTATGTATGGGATGTTTGAGGGTGCCGAATCTTTCAATAGTGATTTAAGCAATTGGGATGTACGGAATGTTACCGAAATGACTGCCATGTTTGCAAGTGCTACAAATTTTAATAGTGACTTAAGTAATTGGGACGTTTCAAATGTGAGAAATATGGGCGGAATGTTCTGGAATGCAACTTCCTTTAATCAAAGCCTAGCAAATTGGAACATCAGTTCAGTTAACAATCAGTCCGAAGGCTTAAGTGGCTTAAGTTCTATGCTAACAAATTCCGGACTATCAACAATTAATTATGATTCTACCTTAATAGGCTGGGCAACTTTATCTGCAAGTGAAACTCAAATCCCCACAAATATTAACTTAGGTGCCGATAGTTTGAATTTCTGTTTTTCCAGTGATGAAAGATCACAATTAATAGAAAATTTTGCATGGACTATTACAGATACCGGCCCCAACTGTCCACTTCCTGAAACGCAAGCTACTGATATCGAATTTTCTGAGATTGCGCATACTCAAATGAACCTTAGTTGGACCAATGGAGCCGGAGCAAGAAGATTGGTGCTCGCAAAACAAGATGTTGCTGTAGATGCTAGTCCAGCTGATCTAACTACTTATGCGGCTGATACTGTCTTTAGTGAAGGTGATGAAATTGGAAGCGGAAATTTCGTAGTCTACAATGGCGCTGATAGTAGTTTTACCATTACAGGTTTGGAAGAAGGCACTATTTATCATTTTCAAGTATTTGAATACAATGGTGAAAATGGTCTTGAGGTATATAATACTTCAACAGCTAACGGCAATCCTGCTTCTGAAGAAACTTTGGCTACCCCTATCATAACTTCCTTCACACCTACATCAGCAGCCGAAGATGACAATGTAATTATCCAAGGAGAAAATTTCACCGGAGCAAGCCTGGTCAGCTTTGGCGGTATTGATGCCACTTCTTTTACTGTAGAATCAGATACTGAAATCACTGCAACTGTCGGGAATGGTGATTCTGGGGACGTGCTGGTAACCACTCCGGGAGGGACAGCTACACAAGCAGGATTTGAATTTATTCCTGCACCCATCATTGATGCTTTTGATCCCGCTTTAGCTGCCGAGGGTGACACTATTTCCATCACAGGCTCCAACTTTACGGATGCAAGTTTGCTTAGCTTTGGTGGAACAGAAGCCGCTTCTTTTACAGTGGAATCAGATACTGAAATCACCGCTGTTGTCGGGAATGGTACTTCTGGTGATCTGCTGGTGACCACCCCGGGAGGGACGGATACACAAGCCGGTTTTGATTTTATCCCAGCGCCCATCATTGATGCTTTTGATCCCGCTTTAGCTGCCGAGGGTGACACTATTTCCATCACAGGCTCCAACTTTACGGATGCAAGTTTGCTTAGCTTAGGTGGAACAGAAGCCACTTCTTTTACAGTGGAATCAGATACTGAAATCACCGTTGTAGTCGGGAATGGTACTTCTGGTGATCTGCTTGTGACCACTCCGGGAGGTACGGCTACACAAGCAGGATTTGAATTTATTCCTGCTCCCATTATTAGTGCTTTTGATCCTGCTTTGGCTGCCGAGGGTGACACTATTTCCATCACAGGCTCCAACTTTACGGATGCAAGTTTGCTTAGCTTTGGTGGTACTGAAGCCGCTTCTTTTACTGTAGATTCTGATACTGAAATCACCGCTGTTGTTGGAAATGGTGCTTCTGGGGATGTGCTGGTGACCACTCCGGGAGGAACGGCTACACAAGCCGGTTTTGAATTTATCCCAGCACCCATTATCGAAGCTTTTGATCCTGCTTCAGCTGCTGAAGATGACACTGTTACCATCACAGGCTCCAACTTTACGGATGCAAGTTTGGTGAGCTTTGGAGAAACCGAGGCATCATCTTTTACTGTAGATTCTGATACTGAAATCACCGCTATTGTTGGAAATGGTGCTTCCGGGGATGTGCTGGTGACCACTCCGGGAGGAACGGCTACACAAGCCGGTTTTGAATTTATCCCAGCACCCATCATTGATGCTTTTGATCCTGCTTCAGCTGCCGAGGGTGACACTGTTACTATTACGGGCTCCAACTTTACGGATGCAAGTTTGCTGAGCTTTGGAGAAACCGAGGCATCATCTTTTACTGTAGATTCTGATACTGAAATCACCGCTGTTGTTGGAAATGGTGCTTCCGGGGATGTGCTGGTGACCACTCCGGGAGGGACGGCTACACAAGCCGGTTTTGAATTTATCCCAGCACCCATCATTGATGCTTTTGATCCTGCTTCAGCTGCTGAAGGCGACACTATTTCCATTACAGGCTCCTATTTTACGGATGCAAGTTTGCTGAGCTTTGGTGGTACTGAAGCCGCTTCTTTTACTGTAGATTCTGATACTGAGATTACCGCTGTTATTGGGGGTGGTGCTTCCGGGGACGTGCTGGTAACCACTCCGGGAGGGACGGCTACACTTTCAGGATTTACATTTACAATCCCTGAAATAGCAGTATTCAACTCTGACAACATTCCAATCATTGATAATCAATCTGATTCAGTTGACTTTGGAACAGTCTTTCCTGACGAAACATTAGAAGTACAACTAAAAATTGAGAATATAGGGTCTGCAAAACTGCTCATTTCAAACATCACTTCCTCAGATTCAGTATTCGAAGTCTTAGACATCCCTGATGTGATTGACCCTGGATCCTCAGCACAATTCACACTTAAATTTAACCCTTCCGACTTTGGTAATTATAATAGTGAAATCAACATCAGCAATAACAGTGTAAATAGTCCTGAATTTAATTTTAAAGTGAGCGCAGAATTTACAGACCTCAATATTATTGACAATGAAACGGATTCAATTGTTATATCAAATCAAGATATTAACCTTGGCACTACTTTCATAAATCAAAACATAGACAAGGTCTTCGAAATTGAAAATCAAAGTTCAAATTCCACTATAGAAATTTTAAGAATAGAGGCGGATAATCCTGTTTTTCAAATTATAAATGCCCCTTTAACAGTGCCCCCTTTATCATCAGAAGAATTTACCGTTCGCCTAAATGCCACTGCTGTAGGGGATTATAACGGGATTGTTACCATCATCACTAGTACAAATAATTTTTCTTTTCAGGTGACAGGGGAAGTATTGGAAAAGTCAACAGATATAAAGGTTTACAATGTGCTTACACCAAATGGCGATGGAAGGCATGATTTTCTTCAAATAGAGAACATCACAGAATTCCCAAATAATAATGTCAGTATTTTCAACCGTTGGGGCAACAAAGTTTTTGAAATCAATAATTATGATAATTCCTCACGCATTTTTGAAGGTATTTCCGATAAGGGGGAAGAATTAATCACTGGCAATTACTATTATGTGATCGATAAGGGTAATGGTGAAAAAAGAATCACTGGATTTTTAATTATCAAAAGATGATATTGATGAGAAATATGTATAAACTATTACTGTTTTTTATTGTTTTGTTCCCGCTCGGCTTGAATGCCCAGCTTGATCCGCTCTACAATCAATATTTTTTCAATCAGGCTATGATCAATCCTGCGTATACGGGCGTGAACGATATATTTAATGCAACAGCAATCAGCAGAGTGCAATGGGCAGGAATTGATGGGGCTCCCACAACAAATACTTTGAACGCAACTACCTCCGTCTTTGACAATAAGGTAGGATTAGGGGCAAATATCATCTATGACACTTATGGAATCAATAATAATACTGAATTCAATCTGGCATATTCCTACAAAATTTCGACCGCAACTGGAGACGTTTTTTCCATGGGACTGCAAGCTGGCATAATAAACTACAATTATAATTATGACAAATTAACACTACAATATGTTGATGATGCTGTTTTCACAGGTGCTCAACAAAACGTAACTAAAGAAAATTTTGGAGTTGGTTTCTGGTATATGAGCAAAAACTACTATGTAGGTCTTTCAGTTCCCAGAATGTTGGATATAAGAGTCGATGATGGATCTGAAGAAAGCACCCGATATAGAAGGCATTACTACCTTAGTGCAGGTTATGTATTCGACCAACTTTTTGCATTGAAATTCAAGCCCTCTTTATTATTCATGTTTACAGATAAAGATAATTATGTATTAGATCTAAATGCTTCCTTCTTATTAAATGAAGCTTTATGGCTTGGGGCATCTTTCAGAAACTTAAGCACAATTGGCTTGAATACTCAAATGAAAGTAGGGGAAACAGTCAAATTGGGCTATGCATTTGAACTACCCCTTAATAATACAGCCTTAACTAATTTTGGTACTCACTCGCTTATGGTTTCCTTAGACTTAGAATTGTTCGGAAAACATGGTTTAGGCAGACGATTTTTCTAAAAAAAGAGGCTGTGAATCATAATTTCACAGCCTCTTTTAATAAAAACTTATCTAAGGATTATTTTCCTTCTTCATATCTTTTAGATACTTCATCCCAGTTGATTACATTAAAGAATGCTGAGATATAATCAGGTCTTCTGTTCTGATAATTTAAGTAATATGCATGTTCCCAAACATCAAGACCTAAAATTGGAGTTCCTCCACAGCCAACATTTGGCATGATTGGGTTGTCCTGATTTGGAGAAGAGCAAACTTCTACTTTTCCACCAGAGTGAACACATAACCATGCCCATCCTGAACCGAAACGAGTAGCAGCGGCATTTGAAAATTCTTCTTTGAATTTATCAAAAGAACCATAAGTTGCATTTATTGCATCAGCTAAAGCACCTGAAGGCTCACCGCCTCCATCTGGGCTCATAACTGTCCAGAATAATGAGTGGTTATAATGACCACCACCGTTATTTCTAACAGCATTGTTATCACTATTATTTTTAAGCAATTCTTCTAAAGACTTGCCCTCCATATCAGTTCCTTCAACGGCTGCGTTTAATTTAGTAACATATCCATTGTGATGCTTTCCATGGTGGATTTCCATAGTTTTTGCATCTATATGTGGTTCTAACGCATCTTTTGCATATGGTAATGCTGGTAATTCAAAAGCCATAATATTTATAATTATAGGTTAAACATTTATTAAAAATTCAATTCTTCTTATTTCTCATTTTAGCAAAAAAATCATCAATCAATTTTTTGCTTTCAGCAGCCAATAAGCCGCTTTTAACTTTCGTTTTTGGATGAATCATATTGGGATTTATCTTTGTAAACCCTCTTTTTTCATCCGCTAAAGCATAAACAATTTGATCTATTTGTGACCAGTTTAATGCACCTGCGCACATTCCACAGGGTTCTAAACTAACATAAAGCGTACAATCTGTTAAATATTTGCCGCCTAAATGATTGGCAGCTGAGGTAATCGCTAACATTTCTGCATGAGCGGTTACATCATTCAACCTTTCAGTTTGATTGTAGGCTTTAGCAATTATTTTTTTCTGACAAACAACAACAGCACCCACGGGTATTTCTCCTTCTTCATAGGCTATTTCAGCTTGCCGAAGGGCTTCCCTCATAAAGTGCTCGTCAGAATTAACGGTAAGTTCCATTTTATGTTTAACGAAATTTAGTGGTTTCGAACATTTTTTGAGCGATGGGCTGCCACTTAGATTTCAAATATGGAGGGCATGAAAAACTAATGGTAACCAAACCGTTTTTATGGATAGTGTAAAGCAAATAAGTATAGCGTTGCTCTGCAGAACGATCTCCCTCAACATCCGGCTTGCCTTCAAACTGATAAGCTACAAATTCCTTTTCATTTAATTCCACCAATTCCTTTTGAGAAAAGTCTATTTTCTGAAATAATGGCGGAATACTAGAATCGTAAAAATCTTTAAGAAGAGATACATCCCCATCTTGCCAAAAGGTTGGGGAAGCTGTGATGGTAAATTCTACAGCTGATTGTTCGTCAGTCATGGCTACATCCGGAATTCTGGCACCTAAAAATTTTGCTGAAAGTTCTTGCTCGGTCATTTGCCTAAGCTCTGTAGAAACTTCCATACTGAGATAGTCTGTCAGCTTTTGTTTCTTTAAAACCGGTTCCTGCACAAGGAAAAACATCAAAAATATAAAACCAATAGATTTAATCATTTATGTTATTTAATTTAAATTCAAATCAAGGGATACTAAACCCTAAGCTCTAATTGCAATAACAGGATCTAATTTAGAAGCCATTCCTGCAGGAACAATTCCTGAAAGTGTCCCAACAATAACAGAAACGCCTACCCCAAGTATAACATTGCCCATTGAAAGTGTAAGTTCTAAGCTTCCTAAAGAAACAAAACTTAATAAATACACCAAAAACAGACCGAATAAGCCTCCTAATAGAGATAGGAATACTGCTTCAAAAAGAAATTGAAATAGAATAAAGAAATTTTTCGCTCCCAAAGATTTTTGAATTCCAATTATATTGGTTCGCTCTTTAACGGAAACAAACATAATATTAGCAATTCCAAAACCTCCTACTAAGATTGAAAAACTACCAATCACCCATCCCGCAATTGATATCACTCCAAATATGGAGTCCAGGAATGCGGCAAAAGCTTCAGGTCTGTTAATTGCAAAATTCGTATCTTCACGAGGACGCAAGCCTCTTTTTTGTCTTAACAAGCCTGTTACTTCCCCTTCTAAATTCTTTAAGCCCACATCATCAGGGTAGCCCTTTAATGCAATTTTTGACTCTACTCCCCAGTTTCCTTGGCCAGAATACATTTTAAAGAACGTGTTATAAGGGACATAGCAAAAATCATCGGCACTAGGGGCATTGGTCACGCTTGCCCCTTGTTTTTCCATTACGCCAATAACTCTAAATTTCAAGCCTCTTAATTTAACCTCTTTGCCAATAGGCTCTATCATAGGAAATAAAGTTTTAGCTACTTCTGCCCCAATTATGGTCACATTAGCTCCTTTTTCAATTTCCTGCAATCCAAAATAGCGCCCGGTTTCAACGGGGATTTCAAAAACATCCTTATGTTGATAAGTAACGCCTGAAACTCTGGCTCCACTTAAACTGTTGCTCTCATGCTTTACGGTCACTCCTGATCTTTCAGCAAAAATGGTGATTGCACTTGCTTCTTTTGAATTATTTTTAAGGAACTGATATTCGCTATATTCTGCTTTCGGACGGTTAACATATTTCCACCAAGGATAACTTTCCCCAAAAATCCAGGGAAATTTTTCAACTCGGATTACATCATCACCAAGAAAATTAAGACTATCCTTAATATTTTTTTCCAATGAATCCACTAAAGTAAAAACCGTGATAATCGAAAAAATACCTACTGTTACGCCCAGAAGTGACAGAATAGTCCTTAACAAATTGGCTCGCAAGGCACTTATAGCAAAGCGAAAACTCTCCAGAAGCAAATGAATGTAAATCATATATGTAAATATAAAAATATAAAACTACAAGTTTACAAAAACTATTATTAACTTTGCCCTCTTAAATTTTTAAACCTAACCACTTAATACCGTAATATTAAGTATGAAATTATCAGAATTCAAATTCGAATTACCACTTAAATTAGTGGCACAACATCCGGCAGAAGACAGAGATTTAGCAAAACTAATGGTTTTGCACAAAGATACCGGTGAAATTGAACACAAAACTTTTAAAGACATTGTAGATTACTTTGATGAAGGTGACATTTTGGTGACCAACAACACCAAAGTATTCCCTGCTCGTCTTTATGGGAACAAAGAAAAAACAGGTGCTCAAATTGAGGTTTTCCTATTAAGGGAACTTAACAAAGAAATGCACTTGTGGGATGTGTTGGTTGATCCGGCTCGAAAAATCCGTGTTGGAAACAAATTGTATTTTGGAGATGGTGAGTTGGTAGCAGAAGTTATTGACAATACCACCTCAAGAGGTAGAACCATCAAATTCTTATATGATGGTGACGATCAGGATTTCTACAAACTGGTAGATTCTTTAGGAGAAACCCCTCTTCCAAAATACATCAAAAGACCTGTTGAGGAAGCTGATAGAGAAAGGTTCCAGACGATTTATGCTGAAGAGGTAGGAGCTGTAGCGGCACCAACTGCAGGAATGCACTTTACTCGACAAGTATTGAAAAGAATGGAGCTGAAAGGCATCAAAACTAGTCCGATCACTTTACATATCGGTTTAGGTACTTTCCGTCCTGTGGATGTAGAAGATTTAACCAAGCACAAAATGGATTCGGAAAACTTTAAAGTTCCGAAGAAAACGGCTGAATTGGTGAATGAATCTTTGAATAGTAAGAAAAGAGTTTGTGCCGTGGGTACAACCGCTATGCGTTCCATGGAATCTTCCGTTACGGCTAATAATCGTTTGAAAGAAAATGAAGGCTGGACAGACCGTTTCATTTTCCCTCCTTACGAATTTAAAATTTGTAATGCATTATTAACCAATTTCCACATGCCTGAATCTACTTTATTGATGATGGCAGCTGCATTTGGAGGTTATGAAAACGTAATGAATGCATATCAAGAAGCTATAAAGAAAAAATATAGATTCCTTTCTTATGGGGATGCTATGTTGATTATTTAATAATAAAATTATCGAAATAAGACTGCTGTGCTAGTTTTTTGATGCATAGCAGTTTTATTTTTGTTCATAACAAACATTTCTTCATTACACGCTGTTAGACCTACATAAATAGCAAATCCAATTTCAGATGACAGTATTACCCTATAAAGACAAGGAATCAGGCAAAAAGCAACAAGTGGCGGATATGTTCGATAATATCAGCCATAAATATGACTTCCTTAATCATTTCTTAAGCTTAGGAATTGATATCCGATGGAGAAAGAAAGGCATAAAGCTGTTGAAAGAAATTCAGCCTAAGCAAATATTGGATATTGCCACGGGAACAGGTGATTTTGCTATTGAAGCATTAAAATTAAATCCTGATCACGTAACAGGGGTTGATATTTCTGAGGGAATGTTAAATGTAGGGAGAGAAAAGCTGAAGAAAAGAAAACTGGATGGTAAAATTACTTTAACATCGGGTGATTCGGAAAACCTTCCTTTTGAAGATAATAAGTTTGATGCTATCATCGTTGCTTTTGGGGTAAGAAACTTCGAAAATCTTGAAAAAGGATTATCAGAGATGTTCAGGGTGTTAAGGCCAGGTGGAAAAGTAGTGGTGTTGGAATTTTCCAAACCTAAAAGCTTCCCGTTTAAACAGCTCTATAATTTCTATTTTAAAAATATCTTACCTACTTTAGGCAAAACAATTTCAAAAGATAATGCAGCCTATACTTATCTGCCGGAATCAGTTAAGTCATTTCCTGATGGAAAGGATTTTACTTCGATTTTAGATAAATTAGGCTTCAAAGATACTGTATGCAAACCGCTAACTTTAGGTATAAGCTCAATTTACACGGGAATAAAGTAGTTCTATTTGCAATAGGACTATTATTTAGTTTTCAAGCTTCGGCTCAATATTACGAACAAGAAAACTTGCCCAATTATGATGAACAGTTAATTCATTATGGCTTTTACTTGGGCGGACATACTGCCAATTTGAAAGTACGGTATAATGAAGCTTTCCTGACCAATGAATTTGATTCACTTCATTCTGTAATTCCGCAAAGTTCCCCCGGCTTTACCGTAGGTTTTATTTTCAATCTTAGGATTGCCCAATATTTAGATTTTAGGACATTGCCAGGAGTTGGACTCTACCAATACACCTTAAACTATAACACTTACGACCAAGCTGAAGAAGTTACCTATCAAGGTAAAAAAGAAGCATTTTATGCAGAATTACCCCTTTTATTAAAATACAAATCCCAAAGAAGAAAGAATTTTAGGGCTTATATGATCGGTGGTGCTAAACCTTCTTTTGAAGTAAGCGGCAAAAGACCATCCGACATTAATGAAGATGTATTACTTATTAACACTTTCAACTTAGCATTAGAAATAGGCTTTGGAATAGACATCTATTATGAATTATTCAAATTCTCACCTGAAATCCGCTTTTCCCGTGGGTTAACCAATGCCTTATTTGACAGAAAAAATAGCTATAGCAGCCCGATCAATGAATTGGTGACGAATAGTGTCTCCATCTATTTTCAATTTCAATAATCCTCAAATTTAATCTTTAGGTAACTTATAAAATATTCTTTGAGTTGATTTTACTACTCCAGTAAATCTTGGAAAGGAAAATTAATTCATCCCACCTTTAATATTGACTTTCATGTTCAAAAATAGTAATGTATGAAAATAAAGTAAAATTTATTTTTTTTTAAAGAAACATCTTTTTTACAGAAAACACGACTTATATATCTTCCTAATTATCAATTTTTTAAAGTTCATACACAGGGCTATACAGGAAATCAAACGACAACCCACCTCCTCTTCATACTTTAATATAGATGTAACTTTTTTTGGTATTCTATTCAATAGACATTAGTTTTGAAAATCAACTAGGGCTAACGTATGAAAATATGCGAAACCAATTTTAGGATTAATGGTACCTAATATCCTTTAATTAACCTTGCGAAGTGATAACTTTTGATTTATAAGCTCATTATCAGAGCATCCAAATTAAAAAAATCCCTTCAGTTTTTATACCTCCCTATTGTGTGAAATTATTTTAAAATACAAACTATCAATTAATCATTAAAAAGATTATTTCAAAAATAAACTTTAGGCATTTTTACTATGTATGCCTGCAATCCCAATACGGAAGATGAAGAATTGATGACTGCTGAAGACGAATTTCAAAGTGAAGAATTAATCAAATTGGGGAATGCAAATTTAGAAGCTCAGGATGTTCTTATTGAAATGTTGCAAAAAGAACCTGATTTAAGAAAAGAATTACTTAAAATCGGTGTAAAGAAAGAAGGTGTGATGTTAAAAACACTTTTTGACCCTACAACTGGAGGATTTCAAAGATTAAACCCTTCATTACTAACTTTCAAAGATAAATTTACCCACTATTATCATGGGAAAGAAAGTGGTTCACAAAGGGCAAGTCAAAAAAATAACGAGGATTTAGAAGAGCTAATTCAAACGCTTGTGGATGGTGATGTGGAAATTTACATGCCCTACATTGAAGAGGAAATGTTAGAATCAAGTAACATTACAATTGTAGCGGCCACTTTAGAAAACCAAGGGGATGAAGTTGAAGGATATAGGGTAGAATTATCTAATTCAAAAAACAGAAACAGTCTACCCTATGAAGAACCAAAATTAGTTGATGTAGATGATGACTATGCAGATGAAAATTCTACCATGATTCTAATGCCAATTGATGGTGGCGGAGGCTCAACCGGTGGTGGTTCCACAGGAGGTGGATCGACAGGTGTCGGATCAACCGGGACAGAAGAAATTTATGATAGCTTATATCGAATGCATGTACAGGTTGCACATATGAGATGTGACAAACAATATGATAGACTTGTAGACTTTTTTACTAATAATGGTGGTGGTTCAGAGTTTAAATTTTTTAGAGCTAAACCTGAATACAACTTCTCTGAGGACAAAGTGGAAGCCGGAACTAATCAAGTTCAAGCAGAATTAAGCAGGAAACAAATCAGAGAAGATGATTGGGTACCTCAATTTGTGACATGGGATTATGGATGGGAGCCAGGTGAAATCGAACAAGGGTTTGCCATTTATGAATGGGATAATACAGATAATGAAGTGACTATTAATGGCAGTGTTAAAATGAATTTAGAGGTTAAAGCAGATTTTGATGAGATACCTATTGACTTTGGTAATGAAAAAGAAAGATCTATAGGTTTTGAAGCCACCTATTCTTCTAAGCATACTGTATTAGAGGATCAAAATATGAACCGTGAGTTTTTTTATCATGACATTGAAAATAAAGTGGACTATGGACTCGGTTTTTATGATGGTAGACAAATAAGAAAAGCAGGTTCTCTTGAATATACTGTTAATTCTCTGAACTATTATAAGGATTAAATAAAAAAAATGAGCCTCTATATTTTGAGGCTCATTTAAATTAACTCTCATGAAATAGTTATAAACCCTGCATACCAACCGAAATGAATATAAGAAAGCATTGAAAGTTGGTGAAAAAGGCTTTTAAACCTTGACTATTCCATGTGGCCGTTAAAAACAAATAACATACACATGAATACATCCAAAATAACCACATTATTTTATCTATTTTTCTTTATGCTTAATATTTCAAATGCTCAAAATAAAGAAAAGAAATCTAAGTTAGAGTTTTCAGTAGAAAGTGGATTGCACTTAGATATAAATGAGCTTTTAAGACCATCTTATGGCCCTCATAATCCAAGACCACCTTTTATTCCGGATGAATTTCAAAATGAAAAAGTGCGTGAAGCCTGGAGCAATAGAATTGGAGTTAGATACAAGTTGAATGATAAATTGTCATTATACGGCAGAATTGGCTACTCCACATTCAAAAGAACCTACTCTACCTCAAATGTTGATTTTTTTATGGGATTTGGAGATAAAAAATATGTAGAACGATATCTACCTGTAGATTTGCTTATCGAAAGAAAATTCTTTCTAGATAAGAAAAAACAATTCATAACCTTTTCAATTGGGCCTATCCTAAGGTTTTACAAGGACTCATACTATAGTTATGGAGTAACACAAGATGTTAATGGAGATTATTATATAAAGAACATATCTGTTTCTTCAAGAAGTTTTCCTGATATAGGTATCTCCTATAATATAGGTTACACTAAAAAATTAAATCAATCTTTAGATATTGGCATAAACTTAAATGCCTATACATTATTTTATGGCTACGGACTGGAAAGTATAATTCTTGCTCCTTTTGTAAACCTCAAGTTTTAATTTGACATGAAAAAACTATTAATCACAAGCAGCTTCTTATTTTTGAGCTTATTTTCATTCGGACAAAAAGTTTTATCAGAAAATGAATTTAATTTTGGGTTGGGTTTTGCAAGAGATTATAATAACTCATTGTTTCCCAGATTTCCAGATGGAATGATGCCTGAAGAGTATGCAGATAATTGGGCTGATGATCCTGTAATTGAAGGAAGGATGATTTCCTTTTCCTGGTACTTTAGGCTTGATGAAAAGATTCCTTTAAAAATCGAATACTTTAGAGGAGAATTCAGAGAACAGTACAGCGATCCTTTAATGATTTGGCCATCGGATAAATTCGATAAATTATACAACTCAATTGTATTAGGAAGTTATTGGAACATCATTAAAAAAGAGAGTCGGCATCAAATCCGATTAGATTACGGGTTAAACTTCTATCGGATTTTCAATTCCATTGCCCGATATGAAATAGATGTAGATGAAAATGGTGATTTCATTGGTGTTAACCCCTATGTTGAAAATTCATACGAGAATAATATCACACTAAATGCAGGATTGCAATATAAATTCTATTCTAAAAATGAAAATGTGGCCATTGGCTTAAAAGCTTCAGGTTTTTATCAAATTGACTATCATCAAAACTTTACAGGATGGACTTTCTTACCCACAATTTCTTATACGCTTTAATTTTTCTATTTTCTATAAATTCTTGCATAACTGTTGATGAAAATTATGATAAAGACAATTATACAGGATTTATCGAATTAAAAAATGATGACAATGTAGTCAGAAAAAAGACTTATTATAAAAATGGAGTTAAATACTCTTATGAATTCCATTATTACCCTAATGGAAAAGTTCACAAAGTTCTTTATAATTTAAAAGGCAAGTTAAACGGGCCATATCATAAGTATTATAAGAATGGAAATATAAAAGAAACTGGCTTTTTCGAAAATAACTTAAGAACAGGTGAATGGATCACCTTTTATGAAAACGGCCAACTACAATCTCAAGTAGAATATAAATCTGGAAAAAAAGTAGGGAAATGGGTTGAGTACTATAAAAGTGGAGAGCTTCTCGCAAAAGGTTTATATAAAAAGGATTTAAAAAATGGGGAGTGGGATATTTTTCACAAAAACGGAAACATTGAACATGAATCTTTTTATAAAAATGGAAAAGAAGAAGGGAAATGGATAAGTTACCATGAAAATGGAGTAAAGGCTGGCATAATCCATTTTAATAATGGCGAAAAACATGGAGCTTGGGAAAAATTTAATGAAAATGGCGAGCTTTATTCAGCAGGATCCTACGAAAATAATGAACCTAATGGGAAATGGATGAAAATTTCCAAGAATGGAGAAAAACTTTATGCGAAATTTTAGTAAACTAAAACCTACAAATTAATAATAGGTGCCATGCTGAAAGTATCTTCCTTATCAGATGGGTTAATCTTAAGAATATTAGACACCACCAAATTGACTAAAACCCTGGAAGCTTTGTAACGGTTCAGCTTTGAGATTTCCTGAAATTTTACCAAGGTTATAGACTCATGCTCGCCTAAATATTCTAACAAAACTTTTTCTTTTTCCTGAATTTGGAGAACTCTACCATTTTTTCTTTTAGAAAATTTGATCACGTTCCGAACTTCCTTGCTTGCTTGGATGCTCTTATCGGCTAAACGGACGTAAGCTTTTCCCCAATCTGTATTTTCATCTGGCAAGGCATAATGCGGTCTTTTCTTGCTTTCCGGAACTGTATAATGAACCACTGCCCTGCTTTCATCTTCATCTAATGGAATGATATTGTATTCGTACTTAAGCCTGGGCTTGCAAAGTTTTGCTAAAGCTTTGTTCAAAACATAGATTTCTTCCTCTGCGTATTTCACTCCAGGGATTTTTCCATTATCATCTACACCGATTAATACATTTCCACCTTTTGTATTGGCAAAAGCCACAAACTCCCTCACTATTTTTTCAGGATGAGCTGCTTTACGTTTGAATTCAAGAGTATCTCCTTCTCCTCGTCTGACTAATCGATATAGGTCTTTTAGCTCCATTGCTAGAAAGTAATATTATCCATAACCAAAAGCGAAGGCAATCGGTTTTATGATTCCTTATAAATAAATGAATAAAGATATGGGGTCTAATAATTAACTTCACATCTATTTGTTATTTGGTACTGAATATCAATCCCGATAGCTATCGGGATGCAAATTTATCTCGTGTAATTGCCTAATAGGCTCTATTTAAGAGGCGAAAATATCCTCATCTCTTTTGAAAGACTTGAATTCCAAAGCATTTCCGCTTGGATCCAAGAAAAACATGGTGGCTTGTTCTCCAGGCTCTCCTTTAAAACGTATATAAGGTTCGATTACGAAATCTGTATTGGCTTCCTTTAATCTATCCGCTAAATCATGCCACTGTTGCCATTCCAATATCACACCAAAATGTTTTATAGGCACAGATTTACCATCCACAGGATTGGCTGGAGGCTCTTGGATAGCATCATCGGTTAAATGGGCAGTAATTTGATGTCCGTAAAGGTCAAAATCAATCCATCTTTCAGAAGTCCGACCAATTTTACAATTCAATACTTTTTCAAAAAACTGGCGAGTTGCTTTTAAATCCGTTACAGGAAAAGCCACATGAAATGGTCTAATATTATTCATTTTTAAATGTTTTAAATAATCTTACTATGAAATCATCAATAGACATCAGACCTGTCAGGTTTTTCAAAATAGAAGTGGTGCTCTATGGTAATTCTGATACCACTAATTAATTATAAACCTGACAGGTCTTTTATGAAATCAAGCTAAAAATAAAATAAGCAGCCAGTGAAATAATATTCAACCGACTGCTTAAAGATTTTGATTCTAGTTTAAACGCCTTCTGCCTGTACTTCTTTCACATCATTAGGCAACATTCTTTTTAAAAGATTCTCTATCCCTGCCTTTAAGGTAATGGTAGAAGAAGGGCATCCGCTGCAAGCACCTTGCAATAGAAGATTTACTCTTTGAGTATCCTTTTCATAAGAATGGAAAGAAATAGCCCCGCCATCCTGCTCTACCGCAGGCTTGATGTATTCATCCAAAATATTCTTGATCTGCTCTTCCAACTCAGCATTTTCGCTAGTATTGGTCTCCTCAAATAAATCTTTAGCCCTTAGCTCGATTACACGCTTTCCAGATTCCAAAAACTCTTTAATGGTATCCTTTACATCATTTTGGATTTCTACCCATTCATATTCAGGCTTTTTAGTAACCGTAACGAAATTACTCATATAAAAAACCCTGTCCACATACTCCTTTTTGAAAAGGATTTCTGCCAAGGGCGCTTGAGCTGTATCTTCTATAGATGGAAAATCAAAAGAATCCCCTTCAGGCACCAACATTTGGTTAGTGGCGAATTTCAAAGAATTCGGATTCGGATTGGCTTCCATGTAAATGGTAACAGGTTGTTGTGTCTGCGTACTCATCGTATTTTTTTAATTTATTTTCAAATTATTTATTTGCTGGAACGTCATCAGGAACATTAAGTTCTCCTTCAGACTTAGCAATTAATGTAGAAACAGTAGCATCGCCTGTAACGTTCACCACTGTCCTAAACATATCTAAAATTCTATCAACTGGAAAAATAATGGCTACCCAAGCTGGATTTAATCCTACTGAATTTAATACGATAATCATCATCACTAAACCAGCACTTGGTACAGCTGCAGAACCAATAGAAGCCAATGTGGCCGTTAAAACGATGGTCAATTGCTGACCTAAAGTTAAATCGACCATGTGCAATTGCGCTAAGAAGACAACTGCAATTGCCTGATACATACTGGTTCCGTCCATATTAACTGTTGCACCAATTGGAAGCACAAAACTGCTTATTTTTTTTGAAGCCCCCATATTTTCTTCTACACATTCCATGGTCACGGGTAATGTAGCAGCACTACTGGAAGTAGAAAAAGCCAAAAATTGAGCTGGGCTTATTCTTTTTAAGAATTCCCTGTAAGATAATTTTTTGATAAACATGGATACAATCAACGGATATAACACAAATATCATAAACAGTAATCCTACTAATAGGGTAATGGAATAACTTCCAAGTCCTTTGAAAATTTGCAAGACTTGGGCTGGTGTATCCGCCATTTTGGCTATTACTCCCGCCAATAGAGCAAAGACAAAAAACGGAGCAGCTTTCATAATGATATCCACCATTTTCAGTATAACTTCATTGGCACCATTTACAAAACTTATGACACCACCGACTTTATCATTTGGCAACATTGCCAAACAGATTCCAAAGAATAAGGCAAAGAAAATAACTTGAAGCATATTGGCATTGCTGCTGAAAGCCCCAAAAACATTTTCAGGCACCATGTCAACGAAAAAACTTAATGGTCCTGAACTATCGGATTCTTCTGCCGATTCAGATAGTTTTTTGACCTTTTCGTTAGATGAGACCGCTTTATTTTTTAATGAATCCATGGTTTCTTTATCCATGGCAGAATTCACTATGTCTTTAAATCGCCTCTCTTTTAAAAATGAACGACCGTCTTTCGGTTGAGGTACATCAGGATTTTCACTAACCCACAGCTCATATTTAACCCTGTTTTTAACCCTTTGCTCTTCATTGACAAATTTTCCAGGCTGTACTAAATTTACTAATGCCAAACCAAGGCTTACTGCTATAACAGTTGATGCTAAGTAAAAGACAATGGTTTTTAAGCCCAGTTTCCCTAACTTATTTATATCTGTTAGGCTAGAGACCCCGCTAATAATAGACAATAATACCAAGGGGACAGCTATTGCCTTTAAAACTCTGATAAATATAGTCCCAAATGGATCAATCCAGTCTATGGTAAATTGATTCCAGCCTAAATAACTTGAAATAAAAGCCCATACAATCCCTAAAACCAGACCAATTATTATTCTAATATGTAATGGTAATTTTTTCATCAAATTTTATTTGTTTTAGCCCTTAACATAAAATCAGCAATCGTTAAAGCAGCCATTGCTTCCACAATAGGTACTGCCCTTGGCACCACACATGGGTCATGGCGCCCTTTGCCTTTTACTGTTACTTTATTTCCATCTTTATCAATACTCTCCTGATCATTCATTATAGTGGCTATGGGTTTAAAAGCCACATTAAAGTAAATATCCTGCCCGTTTGAAATGCCTCCCTGAATACCTCCAGAATGATTGGTAATTGTTTTTACTTTGCCATCTTCCGTTTCAAAAGGATCATTATGCTCTGATCCGTACATTTTCACTCCTTCAAAGCCACTTCCATATTCAAAGCCCTTTACTGCATTTATGCTGAGCATAGCTTGCCCCAAAATGGCATGTAGCTTATCAAAGACTGGTTCTCCCAAACCTACCGGAGTACCTTGCACCACACAACTAACGATTCCACCAATGGTATCTCTATTTTTTCTGGTGTCATCAATATGCTGAATCATTTTTTCAGCCATTTCAGGATCAGGACAGCGCACTATATTTTCCTCAGCCTTGCTCAAATCCATTTCCTGATAATGCTTTTCAAGCTTTAGATTGCCAACTTGAGAAACATAGGCTTGAATATTTATTCCAGATTGTTGCAAATACATTTTAGCAATGGCTCCTGCTGCTACTCTAGCTGCAGTTTCCCTTGCAGAGCTTCTCCCTCCTCCTCTATAATCCCGCACACCATATTTTTCCTGATAAGTAAAATCAGCATGAGAAGGTCTATAGCTATCCTTAATATGTGAGTAATCTTTGCTCTTTTGATTCGTATTGCGAATTCCTAAAGCAATTGGAGTACCTGTTGTTAGGCCTTCGAAAACACCGGATAAAATCTCTACCTCGTCTTCCTCTTTTCTTTGGGTAGTAATTTTAGATTGACCAGGCTTCCTGCGTTGCATTTCAGATTGCAAAAATTTTTCATCCACTTTAACGCCTGCAGGACAGCCGTCAATAATGACGCCTATTCCAACACCATGAGATTCACCATAAGTGGTGATTTTGAAGATTTTCCCGAAACTATTGCTCATTTATTCAAAAATTGATGCGCAATTTAGGATTTTTTCATCAAGATGAACAATGAAAGTGAAAAAGCCACTACAAGAAATATATTAAATACCCATTTCCAGATTTCAGTGGTTTGATGTGATTCTAATTTATTAGAAACCTCATCAATATTATCGTAAAACAATCCATCGGATGAAGCTTGCTCTATATTTACATTTGCCATACTTTCACCCGCCACTTTTATCGTGTAATCAGGCTTTAAAGTATCGTATTTATCAGTAGCTGTATTGAAATATATAAATTCAAAATAATCAGAGAGAGAATACTCACCTGGTTCTTTGGGTAAAATATAATAATTGAATTTTTTAGATCCCCTAACCGATACTCCGCTTCTAACAATATTCTCACTCATATTAGGCGAATAAATTTCCAAGTCTTTCTCCTTCCTTACCTGGGGTTCCGTTATACCCGAAATATTTCCAGCCCCTCTAATATCAAATTCATATTGAAAACTTTCTCCGGTAGTTAACTCCGAGGAATTAATATTTTCAGACAGCTCATAATTCCCAACTGAGACCTGGTCTTTCAATGGATGGTCAGGCAAAGGTTTTACTTTAATTGTCTTAGGTTTAGTATAGAAGTTTTTGAAAGTTTCCTTTCTATTCTGACCAAAGAAGCTTCTACTTTTAGCCACCTGATATTTAATCATTTCCAATCCTACCTTTGGGAAAACAATATCCTGCTCTCCTAAGGGGAAAAATGTAGCCTGAAAAATTTTATAAACACTGTATCTCTTACCTCCCAAATTAACAGGCTCAGCAGTAATATTTTCAATATTAAAATTTTCTTCCCACACATTATTAGGTCTAATCTTTTTAAGAATCTTGGAGAGTTGGTTAGTTAAATCATGAAACTGCAATGGCGCCCTGTTTTCATTAGAAACATAAAATGCTAGCGTGGTATTCACTCCTTCTCCTACATAAATCTCATCTTTGTCAGTGGTGAGGGCAAAAAATGCATCCTCCTTCAAGTCTACAAATTCATCGGGCTCATCTTTTCTGCCAAAAAAATCTTCGAAAGGATCGCTTCCAAATGGATCATAACGCCTGTTTTGTTTTTGTTGCTTGGCAGAGCCTACTTCTATTGTTTTACCAGGTGAGCTGATGACTTTACCATTTACATTAATATTAAAGGCAGGTATTCTTATAGTGCCTTCCTTTTCAGGAACATAAGTTTGAGTGATGCTTTGACTTCTGGTTACTTGTCCGTTAAAAATATTAGTGGATGAGCTGCTCGAAGTTCCTCTTTTCACCAATCCTGATATATCAGGAAACTTATCATAAGATTTTAGAGTTTCCCCTTCCACCTTAACTGTGATGGTAAAAGCTTCATTTAAAGCGATTTTATCTGGCCCCAATTCAATAGAAATGTCTTGAGCTTTAAGCCCAAAACCAACCCAAAACAGTATTGAAAATATAATTGAAATTTTTACTAACCTTCTTGACATCTTCCTCGTATTTTTATTCAAATACTTTAAGCAATTAAACGTTAAAATTAGCGTTTAATTTTCGATTTTAATAAATTTTTATTACTTTCAAGATACCATAATAATTAAGTTCTTTAAAGGTAATAACTACAACCCAAACCATAATAGCTATGTTAGATTATGTAAAATCAATTCTTTCAAAAGTAAGTTTCGACAAACGTTTATTTGAAAAAGAGTTGACAAAAGCTATTGCTCTGTTAGTTGAACATGAGCTGAATTTGTTGAAGGAATGGTGCTACAGGAATTTTAGTTCTAAGTACCGTGATGTGTTAAACAAACATTTCCAAACTATTTAATATTTGAAGCCACCCACAAGGTGGCTTTTTTTATGCTTACTATTTTTAAATATCTCCTCTCCTATTCGCAATTCAATTGCATTTAATGTAATTTCGCATCAAATTCAATAACATGAACAATAGGAAGAAAAATTCAATCTATTCTTTGATTTTAGTAGCCGTAGTGGCTATAGTTTGGTTTTACCGAGATAGCCAAAAACCTGAAACTGAAAAACTGCCTTATATCTTTATCTCAGGAGAAGCACAGGGGACTACCTATAATATCACCTATTCAGATACAGAAAATAGAAATTTCAAAGAAGCGGTTGACTCTATCCTGCATCAATTCGATCTTAGCCTATCTACTTATGTGAAAAATTCAGAGATTGTGAGATTTAATAAATCTGACAGCTTTCAATTCGAATCTCCTTATTTTTATCCTGTCCTAGAAAAATCAAAAGAAATATATGAAGCCTCAGAAGGAGCTTTTGACCCAACTGTTTATCCTTTGATTGAGGTTTGGGGCTTTGGACCTGAAAAAGTAGACTTCCCTGACAGCAGCCGAATAGAAGAAATTAAAGAGTATGTAGGCTTTGATTACATTGATTTCAATAAACAGCAAGTTGTTAAAGAAAAGGAAAAAGTATCCTTAGACTTTAACGCTATAGCTCAAGGTTATTCCATTGATGTGGTATTTGATTTCTTGAAAGCTCAAGGCATTGAGAATATGATGGTTGAATTAGGAGGGGAATTAAGAGTAAAAGGAAAAAATGAGAACGAGGATTTGTGGGCAATAGGCATTGATGATCCTAAATCAGAAAGTGGGCAACAAGCAAAAAGGGTTGCCATTATTAAATTAGATAATGAAGCAATTTCCACATCAGGAAATTATAGAAAATTTTTCGTACATGAAGGCAAAAAATACGGACACAGCATCAATCCAAAAACGGGCTATCCTATTCAAAGGGATATCATCAGTTCCACAGTAGTGGCTCCAACTTGCATGGAGGCAGATGCTTGGTCAACTGCTTTTATGGTAACTGGATTGAAAAAGGCAAAGGCAATACTATCGACACAAAATCACTTGAAAGCATTCTTCATTTACGAAGATGAAAACGGGGATTTACAGCAATATTCTTCAGAAAATTTAAGCGACAACATCATTCTTTAATCATGGCAGCAGAAAAGAAAGAATGGTTTGAAGAATGGTTTGGCTCACCTTACTATCACATTCTATACAAAAACAGAGATGACAATGAAGCCAAATTCTTTCTATCCAATTTGCTGGATTATTTGAAAATCCCGAAAGATGCAAAATTACTGGATGTTGCTTGCGGAAATGGGAGACATTCAATTTTCTTGAATAAAAAAGGCTTTGAAGTAGAAGGAATTGACATTTCAGAAAGGAATATTGAACTGGCAAAGACTTATGAAAATGAAAAACTTCATTTTCACATTCAGGATATGCGTAACAGCATAAAGGAAAACTACTTTGACTATGCCTTCAATCTCTTTACTAGTTTCGGTTTTTTTAAAACGGATGAGGAAAACCAAAAATGCATAAGTTCGATTTCAAATTCACTTAAAACAGGTGGAATATTTACATTAGATTTTCTTAATCCTTATAGGGTAATTCATAATTTGGTTAATGAAGAGATCAAAACCATAGACGGCATTGAATTTCACTTAACAAGACATTTTGATGGCGAAAGCATTATTAAGAAAATAAAATTCAATGCAAAAGGAAAAGATTATGAATTTGAAGAAAGGGTAAAAGCCATTAGAAGGTTATCCTTTTTGGAATATTTCCGTAATGCTAGCTTTATGCTTTTGCAAACCTTTGGCGATTATGAGTTAAATGAATACAAACCAGAGACCTCAGAACGCATGATATTTATCGTAAAGAAATTATGATTAGCAACTCTATTATATTGTTTTTACTCACTTTCGGTGCAGGTTATTTGGTGTTTTTTATTCCGAAGGTTAATAATTCATTTTTCAAATTAGCATTAGTATTTGCTGGTGCTTATCTATTTTCAGTTACGGTCATCCACATTTTGCCCGAAATTTTTTCGCAAGGCGAAAGTGTTGCTCATATCAGTTTATATGTATTAGCTGGATTTTTTATTCAGGTAATATTAGAATATTTCTCTGAAGGTGTAGAACATGGTCATTTGCATAATATTCAGGGCACTCATCATCACGGGCAAAACAAATGGTTAGGACTATTGATTGCCTTATCCATACATGCCTTTTTGGAAGGCACGCTCTTAGCACATCCCGACACTATTCATTCACATGACAGTACAAATTCCGTTTTCTTTGGAATATTGATGCATAAAATGCCTGCTGCATTTGCTTTAATGTCAGTTTTAATTTGTCATTTAAATACAAAATGGAAAACTGTATTAATACTTGTTATTTTTAGTTTGGCAAGCCCAGCAGGATTAGGACTCAGTCATATTTTGCATGATGCGGCAATTTTCTCAGACAGGGTTTTTCTTATCCTTTTTGCAATTGTTTCTGGAAACTTCCTGCATATTTCAACTACTATCTTTTTTGAAAGCAGCCCTGATCACAGTTTTAATTTCAAGAAATTATTTATTTCTCTTCTAGGGGCACTGATTGCGGTATTGGCTGAGTTTTCATTTTAGTAATTGCCACATGTTTTACAGCACTGTAAAGTAAATAATAGCAAGGCAATAAAAGTAAATGGCTGATAACATTTTGGTCAATCCATTTATTATAATAGATGCCAAAACTGTGAATCATAGCGGGAAGTGCAAATAAAATTATAGCTATTGGTATTTTTAAATAAGCTATATCTTTCTCCTGAAAATACTTAAACAAGTGAATTAAAGAAACAAAACCAATCAAGCCTACAATAGAATTGACCTTGACCACATTAAAATGCTGCACAGTAAAAACTTGTATGATAAAAATCCCGAAGAATGCAAATATCAATACCCGTAAAAATAATTTCATCTTAGATGATGCTATTAATTTGAGACTTGCCAGCTGAAAAAATAAAATGGATATACCTTGCATTGTCCATGCAATAAGGTGCGGATTTTTACCCATGTATAAATCCAGCAAATGAGAAGTTCCACCTAGAAATGCTGATAAAGCCAAAAACAAGAAAAAGTAAGCAGCTAATTTTGCATATTTTGATTTATATTCATGGAAAAGCTTATGTCCAAAATAGGCACAAAAAGCTGCCATCAAAATATCGCTGATGAAAGTCAAGGGATCGGCTAACTCCAATCCCAAAAATTCAATGTAAGTATGTTCAATCAATTTAAAAGTATTTCAAAAACGAATAATCAATAGCTAAATGATAAAATCTTATCAAAAACTATTCAGCTAAAATTAAACTATTGAACAATATATAAATATTATTTTATACTTAGGTGTAATTCTTTTAATTGTTCTGGAGAAATAGTGGCTGGTGAATCTATCATCACATCTCGTCCAGCATTATTTTTAGGGAATGCAATATAATCTCTAATAGAATCTGATCCTCCAAACATGGCACATAATCGATCAAAACCAAAAGCAATTCCTCCGTGTGGTGGCGCACCATACTCAAAAGCTTCCATTAGGAACCCAAATTGTTTTTGAGCTTCTTCTTCGGTAAAACCTAAAGCCTTGAACATTTTTTGCTGTAATGATTTATCATGTATCCTGATACTTCCTCCACCAATTTCAACACCATTAATCACCATATCATAAGCGTTTGCTCTGATTCTGCCAGGATCAGATTCAATGAATTCCATATCCTCTAGCTTAGGACTTGTAAACGGATGGTGCATGGCATGGAATCTTTTAGTTTCTTCATCCCATTCCAAAAGAGGGAAATCTAATACCCAAAGAGGTTTGAACTCATTCTTATCTCTTAAGCCTAATTCAGAGCCCATTTTTAGGCGTAATTCATTCATGGCTCTTCTAGTGTGATCGATTTCACCACTTAAAACTAAAAGCAAATCACCAGCTTTAGCCTCAGCAGCTTCTGCCCAAGCTTTTAAATCTTCTTGGCTGTAGAATTTATCTACTGAAGATTTAAAGCTTCCATCTTGATTGCATTTTACATAAACCAAGCCTTTAGCTCCAATTTGCGGACGCTTTACATATTCAGTTAAGGCATCTAATTGCTTACGGGTATATTCAGCAGCCCCAGGGACGTTTATTCCAACTACTAATTCTGACTGATCAAATACATTGAATCCTTTACCTTGAGCTTGTTCGTTCAATTCAACGAAAGGCATTCCAAATCTAATATCAGGCTTATCAGAACCATACAGTTTCATGGCCTGATCGTACGTCATTCTTTGGAAATCCTCAATTTCAACACCTTTCACTTCTTTGAAAAGGTATTTCACCATTTCTTCAAAAGTATTCAGAATGTCTTCCTGCTCAACGAAAGACATTTCGCAGTCAATTTGCGTGAACTCGGGCTGACGATCGGCACGTAAATCCTCATCTCTAAAACATTTCACGATCTGGAAATATTTATCGAAACCAGACACCATCAATAATTGCTTGAAAGTCTGAGGTGATTGTGGCAAGGCATAAAATTCACCTTCATGAACGCGGGAAGGAACTACAAAATCACGAGCACCTTCAGGAGTAGATTTTATCAGAACAGGGGTTTCTACTTCCAAGAATCCTTCACCGTCCATAAATCTACGGGTGGTTTGCATGAGTTGGTGACGGAGTTTAAGCTTTTCCCTAACGGCAGGTCTTCTTAAATCCAAATAGCGGTATTGCATTCTTAATTCTTCACCACCATCCGTATCGTCTTCAATAGTGAAAGGTGGTGTTTTAGCTGCGTTAAGGATATTCAATTCTTCTATGAAAATCTCGACATCCCCAGTAGCCATTTTATCATTTTTGGAGAAGCGTTCCAAAACTTCACCTTTAGCTTGCAAAACAAATTCTCTGCCTACTTTTCGTGCGACTTTTAGAATGTCTTCACTTGTTTTCCCTTCTTCACATAAAAGTTGTGTGATTCCGTAACGGTCGCGCAAATCAATCCAAAGCAAGCCGCCTTTATTACGTACTCTTTGTACCCAACCGCTTAAAATTACTTTCTCCCCTTTGTTTTCTATTCTTAACTCTCCGCAATGATGTGTCCTATGCATGATAAAATCTTAATTCAAATTTTGGGCAAAGGTAAGCAATTAGAATAATTGATGAAGCGGTTTTGTGTATTGAATTTAAAGAAGTGGTAAATAATAAATAAAAATGGGATGGATTCACTTTTAATGAAGCCATCCCATTAGACTTTTGATTAAGTAAATTATTTTGAATATGTTGTTTCTTTACTCAATATTTCTTCAATTACAGCTTTCATTTCTGACTCTGGTCTATAGCCTTTTTTTGATTCCTCGGTAAAAGTAAATTACTGTACTTTATTGTTTTATGGTGTCTCAGAGAGCAGAAATAATCATAAATATTGCCAATTTTTACATTATAATGCTCGCTTAATACTTCATACTTTTTCCATTGATGAAAAAGTATGCAAAAAATCTAGGTAAAATGATGCTACTACCCACAAATGCCAACGCCTGCCCGCCATTTTACCCTCCAGCCCGCTTTTTCGCTTTAGGCGAAATTGGGGGAGTTAGCTATTAATGAATTCATCAAATAAATTCAATCTTATCAAAACCTAATTTAAACTCCAATTCTCTTGCTTCTGGATACTTCTAATTATTTGACAATAATTATCTTACTTTAAATAACTTTTGTATCTCAGCTAGGAAAGCTGGAAAAAGGGATGAACTCATCCCATTAGACTTTTGATTAAGAAAATTATTTTGAATCTGCTGTTTCTTTACTTAATATTTCTTCAATTACAGCTTTCATTTCTGACTCGGGTCGATAGCCTCTTGCTATTAGGTATCCTTGTTTACCAATGCTTACAACTACTGAAGGAAAGCCACCAATACCCATTTGCTGACCAATTTGAAATTCTTGGTAGGTTTTTTCTTTGTAAGCTGGGTCTTGCATTTTACTTTTAAATACTTCCCAAGGCAAATCAAATCCTTCAACCAATTCCTGATAATTGTCTATTTCATTAAGGTTTATACCTTTTTCATATAAAGTTGACTGCAAAGCAGAGGCAAACTCAATATTGGATTTATTTGTCATGGATTTATAAACCGTCATGGCAATACAGGGTAATTCAGAATTAAGCATCAAGCTGCCTTCTTCTAAAATCTCCAAGTAAGGTTTTCCAAATTTTACGCCTGTCATTTCTTCTAAACGAGGCATAGCTTCCTGAAGATAGTCCTTCATTTCACTAAGCGGCTTCACTCTATCTCCGAGAACCATTCCACCACTAATGGCTTCGAAATCGATTTGCTCTTGAAATTCCTTTTCCAGTTTTTTAATTACCGGACTAAATCCAAAACACCATCCGCATAAGGGATCATAAAAATATAATAACTTTGCTTTTTCCATGTAGATACATACGATTTACGAATGAATGGGTTCTTCAAATTTTTATTGTTTTATTTGAATTCTCCGGAAAGCTTATAACCAAATGATTCTGCATTATCATCAGGATAAAGAGCTAGAAGATACATTTTAGTTTTCGCAGGAACAGTAAATTTGTAAGGCAACTCCTTTGTAGAAGTAAGATTATTGAGTTCAATGAAAAGTTGACCTTTCATCTCATTATTCAAACCATTATTTACATAAATTAATACGTAATCATCATATTTTTCAGTATCGAATTGAATGCTTCCATTTAATTTTGAGCGTTCCATTTCATTTTCATAGCTGGATTCATCAAAACTATCTTTGTCTTGCACTTCAAATTCCGGTTTACCGGGATGATAAGCATAATAACTGTTGGATTCACGAGGGATGAACAGTTCTTCTTTATAATTGAGGAATTTAATCGGCAGCGTAATATTTTGAAAATTCTTGCTTTGCGTCACCATAAAATGTAAATGTGGCCCAGAGCTCCATCCTGTATTTCCACTAAAGCCAATAAGCTCACCCTGTTTTATCTTATCGCCCTTTTTCACCAAACTTCCATTTTTAGCTAAATGCACATAAGTACCAATAGTTCCGTCATTATGGTAAACTTTTATAAAATTTCCATAAGGCTCAAATTTTGGGTCGTTTCCTCCTCTATCAGAATCTTCCTTCACTTCCACTACTAATGCGTCTCGAGCTGCATAAATACTATCTCCAATTTCGAGATTAAAATCTATTGCGTTTATTCCGCGATGCGTTCCAGACCCGTTATTTCCCTGTCCTACCCTGACTTTTTTACCGTGTTTATAAGGAAGCCAATATGGAAAGTCCTCGTTAACTTTTAAACTTGGATCCCCAATAGTGTAGAGGATACTAAAATCAAAAGAAGTGCCCTTATCAATTTCATTTTTCCTTAACTCAAATATTTTGTGTTTTTCAGTTTCGGCTGGCACAGTTCTTTCAAATTGCTTAGCACCTGATTTTGCGGATAAATTAATCATCTCCTTAAAATTTACCTGAACAGCATAAGGAACTATATCATCGTTTTTGGCATAAAAATGGTAACTGTCATCTGATTTCTCATAAAATACCTCAATTGGTTTATCTTGCGCAATTGAAATAAAAGAGAAAAGGAAAATTACAATTGAAATAAATAAGTTTTTCATCTTTAAAAGTTGACTACATTTTGGATTTCAATACTTAAATACATAAAAATTTGTCATATAATTCTGATTTTCTGCCAATTATTACAAAATTTTATGGATCAGATTGATAGCATCAAAGCACATCACATGATAATTTACTTTTTTATAATGTAAAAAGTAATCAACACTTTTAAGTAAAATGAATTCTACGCTGTAATTGAGGCCTATTTTTTGGAAATAGGAAACAATAAACTCAATTGTATGGATGTAACTTGATTGGTGGATCCTATAGGGTTTTCCCTGATAAAATGATTAGCAGGTAAAATATTTGCAAAGCCTGATTTGAAACTTCCATCTAGCTGAAGTACAAGAACAGAAAAATCATAAGAAATACCTACTCCTGCATAAATCCCAAAATCTCCTCTATTATCTGTTTCTAATGAATAGGAAATTTCGTTTTCATCCAAGTCTGCATCATTTTCTATTGTTTGCGAAGTGCTCAATGCCCATGCAACATAAACACCGGCATCTAAGAAAAATTTAAAACGTTCAGTACCGAAAACATTCCAATGCAGGTAAAACGGCATTTCAAGATATTCTATTCTAGTAATAAAGGTATTAGTGAAATCTAGTGTATTTTGCCCCCAACCTTTAGTAGAATAATTAAAATCAAATTGGATTCCAATCTTATCACTTTGCATGTAGCGATAGCTTATTCCGTAGATAGGAGCAACAAAATAAGCACTTCTAAAACGAGTAGTAATAGGGACATTTGTAAAATCTGAAAAATTCACAAATGGTATATTACCTCCTCCTTTTACGCCTACATAAGACTGGCTTTTGAGTTTGGGACTCAAAAATAAACATAAAAAAAGTATGAAAATAATAGATATCCTTTTCATACTATGTCAATTCAATGTTAATCAAAATTAGGATTCTGACTCCTCTTTATCAGTATTTCGCTTATCAATAAATGCAATAGCATTAACCAAGCCTATTAAGCTAACTAATATCCAAAAAAATGTGTTGGCTCCTTCTGTTACCGGAATATCGTAAAACATATCTTTATCTTTAAAATGTATTGGCAAAAATAGAGGATAAGCATTTATCCTACAAGCAATATTAATTTACTTTTTTACAGTATCTTTTTCAAGATTGAATAAATCATTCAAAACACCTATTAAGGTTTCTTCTTCTCCTCTTTTGCAAGCAGCTTTCAATTGCAGAACAGGTAATTTCAATATCTTCTGCATCATGCTTTTTGTAACTTTATCAACAATTTTGCTATCTTCTTTTTCAATATCTTTCAAATATCGAGCCAGCTCTTCTTGTCTGATTTGCTCCAATGCATTCTTAAGATTATTGATAGTAGGAGAAACTGCCATTTCTTTTGACCAATCATTGAATTCTTCCATTGTTTCTTCAATGATTTCTTCTACTTGAGGAATGGCTTTAATTCGTTTTTCTAAAGCTTCATCAGCTTTACTTTTCACACTATCCACATTATAAACCAAAGCAGCAGGATTATCTTCTACTTCATTGCTAACAGAACGCGGAACTGATAAATCAATAAAATATTTGAAGCTTAAAATATTTAAAGCATCAACCTTTTCCTTAGTAAATATAGGTTCTGAAGCCCCAATTGAGGAAATAATTACATCAGCCTCATTTACGCCATCCCATAATTCTGTATAAGGATGAACACCAAAATTACATTCAGCCGCTAATCGCTTGGCTTTATCTTCAGTTCTATTGGTTATTTTAACCGAAAGTCTATCATCTCCAACCAAATTTCTACAAACATCCTCTCCAATTTCACCTACTCCCACAACTAATACTCTTGGGTTTTTAATATCAGAAGTTAAGGTTTTTACCAGTTCAGTGGCGGCATACGAAACGGAAGCGGCACCATCTCTAAATGGAGTTTCTTGGACTACCCTTTTATTGGTAAAGAAAATAGTGTGCATTAATCGGTGCAAGAAAGGGCCTGCTAATTGCAAATCCGCTGACAGTTGATAAGCTCGTTTAACTTGATTGGAAATCTGAATATCGCCCACAACCTGAGCTTCAAGCCCCATAGACACCCTGAATAGTCTTTGAACAGCATCATTGTGGCTATTCATTATTTCAAAATAAGGTTTAAAGGAAGCAAAATCTCTAATGCCTTTTTCTATTCCAATTAGCTTAATAATATCTTCTGAGAGCTCCTCTTCACTAAAATAATACACCTCTGTTCGGTTGCAAGTAGAAAGCACCAAAACATCAGAAGCAGAAGTGAACTCTTTAAAATAATTCAATAATCTACCAATAGCCTCATCATTAAGAGAGACTTGTTCCCTAATTTCAATAGGGGCATTTTTGAATGATAAACTAATTGCTTTGAAATTCTCCTTCATAATTCTAAAACGAATACGCAAAAATAACTTTTAAGTAACAGGAATTAAAATAGATGTAAGTAGTTCTGCTTATTTATTATCTTTCTAAATAAGCAGGCTCCTGCTACAGCCATTCAACACATAAAATTGCCAATTCATTCCAATTATTTTTTTAGCAAAATAAAATAACGAAATTCGTGCAAAATTTTACCAATGGAAACGAATACGATATTAGTAATAGGAGCAAACGGTCAGTTAGGCACTGAATTAACGGCTGAACTAAGAGCAATTTACGGAAGTGCTAATGTTATAGCCTCCGATATTCAATCCCCAAAAAAAGATCCGCTCCCCAATGAACCTTTTGAGCAATTGGATGTAATGGATACAGAAAAATTGGGCAAAATAGTTGACCAATACAAAGTCAGTGAAATTTATATGCTGGCCGCCATTTTATCTGCCAAAGGTGAGCAAAATCCGATTTTCGCATGGGATTTAAATATGCAAAGCCTCTTGAATGTTTTAGAAGTTGCCAGAGAGAAAAAACTTTCAAAAATATATTGGCCTAGTTCAATTGCAGTTTTTGGGCCGAATTCACCAATTGACCATACACCACAGGATTGTGTAATGGATCCTAATACGGTCTATGGCATCAGCAAATTAGCAGGAGAAAGATGGTGTGCTTACTACCATGAAAAATATGGCGTTGATGTAAGAAGTTTAAGATACCCTGGATTAATTGGCTATAAATCTTTACCAGGTGGCGGCACAACGGACTATGCTGTTGACGTTTTCCATAAAGCATTAAATGGAGAAGATTTCGAATGTTATTTGCGGGAGGATTCTTATCTACCTATGATGTATATGCCTGATGCCATCAAAGCAACCATTGATTTAATGCAGGCACCTGCTGAAAAAATAAGTGTTAGGTCTAGTTATAATTTGGGAGCACTTAGCTTCACCCCTAAAGACATATATGAAGTAATCAAAAAACAGCATCCTGACTTTAAGATTACATATAATGTAGATTACAGACAAAAAATTGCAGACACTTGGCCGAACAGCATTGATGATAGCCAAGCACAAAAGGACTGGAATTGGAAGCCGAAATATACTTTGGAAGATATGGTAGAAGATATTTTGGAAAAATTACCAGAATACGAATTCTAGACAATTTCTAAACTATAGAAAAAAGGCTGTTTTTGATTTTAATTACTCAAAAACAGCCTTTTTATTTTATGTAAAAGAATCAATCATTCCCTACCATAAACAAAGCATTGGAAAACAACATTTTTCCTTGGTGCCAAAATGCCCTGAAAAGAGGATCATCTTGTAAATAAACAATTTCACCACGCCCAGAAGATTCAACACCAAAAACCATGCTGTTAAGCTGTTTTTCTTTTGCCTTATAACCGGCAAAGCCAGCAACATGGCTATTATTGCTTTTAATCACTCCAACATTCCATCCATTTGGCAGATAATTATATGCTTTTCCAGAAGTTTTCAAACTGAAATATTGATTTCCTAAACCAAAGGCCAAAGGATGGCTATTATCAAGTTGAATATCATAAATCGCCCCGAATATACTATTAGACAATCTCTTTCTTTCCGCATTTGCATATATGCTCAAAGCTTCCTCTGATTCCTCTGCTTTTTTAGTTTTTAATTGAGCATTCTCTTGATCAGCAAAAATTGAGATGGCCGAACCCATCACAATGAGCTTCCCACCTGATTTAACAAACTCATTTAACTTTACTTTACTTTCTTCCGATAAATTAGAGTACCAGCCCGAAGGCAAAATTAGCTGATCATAATCTGAAATATTGGTTCTGTTGAAGCTATTTACTCGAATACTGTTAACAGGATAGTCTAAAGACTGTTCAAAGAAATGCCATATTTCACCATAAGCCAAGGAAGAAACGCCTTCATCCATTAAAACAGCTATTTTCGGAGCTTTTATAAATTGAATCTCTGAAGAGCCAATGTCATAAATCTCATCAGCAAACCCAGAAGCCAGTGGAAAAACCTCTACATCAAATTTCTTTGAAAGCTCCGATAACTCTTTCGCAAGTGATTTGATTTCCTCATTATTGTTTTGAGTAATAATTAAACTCCCTTTATTGAACTGCTCATTTTTAAATTTCAAATCTTTGTATGCAATTCTAACTTTGATATTCTTTTTTAAAGCCTCTGCCAGAAATTGAGCAGAATTGAATGAATTCCATTTAACAGCATATGCATAAGCTGATGGTAATTTTCCTTCAATACTAGATTTAGATTCATCTATTGGTTCAGGATTAATTTTATTTTTCAAACCATAAGTTTCCAAACCATAAGCATAAGGAATTGCCCAAGCTGTAATGTCATACGTTAATGAATCGCTGTAATTTGGCTTAGGATCAAAAAGTGCTTGAATCAAGGTTGATTTTGCTTGATAAGCACTAATCACCAAGTCTTTTTCCGTTGATCTAAAACTAGATTGCTGCCTTTTAAAGTAACTATATCCGCTTAGATTCTGCTGCTTTCCAATTTGTCCAACCTCTATCTTTTGGTCTTCCAAAAAGTTAAGCAAGGCTTTTATATCATGCTTTTTGTCTTCATCCCATTTAATCACATAAGTCTTAAATGGATCTTCAGGACTATTAATATTTTTAGAGAAATATTTTTTGAATTCTTTATTTAGCTTTTCAGCATTTTGAGAAGCTATTTCAATCGTACTCATTCCTGTTGTGAAGTGATGTTCCAGCCTATCCTTTAGTGTTAAAGTATCGCCTAAATTAGTTAAGGCTCCCAATCCAGCTGCCCCATTTCCGGCTTGCTCATAAGTCATCCCTATTGCGCCATTGAAAGTTGGATAGGTATCGCCATAACTTGGGTAGAACAAATCAAATCTTTCCCTAGTAAAGTACAGCCAGTTATTTTGATCAAAATATTTAGCATGATTTTGACCAATCTGAATCTGGAAATCTTTCTGCCAATCGGTAATTACTTCATGAAGTGGCTCGGCAGCAGGTGCGAAATAATAGGGGCTATTAATGGACTGTTCATGAAAATCAACATGAATATGAGGCATCCATTCATGATAAACTTTCATTCTAGCTTTTGATTCTGTTTGCGTTTGCCATGCCCAATCCCTGTTTAAATCGAACAAATAATGATTTGGTCGACCGCCTGGCCAAGGTTCATCATGTTCAACCACATCCAAATTGGGATTAAAATCCTTAGCTCCATACCTTCTATAAAAGTTAGCATATCTATCCCTGCCATCAGGGTTTACACAAGGGTCCACTATCACTACAGTATTTTTCAACCATTCCTCACTTTCCATTCCTCCGCTTAATAATTCATACGCTGTTTTCATTGAAGCTTCAGTTGAGGATGCTTCATTTCCGTGAATATTATAGCTCAACCAAACCATAGCCTTTTCAGCCGTTCCGTTCAAATCGCCCTTTAATCCAGTTTGAGCTAAATTTCGGCTTTGTATTTCATCTAATTGCGCTATATTTTCAGATGAAGAAATCACTGCATAATAAAGAGGTCTTCCTTCATAGGTCTCTCCATATTTTTTCAATATAATTTGATCTGAATTCTCAGCTAAATATTTGAAATAATCAACAACTTGATGATGAAAGGTAAACTTTTCTCCCAATGCATAGCCCAACTTTTCATCTGGACTTTGGAGATTTTGAGCAAATGAAACATTTGCGATGATAAAGATAAGAAAAAGAGTAACTATTTTTTTCATACTGATTTAAAGCCTGAAGTGTTAAATAATAAATTTCAATTTACATTGTTTTTAAAAATATTGAAAATGTAATTGACAGGCGGCAAGTTGTTAATCCGAAAAAATCATGTGATTTTTCATTTTCATCTGAAGGACAAAGAATCCCATTAAAAGATGTCGGAATAAGGGGGTTAAACTAATATTGAAAGTTCGGATAATAAAAAAGGCCTCATTTCTGAGACCTTTTTAATATAATTTAGACTTTATTTTATTACCAATTTCTACTCCTAGATGAAGCAGAACCCCTATTTCTTGAGTTGCTACTTTCACTGCTTCTGCTATTTTTATTTCCTCTTACTGAGGAACTCGGCTTTTTAGCTGAATTTTTAATTCTTGAGCTGGAGTTGCTTCGGCCTCTTTCAGAATTACTAATTCTTGAATCACTTCTGTCTGATCCAGAATTATAATTTCTAATAGAAACATTCCTATCTCCTTCTTTTCTATTTACAGAACTCCTATTCGAAGAATTTCTTTTTGCTTTATATCTCCCATTATTGGAAGCATAAGTTGCCCGAACATTTCTATTGCCTGCTCCATTTTTAGCCGCATAAGAATTATAATTTCTACCACTTCTGTAAGCGATATGGTTATGCCCTTTGTGATGACCATGTCCGTGACCTCTATGATCACATACTACTCTGTGAGTTCTATAGAAATTCCCATGATATCCACAATGACCATTACAAATATGCTGCGCTAATGGATATCTGTCATAATAATTGATGTCCAAAATAATAGCATGTCTACCAAAAAACAACTCCACAAACTGCCCTCTTCTCTCTAGCAAAACATTATAAAACAGATTTCTACCTCTTCGCTCACGATTGATATGCACAATCTGATGATAAGGATAGTAATAATCAATTTCATAAAGTACTGCATTTGGAACTGCCCAGTTGTGTGCTGTACCAAAAGAAGCCACAATTTGAAAATTTTGAGATTTTGCAGAATTAGCGAAAAACAATAATCCTAATCCTAAAACAAACGGAAGTAAAATGTGCTTCTTCATAACTTTAAATATTTGGTGTTATGAAGATTTTACCAAGTATTGTGCCAAAATGGGTGTAAAATTTATAAGTACCTGATATACTGATAGATGAAAAGTTTAATTATGTACTAATCATTGCACTTAGCAAGGAGTATTTTCCTTCTCCATTTGGAGAAGGATTAAGGTTGAGGCTCACTCATAAGCCGTTCGGCTCACAATACTTCTCCCTAAAGTAATTTCATCAGCATATTCCAGTTCACCGCCAATTGGTATACCCCTAGCAATGGTGCTGGTCTTAATACCTAATGCTTTTACTTTTTTGCTGATATAGAAAGCAGTGGTATCGCCTTCCATAGTAGGAGAAAGCCCGAAAATAATCTCTTTTACTTCTGAGTCAGAGGAAGAAACCCTTTCCATCAAACTATCTATGGTCAAGTCTTCTGGCCCAATTCCTTCAATAGGAGAGATAATTCCGCCTAAAACATGGTATAAGCCATTATATTGAGAAGTATTTTCTATCGCCAATACATCTCTAGTGTCTTCTACCAAACAAATGATGGAGTTATCCCTTTTATGACTTTTGCAGATATTGCAAACCTCTTCATCAGAGATATTATGGCACTTTTTGCAGTATTTGATATTCTGACGCATGTCCACAAGGGATTGCGAAATATCAGTGGTAAAATTTTCGTCTTGTTTTAATAAATGCAGGACTAATCTTAAAGCAGTCTTTTTTCCGATACCTGGAAGTTTAGAAAATTCATTTACTGCAGATTCAATTAATTTAGAGGAAAACTCCATATTATTCTATCTCAGCATTAATTCCCGCATCTACTATTCCTTGCCTGTAGGGAATCAGGTCAACAAAAGCCCCTTTCTTCACTGCGCATTTACCTTTATAATGCACCAATAATGTACATTGCTCAGCTTGTTCAGGAGTATGCTTACAAACTTTTATCAATGTATTGATAACGTGGTCAAATGTATTCACATCATCATTATAGACAATTAAATCATTGATATCCTCATCAGAGGTCCTTTCCAAAACCTCCTCTCTTTTGTCTTCTTCTAACTGATAAAATATTTTAAAATCACTCATCACGATTCAATAACTTTAAAAAAAGCCTAATGTTACAATTAAGCATATTTCATAAGCAAATTTAGGAAAAATTAACCAACTTCGGATTTATTTGAGAAAAGCCGACAATAAATTTATCTGAAAAATCAGTTTAAATCGGCAATAATTGTATTTTCGAGCTTAACTACCATAATATTCTTTTATGAGTCCAATTCTGGTCATTTCAGTCATATCCATTTATTTTCTGGTTTTAATGGGGATTTCCTGGCTTACTTCCCGTAAAAATGACAATCTTACATTTTTTACCGCCAACAGGCAATCGCCTTGGTACTTGGTGGCATTCGGGATGATAGGCGCTTCTCTTTCAGGGGTGACTTTCATAAGCGTGCCAGGCGAAGTGGGCAATACTGCATTTGCTTATTTTCAAGTGGTATTGGGTTATTTGGTAGGATATCTCGTGATTGCCACTGTCTTGCTTCCTCTTTATTACCGACTGAATCTAATTAGTATTTATACTTATCTGGAACAAAGATTTGGGAAATACTCCTATAAAAGTGGTGCGTTCTTTTTTCTCCTTTCAAGGATAGTAGGCTCTGCGTTTAGATTGTTTTTAGTTGCAGGAGTATTGCAGTTAGCCATTTTTGATGCTTATGGCTGGCCCTTTTCAGTAACGGTAGCTATTACTATCGCCTTAATTTGGCTCTATACTTTCCGCGGAGGGATAAAAACCATTGTTTGGACTGATACTCTTCAAACTCTTTTCATGATTTCGGCAGTTGCCATCAGTATTTATTTAATGAAAGATGCTTTGGATATGTCGTGGCTACAGCTAACGGAAAAGGTTTCAGCTTCTGGCTATTCTGAAATATTTGTTTGGGACTGGCAAAGCGGTCAAAATTTCTTTAAGCAATTTATAAGCGGTGCTTTCATTGCCATTGTGATGACAGGCTTAGATCAGGACATGATGCAAAAAAATCTGACTTGCCGTTCTTTGAAAGATGCACAGAAAAATATGTTTTGGTTTTGTATTGTGTTAGTGATTGTGAATTTCATGTTCTTAAGCATGGGAGCATTGCTATACATTTATGCAGGTGAAATGAATATTGCTATTCCTTCCAGAACAGATGATTTATATCCATTACTTGCCCTTGAGCATTTCCCTTTAATTGCAGGCGTGGTTTTCCTATTGGGAATAACTGCAGCAGCCTATTCCAGTGCAGATTCAGCCCTTACAGCCCTAACCACTTCATTTTGTGTGGATTTTTTGGGCTTAGGGCAAGATGACAAACCCATTTCAAAGAAAATAAGGATTAAGGTTCACTTGGCTTTTTCTGTCATTCTATTTTTGGTGATCATTGCATTTAAAGCCATTAACGATCAAAGCGTGATCACTGCAGTTTTTAAAGCTGCAGGTTATACTTACGGGCCTATCTTGGGCTTATTCACTTTTGGATTAATAACTAAATATGAATTGAAAGACAAATGGGTTCCACTTGTTGCGATTCTTGCCCCAATTATTTCATACATAATTAATGACAACTCTGAAGCTTGGCTTTTTGGCTACAAATTTGGATTTGAAATACTGGTAGTCAATGGGTTACTTACTTTTTTTGGATTATTTTTGATTAAAAAAGATAAATTGGAACTTGCGGAATAAAAAATTTGTATTACATTTGTAATACTAAATAAATTAGAGATGCTTACCACAAGACTAACATCATCGGAAGAAAAGAAACTTACAGAATATTGTGAGCAAAATGGGCTTTCAAAATCTCAGGTTGTAAAAGAAGCGCTTGCTCAATATCTTTCTAAAAAATCAGAAGTTTCTGCCTATGAATCCGGTCAAGATTTATTTGGTGCAGCTTCAAGCAATGATACTGACCGCTCAACCACCTATAAAAAACGCTTAAAAAAGATGCTAAATGAAAAACATTCTCATTGATGCAGGCCCTTTAATTGCGCTTTTTGACAGAAGCGATAAATATCATTTAAAAGCAATCGCATTTCTTAAATCACTGGAGAGAGGACTCCTTACGACCTGGCCCGTGATTACTGAAACTTCTCACATGCTAAGTTTCAGCACTAAAGCTCAAGCCAATTTTTTAGAATGGATTGAAAGAGGTGGTTTGAAAATTTATGAAATGGAGCATGATCATTTCAGTCGTCTTTCTGAATTAACTAAAAAGTATGATGACGTTCCCATGGATTTGGCAGATGCAAGCCTGATTGTTGCCTCAGAAGTAAAAGGAATTCATCAAATTGCGAGCATCGATTCGGATTTTTATATCTATCGTGATATCAGAAATAAATATTTGGAGAATATTTTCCATTTAGATTAAGTTTATTGACCTGTTATATCAAATGCAAATTTTAATTATTCTAGGCTGAAAAGTTGACAATTGACAAAATACAATTGACAAACTGATGCTAATTACTTTTGTCCAAAAATTAAGAGACTCTCCTAAATAATTTAGTTTTTCAAAAAACAAGTAAATCGGGATTACATAATTGAACTACAATTAATTATAATTCTAATTCTTCCATCGGGTTCCAAAAAACTTCTTCGAAATCCTGAATTTGATCATCCTTTACTTGTATTCCTTCTGCTTCGAGTGAGTTTTGCATCTCATCAGGAGTTTTGAAATGCATTTTTCCAGTTAATAATCCGTTTCTGTTCACTACCCTGTGCGCTGGAACATCCTCCATTTCATGGGAAGCGTTCATCGCATAGCCTACTACTCTGGAACTTTTTGCAGCTCCTAGGTATTTAGCAATGGCGCCATAGGATGTCACTCTTCCTTTGGGGATTAATCGGACAACTTGGTATACCTGATCGAAAAAATCATTCTTTTCCTTCATATAATATGCAGACTGCGTTTACTTTTATATTTTTGAGGTTGACTATTATGACAAAATTACTTTATATTTTCTTAATCCCATGGTCTTTATTTGCTTATGCCAGTCAGGCACAAGCATATTCTGATTTTCCTCATGACAGTACTTTGGAAATCTTTTCCCAAAAAGGCAAAAAAGGTATTAGAAATGAAAGTGGTAGCATTCTGCTTGATGCTAAATATCAAACTTTTGGCTGGTCTGATGGAAAATCAAAAAACATTAATGGGTATATAGGTTACCAACAAAATGATTTATGGGGCTTGATGTCAGATGATCTTGAGGAGATTTCAAAACCCAAATATAATAGCTTAGTCCCTTTTGGAGATGACCTATTTGTAGTTTCTGAAAAAAGTAAGTATTCAAAAGTATTGTTTTATGGTATAATCAAAGCCAATGGAAAATCGAAAATAAAAACAAAGTATAGAAATATTTATCCTGCTGGAAATCATCTCATATCAGCCACAAAAAAAGAAAAGGATATTTTCTTTGGCATTATGAACTCATCTGGAAAAACAACTGTCCCCTTTGAATATTTCCATATAGCTTATTTAGGGCATGATAATTTTACATTGACTAAAGAAGATGGCGGTAAAAAACTAATCAAACTAACAAACAAGTCCGAAACATTATTAAAGGATATGGATAGTGTTTCAGCTTTTAGAGATGGGGTGGCTATTATTTTCAAAAATGGTAAGCAAGGTCTGATCCGGCAAGATGGTGAAATTATACTGCCAATTGAATACAAAAAGATTGAGTGGAATAATGGCAAACACATCTATGTAACGCCACTGGATGAATGGACAATCTTGAATAAAACAGGAAGGGAATCAGGGAAACAAAAAGCAGATTCTGTTTTCTACCTTAATGACAGTTTATTAGTAAAAAACACTTCTTCTTATGCCCAAATTCATAATGTTTACACAAAAGAAAACAAGCAGGTATTTCAAGCAGACATTATAGGTGTTTTTGGAGAAAATTTCATCCTTAACAAATCAAATCAAAGCTTTATTGCTCAAGACAGCAATAAAATAATAAGCGAGAAATTCAGTGGGAAAATTCAATGGAACAATGACTTTTTTGTGGCTAAAAAGAAAACTTATGAAGGTTATGAAAACATCATTATCAATAAAAATGGAAAGACTATCAAAGCCGACACATTCAATCTCTCCGAAAATTCAATCTCTCTAAAAATAAAATCAACTTGGGGAGTTTTTGATAAGGATTTAAATGAAATCATTCCTCCTCTTTATAAAAATATACAGCTCAATGGAGATCAATTTATAGTAAATTTCAAAGGGCTTTATGGCGTAATTGATCAAAATAATAATTGGGTAATTCCTCCTCAATACAAAGAAATAAAGCCTATCGATAGCACTAACTATAAATTAGTGGACAAATACTTGCGGGAAATTATTTCAAATGGCCAAGATAAATCAGAAGCTGAATTATATTATGATTTTTATGATGGTTTTGGAATCGAGCAAAATATAAAAAATGAAATTAGGTTAATTGACAATAAAGGTAAGGCTATAACTAATTTCAGGAAGGGCAAATACGGTGGACACGGAAAATCGGGGATACTTTTTCGAAATGGAGATCAACATATTTTACTAAATAAAACTGGCGAAGAACTTTTTAAGATAAATGATTACGACACCATCATTTTTTCTAATGACGATTATTTAACTATTCAAAAAAATGGGCATTGGGGCTTTATAAATAAAGATGGCATTTTAAGAGTAGCTAATCGTTATGATAAGGTACGCCCTTTTAACAATGAAAGATCCGCTATTAAAATCCGTAATTCTTGGGGATTTATAAATCGAAGTGAAGATTTAGTAATTCAGCCTTATTATTCAGAAGTTTCTGATTTTGAAAGCAAAACTGCTTTTGTTCGATATAATAATAAGTACGGCTTAATCGATGTAACTGGAGATTTCATTATTGAAGCGGAATATGATGAGATTATAAAAGAAAATGGCTTTTATTTATTAAGAAAAGCTTCTAAATGGGGAATTGCAGATGCTGAAGGTAAAATGATTTCCTCTCCCGCTTACAATAGCATTAAAGTAGGAAATGATTTTCTCAAGGTTGAAAAATACGGCACTTATAGAATTTTGTCTTTAAAAGGAATCAATCTGATTGACAATCAGTTTGACCAAATCTATTATGATGAAGAGCAAAAACTTTTCCTCGCCAAGAAGAAATCTAAAAAAGAACAAGTTTTCTTAACCGATATATTAAGTGGAGATTATCCTTAATCCATTTTCAATTTTAATTGTCAACCCTAATATCTCCATCTATTATAATAATTAGCTGGTTTTCGGGTTAAACTAACTGATTCTTACAAGATTTTACAGCAATTCAAAAAAATATTCATTTCCATTTTTTTCGATAAGATGTGATTTTTAGCGTATATTTAAGTTGTTTTTAGGGATGAATTAAAATAATTTAAATTCCTGAGTATACTTTATGGCTTACAAATTAGAACATACGGCTGAAATAGCGTCAGAACTTCCTGGAGAACTTCTCTTTAAAATAATGAATGAAAGTTCATTGGTTGAAGCTAATGGGGTTCCTGCAAAAGCATTAAACAATATGCTGAATTTCATCAACCGTGAGTTTGAGGCTGATGAACATTGGGTGGTAGAAGAAAGCAAAAAAAACAATTGTCTTAAGTGGGATTTAGACAATCCTTTGATTAAAGAAAGTATCCCTTTCAATCATGAATTAAAAGAGAAAAGCCAGCATCCTTTTTTTACAGTTGAAATCAAAAAGCCATTTCTACTTTTTAAGCATCATTTGATTTTTCCAATTGATCTTAATGACAAAAAGATTTATATCGGTTTTTCATCACAGCAGAAGTTTGATTTATCATCACAAGACAAAAAATTCTTCCACGTTATTTCCGAAAGGTTAAAAGAATTAATCCTACTGATTAATAATGAAAGAAAAGAAAAATCAAAATCTCAGCGTTTAGAAACTATATTAGATAGACTTCCACAAGCCATTGTTTTTACCGAAAATAAAAACGGTGACACTTGGCTAAATAATGAAGCATTAGAAATTTTTGGTCTGGGGAAAAATGAAAAATCAATTCCTTCAGAGCTTTTCAGTAAAAAATTAGCCGAGCTAAAGGTAAAGGTCATCAATAAGGAAGAAGTAGAATTGGTGGGCAGTAACATGATCAGCCTAAATGCATTGCCATCAAGCTTTGGAGAGGATTGGATCTGGAAATTTGAAAATTCCGTTCTGAAAGTAATCCGGAAAAATGCTTATATCGCTGGCAAGGAAGGTGAATTATGGGTTTTCGATAATGTAAGTGAATTATATTTCGCCAACGAAAGGTTAAATTCGCTTTTTAGGAAACTAAATGTAGCTTACAATGAAATCAATGCCAACCTTACAGAATTTCAAAGCAAATCAAGTAATAAGAGCATCACAGATTTAGAGGCTGAAGAATCTCGTATCATTCAGCAATATGATGACAATGATATTTTAGGAAAGGTTACACACGATCTAAGAACTCCTTTTGCCAAGGTTTACACCATTGTTCAACTTTTATTATCGGATAATCAAGAAAACTTAAGTGATCAACAAATAGAAAGAATCAACCTGATCAAGCAAGTGGTTGCGGATGGTTTACAAATCGTAAAAGGCTTTTTGGATACTGGTAATATGGTATTGGATGATAAAAAATTCAAGCCTGAAGTGATAGATGTTCAAGAATTCGTGGATAACAGCTTGATGCCTTATGAACTTCTATCTGCCAAAAAGAATATTATTTTTATTACTCAGGTATTGGACAAAAACCTGAAACTTGAAGTTGACCGAACTTATCTGAGAAGAATTGTTGATAATTTGGTTTCCAATGCCATCAAATTCTCCCCAAATGAAACGCAAATCAATTACACCATCTACCAAGAAGGGGATGAAATCATATTTTCTGTAAAAGACCAAGGACCAGGGCTTACTGATGATGATAAAAGCCGCTTATTCAAGAAATATCAGCAACTTTCTGCCAAACCAATTGGCACGGATGAATCTACAGGTTTAGGACTTTATATCGTAAAAACAATGGCAGATAAGATGGGCGGAAGAATATGGGTGGAAAGCGAAAAAGGAAAAGGAGCTGAATTTAAAGTAGCTTTAAAAGCCAAGTCTTAATATTTTCAACAAAGAATTATCCCATTTTCTCTCTTTATTTCTCCAAAGTATTTTACATTAGATTTTAAATTTTAGAATCCCTATTAATCACTATGAAAAATTTATGTCTACTTGGTCTTCTCGTTTTATTTTTTGCATGTTCACCCGAGAAAGAAAAGATTGAATTATCGGGAAAGTGGATAGGTGAAATCAGTATGCAAGGCAAAACCATGCCTTTTAAAATGCAAATTCAGGAAGAGAAGAATGGTAGCATTACAGCTGGAATTATAAATGGTGAAGAAGAAATTATTTTAGATGAAATTGAAAAGAAAAATGACTCGCTACACATACCTTTGCACATTTTTGATATCTCTATAGATGTTAAAATTGGTAATAATGTATTAACTGGCACCTACACCAAGCATTATGAAGAAGATTATGTATTACCCATTACATTTCACAAAGGAAATACTCGATTTAAAGATGATTCAGATGAAGAGCCTACAAATTTCTCAGGGAAGTGGGAAGTAACATTCGTTGAACCAAAAGAACAAGATACTACTGAGGCAGTCGGAATTTTTGAACAAAACGGTAAAGACATAAAAGGTACTTTTCTAACCCCTTTAGGTGATTATCGCTATCTAGTTGGCATAGCTGAAGGAAACCAAATGAAATTAAGCACATTCGATGGAAATCATGCTTTCCTTTTTGAAGCTGAAATGCAAAGTGACAATACTTTAAAAGGTGATTTTTATTCGGGTAAAGAATGGTATGAAAACTGGACGGCATTAAAAAATGAAAATGCTGAGCTTCCACACCCTGATTCTTTAACTTATTTGAAAAAGGGTTATGATAATATTTATTTCAGTTTTCCGAATCTGGAAGGAGAAAAAGTAAGCCTAAGGGATGAAAAATATCAAGATAAGGTAGTGATAGTTCAGATTTTCGGGACTTGGTGTCCAAACTGCATGGACGAAACCAAATTTCTAACCCAATGGTATGATGAAAACAAAGACAGAGGAGTTGAAATTATTGGCTTGGCTTATGAAGCCAAGGATGATTTTGAGTATGCCAAAAGCAGGGTAGAGAAAATGATCAACAAATATGATGTGAATTATGATTTCCTCATTGCTGGCACAAATGATAAAGAAGAAGCATCCAAAACTTTGCCCATGCTCAATCGTGTTATTTCATTTCCAACCATGATTATTATTGATAAAAATGGTGAGTTGGTCAACATACATACCGGATTTAGTGGCCCTGGAACTGGGAAATACTATGATGAATTTGTTCAGAATTTTAACGCTAAAATGGACAGTCTCTTAACACAATAAGTGATGTACTCTTACTTAAAATATTCAATCCTTTTTTTAATGCTCTTTGCATTTGCAATTAATTCCTATGCTCAGGAAATCGGGAAAAAATATGAAAAAGAGGAAAAAATCGAGCAAGAAGAATTTCCTAAGCCTGCTTTAAAATTAATTAAGCCTATTCTTAAAAAAGGGAAAAGAACTAGATATTTCAAGGATTACAATAAGGATACTTATTTCTATGAACTCAAAACCATCTACAAGGATGAAAAAATAAGCATCAAATTTTATAAAGATGGAAGCCTTTTGGATATCGAAATTCTAAAAGAAATGGAAGAACTTCCTGAAGAAATTCAGAGACAAATTCAGGATTATTTTAAGTCCAATTATAAGAAATACAAACTCAACAGAATTCAAATTCAGTATAACAGAGAAGAAGAATATGAAGATGGGGAACTGGAAATCGATGATGATGAAGAATATATTGAGGAGTTTTTAGAAATGGATTTGGAAGACCTCATCATAAAATATGAAATTGAGGCAGAAGTAGTTGATGAGGAAAATGGAAGAGGTTTCTTTGAGTTTCTATTCGATGCTAAAGGAAAAGTAGAACAAATCAATAAAATTATTAAAAGGGCTGATGACAACGTACTTTATTAGAAGTCTTTTTTTCTGCTTCTTTTTAATTCCATTTATCGGGCAAGCCCAAAACAGCCCTTCTATTCGTTGGGAGCCTGGTATTTCACTCACCAAAAAAATAGATTCCAGATGGAGCTATAATGTTTCCATAATGGGCAGACAAAGATTTACTAATTATGGTGAAGGAGAAAAAAATTTCAAGACAGACCGCTTGGAAATCAAAGGATTTGGTACCTATACACTTTTAGGGGGTAAAAAATTAAGTTTGGGCTATATGTACAGAACTTATGATCCTTTTGAACCCATAAGTGGCTGGGAACATAGAATCACCCAGCAATTTGCTTTTATCACTAATTTCGGAGGTTATCGATTGGGAAATAAATTTAGAATAGAGCAAAGAATCCGTTCAAGTGATTATTTGACAAGGCTTAGATATGCCATCAGTAATGATTTTCCTTTGCAAGGCGAGAACTTAGACCCAAAAGAATTTTATTTAATTGCAGGAAATGAAGTAGTTTATGCCTTCAATCAATTGGGTGATGAACTGGAAAACAGATTTTCATTGGGAATTGGCAGACTAATGAAAAATGGACAAAAGATACAATTCTCAGTCGTTAGCCGAAACAGTGATTTAATAAGCACTATTCGTGACCATATCATTCAGTTTGAAAGTGTTTATTACTTTAATTTATAGAATAATAATTCCGCTGTGGAAAACTTTCCCGAATGTCTTCTTGTTTGAACTCTGAAAGCTGTAATTTTGCAGCATCCTCAGGGTGTTAAACAAATTTTGGTGAACCTAACAAGTATGACAATACCGGGTGAAGCAAGCTTGTAAAGCCAGGCCTCATCCGCCAGCTGGCGGACCTCGTTTCCCTTTTTAGGGATTCAGGATAACAGTGGAAGGCTGATCAGGTACGCAGCCCAAATCCTGTAATAATCGGGGTTCACGCAATTTCTTTGATGCTCTGAGGTTTTTTTGTGTTGGATGTGGGGTGAGGGATGTTGGGTGAAGGGTGATGGATGTTTTGAACAGCTATCCAACTTTATTTCAATCTTATTTCCAATTTATTTCGACCTATCTCTACTTATTTCATTTCATAGTCCGGTGCAGACCTTCGGTACTGACCTAATTTCGTGCTACAAACTTTTTTCCTACTTCCATCTTCGGACTTCCAACTCTCCCCTCCATTCATCAAAGATGAAGCGCATTCTCCAACAATTTCCTTACTTTTTGATTTAGGTATTCATATATTCAAGGAAAATAAATAATACTATGAACAGACATATACTCACATTTGCATTGAGCGCCATTACCTTTATGGGTTTTAGCCAAGTACCACAGGAGGTGGATACTCGCCACTATGATATAATAGATGCGGTTTCTTCAGACAGAATTGAAAGTGACATTAGAACTTTAGCAGGATTCGGGACTCGAAATACATTCTCCGATACCGTTTCCAATGAACGTGGAATTGGTGCAGCTAGAAGATGGATTAAAGCTGAATTTGACAAAATTTCTGAAGAATGTGGTGGTTGCTTGGAAGTATTTTATCAAAAAGATTTTGTGACCAAAGAAGGTAACAGCAGAGTACCTAAAGATGCTTGGGTAGTCAATGTTGTGGCTATTCAAAAAGGTACTGATTATCCTAACAATCATGTATTAATGTCGGGTGATATAGATTCTCGTGCGAGCAACACCATGGATTATGAAACAGATGCGCCTGGTGCCAATGATAATGCCTCTGGAATGGCAGGAACCATTGAAGCAGCCAGAGTGCTATCAAAATATAAATTCAAAAACAGCATTATTTATGTTGGGCTTTCTGGTGAAGAACAAGGGTTGTTTGGTGGTGCAGGATTAGCCGAATACGCCAAAGAAAAGGAATGGAATATTATTGGCATTCTTAATAACGATATGATTGGAAATATTGAAGGAGTTGATGGTGTAATTGACAACCGAACTTTCAGAATATTCTCAGAACCGGTTCCTCCTACCGAAACAGAAAGAGAACGCACTATGCGCAGATACTATGGTGGTGAAGTGGATGGTATCTCCAGACAATTGGCTCGCTATGTACATAATCAAGTCCAAACTTATATGCCTGAAATGAATCCTATGATGATTTATCGTTTGGATAGATTCGGGAGAGGCGGTCATCACAGACCTTTCAATGATTTAGGATTTGCCGGCATTCGAATTATGGAAGCTCATGAAAATTATAACCGACAGCATCAGGATATTAGAGTAGAAGATGGAATTGAATACGGAGATGTAGTGGAAGGTGTAAATTTCGATTATGCCAAAAAACTCACTGCTGTAAATGCCATTTCTTTGGCAGGATTGGCTTGGGCACCACCTGCCCCTCAAAATGTGGGAATAGGCGGTGTAGTAGAACCATCTGCTAAACTAGCTTGGGATGAAGCGGAAGATGACAATATAGTAGGCTATAAAATTTATTGGAGGCTAACCACTTCCCCAACTTGGGATAATTTCCGATATGTTGGAAAAGTTAATGAACATACTTTAGAAGGCATTGTAATTGATAATTATTATTTCGGAGTAGCAGCAGTAGATAAAAATGGAAATGAATCTGTAGTGGTTTTTCCTGAAAGAGTGATTAGATAAAGTTAACCTTTATTATATTGAAAAGGCTTATCAAATCGGTAAGCCTTTTTATTGATAAAAAATCAAAATCCATCGATAATATCATTTAATTTGTCCTAAATAATTACATTAGTTAACATTTTTCTTATCAGTTCGTTTGATAGTCATCACCAAAAAAATATGATGATGAAAAAATCAAGTTTTATTTTAGGAATTCTATTACTATTCGTTTCACCCTCTCTTTTAGCGCAAGTCAATAACTATGATGTAATGAACATAGTGGATTATCACAGTATCAGTGTTAACTCAGCTTATACTGTTTATGTTAAGCAATCCAATAAAGAGGAAGTAAGAGTAGAAGCTACAAAAGAAGCTTATAATTTAACTGAAATCACCGTAAAAGAAGGCGTATTACATATCAACATTAAGAAAGATGACTCCAAAGAAAGTAAAAGCATTTGGCAAAAAATAGATAATATAAAGCTTTTACCAACCATGAATGTATATGTCTCCGTTAAAGATGTTCAAAAATTATCAGTAAATGGAAATGGAAAACTTATCACAGAAAATTCCATTGCTTCAGACAATATTAGCCTACAAGTTGCCGGAACTGGTAGCATGGAAGTGGATATAAAAACTAAAATCCTAGAAGCTAAATTAGCAGGGCCAGGAGATTTAAAAATAAAAGGCTATACTGATGATTTGGTTTTAGAAAATAGTGGAGCCGGAAACATAGATGCATTCAAATTTGAATCACAAAATGCAAACGCAAAATTATATGGCTTAGGGTCTATCAAAATGAATGTATCAGAAAAATTAGATGCTAAAGTCTATGGAAGCGGCAATATTTCTGTTAGAGGAGCCACAAAGGAAATCGTTAAAAAAGAATATGGTGCTGGTATAGTAGAAAGAAAGAATTAATTATTGTACCAGCTTTATTAAGCAAATGAAATGTAACAATGACAGGATTAATCCTGTATACTATAGTAGAATAATTTGTTATTAAATTTTTTTTAGAATTTAAACGAACACAAAATGTCAACTATAAAAGAGAAAACACTTAAGGAATTAGAAAATAAAGTTCACGATTTAGAAAACTTTATTGCGAAAAAGGGTATTGGCTCTAGTTATTTATCAAGAGCTGAGAAAATTCAAAGAAATTTCAATATCGGACTTTTTGTAGGTGGAGTGGCACTTGTAGGTGGGATTGTAGCCTATTCCTTGTTGAAATCTGATGATGAGGATGACGAATAGAACTTTTAATTAAAATAGATATTTGAGAAGCCTGACTTTAGGAAGTTGGGCTTTTTTTGTGGTTTAGTTTTTGAAAAACACCGCTAGTTATCTTGGTTTTAATATCCAATTGTATAAAAAATCCTAGGACTCAAAAAATTTACTTTTAAAAGAATTAAAATTCTAGTAGTTTGGATATAGTTTGATCAATAGGAAAAGAATAATGCCCGAATCCCATAATATAGAATACAAAGCCAACTGGCGTGATGAATATTTAAAATGGATATGCGGTTTTGCTAATTCAAGCGGTGGCAAGTTGTATATTGGAGTTGATGACAATGGCAAGGTATTAGGCATTAGCAACCATAACAAGCTACTAGAAGATTTGAAGACAGTCCACCGATCCAAACCTAGAAACACACTTAATGCGGATACATGTTTCAAAGCCTGTTATATTGATTCATGGGGACGTGGAACCATAAAAATCATTGAAGCATGTAAGGAAGCTGGACCACCGGAACCGGTATTGAAGGAGGAACAAGGTGGGTTTTTGAGCAAGGTTTTTAAAGACCGATTTAATAAAGAGCAATTAAAGAAAATTGGATTAAATGACAGGCAAGTTAGAGCGGTGGAGCACATGAAAAAGAATAGACGGATTACTAATCAGGAGTATCAGAAAATCAACAATTGCTCCAGAAATACTGCATCAGGAGACTTAGGAAATCTGGTCGAAAAGAAAATATTAAAACATAATGATATCAAGGGAGCAGGGTCATTTTATGAATTATTATGAATTGCACATTAATTGCACAAAAATGAATACTGACTCTTATGTGGCGGATATTTGGTGGATAAATTGATTTGGCTCAGTCCAACAACGTTTTATTTACTAAAACCCTTTCTCTATAAAACTACCAAACCCCAACCACTCCTAAAAAACCCTCACAATATATCCCGAAAATTCACTACATTTCCACTCAATAAAACCATTAAAATTGATGAAGAAATATACTATACTCTCATTGCTGATTGGCTTATTAGCTTTCAACTTTGGCGCATTTGCCCAAGAGGAAGAAGAAAAAGCAGATAGCACTAAAAAAGCAACTAAAGAACTTCCGCTTGAGCCGGAAAGGACTATCGAATTCAATACCAAAGAAGGTACTTGGCTTTCTGTAGATGTCAGCCCTGATGGAAAAACCATTATTTTTGATATGATGGGTGATCTTTATACCATTCCGATTTCTGGTGGGAAAGCAACTAAAATCACGGAAGGAATGCCATATGATGTTCATCCCCGTTTTAGTCCTGATGGCAAATCCATTGTTTTCATTTCTGACAAAAGCGGTTCAGATAACATCTGGACAATGGATTTGGAATCGGAGGAGATGAAACAAATCACCAAAGATGATAATCAAAATTACTTCTCTGCCGATTGGACTCCAGATGGTGAATATATTGTAGGCGCTAAAGGAAGAAGAAATATCAAATTGCATATTTACCACAAAGAAGGTGGTTCAGGTGCTCAATTAATCGATAAGCCAGAAAACCTAAAAACTACAGATCCTGCCATCAGTCCTGATGGTAAATTGGTTTATTTTTCAAAAAGAAATTCAGCTTGGAACTATAATGCACAATTTCCTCAGTATCAAATTGGCACTTACGATATGGAAGATGGAGATATGGCCACCATCACTTCTCGATATGGTTCTGCTTTTACTCCTACCCTTTCCCCTGATGGAAAATGGTTAGTTTATGGAACTCGCTTTGAAACCGAAACAGGTTTGGTAAGAAGAAATCTGCAAACGGGAGATGAGGAATGGTTGGCTTACCCAGTTCAAAGAGATGAGCAGGAATCTATTGCACCTTTAGGCGTTTATCCTGCTATGTCATTTACGCCTGATAGCAAATTTCTGATTGCCACTTATGGAGGAAAAATCCACAAAATAGACATCAATGCAAAAACGGCTTCAGAAATCCCTTTTGAAGTGGATTTGAAATTGGAATTAGGATCAAGATTGAAATTTGAATATCCAATTTCAGATGAAAAAGAAGCTTTTGTGACCCAAATCAGAGATGCTGTTCCTTCTCCTAATGGTGAGCAATTGGCTTTTACAGCTTTGAATAGATTATATGTAATGGATTTACCGGATGGTAAGCCAAAAAGACTGACAAAACATGAATTTACGGAAGCCATGCCAGCTTGGTCGCCAGATGGAACTCAAGTCGTTTTCTCCACTTGGGAAGAAAAAGAAGGTGGACATTTATACAAAATAAATGCAAATGGTAGAGGAAAGGCAGTAAAACTAACCCAAAATCCAGCCCTATATTTAGATCCTGAATGGTCATATACGCAAAATAGAATTGTATTCAATAGAGGAGCCAATCAAGTATATAAAGATGCAGTTGATCCATTCGGCTCTTTAATGATGGAAGATTTGGCATGGATTTCTACTGATGGCGGAAAGGTCAATTTAATTGATAAAGCCAAAGGAAGAAACACACCACATTTTTCCAAAGTAGAAGACAGAATTTATTTAAATCATGGCGAAAAAGGCTTGATTTCCATTCGTTGGGACGGTACAGATGAAAAAGAACATTTGCAACTGACTGGAATTACAACTTATGGTTCTTCAGTTGACATGGTGCATGCTCATGACGGCACTCATAATTTACTACCTGATACAGAAAATGCTTGGAGAGAAAACAACAAACCTTCAAAACCTTCTGAAATCAGAATTTCACCTGATGGAAAAACAGCATTGGCTAAAATCGCTAATGACGTTTATTCCATAACCATTCCAAAATATGGTCAAACTCCAAAAATCTCAGTATCGAAAGCAGATAATGCTGCTTTTCCTGCTATGAAATTGACCGTAATGGGCGGGGAATTCCCAGCTTGGTCTGGCGACAGTAAGAAAGTCCATTGGTCATTAGGAGCCAGCCATTTTATCTATGATTTGGCAGAAGGAAAAGCCTATGCCGATAGCGTAGCCACTGCTAAAAAAGAAGCTGAGAAAAAGAAAGAGGAAGTAAAGAAAGAAGATAAAGATTCTGACGAAGAGGATGAGGATAAAGAGGAAAAAGCAGATGAGAAAAAAGAGGATAAAGAAGATGAAGGATTCACTGCTAAAGAACTCAAAATAAAAGTGAGCTATGAAAAAGATATTCCAGAAGGAACTATCCATTTAAAGGGTGCTAGAATCATCACCATGACGGATGAAGGTGTGATTGAAAATGGTGATATCCTTATTGAAAATAATCGTATTATTTCCGTTGGAGAAAGTGGTAGTTTAGATATTCCAAATGGAGCAAAAACCATTGATGTTGCTGGTAAAACCATTACACCTGGTTTTGTTGACACTCATGCTCACATGTGGCCTAATTGGGGATTGCATAAAAATCAGGTTTGGATTTATTCTGCCAATTTAGCTTATGGAGTAACCACCACACGCGATCCACAAACTGCCACTACTGATGTATTGACATATTCTGATATGGTAGATGCAGGTATGATTCATGGCCCAAGAGTTTACAGCACTGGGCCAGGAGTTGGTTACTGGATGTACAAAATAAAATCTTTGGAACACGCCAAAGAAGTACTGAAACAATACAGCGAATATTATGATACCAAAAGCATCAAAATGTATTTGGTGGGTAATCGTCAGCAACGCCAATGGATCATTATGGCAGCCAAAGAATTGGAATTAATGCCAACTACTGAAGGTGGGTTAGATTTCAAATTGAACATGACACAATTATTAGATGGCTATCCTGGTCATGAACATACATTGCCAATTGTAGGCATTTATAAGGATGCTGTTCAAACCATAGCAGAATCCAAAATGGCAGTTACACCTACCCTTTTGGTTTCTTACGGTGGTCCTTGGGCGGAAGAATTTTATTATGCTACGGAAGAAGTTTATCACGATAAAAAGCTACAATATTTTACACCTTATGAAGAACTAGGTCAGAAATCCAGAAGAAGAGGTGCTTGGTTTATGGAAGAGGAACACGTTTTCCCTAAGCATGCCAAATTCATGAAAGATTTGGTTGAAGCTGATGGAATTGGTGGAGTGGGAAGTCATGGTCAATTACAAGGACTTGGTTATCATTGGGAATTGTGGTCTATGGCAAGTGGTGGCATGAGCAATATGGATGCCTTAAGAACTGCCACTATTTTAGGAGCAGAAGCTTTAGGTTTAGAAGGAGATTTAGGAAGTATTGAAAATGGCAAATTAGCTGATTTATTGATTATGGATAAAAATCCATTAGAAGAAATCAGAAATTCCAACACCTTAACTCATGTGGTTAAAAATGGTAGGGTTTATGATGCCAATACCTTGGATGAGATAGCCCCAAACGAGAAAAAAGCAGAGCCATTCGAATGGCAAACCAAAAGACCGGAGAATGTTCCAGGTATTCAGAAGGATTAAAATTTCACATATTAACTAAATTAATTATACAACTATTTGTAATTATGCAAATAGTTGTATTTTTTTACTAATTATTTTATGAAATTTCTGTTAATGTCACTTCAGCCAAATTATTATAAAGCACTCCTATCTGTATTTGTAATTTTATACTCTTTCACATCTATATCACAAAAGGATTTTAGGAACGGATATATTATTACAAATCAAAATGACACAATAAACGGACAAATTGAATATCAATCATTTTACAATAATTCAACCAGTTGTATTTTCAGAAAAAATGGTAAAACCAAAACTTACCTTCCAAAAGAATTATTTGGATATGGCTTTAAGGATTATAAATTTTATAAATCAGGAATTCTTGAAGGGAAATTTGTTGAGTTTTTAGTCGAAGGTAAGATTTCATTATTCAGATATGAAAATAGTTATATAGTTCAAAAAGATGATGAAATCTTTGAGCTCATTGGTAGAAATAATGGTTCTGAAAACAATAAAAATAAATGGAAAGGAATAATTACATATATAACGTCTGATTGTGAAATCATCAGTAGAACTTCTATATCAAAATTAGCCTATACAGAGAAGGGTCTAAAAAAGGTGATAATAGAATACAATAATTGTAAAGGTGAAAACATTAAAGTTTTCAAGTACAATGAAAAATGGATCGCTTTTAAATTAGGAGGTATAGTTGGAGTAAATTACTCAAAATTAAAAGCAGCAGAAATTCCATTATCAAAAAACTATTTGAGCGAAAACTATAATTCAATCGATCCTAAATTCGGCTTAAGCTTTTATTTTACATCCCCCGCATTTACTGATAAAATAGGAATTGAGATACAACCAAGCTTTTTTAACTCTTACTATTACTCTTATAAAGAAATAAATGGCCCTAATACAGAACTATACGATTCATACATGAACATCCAGACAATTAGTATTCCTTTTGCAGTAAGGTATAACATTTTGAATGGTGAGTATAATATATTTACAAACATAGGGGTGAATGTAGATTATTATTTATCGAGCTCGAATTCATATATAAGTGAAATTCAAACACAAAATGTAGTAAATCGCTTTACAGGTGAAAATGACTTTAAGTTGAATGAAAATAACTACGGCTTAATTATGGGTATTGGCTTTATTCAACAAAAGTTTTTAAAATCCGGTTTATTTTTAGGATATGTTTATACTCCGCACATAACCCAAGAAACTGGTTTAAGATTGAATGTAAGTAGTTTATCACTTAACCTTATTATCTATACTAAATGAAGACACGAATATTAAGCATAACTCTAATATTTTTAATAGTATCTTCTGTTTTCATTAGCTGCAATGAGGAGGAAGTCTTAGAAAGGGAATACCCTAGAGTCAGTACTTTAGAGGTTACTGATATTAGTTCAGAAGGGGCAACCCTAAATGCAGATTTCAAATATAGAGGTGAAGTAGAAATTACACAATATGGCTTCGTTTGGAGTGATACCAAAATGCCCACAATTAATACAGGCGAAAAAGTAATCTATGAAGAAAACATAAATGATGAGCAATACTCAAAAGACATTTCTTCAACATTAGAAGAAAATAAAGAATATTTCGTGAGAGCCTTTATTGAAACTGATGATTTAATAGTATATGGTAATCAGGTTAAATTCATCTCACTTGGTGGATCAGCACCAATATTAAGTGATTTTTTTCCAGAAGCTGCCACACTTGGAGATACAATCAATTTGTATGGGGAAAATTTTAGTTACATCTCAAATGATGTGAAATTTAATGAAACTAAAGCAAATGTTATTTCAATATCAGATACACTATTGAAAGTTGTAATTCCGGATGAATTGGAAAAAGCAAAAAATTACATCACAATATCAATTAAAAACAATTCTTTTACTCAACAAGAAAAAAGTTTTAACATACTTAAACCTAATATTATAAATATTACACCTCCTTATGCAAAAAGTGGTGATACAGTTGAAATAAATGCTGAAAACATCGGTTCTAACGTTAATCACATCAGCTTAAGTATCAAAAAAATTGCAACTGATAAGATTGATAGGTGGAAGATTATTGATATTTCAAACTATAATAAAAAGTCAGTTAAGTTTATAATACCGAATAGCCTTGATGATAAAAATAAATTAAAAATAAGAATCACAGATATAGAGGATTCAATAACTTTCGATTACCTAAAACCAAAAATACTTTCTTATCCAAGTGACAGTTCTTATTGGAACGATACTTTAACTTTTAAAACTCAAAACTTTTACAATAACCCAAATAGATATTCAATAAGTTTAAACAATAAGGACATATCCCCTACAATAGCATCAGATTCAATAGTTAAAATTAAAGTTCCAAAAGACCTTGATAAAATTACAAACATTTTAAACTTCAATATTGCAGGTTTTTCATTCAACCATGAATTTAAACTGAAACAACCTATGATAGAAGGGATAAATTTAGATTCGATAAATTTTGGAGATACTGTAATAATAGAAGGTAATAATTTTCATCCGTCAAATAATAAAATTAGAATAGAAGATAAATTCGATATAGAACCTATTTTTCAATCGAGTACATTGGTCAAATTTGTTTTACCAGATAGGGATAATTTTCCTTTTCAAATAACTATGACAAATTATGAAAATTTATCACTTAAAGTGGTTGCAAGACCAAATATTATTTCTAACCAAATAAGTTCAAAGCTTATCAAGCCACATATTACAAGTATAAGTAATGTTAATAATGGTCAAGAGATCACCTTAAGGGGATATAATTTGAATGAAGATGCTGCTATTTATCTTAATAGTCGTTTTAACTTTGGTAGCGGTATTAGCGCTTCATCTGAATACAATTCTTCACCAATAGTCATAATTCTTGAACAATCGGAAAATGAAGTTAAGTTTAAAATAGACTTTAATAATGAATTAAAGCTTAATCGATGGTATCAAGATTTTTCTTTCACTGTTGATTTTAAAATTGGTTTAAGGTCTAATGGTTACAGTCTTGTTAATCCAAATGAATTTCAAATGGAATTCGACAAAAAATATTCTTTCTTTGATAATTCTATATTTAATCTTGAATATGATAGAAAAAGAGAGTATCCTCAATTATTATCGCATAGTGAAAAAGGTTTTATGATTGGAGGTTACGGGCTCATACCCCCTAAATGGTCAAGAAGAGAGTATTTAAGAGATTTTTACGAATTTAACCCAACAACAAAAAAGTGGAATAGATTACAAAATTGGTCAACATTTGCCTATCAAAATATAGATATTAGATTATCATTTATCAAAAATGACGGTATTTACATAATAACTGATAATCGACATTTTATTAAATACGATTTTATGACTGCTTCATGGATTGAAAAAGGTATCCTACCGGAGGTGCGTAGAATTGATGGTCATTTCACAATAAGCAATAAAGATTATATCATTACAGCATACGAAATTTATGAACTTGATTTGGAGGATGGAACAATAGATTCTTTAGGTTATTTACCATATGACAGTGGCTTTGATATACATATGTTTAGATATAGCTTTAAACAAAATAATAAAGTCAGAATCATCTTTGACAACAAGGAATACGAACTTGATGAAAGCACCTTTGAATGGGACTTGATTAGCCAAAACAAAATCCCCGAAACGCAACAAATTTTTAACCATAACAATAATACTTATTACTTAGATAATACTGGTTTATATAATCGAGTAACAAATGAAGCAATAGAGATTTTTCCATACCAAATTGATGAGATTAAATTGCTATTTCTTTTTGATGATTATTTAGTTTTTAGACAAAACAACAATCATAATATAATAGTCAACCTAAATGAATAAAAAGAAATCACTTTACCTATTCATTGGCTTATTATTCATTTTCATAAGTCCAATTTCAGCTCAAAGCTCTTATGTCTCCACTGATTCATTGATGATCACTGGTATAAAAATTTTGCATTTTGAAAATCAGCCCCATAATTCCTTTATCAGCATTAATTATCAAGGCAGGTTATTAAAAATATACGCAGAGGATATTGCTGAATTAAAAATAAGTGAAGAGGAGGAATATGTTTCAAGAAATGTGGAGGTTTACAATAAAACTTCTCAATTGTTGTTGAGGAAAATTACTACAGGGAAATTAAGTCTATATTCCTATCAAAATGGGAATAATTACACATTCTTTATAGAAAAAGACAATCATCATCTAATTAAATTATCGGAAAACGATTACATTGATCAACTATCACAAATAACAAGTGACTATAATTGGAGAAATGAACAATATAAGGTTGCTAAATTTAATAAGAAGTCACTATCTAAACTTATTTCAATTTATAATAATAGTAATAATAATCCTCTACCTTTTGCTCGCTTTGGTATGTTAATAGGATATAATACTACTTTATTGAAAGTTTCATCTCCTGAACTAAAGCAAACGCTAAATGGCCTTTCATTTACACTAAGTTCTTCTTTTTCTGTTGGACTATTTATGGATGTTCCAATCGACATGAGTAATTTATCTTTCAATTTTGGAGCTAACATTTCAAAGTCTAATTTTTCAGCAAGCTTACAAAAACAAAATTCTGATATAGACGCAGTTATAAATTTAACATCAATAAGTGCTCCACTTCTTTTAAGATACACTATCCCAACTCTGAAATGGAGACCATTTTTCAACATTGGAGGAATCTACACTTACAATTTAAGAAATGATAATGGGATTTACGAAGCTAGTCTTTACCAAAATATAATATCAATAAATGAAGTTATAAAAGAATCAATTGTATCCAAAAACATGTTCGGGTTTACATCAGGTTTTGGAATACAGCATATGTTGAATTTTAGACAAATCATATCTACCGAATTTAGATTCAATTATGTTTCAGGAAGTAAATTTAGTCTTAAAAAAAATCAACTTGAATTACTCTTTAGTTATTCTTTCTAATATGAGACCTAAAATACTATACTTTATAATTACACTAGTTACCTCTGCATTGCTATTGAATTGTGAAGATGCAAATATATCTCCTAAAGAATATCCTTACCTTTTAATGAAAGAAGTTAAAATTGACTCAGCTAGTACAGAGTTTATAGCAGAAATTATCCATTTAGGTGAAGGTCAAATAAATCAATTTGGCTTTGTTTGGTCTCAAGGAACTACAGTTGATTCCATGAATATATTTATTAAAAATATTGATTCAACACCAGAGGCTGGAATTTTCTCATTAAAGGTAACATCTGACTTGAAAAATGATACCAAATATACAGTAAGACCTTACATACAAAATGACAAAAACACTGTTATAGGTAATTCAATCACATTTGAGAGTTTGGGCTCCAATCCACCAATAATTAATGATTTTTTGCCTAAAAGCGGAAATTCTGGAGATACTGTATCAATTTTTGGTTCTAATTTCTCAGTCTCAAAATCCAGAATAAAAGTTTTTATTGGCAAAGATGAGGCTAACATTTTTTTGACAGACTTTCAAACAATTAAATTCATCTTACCGCAAAATCTATCATATTCAGGGAAAGTTAAAATTAGTTTAAATAGTGGTTCATATACAGTAGAATCAAATGAACTTTTCCTTGTTGAAGGTCCGAAAATCAAAAGTTTTTTTCCAGCCACAGGTATTATAGGTGAAACAGAAGTAGTAATCAAAGGTTCTGGGTTTTCGCAAAGTGGAAATAAAGTAAAAATCGGGAGTTATAAAGCGATTATTTTAAAAGAAAATACTGAAGAGATCAGAATAAAATTACCCTATACCTTAAATACCGGTATTAATTCAATAGAGGTTGAAGTTAATGGTCAATTAGCTGTTTCTGAATCACCAATTAATATAAAGTCTCGTTGGCACAAATTAAATGATTTCCCTTCCCAATCGCGAATTGGCGGATATTTTGGTATAATTAAAAATAATGGCTACTTAATATGTGGTAGTGCTGATCCAGTATGTTGCAATGAAGATTTTAATGAGGTTTGGAAATATAATTTTAATAATGATCAATGGAATTATTATGGAGATTTTCCTGGAATGTCCAGATCCTTAGCTACTGGGTTCAGTATTGGAGAAAAAATTTATTATGGTATGGGTGTTAATGATTTTCAAAGGTTCTCTGATTTTTGGGAATTTGATCCTTATACAGGATATTGGAAAGAATTGCAAAATTTCCCTGGAAGTTCAAGATACAATACTATCCAGTTCACTTTAAATAATAAGGGTTATATAATTGGAGGTACTGATGGCGCTAGTGGTTCAAGTGACGTCTGGGAGTACAACCCTATTAATGACACTTGGAAACTAATAGGTTATATTCCAACTGAAATAAGCAGAAATTTAAATGGTCGGGATATATTCTCTCAATCTGAATCCACTGCTTTTTTGGTTCCAACATCCAGTACATATACAAATTCTCTTTATTTATTTGATCCCAACAACTCCAACATTTTAACAAAGCTAACCGAACTACCATTTTATCCAGATATAACCACAATATATACGGCATTTATTATTAAAAATGATATTTATATAGGAGGCGGGGATCATGCTTGGAAACAAGATAATATGAACCCTGAATTTTGGAAATACAATATAGAATCTAACAAATGGACTAAAATAGAATCTTTCTTAGGTGGAAATAGAACCTGGATAACCACTACAACCTATAATAATTACGGATATCTTATGTTCGGAGAAAAAACTACTTATTACCCAAATACAAATACTCAATTATTTCCAGAAGTATGGAAATACGATCCGTCAAAGTGAAAAAAAACAGTTTCCATAAATTTAACACAAATTTAGTTATTAAATTTTATCACTGATGACAAAAATTGAAACTTTTGAATGGCAAACTAGGCTTCTCTTGGATAGATGTAAATAATTGTTTTTCAGCGAATTAACATTGGAGAAAGTTGATTTAAAACCCCGAATTTCGCCATATATGGCAATTTTC
>JBNJFX010000030.1:0-62060 GCA_051747245.1 Bacteroidota bacterium
TCCAAATTTCCTGCATAGGTCAATGCGTCCAGGTTAACAATTTTATAGTCTGGATATTGGTTGACAAATAATCGGACAACATGGGAGCCAATAAATCCTGCGCCCCCTGTAATTAAGATAGTTTTCAATGTTCTAAGGTTTATTTGAAGTCAAAAATAGAGATTGTATTATACAAAACAGATTCATTACACTTTTTATTTCAATAGTTGCCAAAACTTCTGTTTATTTGTAAAAATTTTTAAGAATATGTCAGAGGTAGATAAAAACCAAAAACCAAGCAACAGCTCAGATGAAATTGATTTGAGAGAATTATTCTCCGCTATAGGAAATTTCTTTAGTAGTATCTTCCTAAATTTCATTTTGTTTATTGTGGCAATTAAAAATGCCATTGTAAAAAACATTAAGCTAATTTTCGTTTTAGGTTTATTAGGTGGAATTGCGGGTATAATTATTCATTTTGCAACACCTGATGTTTATAAAAGCTCCCTGCTGTTAAGGTCTACGTATTTAAGCGGTAGAATGATGGAAAGTTCCATTGAAAAATTAGATTTATTGACTGAGGATGAAAACCGTGAACAACTGGCAAAGACTTTAAAAATAGATACCACATTAGCAAATAATATAGTAGGTTTCAGTTATGAGCCTTTTGTATCTGAAGAGGAAATAATAGAATTAGAATTATTTAAAGAGCAACTGAAAACTGAAATTGAAGATGAGACCATAATCAATCGTTTTGTGGAACGATTAAGCATGGAAAACAAATCTACTTATAGGATATTTGTAGAGGTTTATGACAACTCTGTAATTACCGAATTAGAAGAGCCCCTTTTAAATTATTTTAGAAATAATCCTTTTGTCAATAAAAGACTTCAAATATCTGAAGAAAACTTAAGACAGGAATTTTCTCAAATTGAGGAAGAAGAAGCGGAATTAGATAGCTTAAAAGATATTATTTTTAAGAATTTTAGAATGATGGGCGAAAGAAATCGTGATGGTTCAAACAATGTCATTTTAGCTGATGAACAGACTACCAACCCAATTTCTGTATTTAATGAATCAAGAAGATCATATATGAAGAAATTGGATATTCAAAGAGAACTATTCTTACAGCCTCAATTTGAATTGATTGATAACTTTACTGTGTATTCACAACCCGATAGTCCAGGCTTGATAAAACTAGGGTTCTATGGAGGATTAAGTGGGCTTGGTTTGGCAGCATTAATTATAATAATAAGCTTATTTCTTCAGTATTTAGATAAAATAGAGAAGAAAACCAGACAAGCTAAAGAAGGTTTAAAAAGGAGAGCTGAAGCTAGAAAAAGCTAAATTTTTCTGGTCCTTATCAGAAATAATTCTTTTTTCAGGATCAATTTTCCAATCAATATTTAGGGAGGCGTCATTGTACATGATGCCTCTTTCATTTTCTGGGCTGTAATAATTATCGCATTTATAAAAGAATTCCGCTTCTTCACTTAATACCGCTATTCCATGCGCAAAGCCCCTAGGGATATATAACTGCTCCTTATTATTTGCAGAAAGGTGAACAGAGAAAGTTTTGCCAAATGTTGGTTTGTCTTTCCTTAAATCAATTGCTATATCCAGAACTTCACCTTTTAAAACTCTTACTAATTTTGCTTGGGCCACAGGTGGAACTTGCATATGCAATCCACGGATTACCCCATAAACCGAGCGTGATTGATTATCTTGAACGAATTCACATTGAATTCCTGTAGCATCTTCGAATTTCTTTTGGTGGAAACTTTCAAAAAAATAGCCTCTTGCATCTTCAAAAATAGTAGGCTTAATGATATATAAATCGTCAAATTCGGTTGGTGTAATATTCATGCTCAAGTTTTTATGCAAATTACGCACAACATTCGGTTTTTACCATGTCTTATTAGGCTTTATATATTAAATTTGCAGCGTGATAAAACAAGTGATATCCATTTTTGAAAAAGAAGTGAAATTAGAGTGGCGAAATAAAACCGCCTTCAATGGAATATTGCTCTATTTAGTAAGTACAATTTTCATCTGCTACTTAAGCTTCAATGTGAAGACAGGACAGATGCAAACCGTAACTTGGAATGCACTTTTCTGGATAATCATTGTGTTTGCTAATATCAATGGAGTAGCCAAAAGCTTTTTGCAAGAAGGCGAAGGAAGGATGTTATATTATTACACCTTATGTAAACCGCAAGTAATCCTAAGTGGGAAGCTAATTTTCAATGTATTGCTTTCGGTTTTGATTGCCCTAATTGGCTTTTCAGTTTACGCACTTATTTTAGGAAACCCTGTTTCAAATTATATTTATTTCCTTTTGACGATACTTTTTGCGTCAATTGGGTTTTCTGGTGTTTTGACTTTGGTTTCTGGGATAGTTTCCAAAGCCAATAATAGTACAGCGCTGATGGCAGTGCTAAGTTTCCCGATTTTATTGCCCATTTTATTGATGTCGGTAAGGCTTTCTAAAAATGCAATAGACGGGATTAATATTAGCTTAATGAATGACAAACTGTTTACTTTAATATCCGTAGATGCAATTGTTATCACTACGGCATTTATATTATTTCCTTTTATCTGGAGAAATTAAGAAATGAGAAAAACTTGGTGGAAAATTATTGGGGTTGCGCTAGTGTTCTACACACTCATAGCTGGATTGCTTTTGGATGCGCCCCGACTAGCAATTTTAAATGAAACTATTCGCGCCATGCATTTTCATGTGCCCATGTGGTTCGGAATGGTCATCATGTTGACGGCTTCCGTTATTTTCTCTATCCGCTATTTAAGAACAGGTAATCAAAAATTCGATACTTACGCTATTGAATTAGTCAATACTTCTATTCTTTTTGGAATTTTAGGCTTGGCTACGGGTATGATTTGGGCAAACTATACTTGGGGAGCACCTTGGAGTGGAGACCCAAAACAAAATGCTTCAGCAATCGGGATGCTGATTTACTTTGCCTATATTCTTTTACGAAATTCAATCACAGACCCGCAGCAAAAAGCTAAAATTGGTGCAGTTTATAATATTTTTGCCTACGCCACCTTAATTCCTCTACTATTCATTTTACCAAGACTTACCGATTCTTTACATCCAGGAAATGGAGGTAACCCAGGCTTCAATGCTTATGAATTGGATGGAAGGTTGAGAATGGTGTTTTACCCAGCCGTAATCGGTTGGACTTTAATTGGCGTTTGGTTAACGGAATTAAGAATTAGATTATCATTTATTAAATCAAAGATTGATGAAGAAGATTAAATATATTTTGGTTTTTTCCTTACTGTTGATGAGTTTGGGGCTTTCTGCTCAGAAAACTGAAATAGTAGAGGAAGACTATGCCAATGATAGAATTGAGATGGCGGACACTATGAGATCCGAAGGAAAAATATATGTTTTGGTTGCTGTCATCGTTACGCTATTTGCAGGATTCGTCATATATGCCATTATGACTGAACGAAAAGTAAATAAATTAGAAAAATCCTTAAAAGAGAGGGAATAAAGAATTATTTGGGTAGTACCTTTGTTCCAATCTGAGAAAAAAACCTAGTTATGAAAAAGTCTTATATTTTTGGCATAATTGTAATAGCAGCAGCTATTATGATGATTGTTTCCACAGCAGGAGATGCCAGTTCCTATGTTACTTTCAATGATGCCCATGATATGGCATTGGATGGGAATAATACAAAAATCCATGTGGTAGGTGAGTTGAAGAAAAGTGCGGAAGGTGATATCATTGGTTTGAATCCTTCTGACGACAAACTTTCGTTCACCTTCATGATGGTAGATGAAAATGGAATGGAACAGGAAGTATTTTACAATGAGCCTATGCCAGCTGATTTTAAGCGCTCAGAGCAAGTGGTGGTGATTGGTTCATTCCAAAAAGGGACTTTCGTTGCTGATAAGATTTTAATGAAGTGCCCGTCAAAATATCAAGAAGAAACTGTTATTTAATCTGATACATAAAATATGATACATACTACAATAGGTGACATTGGTCACCTTTTTGTTATTATAAGCTTTGTAGCTGCCCTCATTTCCATTTTCAATTTCTACAAAGCAGAAAAAAGCCCTTTGCCCGAAATGCAAAAAGGCTGGATGAAAAACGGGCAAATCACCTATATTATACATGGTTTAGCGGTTTTTGGCATCGTAATCACGCTTTTCACCATTATTTCTAATCATTACTATGAATATTTCTATGCATGGAGTCACTCCTCTAAAGTGCTTCCCGTAGAATATATCATTTCCTCTTTTTGGGAAGGTCAGGAAGGTAGTTTCTTGCTCTGGTCATTCTGGAATGTGCTTTTAGGCTTTGTCATATTATTGACCAATAAAAAATGGGCTCCATCCGTAATGGTGAGCTTCTCAGTGGTACAAGCTTTTCTTGCTTCCATGATTTTGGGAGTAGTTATAGGTGATTTCAAAATCGGGAGTTCTCCATTCATTTTGTTAAGAGATGCAATGGATGCGCCAATTTTCAATATCAATCCTGATTATGTCCCTGAAGATGGAACAGGTTTAAATCCATTATTGCAAAACTACTGGATGGTGATTCACCCACCAGTATTATTCTTAGGATATGCCACCACTTTAATTCCTTTCGCTTATGCCATTGGTGGATTATGGAAAAAGGATTTTAAAGGATGGGTTAGACCTGCTTTGCCTTGGGCATTATTTTCAGCCTCTATTTTAGGCGTGGGAATTTTAATGGGAGGTTATTGGGCTTATGAAACTTTGAACTTTGAAGGTTTCTGGAACTGGGATCCAGTTGAAAATGCTTCACTAGTACCTTGGCTAGTTTTAGTGGCGAGTATCCACACCATGATTACCTATAAAAAGAGTGAAACGGCATTGAAGGCTTCCATCATTTTAGTGCTTTCTGTCTTCCTAATGGTTTTATACGCCACTTTTATGGTAAGAAGTGGAGTATTGGGAGAATCATCTGTTCACTCCTTCACTGATTTAGGATTGTCAGGTCAATTACTATTATACCTATTAAGTTTCTTAATTGTCTCTATTGTTTTAGCTGTAGTTCGCTGGAAACATATTCCGTCTACAGAGAAAGAAGTTTCTACCTATTCCAGAGAATTCTGGATTTTTATGGGGGCTACTTTGCTTTGCTTAATGGGTTTTCAAATTTTATTACCAACTTCAATTCCTGTTTACAATTCAATTATTCAATCATTCGGAGGGATTTCCAATTTAGCTCCTCCAGCTGATCAAGTTGAGTTCTATACCAAATGGCAGATGTGGTTTGCTGTAGGTTTAGCCATTTTATCGGGAACAGGACAATTTTTCTGGTGGCAAAAAATGAAGAAGTCAGAAGTGAAAGAATCACTTTTATATCCGATACTTATTACTTTAATGATTTCTGCTTTAATTATTGTGTTGGCAGGGATGAGCAATATTCCTTATATAATTTTAGTGATTGCAGCAGTTTACACCATAGTGGCAAATGCCAAAATCTTTTTCAAAATCGTTAAAAGCAATTATAAACTTTCTGGTGGTGCCATTGCACATATGGGCTTAGGCATGATGCTTTTGGGAATATTATTTTCTACAGGTTACTCCAGAACCATTTCATTGAATGAAACAGGATTGTTATTAACCAATTCGGAAGAAGTGGAGGATAATTTTAATCAGGAAAATATCCCGCTATTCATTAACGACCCACAAACTATGGGGGAGTACACCTTGACTTATAAAGGACGATTTTTCGAGACTTATGATGGAGGTTATGTAAAAGCAACTTACTTGGATGATACTCAAGATGAAAATTCTAAAATAGTCAGAAGAGAAATTCAAAGAGAAAATGAAAGCTTGAATAAGGGTGATACTTTGAGAGTTTATGGAGCGAATCACTATTATAAAGTTGATTATCTGCATGCAGACGGAGACAAATTTTCACTTTTCCCTCGTGCGCAAATTAATGCTGATATGGGTGGACTGATTTCTTCTCCTGATATCAAAAGAAAACTTACTAAAGATTTATACACTCACGTTTCTTCTGTTCCTGACCCTACTCAAGAAATTGAATGGTCGGAACCTAAGGAAATGGAGGTCACTTTTGGAGAGAAGTTTTTCTTGAATGATTTTGTCACCGTTTTGGAGGATGTGAAAAGAGTTGATGAAATAGAAGGGGAAAAACTGAAAGGTGAGGATTTAGCCGTAAGAGCTACGATAAAAGTTTATGGAGATGGAGAAGATTATATCTTGAATCCATATTACTTAATTCGTGATAATATGGCAGGCAGAATTCCTGATGAGAATAGGGAAATTGGTGTGAAATTAAACATAGAAAACATCAAACCTGAATCCAATACTTTTACACTTTCTGTTAGAACTACTCAAAAAGATTATATCATCCTGAAAGCATTAGAAAAACCATTGATAAATCTACTTTGGATTGGTACTTTGGTGTTGACTTTTGGTTTCGGAATGGCGATTTTCAGAAGATATTCAGAGTTTTATAAAATGAAGCGTAAAGGCTTAGAGTGAAAAATGCAGCTTACCATATTAGTTTTATAGGAGCAGGAAACGTAGCCTGGCATTTAGCACCTGCTCTTGAAAACGTTGGTCATTTTGTAAATGAAGTTTATACGCCTGATGGAAAATCAGCTAAGAAATTGGTGGGTAATTTATACAACGCCAAAATTAAAGATAGCTTAGATTTTTCAGACAGTCCTTCGCAAATTTTCATTTTAGCGGTTCCAGATGATGCTATTCAAAGCATTGCTCAAGAGATTAGGCTGCCCGAACAAAGTTTAATGGTGCATACTTCAGGAAGCAAGGGGTTGGATGTAATGGAATATTCATCAGCTGCTGCAACAGGAGTTTTTTATCCATTGCAAACATTTTCCAAAAGCAAAAAACTAGATTTTGAAAAAATCCCATTTTTATTGGAAAGTGAAAATAAAGAAGCTTTGAAGATTTTGAACAGCCTTGCGAAATCTTTAAGCAAGAATATTAAAATTGTATCTACTACTCAAAGAAAGCAAATGCATTTGGCAGCTGTATTTGCCTGCAATTTTACCAACCACATGATGAGCATTTCAGAAAAAATCATGAAAAATGCTCAACTGGATTTTGCTCTTCTTCATCCGCTGGTTTTGGAAACCATTGAAAAAGCCTTAAAACATTCTCCAAAATCTGTACAAACTGGTCCCGCTAAAAGAGGTGATTTGGAAACTTTGGATAAGCACATGGAAATGCTGCAAAGTGATGAACATGTGCAGGAAATTTACAGATTAATTAGCCAGAATATTTTGGATAACCAGTGAAAATTGTACAGTTTAAAAAAATAACCAAGGTTATTTTGTCTTAACCACAAAGTAAAACTAAGGCTTTCACCAAGTTCACAGAGGTATAAGAAAACATTGGCTGGCGCAAGCGTCTCGCTTGTGCCCATGTAAAAGCAGAAAACTCTCTTTAATCTTTTCAGCACATAATAATTTCCGAAAAATAAAAGACGCCCTATTAGGACAAAAGCAATTGATTGGTGAAATTTAAAAGGTAAAATCAGTTCACGTTATAAATGACACAGCAGTTGCCCAAGAACTTTTCATTTCCAGGTTTTGTAAAGCTGATTCGTATTCAAAATCTGCTGATAATAGTGTTTACTCAATACCTTACGGCACTATTTTTACTGGAAGGTATTCATATTTTCAATCTTGAGCTTTTTCTATTGAGTTTGAGTACTGTATTTTTAGCAGCAGCTGGATATATCATCAATGATTATTATGATGTGAAAATTGATTACATCAACAAACCAGAAAAAGTTATAGTTGGGAAAGTAATCAAGCGAAGAGTTGTCCTTTTCTGGCATACTTTCCTGAATTTTGCAGCCATTATTATCGGTACATTTCTGGATTGGAAAATAGGAGCTATTCACTTTGGAGCAGCTTTTATGCTTTGGTTATATTCCAATCAATTGAAGAGGTTGCCATTGATTGGAAATATAATAGTAGCTGGGCTTACAGGCTTATCAATTTCAATAATTTCGCTTTACTTCGGACAAAAACCCATTTTAGTGCATACTTATGCTCTTTTTGCATTTGCCATTAGTCTGATTCGGGAAATCGTGAAGGATATGGAAGATTGGAAAGGAGATGCCAATTTTGGTTGCAAAACGTTGCCGATTATTTGGGGGATACGAAAAACGAAATTGCTTTTGTATATTCTTATTTCTGTGTTTTACTTCCTTATTTTCTATATGACTCAGTTTCTGGAAAATGATATTTTATATTTCTATTTCTCGGGATTGACGCTTTTTGTGATATATTTTATTCACAAATTAAGTCTTGCCGATACCATAAAACATTATCATTTCCTGAGCAACTTCTGTAAAGTCATCATGCTAAGTGGTATTTTAAGCATGTTATTTTTTTAGTCTATTCTTCATCATCCCCAAAGCCCAACTTTTCCCATAAATTTTTATCCTCATCTTCCATTTTCTCTTTTGTTTCCTCAACCTCATCAATGCCAAAGGTAGCTTTGAAGCCAGCAACTACACTTTTCGCCCAAAAGTTGAACATTGACTTCCGAGTATCTCTTTCATGTTCAAAACGACCGACCTCAAGATCGTCTTCTCCTGATTCTGGATTATTTTGTGCTAATGCCCAATTGCCTACTTTGGTGACTGCTTTGTCGAGCAATTTTCCTTCCTCATCTTTAATTTCAGATTCAAGCTTTAAATCTGAATAATAAAATCTGAGTTCCCCTTTTGATTTTATATTGTCTCCTGAAAAATTGAATTCAACTTTATCTGTTTTACCTGATTTGACTTTTACTGGATATATATGCTGAATAAAATTATTAATAGGAGCTATCTCCATTTCTGATAAATTGCCTTTAATTTTAAAGGCTGAAGATTCTAAAGAATAATTCATAGTGGTTTCTAATTTACCCTTACCGTAAAAATTACCAGTAGCTTCAATTTTAAGGCTATTCCCTTTCTTTTTGATGCTATCGTTTACATTGCTAATGTTGGTGATTTCCCCATAAACATTTTCAAAATACAAATTACCTGCCTTTTCCTTGCCTTCCGATAGCTGCTCATAAGCTATATAAGAATCTTCAATCTTTACTTTTCCAATATGAATTGGAATATCTGATTTTCTCAATTCCTCGGTTAAAATCGGGACAAATCGGTCGTCAGGAAGCGGGTAGTTTTTATCTTTATGAGCATATAAATCACCACCAATTACTTTTATTTCCTCAGCAAATACACCTTTAAGTTCCTTCCATTTCCAATTTGAGACAGCTAAGCTGTCGGATTTTATTCTAAGATATGTCTTTTCTACTCCTTTTCTTTCAGCAAATTTAGCCTTGCTATCTACAGGTTCAAAAAGCGCGTTCTTCAAACCAATATCTCCTTTATTGAAATTAATATTTACTAGTTCAATTTTTGCCCTGTGAAAATCATCCTTTAAACGATAATCAACATCAAATAAAGTTGCGCCAAAATTAGCTGGAGAGAAATTCTCCAAAGAAAAGTTTTCATCTATCCATAAGCTGTTGCAATTGATCTTTATTCCAGTAGTCAAAAGCCCAATCTTTTCATTGGGTTTATCATATAAAGCAATATTACCATCATTCAGTTTTATACTTTTAAGAAATAAGACTATCTGCTTTTCATCTTTCTCTATAGAATCCCTTATTCGTATTTTTTCAGTATTAATTGGCAGAAGTGCTTCGGGGTTTTCCAGATTCAAATATTTTATAGAGAGGCTATCAAGTGAGATGAAATCAAAATAGCTATTGCTTAACTGAAATGAAATCTCGTCTAAAGTCAAATGGGCAATCGTATCCTCAGTATTTTCTCTATTAACTAGAGAGACCTTTATATTGGTTAGGTCAGCTGATTTATTGAAAAAATTTACACTTAACTCTTCATAACTGAAAACTGCGCTATCTTGAAAAATATTGCTTATTTCCTGCTGGACTAAAGGTTGGGTTTTAGGTTTTAAATTTTTCTTATAATAAAAAGTGCCTGCAATTAATGCAATTATTAATAATAGGAGTATTGAGGTGGAGAACCATTTAAAAAATTTAATCACAATATCAGTTTGGTAAAAAATAGAGTTCTTTTTAACTAACTGATATAATAGGTATAAGTTTATATTTGGATTTAAACCTCCAATTTACTCCTCATAAATAACCTGCAATAATGTTTGCCCAACTGCCTTTAAAGTTTCTTGAGAAATGATGTCCATGTTATCTTTATGAGTATGATGGAAATCGGGGAAAAAATCCCTTGAGGTCGGTTCGTGCGTAATGATATCGATCATAGGAATCTTGCCAACTTCATTTACAAAATAATGGTCATCTGTAATTTGGGCAACTTGGTTATTGATGAAATATCTACCATATCCAATTTGATCAGCTGTATTCCAAACTTTTTCAACTATGCTAGGAGCATATTTCATCGAATAGCCTTCTTTGTGAAATTGTGCGTCCACTCCGCCAACCATATCCAAAAGAATTCCATAATAAGCTGAATAGCCAGGAACATGTTTATTTTTACTCCAATGTTGTGAGCCCAAACACCACCATGTTTTAGATGGCTCGTTGCTGGATAAACCTTGTGGCTCTCCATTATCTTCTCCGTCAAAAAATATCACATCTATACCGACATTAGGTTTGTTCTCTGCTTTTTGAATGGCATTAATGACTTCTAAAATCACTCCTACTCCACTGCCACCATCATTTGCACCATCTATTGGCTCATCTTTTCTATTAGTATCTTTATCTGCTATTTTTCGAGTATCCCAATGGGCTGCTAATAAGATTCGTTTGGTTTTTTCAGGCTGAATGGAAGCAATGATATTGGTTAAATTCCATACTTCACCATCGTATGTGTCGGCTTCAAACTTTTGGGTCTGCACTTTTGCCCCAAAACCTTCCAATTGGTTGATTAGGTATTCTTCAGTTTCAGCATGAGCAGGAGTATTAGGAACTCTAGGCCCAAAATCCACTTGTGATTGAATATATTGATATGCATTTCCTCCACTAAAAGATGGTACTTGTAAATCCTTTTTTTCGGACTCTTCAGTAGATTCAGTGCTCTTTTCTTTAGAAGAATCACAGGAAATAAGCAATAAGGCAATAAATATGAACGAAAAGATGTTTTTCATAAGAGAATTTTTTCAAAAATACGGATTTAGAAGGTTTTGATTTAAATATTCTTACTAAAAATTGAATTTAGTCCGAAATTAACAATAAAATAACACCAACTTTGATGTATTATTTTACCCACAAAAGTAAACTTTATTCATGTAGCTACAGTTAAAAACTTAAACTTACAAGCAAAATCAAAAGTTGATATATTTTCATCTTAAGATTTTTAAGCTTTAATGCTAAAATTTTACCGTTTATCGATTATAGTTTCTAGCAGACATAATAAATGGGAAGAAGTAACAAATCAGACAATCCGTCTTTTTTATCACATAATAACCACCTAAATTTGTCTTATAAATAATTAAAAAAAGAGCCAGATGAAAAAATCTATAAAATTATTCGCAGCAATATCAGGATTAATACTTTTTGCTTCAGCATGTGCGCAGAGAACCTGTCCTACTTATGCAACTGAAGAAGTGAAAAAAGACAGCAACATAGAAGCTACTGTCTAATTTCTTTTATTTAAAAGACACCCGATTCTTTAGGTGGCTAATCCCTTATTTATTGAAATGATATAAGAATATGAGTGATGCTGTATAAGCATGCTTTTTCTCATCTTTAATCTCCATCACAATATCAATTTGAGCTTTGCTCACTCCTCTTAAATCCACTATAGAATTTAGACTTGCTTTCAACCTAACATCTGAACCAACTTTCACCGCCTGATTGAATTTCATTTTTTCAATCCCATAGTTAATCATCATTTTCAGATTGGTAACATTGGCAATTTGCTCCCATAAATATGGAGCTAATGAAAGTGTCAAATATCCATGAGCAATAGTGCCCCCAAAAGGACTTTTAGCTGCTCTTTCTTCATCCAAATGGATCCATTGATGGTCTAGCGTGGCATCTGCAAATTGGTTTACTTGCTTTTGGTCGATGGTATGCCAATCGGAAACGCCTAATTCTTGTCCTTCATAGGCTTTAAAATCTTCATAGCTACTAATATCAATTGGTTGCATAGTATAGGTCTTTTATATTGATTCAAAGGTTTTATTAAAAATCTCATCAAGTAGTGCTGATTATATGACAATATTCTAGTTATTACCAAATAGGCACTATTTAAATCAGCTGCAATATAAAAGCTTATTTACAATTTACTGAATCAAAAAGACAATATGTACTTCTGCTTTTAATTTGATGTTCTTAAAATCCAGATCAGATTCCATTGAAGCACTTTCATCAGTGGATGCTGACATCATGCGTTTATTTTGATAGGACTTATAATAAATTGGTTGAAAATTCTGCTGGTTTTCATTCACTTCCATTACTTTTCCAACTTTTTCATCTAAAGGTTTTAACAATGCCTCTGCTTTTGCTTTGGCATTTTTTACTGCCTCCACTTGTAATTCCTGATTAAGCTCTTGCAGTCGGGAATGCGTATACTGACTTACTCGCACATATTCTATTGCTTTTGGTTCTATTTTGGAGAGAATTACATTTAATTTTTTGGCATCTGGTAATTTAAGTTGGAACTGTTTTCTTGCCATAAAATCTTTATTCTCTGTTTTTTTGTTCCAGCTGTAGTTGTAGCCATACACATTTTCAACGGTCAGGTTTTCCTTATCTATTTCTGCTTTTTCAACTGCACTGACTAATTGATTTTCCAACTCATTCATTTCGAATTTGCTGCCCGTTTTCAATTGATATTCCTTTAAAGAAATAGTGAAATAAATAATATCAGGTTGGATTTCCTTTTCGGCTACTCCGCTAACGGATATAGTTCTTTGGTTTTTATCGGATGATTTTTCTTGAGCTCGTAATTCGGTCACAAGGGAAATCAATAGAATAGCGAGAATAAATACATTAAGCTTTTTCATATTTTAATAACATTAATTTATAGTAAATCTGTATTATCAAAACCCATGCCTTTTATTCTCTCATCAAGAGAAGCTTTTTTCATGCCCTATTTACAGAGATAACTATTTCTTCAATTTAGCTTTTAGGTTTTCAACATGATTGATGAGTGCTTCTTGCCAAGTTTTGCCTGCATCCCAATTATCGCCCAAGTAAATATCCTTGGTATAAAGTTGTTGAACATAATATTTATGAACATGCTCGTCTATACGGTATTTCATTACCTTATCATTCTCACCTTTTCTAATGGAAATTAATATTGTTTCCCCTTCTGATAAATCATAGCCCAGCATCCTGCGCAAGCTTTCCCCATTATTTTGCAGTTTTTTGATTACCATCAAATATCCCTCATTTATCATTTCTTCAGCACTCATTTCAGGATCAACCAAACCATATTCAAATGGATAATACTGTTTCATGATTGAATCTAACTCCTCATTGGCTTTTTCCACATCCACATCAAGCATAATATTTTCTTCAAATTTGGGCACTGCCAGCTTATCTATTCTGATATCGGGATTGAAATTAGCTACCCTTCGAGATTTGATGACATTGGTTCGCTTAAAAGTCTCTGGCACATCAATGATGAGAAAATTTTCTCTTTCCAAGTCTGATTTATTCACTAATAACTCTAAATCGGCACCCAGTTCTTTTAATGAAGGGGCTTGCATAAAAAAAGCTTGCATACCTTTTTGAAAGAATCCACCTTCCTCGGGTATTTTAGTAGCATAAAGCTCAAAACCATTATCAGATTGATGGATAATCAGCATATTTTCTATGCTCCTTTGGGTGATGTCAGAATAGAAGGCAGTGGTGGCATCTTCACCCGACATGATATCGGACAAGGCATAATAAGCAACAGCATCCACTCCAATTTCTATAAAACTATCATGAATTTTTTGAGCTTCAATATCCCATTTTAATGAATTAACATTCATAAAAACCACAGCCCTTTTGCTCAGCAAGTCTTCGGGCAATTGTTTGCTTTTATTTAAAAATGGAAAAGGTTCCTGAGAAAAACCGTTTAAGCTCACAAAAATCAATAAAAAAGAAAAGATGTAGTTTTTCATAAAAGTAAATTCGCACGAAAATTAAAGATTTTTGGATAATCGGCTGAATCTTAACGTCATTATCTATAAATTTATTCTTTGTCACTCAAAATGAAACAATATAACAGACCTTTTTTACCATGAAGTCATTGAAATTTTGCCTTATTTTTATTGCTCTCTTGATTACGCAGCAGAGTCTTGCCCAAAAAGATTCCACTTTAGTTTTTCCTGATTCTGCCAAGGTAATGAATGATTTGTATTTTTTAGCATCAGATTCCTTACAAGGCAGGAAAACGAATTCTGAAGGCAACGAAATAGCCAGAAATTATATCATTCAAAGATTACAAAGGGTAGGGGTTTCAGCATTTGTACAGGATTATACCCAGACTTTTACTTTTGGAAAAGATACTATACCCGCAGTAAATATTCTGGGATTTATAGAAGGATTTACTGGAGGCGACTTTATTGTAATTTCTGCTCATTACGACCATGTTGGCATGAAGGATAGTACTGAAATATTTAATGGTGCGGATGATAATGCCAGTGGAGTTGTGGCTTTGTTGTCCATTGCTGAATATTTTAGGGAAAACCAACCTGAAAATAATTTACTTTTCGCCTTTTTTGATGCCGAAGAAATGGGATTGCAAGGAGCAAAGCATTTTATGCAGTCCGTGGTGGTGGATACCAGTAAAATTAAAATGAATGTCAATTTGGATATGGTAAGCCGTGGTGATAAAAATGAACTATATGCAGTAGGAACCTATTTCACACCCTTTTTAAAGCCTTTGATTACGGAAGCTTCAAAAGATAAAAGTATTAAGTTATTATTTGGAAGGGACGAACCGAAGAAAAAACCTAATTGGGTTACAGCTTCGGATCATGCGCCTTTTCATAAAGCTGAAATCCCATTTGTTTATTTTGGGGTAGACGACCATGAAGATTATCATAAAATTACCGATACTGCTGATAAAATTAATCCTGATTTCTATTTGGAAGCCATTCACCTGATTAAGGACGCAATTGAAAATTTCGATGCTAATTTGGGTGAAATTGTTTATGGCAAATGATGTTTTAAGGCATTTTACTTTTTTCCCATCTAATTATTTTAAAAATTTAAGCCTTTAAGAAATAAGAATATGCAAGAAAGACATACCTACGACCTCGGAATGATTGGAAACTGTGCCTACCTAGCGCTGATTAGGAAAGATACCGATATCAAATGGATGTGTATGCCCCGATTTGACAGCTCCTTTATTTTCGGAAGTTTAATTGGAGGGGAAAAAGGTGGAGAATTTTCAATTAAACCTACTATAGAAAATTATAAAATAAGTCAGGCTTACATCCCCAATACTAATGTGTTGGAAACTATAGTCGAGACTGATGAATTTGCTTACAAAATCACGGATTGCGCTCCACGGTTTCGTCAGTTTGACCGCTATTATCGTCCACAAATGCTCATTAGAAAAATTGAGCCTTTGAGAGGATTGCCACAGTTGCGAGTTGTTTGTAATCCAGTAGGAGATTACGGGCAGAAAAAACTAACGAGAGAAAGAGGAAGCAGTCATATTCGCTATTTTGGTTTGCCTGAAACCTTAAGGCTTACCACCAATATTCCTATCAATATGGTAATGGACAGCAGTCCGTTTGTATTGACAAAAGCTCGCTATATGGTAATGACCTATGGAGCACCTTTGGAAGCAGAATTACAGGAAACTGCGGAAAATTTCATTAATAAAACTGTCTTTTACTGGCAAAATTGGGTAAAATCTACCAGTATTGGTCAACATTATCAGGAAGAGGTTATTCGCTCGTCTTTGGCTTTAAAAATCCATCAATATGAAGATACGGGAGGAATTATCGCTTCACCTACCATGTCATTACCCGAATCTCCAGGAAGCACTAGAAACTGGGATTATCGTTATTGTTGGATGCGTGATACTTATTATACGCTTACGGCTTTTAACAATATTGGGCACTTTGAAGAGATGGAAAATTATTTTCTTTATCTGACCAATATTCCAATGCGGGGAAAACAAAGAGTGCAGCCCCTTTATAATTTGGTGGGTGAAGAAACCATAATCGAAAAAGAATTGGATTTGCCTGGATATATGGGAAATCAGCCTGTAAGAGTAGGGAATGATGCTTATACACACATTCAAAATGATGTTTACGGACAAATATTGCTGGCTATTTTACCGCTTTATACGGATAAACGATTTGCCAATATGGAGAAATCGCAATCCTCCTATTTGCTAAAGACCATTTTAGATAAAATTGAATTCACCATGGATGAAGCAGATGCTGGTTTATGGGAATTCAGAAACTTAAAGCAAAAACATGCTTATACGCACCTTTTCCAATGGGCGGGAAGCCATGCAGCCATGAAAATCGCCAGGGAAATAGGCGAAATGGAGCTGGGAAGAAAAGCGCAGAAATTATTGAAACAGGCAGCTGCACATCTGGAGAAATGCTATGCACCAAACCGAAAAGCTTATGCACAAGCTGAAGGTGTGGATAGAATGGATGCCAGTACACTGCAGCTCATTATGATGAATTATATTCCTCATGATAGCCAAAAAGCTAAAGACCATCTTAAGGCTTTGGAAGAAGATTTGAGAGTGGGTAAGGGATTATTTTATCGCTATAAACATGCAGATGATTTTGGCGAACCAGAGACCACTTTTTTGATTTGTGCTTTTTGGTATGTGGAAGCACTTGCTTGCGTGGGCAGAACAGAAGAAGCTATGGAGGCTTTTGAAGAACTGGTTGGCTATTCCAATCATGTAGGATTATTAAGTGAGGATGTGAAATCATCAGACGGTTCCATGTGGGGAAATTTCCCACAAGCCTATAGCCATGTTGGTTTGGTAAATGCAGCCTACAGAATTAATAATAAATTAGATAAACCTGATTTTTTGCCTTGAAGTCTTAAATAAAAGTATTGTATAAATTTTCTTAGATAAAATTAATATGGAAAGTGAAGACCCTATAGACTTTTGGAATGATTTGAATTTTGAGCAAAGAAAGGAAATTGATGAAGCTTCTTTAGAAATAGAAAAGGGAGAGGTTGTGGAATATGAGACTTTCATGAAAAAACATAGATAAGTAAAAATAAATTAAGTACATTTTTTGCCTAAACATTTATTGATTTGTTTAAAGCCTTTTCACTTTTTATTAAATTAACATATTTATTCGTTAGAGTATTTGGTGTGCCTCTTCGCAATAAATGGTTGAGTATCAGGGTTGGAAAACTTAATGACAAACAACTAAAATACCTCAAGCAATATTCAACCTATTACAGAAAACTAAAGCCAGACTATCAAAAGGAATTTAGAAAAAGGGTTGCAATATTCATTTATACCAAAGAATTTATTCCACGGCAGTTGGATTACGTAACCGAGGAAATGAAAATAGTGGTGGCTTCCTTGGCTATACAGATGACTTTTGGTCTTCCCAAGGTTTATATTTCTCATTTTAGTAAAATCTTGATTTATCCTGATAATTATTATTCTACCGTCAACAATGCCTATCATAAAGGGGAAGTGAATCCACGCTTTGGAATCATCGTCCTTTCTTGGAAGAATCTGGTTCAAGGAATAGCTGATGAAACAGATGGCATTAATTTAGGCATACATGAATTGGCCCACGCTATCCATTTAGAAAACAGAATTTCCAATCAAGAATACGGCTTTATTGACTCTAAGCTGTGGAAGAAATATAATGACTTGGTTGAATATGAAATGTTTAAAATAAAAGAAGGAAATACTTCTTTATTCAGATCGGCAGCAGCTATCGATCAACATGAATTTTTTGCCGTGCTTCTTGAAAACTTCTTTGAAAGACCCAAAGCCTTGAAAGCTTATAGTCCTAATCTCTATCGAAAAACTACTTTGCTGTTAAAGCAGGATCCTATAAAATTATTGGGGCTAGTGTAATTAAGAATTGTCATAAATAAAGTCACAAATTAAATAGAGGCAAATTAGTAATGCTAATCTTATTCTTAATTCCCCCGTTTGCCTTATTACTCAAAAAACTAATCAGAGAATTATAAAAATGGCTAAATTTTTAAAAAAGTGGTTTCAAATATTTAAGAACTCAGGCATTAAATTCTTTGAAGAAAACCCTTTTAAACACAGTGCTTCAACTGCTTATTTCACTATATTTTCCTTACCTGCAATAGGTTTGGTTGCTATTACTGTTGCAGGATATTTTTATGAAGATGATGTGGTTAGAACCCAGTTTTTGGATCAGATTAATCAATTAATGGGAGAATCCAGTTCTGAGCAAATTGATAGTTTATTATCCTCGGCCACCGTGCAAACTGATCGGGTTTTATTTCAAGTAATAGGGATAGGGACATTACTTTTCAGTGCAACCACAGTATTTATTTCTTTACAAGATAGTTTGAATACCATTTGGAGCATCAAAGCTAAACCAAAAAAGGGGGTTGTAAAATTCATTATCAACAGATTATTATCCTTGGCAATGATAGCGGCATTAGGCTTTCTATTGTTAGTTTCTTTATTGGCAGATACGGTAATCACATTTATTCAAACACATATAAAAGAGATTTTAGATGGTGCCACCATTTATATAATTCAGATCATGAATATTGGGATTTCCCTTGGCTTTATAACCTTAGTATTTGCCATAATATTTAAAATTCTTCCAGATGCTAAGCTTAAATGGAAGGATGTTTGGGTAGGTGCTTTTGTAACCACCGTTTTATTTGTAGCAGGTAAATTTGCTTTAGGCTTCTATTTAGGAACTGCAAACCTTACCGATTCTTATGGAGCAGCAGGTTCCTTTGTAGCCATTTTAGTTTGGGTTTATTACTCTGTATTAATTCTATTATTTGGTGCTCAGGTGACTTTCGTTTATTCTAAGGAAATGGGAAGGATCATTTTACCAAAAGAAGGAGCCGTTGCCGTGAGTATTACAGAAGTTGAAAGGGAAAGGGGTAAGGCTGATTAAAGCATTTAGAAGAACAATTGCTTTTTTATGAGAATATTTCTACCCCAAATTAAACTAACAACACTTTTTCCTTTGTGGACTTTTGGAATTTAAATGTATAAAGATGTGATGATGGTATCATTTTTGACGGAGCATTATGCATTTTAATTCCTTGGCATGAATAAACAAATACTGATCTTATTTCTATTTCTTTCTCTATTTATATCCTATGAACTATTATCACAAAAAATCTCAGGGACAGTAATTAACCCTGCAGGCGAACCTTTAATTGGTGCTTCAGTCTATATTGATGGAACTACCATTGGAGATATAACAGATGTAAATGGGGCATTTAGTTTTAAGATAAAACCTGAAATCAATGCTGTTTTGATTGTCAGTTTTGTTGGTTATAAAACCTTATATCTAAATAAACCATCAACAGAGAAACCATACACATTTCAGTTAGAAGAGGACGTATCTGTAATGGGTGAAGTAAAAGTTTATAACAACCCATTTTCACGAAAACAACTTATGAAAGCTTTCAAAGAAGAATGTTAATGAGTTGGAATGGCTCAAGGATGTGTTTGAAAGGATCAAGTCACACAAACAGAAAGACCTTTATCAACTTCTGCCAGACAACTGGGAGAAATTTAAAAACAGCTGATAGTTAAAAAATAACTCCTATCCTAGGCTGAAGTGGATGGTATGCTCGGATTGATACTTTTATGGCACAGATACTCTGCTTTAGCCAAGCACCAAATCACTGGAAGAAAATTTAAGTATGATTTCAATATTAATAAAGTAGTGACAGGCTTGATCCTCTGATTTTGGTAGAGCTACTTATTTACTTCGGCTGTAAGATCAGTCATTATCAAATACTGATTAGTTAGGTGTCAACTGTGACCTCTTTAATTGTGATCAAATAATGAGAAGGAAATGGATGAGGGAAGCTAGCGACTTTCTATTTTTATTGGAGCTATTTTTTTAATAATATGGTTTGAAATGCGGTAAAAAGCAATACTTCTACCGGTCTTAAAAAAATAGACAGGCAGAAGTATTTTGATAGATATTATGGATTAAAACAAAAACCAGCAGTCGGTAATTGTGCTTGTGTAAGTCCAGAATTTAAGGAGAAATCTGTACACTGTGTAACATTATTCGTTGACCAACCGGACAGGTCTTGATTAAAGTCTGAGGCGTTTCTGAACATGCCAATCATTTCAGTCACATTGCTGACATCCCAATTACTAATGTCTTGATTAAAAACTGTAGCATTAGCAAACATTACACTCATGCGAGTCACATTACTTACATCCCAGCTGCTTATATCTTGGTTAAAGGATGTTGCTCCATAAAACATTGAATACATATCGATTACACTGCTTACATTCCAGTTGCTGAGGTCTTGATTAAAAGCTGTGGCATAATCAAACATCAAAACCATTTCAGTTACATTTCCTACATCCCAGCCACCAATATCTTGATTAAAAGCACTAGCTTGGAAGAACATTGATGTCATATTAATAACATTGCTGACATTCCAGTCACCAATATCTTGATTAAATGCCTTTGCGTTACCAAACATGTATCTCATATCAGTTACATTACTAACATCCCAGCTGCTGATATCTTGATTAAAAACGGTAGCATTATTAAACAAAAACCCCATATTAAGTACACTACTCACATCCCAGCTACTAATATCTTGATTGAACGCAATCGCGTTTTCGAACATAGAACGCATATTCGTAACATTGCTGATATCCCAACTAGAAATGTCTTGATTAAAGGCGCTTGCATCATTGAACATAAAACCAATATTGGTTACATTACTCATATTCCAGCTATTGATGTTTTGATCGAAAGAAGTTGCCATCCGGAATAAACCACCCATCTCGGTCACATTGCTTACATCCCAATCACCAATGTTTCCATTAAAAGAGCTTGCCCTGAAAAACATAGCACCCATAGAAGAAGTTTGACTTAAATCAGGAAGATCGGTCGCATTGTAGACCATATTTACACATAGGGCAAAAGCTTGCTCCATACTTTTCCATTTAATGCTGCCCCAGCTTTCAATAGACCTTAGTTTTTCTGCATTTAAAGCATTACTAAAATCGGAATAGATCGCAGGGAAACTGCCCCTGATCTCAACAGTGTATATCCCTGCATTCGTATACTCGTGACTGACATCAGAAGTAAGGTTGCTGTCTTGGCTTCCATCCCCCCAATCTACATGGTAGTCATAGCCCGTAACATCAGGATTAACTTTAATGGTGATACTTTCATTGTCACTTCCAGTCTGCCAAGTGGTGACAAAAGGCAGTGATTCTTCTTTATCGGTCAATGTTATAATTACCTCCACTTCTTTGCTTTCTGCTTGATCTGCTTTAACCTCCACCACGGCATTAACGGTAGGGTTAGTTTCAAAATCGAAGACAGCAGAATCAGCCACGGCCAGCACTCCCGATTTTGCATCAATGGTCATTGCCCCTATTGGAGTTTGGGATTTTATGGCAAATGTTACTTCTCCTTTTGAGGTAGATGCGGTCACCGTACCTAAAACCTGACCGTTGATCGGGTTCTCTTCAATAGTAGTAGCAAAATCCTCTGCGGTGATTTCAACTTCATCTGGAGTTACCTCCTCGTCATCACCTTCTTTACAGCCTATTAAACCGACTATGAATAAAAGAGACATGAAGAACAATAATTTTCTCATTTTTAATTGTTTATATTTGAACGTGAATATTACGTGATTTTTTATAATATAAATAGTAAAAAACTGGTTTATTTTGTAAAAGATGATTTTTGGGGTTTGAGATTGATAGGTGCTTTTTCAATTATTTTCCCAACTTTAAAATAGAAATTTTACTGATTGCTTTTGAAGTAAAAGATTTATCAGTTAATACTCATGTTATGGAAGATACTAAAACTAAATATCACGTATGTGATTAAATATTTTAATTCTGTTGGTATTTTAAAGTCTCTATATTTGTTTCTGTAAGCCATTTTATGTGTTTTATCTTTCGATCTGCTCTTCCAAAATATCAGGTAAAGTAGTGAATACCAATGGTATGTCTCTTGTGAGTTTAACAATCTATCTCAACGGGACAAAATTGGAGATTTTAACGATGTATAATGGGAGCCATGTCGTTTTCAAATGGATAAGGATGTTTTCATTATGGTAGAGAATAATCCATTTTCAGGAAAACAGTTATTGAAATCTTACAAAACTCAATTCTTGGGAAATGGACATCATTTATATCACAATGGTTTCAGGGTAGATAAGCAGGAAATTCTGGACTTGCATAAAGTGGGAATCATGGCGAATATTACAGACAAACAACAAGAAAGAGGTTTTAATCGAGCTGAATTTGTTTCTAAAATCGAAATTATATATACATATATAAGGAGAGCACCCAACCATCAATTTTTATACTAAGAGCTTCATGATGGATGGGTATGGTCTCTATTCTAAATTTGGTTAAAATACTGTTCCGCCCACTTTGCCTGAGAAAAAAATGAGCTTGATGTTCCCAGCTAATTATGGTTAACTATTATATTAGAAGGCGCTACTACACCATTCTAAATACATTAAGACTTATTTTATGGTTAATTGAAAATCTATAAGTGTAAACTTCTTTAGAACCAAAAGTGCAAAGCATACTGAAGCTTATCATTATTTTATTCACAATGCGCACAGATAAAGCTCTAATAATAAACCCTGAAAACACGCTTTATGCAAAGAATAAACAACTTAATTTCTAAATTCAACCCTAATCGACTTTTTAAAGTTGAAGGATAAATTTTTTTAGTTGTACGTTATTTAAAAGCAAAAAACTAAAATGGAATTAAAAAGTGATCTAAGAGTAAAGGAAGTATTTGATCAATATCCGGAATCGGTAAAAACCCAATTATTGGATTTAAGAGAATTGGTTTTGAATACAGCATCGGAAATTGATGGACTTGAGAAACTAGAAGAAACCCTAAAATGGGGAGAACCAAGCTATTTAACAAAACACGGAAGCACCGTAAGAATGGATTGGAAAAAGAAAAACCCAGAACAGTTCGCTTTATATTTTAAATGCACTTCAAAATTAGTAGAAACCTTCAAAATACTATATAAAGACAAATTGAGATTTGAAGGAACAAGGGCAATCGTATTCCATATTGATGAAAAACTTCCTGAAAAGGAAATAAAACATTGTATAACGCTAGCTTTAACTTATCATAAAATAAAGCACCTTCCGATGTTAGGGGCATAAATAATTAATATTATAAAAACGCTCTAGTTTTTGATAGTATGAGGTAATTAAATATTGATTCTGAATTAAAATAGAGCGAAGTAAGTTTCCCTAACAAATGATTTAATAATAGAATACGCTATATACTTTTCATAAGCTTTAGGTTTTGTACCTTTGCATTTCAAGCGTACTAAATGCTCATAAGTATTAGGTCTGAATAATTCTAAGAATATATTATCATGGGAAAAGAGGAGAAAATGAAGGAGGAAAATAAAAATAGTTATGAAGCACTTAAAGCTTTATATTATTCGGGTAAGGTAAGGCCTTCTCTCAATAAAGTTACGGCAGAATTAGAAAATGATCCTGAAAACTTGCCACTCACGCTTTTGGCATGCAAAATTTTAGAAAGAACTAAAGAATTTGAGCGTTTATCTTCTTATGCAGATGCAGTTATTAAATTGTCGCCTGAAATTTCTGATGGTTATTATTATAAAGGAGTGGCCCTACAATTTGTGAAAGGCAAAGAGCAAGAAGCCTTAAAAAACTTAAATAAAGCTCTAAAAATAGATCCAGAAAACGTACTATACCTAAAGACCAAAGCTTCAACACACCTTTCGCTTTTTAAAGATTTTGATTTGCCATTAAAGTTTGCAGAACAGCACAGGGTAAAATCTGAAACATCTTTATTAAAAGTAATTGAGTTAATTGAGAAAAAGGAAAACCCTAGCTATAAGGAATTCTATATTCTCGCTGAGGTAAATATGATGATCGAATTAGCTTTAAATGCCAAAATGTATTACTTAAAAGCAGTAAATGCTTATGAGGCAACTGATGAATCAGAGCAGGACAAGAATATATATAAAGACATCATTAAAGCTCAAAAGAAATGCATCAAGCAATTGGAGAAGTTTACGGAGTAATCAATTCAATTCTTGAAACCCCTTTTTTCTAATTCTAATACTCAAGTGCAGGCTTCTCTTGAAAAATAAAATGACCATTTTATTTAGCTATAATGAAATTTAAACAGTCTTTTTTTGAAATTTCATTATTTAAAACCTCAAAAAGTAGTGTTTAATATAGAATTTGAGGTTTTGAATAAAGTTGATAGGTTTATTTTCCAAATTATATTTGCAGTTTCTTCCTTTCCTTTTTGCTTGATCAAAAAGAAATCAGCCAGAGGCGGACCAGCCTTTGGCTGGGAAAAAATCAAGACAATCCGCCAGCTGGCGGACTACGCTTCAATGCAGCACCCTCCCCGCCTTTTTGTCCTCCTGCCCGCTCTCTCCGAGCAAATTTTATTTGGCTTTGACATTTAGAAGTATTTATCAAGAGTGCCCAAGTGCACATGCGGACGCTTGCGCAATTCAGTTATTTTAGATGAAGCAATTCCAAATTCCTAATTAAAAAATTACTAATTATTAATTAACTCTTAACCGCCTTAAAAAACTTCTTTTGGAAAATTAAGATCACGGCTACCCCGCAGAAAATTGCAGCATCTGCTATGTTGAAGATGGGCCAGAGGGAAATATAATCTCCTCCCCAAAGCGGAATCCATTCGGCTACTCTTCCTTCCCAGATGTCTATATAGAACATATCCACTACCTGACCATGGAACCAAGGGGAAATGGCATTATAAGGAGCATTGTCCAACCAAACCCCATAGAAAATGCTATCTATTAAATTACCTATAGCACCAGCTAACACCGCTGCCATACTCCATAAAACACCTGGGTGTGTTTTTTCTTTTGCTAATTTATAGAGATAATAAGCAATGAAAAACATGGCTACTAATCTGAACAAACTCAAACCTAATTTGCCATATTCAGAGCCAAACTGCATTCCAAAAGCCATGCCGGGATTGAGTGTATAATATAATTTGAACCAGTCGCCAAAGACCTCAATTTGTCCGGCTATGCCCATTTCCATACTATTATGAACCCAAAGCTTTACGGCTTGGTCAATAGCAATTAATAAGAAACTAAATAAAAAATATTTTGCGTATTTCACTTTTATAGGTTTTTCACCACTACGGACAATTCAACTTTTAAATCGTCTATTTCTATTTCTGTGGTTTCGGTTAAATTTTCAGCCAAATCTAATGAAACTGCTTGAGTTTCGGAACAAATGTAATCTTTGTTTTGCGAAATGGCGGTGTCCACTAATTCATTTCCTTGTTTTACGGCTACTGCTATTTTATCCTGAACCTCCAATCCTTTCTCTTTTCTTAGGTTTTGGATACGGTTCACCAAATCTCTGGCAAAGCCTTCCCTTCTTAAATCATCATCAATGCTAATATCCAAAGCAACAGTTATGCCAGCCTCAGATGCTACTGACCAACCCGGAATATCCTGAGAAGTGATTTCAACATCTTCCAAAGTCAAGGTATGTCTTTCGCCATCCACTTCTATATCAAAAGCATTATTTTGCTCAATTTTAGCAATTTCTTCTTGCCCCCATTGATTGATGATTTGGGTAACCGCTTTCATTTTAGGACCAAAATGCTGCCCCAATTTTCTGAAGTTCGGCTTTATATTTTTAACTAAAACACCAGAAGCATCATCGATATATTCGATAGATTTCACATTTACTTCAGAGATAATCAAATCCTCAACTGCTTCAATTTGCTTTCGTGTTTTTTCATTTAAAACAGGCACCAATATTTTATGAAGCGGTTGTCTTACTTTGATTTTCTGAGCTTTTCGAATACTGTGCGTTAATGAACTGATATGTTGGGCCAAGAACATGCGCTCTTCCAAATCATTGTCAATAATGCTTTCATCTGCAACTGGGAAATCTACCAAATGCACAGATTCAAAATCCATTCTTCCGCTTACTTTATTTAAGCTTTGGAATAAATTATCCATATAAAAAGGAGCAATTGGCGCACTTAAAATGGCAATGCTTTCCAAACACTCATAAAGAGATTGATAAGCCGCTTTTTTATCTTCGTTATATTCCCCTTTCCAGAAACGCTTACGGTTCAATCGTACATACCAATTACTCACATCATCCTGAACGAAATCTTGGATTAAGCGAGCGGCACGAGTTGGCTCATAATCGTCATATGCAGCATCTACTGCTTTCTTAAGTGAATTTAATTTAGATAAAATCCAACGGTCACTTTCGGTACGCTTTTCCAATGGAATGCTTTCACCTTCAAAGGTAAAACCATCCAAATTGGCATAAAGAGCAAAGAAATTATAAGTGTTTTGAAGGGTTCCGAAGAACTTTCTTTGTACTTCCTCCACACCCTGCAAATTGAATTTCAGGTTGTCCCAAGGATTAGCATTGGCGATCATATACCAACGTGTGGCATCAGGGCCATATTTCTTTATTGTTTCAAAAGGATTGATGGCATTGCCCAATCTTTTGGACATTTTGTTGCCGTCCTTGTCCAATACCAAACCATTGGCAATTACATTTTTGTAAGCCACTGAATCGAACAACATCCCAGAAATGGCATGTAAAGTAAAGAACCAACCACGGGTTTGATCCACTCCCTCAGCTATAAAATCAGCAGGATAGTTTTTATCGAAAGTCTCATTATTTTCAAAAGGATAATGCCACTGTGCATAAGGCATTGCTCCTGAATCGAACCAAACGTCAATCAAATCAGGCTCACGGAACATTTTCTGACCGGAAGGACTCGTTAAAATCACATCATCCACATAAGGACGGTGTAAATCAAAATCTTCCGCCAATTCTTCCTCCATAAAACCTGCTTCCACAGATTTATTCACTTCCTTTCTTAACTCTTCTAAAGAACCGATACAAATCTGTTCCTTGCGATCCTCTGTTACCCAAATTGGCAATGGAGTACCCCAGTATCTTGACCTACTTAAATTCCAATCTACTAAATTCTCTAACCAGTTACCAAAACGACCTTCACCGGTAGAAGCCGGCTTCCAATTAATGGTTTTATTTAATTCTACCAATCGATCCTTCATGGCAGTGGTTTTGATAAACCATGAATCCAATGGATAGTATAAAATCGGTTTATCCGTTCTCCAGCAATGCGGATAGGAGTGTTCGTATTTTTCTACTTTAAAGGCTTTATTGTCTTCTTTTAATTTGATGGCAATCAGAACATCAGTCGGTTTGAAATCAGGATCATTACGAGTTGCATCATCAAAATATTCTTCCTTCACATACAAGCCAGCAAAATCCGTTACCTCAGTAACAAACTTCCCTTTTTTGTCGACCAAAGGTGTATCTTTCCCTTGCTCATCTTTCACCATTACAGCAGGCACATTATTTTGCTGAGCTACTTTAAAGTCATCTGCACCAAAAACAGAAGCTGTGTGTACAATTCCGGTACCATCCTCAGTAGTCACAAAATCACCTGGAATTACACGGAATGCATTTTTCTCTAATTCCTCATTGGTAACATAAGGCATCAATTGTTCATAGCGAGATTCCACTATATCTTTTCCTTTGAAGGTTTGGGCAATCTCAAAAGGAACTAATTTATCGCCAGCTTTATAATCTTCCAGTTTTAAATCTTTGGCTTTGGCTTTGAAATGGCTGTTCACCAAATCCTTTGCCATCACCACCGAAACGGGTTGATGTGTATATTGATTGAAAGTTTTAACTTTTACATATTCAATTTTTTCGCCCACTGCTAATGCACAGTTAGAAGGCAATGTCCAAGGCGTGGTAGTCCATGCAATAAAGCGAACATCTTCCTCTTCATTTTCAAAAAGGAAAGCCGATTTATTATCTTTTTTCACTTTAAACTGAGCGGTAACCGATGTGTCTTTCACATCACGATAGCAACCGGGTTGATTCAATTCATGTGAACTTAAACCAGTTCCTGCAGCAGGGGAATAAGGCTGAACAGTATAGCCTTTATATAATAAATCTTTATCATAAAATTTCTTGAGCAAATGCCATAGGGTTTCCATGTATTTGCGGTCGAAGGTGATATACGGGTCATCCAAATCTACCCAATAGCCCATCTTTCTGGTCAAATCATCCCATTCGCCTTTGAATTTCATGACTGCCTTTTTGCATCTGTCATTATATTCGGCAACAGAAATCTTCTTTCCGATATCTTCTTTAGTGATACCTAATTCCTTTTCTACCTGCAATTCAACAGGCAAACCATGGGTGTCCCACCCACCTTTTCTTTTTACTTGAAAGCCCTTTAAGGTTTTATACCGACAGAAAATATCTTTAACGGCACGTGCCATCACGTGGTGAATACCGGGAGTACCATTTGCTGAAGGTGGCCCTTCATAAAATGTGAAGGTAGGTTTGCCCTCACGGGTGGTCATTGATTTTTGGAAAATGTCATTTTTATTCCAAAACTCTAGGACTTCATCTGCCAGCTCGGCATAATTCAGATTTTTGTATTCTTTATATTGACCCATTTTTATGATTCTTTCTGATCCTCTGGCTTATAAGGAACTTTAGGTTCTGCTTTTTTAATTCTTTTTATATTGATCTCTTCGTCTTCAGCTTCCATGTAGAAGTCATCATCATATTGCTCAATCAGCGGATGGCTTCCTTTTCTGCGTTTTCCATCATCAAAAGAGAGTAAGAGTGAAGGTAAAACTAGTAAATTGGTAAGCATTGCCACCAAAAGTGTGGTGGAAGTTAAAGCTCCCAATGCTACAGTTCCCCCAAAACTTGAAGTCACAAAAATAATAAAGCCGGCAAAAAGCACCACAGATGTGTATATCATACTTTTACCGGTTTCTTTTAATGTTTTGGTCACCGCAAGTGGCACGAAGAAATTATTGGCAAAGAGCTCTTGCCTGTATTTTGCTAAAAAGTGAATAGTATCATCCACAGAAATACCAAAAGCGATACTAAATACCAATACTGTACTTGGTTTTAGCGGAACACCCAAATAGCCCATTAATCCGCCCGTAATTAATAATGGAATTACATTTGGGATTAAAGAAATGACAATCATTCTTAAGTTTTGGAATAGAATGCCCATTACAATGGCTATAATTCCAAATGCTATCAAAAGACTAAATCTTAAATTTTCTACTAAGTATTTATTTCCTTTTATGAATATTGGCGTAGTTCCAGTGATAGATATATCAAAATCTTCTCCTTCAAAAATTTCATTCATTCGTGGTTTAACAGATTCTTCCAAAAGGACATTCATTTTATCCGAACCGATGTCCGCTATCTTCAATGAAATTCTCATGGTGGAAAGCTCTTCATTGGTGAAATTACTCATTACGGAAACATCCTCTTCATCCTGCTGAAGGTAGCGCATAATGAAATTATAATCTCTTGAAGTAGGCAAACCATAGAAAGAAGGATTGCCATTATAATACGCCTGACGAGCGGCTTTTATCATATTTACAACAGAAAGCGGTTGACTAATGGATGGGATGCTATCCAAAAATTGCTGAAATTGATCCACTTTCCTTAAAGTATTCTTTTGTACGATGCCTCGTTTTTTCTTAGTATCTATTACTATTTCCAGCGGCATTATCCCACTGAAATTCTTCTCGAAGAAGCGTAAATCCTGTATGGTTTGACCATCTTTAGGTAAATCATCCACCATGTGGCTGATCGAATTCAAACGGAAACCACCAATAAAAGCAAAAGCTACAATTACTACTGTTACGAAATAAATAATCGTTCTATGATAATGAACCGATTTATTTAGCCATCTCAAAGCATAATCCGTCATTTTGAAGTTCATGTGCTTCAATTGCTTTTTACCAGGCTCCGGCAAATAGGAGAAAACGGCAGGAATTAAAATAATACTGACTATGAAAGTGGCAAAAATGTTGATCCCAGCCACTATACCAAATTCTGTTAATACTTTAATTTCAGTAAAAGCTAAAACTAAAAACCCAACAGCCGTTGTGAAATTGGTAATCAAAGTCACAATCCCGATTTTTCGAGTAATGGTGCTGATGGCTTTTATTTTATTTCCGTGCTCTTCAAATTCCTGATGGTATTTGTTTAATAAGTAGATACTATTCGGAATTCCGATGACGACTATAATGGTCGGAATTAAACTGGTTAGAATTGTGATTTTATAGCCCAGTAGATCAAGGGTACCCATTGACCAAATCACCACTGAAAAGATTACTAATAAAGGAAAAAGCACAGCATCCCAAGAGCGGAAGAAGGCTAACAAAATAAGTGCTGTTACAATAACAGAAAGCACCAAAAGTTGGATTATCTCCTGTCGGACTTTGCTCATCATAGTGGAGCGCACGAACGGCAAACCCGCATAATGTAATTCTATGCCTGTTTTATCTTCAAAAGCATCTCCCAAATGGGTGATGTCAGACATTAATCTTTCCCGATCAGGAGAATTAAAGATTTCTTCATCCAAGGTGATGATGACTGCAGTGGCACCATTTTCTTTATTTAGCAATTGTGATGAAAAGAATTTTTGCTCTTCAATTTTCACTAATAAAGAATCGAGTGAGGCCTGGTCTTCAGGCAATTCTTTAATTAGTGGTTGCAACTCAAATTTCCGCTTTTCTGTGTTTTTTTGCAGTGTCTGCAAATCAGAAATGGACAGAATATTAGTTACGCCCTTTACATCTTTTAATGCCTTGGAAAAATATTGTAATCGAGCAAAGCTTTGAGGTGTATAAAGCGCACTATCTTTTATTCCTAATGCAAGAACATTGTCATCTACTCCAAAATTTTTCTCAAATTCCTTTAGTGCCTTGTAATCTTCATCCGTTTCAGGAACCAGTTTTGCCAAATCATAATCCAATTCTACATTTCGGGCACGGTAACCCATAAAAATGGTCACCAAAACCAAAATGATGATGAGGGGCAGTCGATATTTTATTACGTTATGCGCTAGTTGTGTCCACATATTTTTAAACAAGCCACAAAGGTAATGATTTTTCCAGTCGAGTCACTCCAAAAACCATGCTTTTCAGCTTGAATGTAGTATTTTTATGAATTTTAATTTTATAATATAAAACTACTTGACGAAGAGAGTGTTTAAGAGTTATATAAATTTTAGATTTTGGACAAAAATAAGATTCAGGTAATAGTTGTAGGAGGTGGTTTGGCAGGATTAATTTCTTCCATTTGCTTGCAAATGTCAGGAGTTAATACGCTTCTAATTGAAAAGAAAAGCTATCCCTTCCATCGTGTTTGTGGAGAATACATTTCTAATGAAGTAAGACCTTTTTTGGAAAAAATGGATTTATTCCCTGAGCACATTAAAACTTCAATACTCCACCGTTTTAAATTATCAGATATTAAAGGAAATTTTGCAGAAGTTGAATTGCCTTTAGGTGGTTTTGGGATCAGTCGCTATCAGTATGATAGTTATTTATATCAAAAAGCTTTGGATGCTGGAGTGGAAGTCAAAACCAAAACGGAGGTAAGCGATATAAAATTTAATGGAAATAAATTTACCGTCAGTTTGAAAACTGGAGAAACCTTAACTTCAGAATTTGTTATCAACGCTTATGGCAAAAGGTCAAAATTAGATAAGGTTTTTGACAGAGATTTTATTAAAAGGAAATCTCCTTTTTTGGGTGTGAAATATCATGCAAAAGTTGATTTTCCTAAAGATGTAATCGGACTTTATAATTTTAAGGGGGGTTATTGTGGAATAAGTCATGTTGAAGATGATAAAGTCAACATTTGCTATTTGAGTAGAAAAGAAAATTTAAAAGGCTATGGGGGTATAGCCGAAATGGAAAAAGCCATTTTATATCAAAACCCAATTCTTAAAGATATCTTTGAAAATGCTGAAATGCTTTTTGAAAAGCCAGAAGTGATCAATGAAATTTCTTTTGAGCAAAAGGCTTCTGTAGAAAACCACATGCTTATGGCTGGGGATACTGCAGGGCTTATTACCCCGCTTTGTGGAAACGGAATGGCAATGGCAATTCATAGTGGGTATTTGGCAAGTTCTTCCATTCTAAATTTTTATGAAGAAAAATTGAAAAATCGACAAGAAGTTGAAAATGAGTATAAAAATGTTTGGCAAAAGAACTTTTCTAAAAGACTTTGGGTAGGGCGTAAAACGCAAAACTTATTTGGCAACCAAATGAGAGCTGGTTTATCTGTAAGGTTTGTGAAGAATTTTCCTTCTTTGGCGAAAAAGCTGATTCAGCAAACGCATGGAGAGGTTTTTTGAGTAGTGATGAAAGCTAATGGTGGATGTTCGGTGTGTCACCGACCATGGTTATAGATGTAAATATTTCTGGTAGATTGCTTATGTGCTACCAGCCAGTTCCGTGCGTCATTCCTGCGAAACCTGTCCCGTACTTTAAGTCGGGAGGCAGGAATCTGATGATTTTAACCAAAGGTTAAAATATTAAGAAAGGAGGCAATCAACCTATCTAATTGAGTAATCAATTTCTGTTACTTCTTGGAAGAGTATTGAAACGAAGTTTCAATAAACAAGATTCCTGCCTTCGCAGGAATGACGCACCGAGCACAATTTATCAAGTTTATTTACTTCATCTCCTTTAATAAAAAAAAGCAATCCTTTAATTAAACCAATAAAAAAGCCCTTCCGAATTATCTCCGAAAGGGCTTTCTCTCTAATTAAAAATGATTTTACTCGCCTTTTTCCTTAAACTCATCCACTTTGGTTTTTTTCTCTTCTTTAGGGAAAACATTATTGGACTTATCTGTATCTGCTAATTCTCCTTCAGGATCGAAAACAATTTTAGAAACTTCTTTATCTAAAATTAACATTTTACGGGTTTTATTTTCATTTTTTCTCCAAATCTCAGCAGGTATATATTTTTCCTCTTTTTCACCATCTTTATATTCGATAGTGAATAAAAGAGGAGAAACTAATCCCCCTTCATTGCTTAAAGTAATTTCATAGAAATGCTTATCTGCATATCGAGTTTTAATGGCTTCATCATCTACTTTAGAGCGATATTCACCATACCAAAATTCAGGTGTTTCAGAAACTGAAATATATTCAGGCCCATCACTAAAATCTGTTTTCAATTCTTTCTCTTCTTTTTCACCTAAATCACCTTTTGGAGCCTTAGCATTTTTCTCCATATCAGATTCATCTTGTGCAATACGGAAATGTTTTACTTCATCCACGCTAATGTCAACATGGTCTGTAGTATAGAACCAGCCTCTCCAGAACCAATCTAAATCTACTGCAGAAGCATCTTCCATAGTTCTGAAAAAATCAGCAGGAGTTGGGTGTTTAAACATCCATCTTTGTGCATAAGCCTTAAAAGCTTCATCAAAAAGCTCGGGCCCCATAATGGTGTTTCTCAATAAGTTTAGAGCAGCCGCTGGTTTTGAATAAGCATTAGGCCCTAATCTCAATACTTGCTCAGGATTGGTCATAATCGGTCTTTGCTGATCTTTGCTACTTTTCATATAACCCGTAATGGCTTGCGGAATATTATCTGAATAAGGCAAATCAGGATAGTATTCAAACATCACATTCGATTCTAAGAATGAATTTAATCCTTCATCCATCCAAGCCCATTGACGCTCATCAGAATTTACGATCATTGGGAAGTAGTTATGCCCAATTTCGTGAACGATTACATAAGTCATCCCCAATTGTGTTCTTACTGAATACTCACCATTTTTATCAGGTCTTCCAAAGTTGAAACAAATCATTGGGTATTCCATTCCGATAGAAGCAGCATGAACCGAAGTTGCTTGAGGATATGGATAATCAAAAGTTCTTTCAGAATATAATTCTAAAGTATTCTTAATTGCCTTGGTAGATTCCTCTTCCCAAAGCGGATTTCCTTCTTTAGGATAGAAAGATTGGGCGAATGGCTTAGTAGATTCCAATTCTACCATTTGACCATCCCAAATAAATTTTCTAGAAGCAGCAAAACCAAAATCCCTAACATTTTCTGCTTTGAACTTCCATGTTTCATAAGAAGTAGATTTTTCTTTTTCGTTTTCTATGGCTTCCTCTTCCGTTACAATGAAAGTTTGTTCTTTAGATTTCAATGCTTTCTCATACCTTTTGAATTGATCTTTAGTTAAAACTTCTTTAGGGTTTTGCACCATTCCGGTAGCTCCAACAATGAAATCATCTGGAACCGTGATTTCTACATCATAATCACCAAAAGTTAAAGCAAACTCACCTGCTCCTATGAATTGTTTGTTTTGCCAGCCTTCTACATCATTGTAAACAGCCATTCTTGGGAAAAACTGTGCCATAGTGTAAAGAGAATTACCGTCTTCTTCGAAATATTCAAAGCCACTTCTTCCTCCACCTTTCATTCTGTCATTTACAAAATAATTCCAGTCAATTGAGAATGAAATATTCTCTCCTGGCTTTAAAGCTTCAGGCAAACGGATTTTCATCATGGTTTTTTGAACCAAATAATCCATGCCCTCTCCTTTATCGTTTTTAACAGATTCAATATTAAATCCACCTGGGAAATCATAAGAATTACCTCCATTAGACACATATTGCTCCAAATATTTTGCTGGAATAGTATCATTAAAGAAAGTAGCAGTACTTGTTAACTCACTATCTGATCCTTCAGCTCTCATATTTTGGTCTAATTGCAACCATAAATAGTTTAAAGAATGAGGTGATTGATTGTAATAAGTAATGGTTTCTGAACCCGTAATTTTATTGGATGATTCATCCAATTTTACTTTGATAGAATAATCAGCTTTTTGCTGCCAATAATCCTCTCCTGGCGCTCCAGATGCAGTTCTGTAAGAATTAGGAGTAGGCAACATGCTTCCTAATTGTTCAAAACGCTCCTTGTATTCTTGCTCTTGTGCCACGGTTAAAAATGGGGCACAGATAAGAATCATGATTAATAGTTTCTTCATAGTTTTTTTATTATTAGCTAAAAATATGCCCAATACTACTAAAAATTTGCTTGGCATCCTTTTTGGGATTTCAAAATTACACTAATGGAGAAAAGATTTTTTTAAAGGGTCTTTTTATTAACGCAACTTTTATATATTTGCAACAATGTTGCGTTTAGGAAAAATATTATTCATTGGCTTTTTTGTTTTATCAGCGGAAATTATTTCCGCTCAGGAGAATTGTTTTGTTACTTTTTCAGGTCAAGTACTTTCTGAAGATGAACATTTAGCAGCAGCATTTGCGAGCATTTACATACCTGAGCTAGAGAAAGGAACCCAAACAGATGAAAATGGTAATTTCTCCATTAAAATTCCATGTCATGATAAATACGAGGTGATCGTAAGCCATGTAGAATTTCAAACCACCAACACTTTTATATCCGTAGAAATAGAAGATATAAAGCAAAATTTCTATTTAAAATCAAAAGACAATATTCTTTCTGCGGTTAGCGTGCATTCTCATAAAAGAGAAGAAGTATTATTAAGCAATGTAGAAAGTGTATTGTCTACCCGAGAATTAAGAAAGTTGAAAGGTAAATCTCTTTCTGAATCGGTGAGTACATTGCCGGGAGTTTATAATATTAAGACGGGTCCCGGCATAAATAAGCCGATGATTCATGGACTTTATGGAAGTAGAATTCAAGTAGTGAATAATGAAGTGGCTCAAATGGGGCAGCAATGGGGAGTGGATCACGCTCCTGAAATTGATCCTTTTGTGGCATCACGAATCACTATTGTAAAAGGCGCTTCATCCGTAAAATACGGGCCTAGAGCGATTGGCGGGGCTTTATTATTAGAACCAGAGCCTTTAGTTCCAGATTCTGCTTTGCATGGAAGCTTGGATTTAGTAGGATTCACTAACGGAAGAGGTGGAATTGGCTCTGCTATGCTTTCTGGAAGTTTTTTACTGAATAAGGAAGAATCCATTAATTGGAGAATTCAATCTTCTGCCAAGAAATCGGGAGACCAACATGCAGCTAATTACAATTTAACGAATACAGGCAGTGAGGAATTGAACTTTTCCGCTGCTGCAAATTATATAAAAGATGATTTACAAGCAGATCTGTTCTACAGCCGATTCTCCACTGAAATAGGAATATTAAGAGGTGCTCATATCGGAAATGTTGATAATTTCTTTGAGGCATTAGACAAACGTCCGCCATTCTTTACAGAAGATTTTTCACACGAAATCAATAATCCTAAACAAAATGTAGTGCACCAATTACTAAAAGCAAAAATACATCTGGATCGCTCAGATTATGGCGATTTTGATTTCATTTATGCCTATCAGCAAAATGCCAGAAAAGAATTTGATATCCGTAGAGGTGGAAGAAGTGATAGACCTTCTGTTGATTTACAATTGGATAGTCATGTAGCGAAACTTCTTTTCCATCATGAGCCTATATGGAACAATTTAAGTGGCGAAATAGGATTGGATTATGAATATCAGAATAATAAGAATGTACCTGGAACTGGTACCACTCCTTTAATTCCTAATTATTCCAGCTTTCAAACAGGTGCATTTTTAAACGAAGCCTGGACTTCTGATAATTGGAATTTAGAAGCTGGATTAAGATTTGATGCCATAGCGATAGATGTTCTAAAATTTAATGAAGAAGGTGACTTAATCAATCCAAAGCATCAATACACTATGTTCTCAGGAATAATAGGCGGAAGTTATGATATCAGTAATAATTTTAAGTATAAGTCCAATTTAAGTTGGAGCCAGAGAGCCCCTAGCATAAATGAATTATATAGTCAGGGCTTGCATCACAGTGTTGCGGCCATTGAGGAAGGTGATGATCAACTTTCGCCTGAAACCTCAATGAAATGGTTGCATAGTTTTCAATTTAACCATAATGAAAAATTTAAATTGAATGTGGATGCTTATGCGAGCCGAATACAAAATTATATCTATCTGGAACCAGAAGAGCCAAGATTAACTATAAGAGGCGCATTTCCTGTATACCGATACAAGCAAACCTTAGCGGATATTTTCGGAACAGATATTATAGCTAGTTATGAATTTTTCCATCATTTTACTTTAAACACCAAGGCTTCCATCATCAGAGGAAATGATATTTCCAATGAATTGCCTTTGATTTTCATGCCAGCAGATAGATGGGAAAATACTTTAAACTGGAGATTGTCTAATAAACTGGGCTTTAAGGAAATTGACTTCAGTTTAAGTGGTTTAAAAGTATTTGAACAACATAGGGCTCCAGTCACAGAAACCGAGGCTTATGAACAAGCTACTGTTCCGGTGCCAGAAGGCTATTTCATTACGAATTTTTCATTAGACACTACTAGAAAACTAGAGAATGCACAGCTCAATATTGGCTTTAGCATCTATAATGTATTGAATACAGATTATACCGATTATCTGAACAGATTACGGTTTTATGCAGCCGAAACAGGCAGAAATTTTGAATTAAGAATTAATTATATCTTTTAAATATAGCCTATCATGCAAAATATGGGGGTATAAACATCAGAAAGTAAAAAGTAAAATTTTATAAATCAAAAATTAGAAACCAGATAAATAACAAAACAATGAAAACCCAAACAATGAGTATCCTAAGAAGTATGTTACTGCTAGTGGCAGTATTGCTTTTTTCACAGTGCAAGACTGAAGATCCTGAGCCGGAGCATGAAGAAGAGTTAATCACTACTTTAAAAATGACCTTTAGCCCAGTAGGTGGCGGAGATGATGTGGTATTTTCTCTAGTAGATATGGATGGTCCTGGAGAAGACGAGCCAGTTTATACCAATGGAACATTAGCTGCAAATACAGATTATAATGTGACCATTGAAGTGAGAAATGATGAAGAGAATGATGACATCACAGCGGAGATTGTAGAAGAAGATGAGGAGCATCAATTTTTCTTTGAAACTGCAGTGAGTCTATATTTAGAATTTTCTTATGAAGATGCAGACGATAATGGTGACCCTATAGGCTTGAGCACTATTTTCTATGCACAAGAACCTAGCGATGGCACATTAACTGTTACTTTAAGACATGAACCGGACAAATCTGCTGATGGTGCAAGAAATGGAGACCCAAGCAATGCCGGTGGCGAAACTGATATTGAAGCTACTTTTGATGTAGTGATTGAGTAAAAGAAAGTAGATTTTGGTTAGATTAAAGCAGTGATTCGAGAGGGTTGCTGCTATTTTTTGATATTCGAAAAAATATGATTCAATTTTAAATTATACAATGAAATCTAATAATTAAATAATTTATTTACTCAGGTTAATAGGATAAGCAATAAAGAAACTCCATGCACTACCTCTCGAAAAAGTTTTAAAAGGATCATATACATTTTGACCTCTTCTACTATACCATGTTGTTTCCAATCTTTTCAATAAGCCTTGATGATACATAATGCCTAGCTGGAATTTTCTGGTAGAATTTTCATAAAACTGAATAACCAATCCACTATTCAAACCTAAACCCCAATTACGTATGGTATTTATTGCGTAATCATATGACAGTTCATTCCTTCCCATATCTTCTAAATCATCATCGTAACTTTCATTCCAATTTTCACTTCTGGAATAATTTAAACCAAACAAAAACTCCAAGGAAAAAACGGACAAGTATTTATACTCAGGATTCTTTTTCAAATATTGTGTAACTCTGTCACTGCCAATCCTTTTTATGTGAAACTTTCTGAGTGGTTTTCGAACCTCTAAAAAAAATTTACCCTGACCTACTGCACTATATCTTTCACCACTTATTATGCCATCGTTAGAGGTGAATTCATATTTAATTTCACTTCCGATTGATGAAAATTCTACCCCAATCGTCAGGAATAAATTCTCCGTTACATTTTTCCCAACTGATAAACCAACAATAGGAGCAAATTGAAATACTTCCCCCTCAATAAATTCATTAGGATGTGAACTAGAATTTTGAAAAGAATTTAGATAGGAAGTAGAACCGAGATAAGGGGTTAAATAAACTGTATTTTGAGTAAAACCACAGGCACTATAGAGTATAAAAAAGGAAATAAATAATGTCCTCATTTTTATTTATTGAAATGATTGATTTAAATATCTGCCTAAAAACTCATAATCTAAATCTAATTAGGCTCATAAATATGAAAATGGTGATTGAAAACTACCCTACACAGGATGTTGGGGCTTAGGATTCTATAATCTATTTCACAAATTTCAATTTTCTTTTATTTAAGTATTCCTTAAATTCCGCATAAGTCATCCCTTCGGTTTCTTTAGCTATTTTTTCCTTAACATCTCTAAAGAATTTAACCGTATCAAACTCTTTCTCATTTTTTTCTGATTTACTCATTTCTTAAATATAAAAAATAGAATTCAGTTAGAATAGAATGAAGTCTAAAGGGTTGCTGCTTTTTTAATTCACCATCCTAACTTCTTCTAAGTCAAACTGAATTTTAATATTATTTTTGAAGGTATAATGCATCTTGATAAACCCATATTCTTTGGTAACAATGGCTTCCATTGTTGAATCATAAAAATCTTGAGATTCATGGAAATCATTAAAATCACCACCAGAAGTAGCCAATATATTCCAGGCTTTGACTTTTGAACTATTCACAGTGGTGTCGCCAAGTGGTTTTACAGTATAATCTTGGATCATCGGGCCTCCCATCCCTATGAATTCTAAACTACGTGAAAATTTAAAGATGGAATCAACCATTGCCTTGGTATAAACAAAAGGGTGAGGAGTATAAGATAATATGCGATATTGATTAGTTCTAGGAGGATGCATATAAATTATACCTCGTTTTGCTATTGCACCAGTGGTTTCATCCTCAGAAAGTCTATACTCTCCTTTTTTATCATAATGTTTTTGATTTTTTTCTTGCCACCACTTATCTGGATCAAGATAGTTTTTATAGTCTGAAGTATCTGTATGGTAAATATATTTTACAGCTCGCTGAAGCCAAGGCTGGGGCAGCCAAGGTCTGCCCAATGGTCTTAACACCATTTTTTCATTGGTAATGGTGTCTCCTTTGCTATCAATATAAAGGGCTCTAAAATGATATTCTTGATCTCCATTAAAACAATCGACCCTTTCATCGGATTCATATTCTTCTTGGGCGAATAAACTATTTGAGCTGAGTAAAATGGTGATTAATACTATTGGTAGGTATTTCATGTGTATGTGATAGGTTTTATTTGCCACCCCGATTAGTCGGGGCAGGCTATGGAATTCGCAAGAAATATTCATCAGGCGGTTGGTATAAATTCGCCCTCGAATATTTATGCTCATTTCATGATAGTTTTTTTAATTAGTGTGAATGATAAAATTTAACACAGAATATAAAATGGTTCAGTTTAGGTAAAACAATCTTTTGAATAATTTACCTCTCGTACTAACAGAGAAAAATCAGAATTATTACAAGTTGAGCAGTTAAATTAGGGTTAGGCCAGGACATTCATCAAAATTGCAATGGTTCTATCCAAACAATATTCGTTTCTGAGCATCTCCCTTCTTCCTGACCAAATTTTATTATCTCCCGGATGACTTATTGAGCTTCCCGGATCAAAATTACCCTTCCCGGCTGAGTTATTAGGCTTCCCGGGTGAAATAGTAGCTTTCCCGGAAGAAAATGACCGCGTCCCGGATGAATCTGATACTCTCCCGGAGCCCGGGAAGCACTAAAATCCTCCCGGGAAGTGTCTTAGATAGCACGGTAATATGTAGAGGCTGGGAATAAACGGACCACCATGCAGAGCATGGAGGGAAAGGGGTTATGCTATTTTGGATAACTTTTCAACAACTAGCTCCCCAATATTTGTTTTTTATCAAAAATTCCTGAAAGGTTAAATCCTCATTCTTTTCAATTTTTTCTTTAATATAAAAATTTGAAGTATGGCGATCCCAGCCTAATATGATTTCAGTTGATTCTAAAACAGAATAGATACTATATATCTCCTGTAAATTAATTAAAGTGTTTTGAATTTCCTTTATCGAAGAAAAGCGACTATCATCATTTCCGATTGCATCTTCAATGACTTCATAATCTGCCTTTGAAATTTGATTGAATTCTCCTTTTATTAAAAAATCTAGAGTAGTTGGTTCATTTATATCTTTAGAAATATCTTTTATTCTGTATTCAGATTTACAGTTCTCATAGGTAGGTTTTTCCATATATTCAAAGCAATGAAGTTTATTGCCGTCTGGCTTTAATCCAAAAGGAACCAATTCAATTTTTGCTTTAGTTTCTGTACCTATTCGCGGTATCTCGAAATCAATGAAAAATATTGGATAATCGATTTGTTCAGTTATGTCCTTTGAGGTGAAACTTTGAAGACCAAAACCTCTTGGCAAAATATCTTCTAATGATTTATTTGATGAAATTTTTCTTCTCCAACTACATAAAAAATCCTCTGACTGTAAAGTGGTATATTCTCCTTTATCATTCTTATAAGCACCTACAGTAGCTTTACATGAACAACCACAAGTTGGCCAACTTCCTGAAATCTGCAAAAAACCATTTGCAGCATCATCTATTTTATCAAATTCAGGTATGCCGTCATCATTCATGTCTTCAAATCTTGAATAACAACTATTGACACTATTCCACAATAAGTCGCTTAATGTTTCAGTAGACTGACCAAAGGTGAGTATGGGTAATAGTAAGAGAATTATAAGTTTAAATAAATATTTCATGCTGTAAATTTATAAATAATAATAAAGTAAACTGATTATTCTGATATTTAAGCTAATGGACTAGAAGCACGTAGAGTATAAAGGTAACTAAGATTTTATTTTAACTCAACATTGTAAAGCTCTGGAATAAAAGAAAATTCTGGATTTGAAGGCAAATAATATACTTCCATTTTATCACCTGTTTTTAAGTGTCTTTTATAAGCTGAGCTATAATCGTAAGTGTATATCTTATCATCAATTTTATAATTGAAAAAGTAATTTTTTACTACTCTGCTATTATGTATAATATTTGAATTCAAAATAAAAGATAAGTTAGCTGTCACTTTTTTGCCATTCTTAATCGTGATAACTGCTCTTCTTAATACCCTAACTTTTCTGTAAGTAAAATACAATCCAACTAAAACCAATAAAATGCCAATTGCGAGATTTTCTGAATCTTGATTAATGTGTAACAAAGTAGAACCCCCAAAAATCAAAAACACCTCTCCAAAAATAAAGGGAGCAATACTAAAATAAATTTATAAACAATTTAAGAATGAAAGTTTTCTTGGCATTGAAGTTTATAGTTTTAAAATAAGATTATGTTACTTATAATTACATATTATAAATAGAATGCAGAGAAGGGTAGCAAAGGGAGTCTAAATTATTTTATTGTGCACAATATATTAATTGTAAACCCACATACAACGCATGGTATTGGGTTTTCCATCTTTTCGCTTCTAATTTATAGCGCAGATATTAAGAAATAAAAATATGATTAGTAAATAAAGTATACGGTGCACTCACAAGGTTTATATCAAATTTCAATGATGGCTCTACTCTTGAACTTGCATTATGAATTCTAAATGATATTTGCCATCCTTCGTTTAACGAGACTAATAAAGTCGTAGTCGAATTATCTTGGTAAACTATTTCGATTAGTCTTGAGGGTAATTTCAGTTTAGATATTCTTGCTTTAGGTTTTATACTTTCAAAAGGTAAATTCAAAGTTCCACTTAAATTGTATGCTTGAATTTCTACTTTTTTATTTCCCTTGATTACCTTGTAAAAATCTTCATATCCTATCAAATATTTTACGAGATTTTCCGCTACAATACTCGAATTTTCTTTGTCAAGTCTCAAAAGTTCTTTTCTGAAAGCATCTAAAATTGGAATATAAACAACTTGATGCATATTTTCTATCGAAGTCCATTTTGTTGATTTGTCTATAGCTTTAAGATTCGCCAACATATCAAAAATTGGTTTGATTTCATCAAAGTAATTTTCTGAGCAAGATACCCCTAACCATTTCTCTCCGAAGTCTATGTTCAACGATAATCTTGAATGCTTTACTGCTCTGTGATTATTTTTGGCTGAAATTCCAATTTCCCATTTTTGTAAAGAACGAATTATTAGAACATCACGAACATCTCCTGTTTGTCCAGCTTGGTCACTAACGATTTCAAGAACTAAAATATCTTCTTTACTGATACCATTTGACAATCTTGGCTCAACGTCAATTAAGAAATTAATAGCCGCACTTGCTGTAATTCTAAAAGTGCCTTGTTCATCCTCAATAAAACTATCAAAACAGCCTTTTGCATTTTGAAAAGGTTCATTTTCTGTAATAGAAACGCTCGTGATATTCTTTAGGCGTTCATGAAATTCTAATAGCAAAGCATATTCAAACGCTTTTCCATTTACTGTTTGAGTAGCCATACTTTATGATAATATATTTTCTAAATGTAATTGTTTCTTTTTGATTTTAATAGTTTGCTTTTCTGCGTTTTCAATTTGAGATTTTATGCTCAAAGCCATATGCTTTGCTAGATTAACAGGAACAGCATTTCCAATCATTTTGTAGCCTGCTGCTATATGATTGTAATGAAATATAAAACCATCAGGAAAGGTTTGTATTCTTGCACATTCACGCACACTCAATCTTCTATATAAATCTTCCTTTCCCTTTACAAACTCACGAACGTTCTGTTCAATAAATTTCATTTTTGGTGCTTGTGGATGAATAGGTGCATGTCTACCACCTGCTTGAATTGTAAATGATTGCTCGTCCCAAGTTCTTACACGGTTTCTAGACATAAACATTGAAGAAAAACCACCAATCATATATTCGTGATTCGGAATTTTACAGTTTTCCTTATTTGTTTTGTTTCCTTCTTTGGCCGGAACAACACTATTCTTTAAATCTGAGATCGCTCGGTAAAGCGTAATTTTTTCTTTTACTGGTTTTGGAAATTGAAATTTAAAATTTAAGTCTTTACGAACACCAACAAAAAACACTCTTTTTCTGTCCTGTGGAACATCAAAATCAGAAGCGTTAAGCATCTGGAATGATAACTCATAACCAGTGCCTGCATTCTGAAACATTTCTTTTATATTTTTTAAAGCTTCGCTATGTCTACCCAATAGCATTCCACTGACATTTTCGGCAAGAAAGAACTTTGGTTGTTTTGCTTCTAATATTCTTATAAAATCAAAAAAGAGTTGCCCTCGTTTGTCATTTATTCCACGTAAAGAACCTGCTTCGCTCCAACTTTGACAAGGTGGGCCACCAATAATTCCGTCACATTCAGGAACTTCATTAGATTTTATTTCAATAATGCTTCTTTTGTCTAAAGTAGTATTTGGATGGTTTTTCTCATATGTTTCCCAAATTTCTTTATCATACTCATTTGCCCAAATAACATCAAAACCTGCTTTTTGGAAGCCCAAATCAAGTCCGCCTGCTCCTGCAAAAAATGATACTATTTTCATATTACCTTTTCTTTTAATGTCCTTCTATATTCTGCTTTTTCCTCTGCAACTTGTAAAAGCTGTTTAGTGCAGTTTGTTTCGTAAATCTGCTTTCCGATTTGGTCACTGACATATTCATTTCTTAATTCTGTAAGGTCGAGTTTGAAGATTTTAGCAAGTTTAGGCAAGCGTTTTTCATCAAAGTCTCGTTTTCCGTTCTCGATTTTGCTCAAGTTTGCAGAGTCTAAATTCAATTTAGCAGCAAGTTGAGTTAGGGTCAGTTCGCTTTTATTTCGTAAAAGCCGAATGTATTCGCCAAAAGTGGTTTTCATAAGACTTGTCATTTTTTGACAAATCTATAAAGTTTAATTAGAATATTCAATTCGAGCGTTGGGAAATTTTGTTTTTTTATTTTAGTTACTGTTATCCAAGAAAACATAAATACTGATTACTTAGGTTCTAACTTTCTCCAATAGGAATAACAAAAAAAGCCTGCAGCATCTCCACCACAGGCTTTCCTATCATCATTAAAATTTAAATTATTCTTTTACCTCTATAGCTTCATAGTCTTCAAAAAGGGAAAGGTCTAATTCGCTTATGCTTTCTTGATATTCCTTCCATTCCTCAGCAAAAAACTTATTCAAAGATTCTAGAGCAGGACGAAGTGCTTCCTCGGCTTGTTTTTTCAAGCGCTCTTGAGTTGGGCCTGGTTTATCAAATTTAGCTGATGCATAATAATAGGCATTACCAATTCTATCCCCTATATCTGGTTCTGGTGTTCGGATAATACCTTGCTTTTCGCTGAAATCTTCGCCTACAAATGGCTCAAACAATACTTCCAAAGAATCTTTGATGGCTTTGCTTTTCTTGATTTGTTCTTCAAAGCCTTTCTCATCTTTTTCCTTCATCCAGTTGATGTAGAGATCTGCTGTTTCCTTAGCGTCCAAAATTCTTTGGCTTGCTTCGTGCGCTACAGTTTGCATGCCTTCGATAGATTTCAAAAAGTCATATCGCGATTGCAACACATATTCCGAAAGATCATATCGTGGGTCAAATTTCACCGTGATTTGGGTGGAATCTTTATGTTCACCAAAGCTTAGTACTAATTTATAATCGCCTGGCAATACTTCAACTCCGCCTGGTTCGGGAGCATCCTCTTTGGTTTTGCTTCTGCTTGGTCCTCTTGCTCCGGCTTCATCCATTCTCCAATACATACGATGAACACCATTCTTCTCTGGAGCTTTCTCTTTCAAGGTTCTGATCAAGTCTCCATCCATATTATAAACTTGAAGCTGCAAAGAATCATACTTTATTTTATCCTCTTCTTTTTCTTCATCCTCCTTTTCATCCTTTTCTTCTTTCTCCTCTTTTTGCTCTGGTTTATTTACCAAATAAGAAATCATGGCATTGGAACTTCTATTCTCTCCGTTGAAAGTGGCATTAGCTCCAAATCTTAATCCAGTTGGTTGCTGACTTACTACCTGATAAGCAGTTGGCGGCTCAAAAAGCGCCAATGGTTTTTCCAGTAAATCCTTGCCCTCTGTAGCCAGTTTTCTTAATGGTCGGATATCATCCATCACATAAGCAGATCGACCGAAAGTTCCGATTACCAAATCATGCTCTCTTGGGTGAATCACCATATCCCGAGTAGGCACATTGGGGTAATCATTGGTCCACTTCTGCCAATCTTTTCCTTTGTTAATGCTGAAATATAAACCGCCATCTGTTCCTAAAAACATCAAATTAGGTTCAAGCGGATCTTGCACAAAACTTAAAGCAAAAGTCCATACTTGCTCTTCATTGACTAAATTAGTCCAGCTTTTACCGTAATTTGTAGTGTGGAATAAATAAGGTTTGAAATCAAAATTTCTATAATTATTAACCACTACGAAAGCTTCTCCGGGATTATAAGTAGAAGGTTGGATTTGAGCAAACCAAGCCGCTTCAGGCAAGCCTTTGATGTTATCGCTCACTTTTTCCCAGCTTTTTCCGCCATCTTGGGTAAGCTGTAAGTTTCCATCATCTGTTCCTACCCACATCACATCTTCTTTCACTGCTGAAGGTCCAATGGAAATAATAGTGGTATTATTTTCCGCTCCAGTGGCATCATAAGTTAGTCCTCCACTCTCAAATTGCTTTTGTTTTTCAGGATTATTGGTAGTCAAGTCGGGAGAAATGATTTCCCAATTTTGCCCTTTGTCTGTTGATTTATGCAAAAATTGACTTCCAAAATAAACAGAGCTATTGTCAAAAGGGTCTTGGGCAATGGCCGCATTCCAGTTAAATCTCAACAATACATCTTTATCAGGATGAGTTGGGCGAACAATCTGTGATTTACCCGTCTCTTTATCATATCGAACCACAAAACCTTGTTGCGATTGCGCAAAACCATATCTGGAATTATCTTTATCGGGTACTACATCGAATCCATCTCCAAAAGCTAATTCTTGCCAATAGGAATTTCGAATCCCTTGAGATTTCCAAACATAAGCAGGGCCAACCCAGCTGCCGTTATCTTGCATTCCGCCATAAACATTGTAAGGAAATTCGTTATCCACATTGATATGGTAATATTGCGCTATGGGCAGATTCTTTACAAATCGCCAGGTTTCCCCGCCATCATAGGTAATATTCAAGCCTCCATCATTTCCATCCAACATCATTTTAGGATTATCAGGATGGATATACCAAGCATGATGATCAGGGTGAACACCTACCTCAGTTCCATAAGCCGGCATTAATTCCTTAAATGATTTACCGCCATCTTCACTCACATTTACATAAGTGAAAATTGTATACAGCCTATTTTCATTCTTTGGATCGGCATATAATTCATGATAATAAAAAGGACGATTTCCGATTTCCCCCATATCATCATTGATTTTTTCCCATTTATATCCACCATCATTAGAGCGGTAAAGTGCATTCTTTTTAGATTCAACCAAAGCATAAACCCTTTTGGAATTAGCCGCTGACATGGCAATACCAATTCTACCTAATTCACCTTTTGGTAATCCATCATCCTCACCTAATTTCTTCCAATTTTCTCCACCATCCACTGTCATGTACAAAGCTGATCCTGGCCCACCAGAATTAAAAGTCCATGGTTTTCTTCGGTGTTCCCACATGGCCGCAAATAATTTGTTGGGATTATTAGGATCCATTATTAAATCTGCCGCTCCCGTTTTCTCATCTACATACAAAATTTTATCCCAGCTTTTTCCTCCGTCCGTGGTTTTAAAAACACCTCTTTCAGGATGTTCGCCCCAGGGAGAACCGATAGCGCCTACATAAACCGTATTAGGATTTTTAGGATCGATTTTAATTCGGTGAATATTACGGGTTTTTTCCAAGCCCATTAATTTCCAGCTTTTTCCACCATCTAGAGATCTGTAAAGGCCGTAACCTCCATTCAAACTGTTTCGGGGATTTCCTTCACCCGTTCCTACCCAAATTACGTCAGGATTATCTTGCTGAATAGCCACAGCTCCAATTGACAATATTTGTTCATCATCAAAAACGGGCTTCCAATCTACCCCTCCGCTTTCAGATTTCCATAATCCACCCGATGCGGAGCCTACATACATGATGTGTGGTTGGTCGTGCACCACATCAATGGCCGTGACACGTCCGCTCATTCCCGCAGGTCCAATGCTTCGGACATCAATACCCTTTAATTTTTCTAAATCTACTTTCTGTGCGGATGCCGTAAAATAGCAACCCATCATGAGTAAAGTAAAAATCCATAATTTTATATAGTGTCTTTTCATATTTAAGGTTATTAAATTTTAGTCAATATCCTCAGCCTTACTTTAAAACCAAACTTATTTTACTTCAAGGGTCGATAATATATTTAATGATTAATCTATTTGGCTCAAGACAGCTAATATTTAGCTATTAAGGAAATAAATATTGTTGTTTTGTTAATTTATATTTTTTTAATTACACATTAGAAAGCGATATGTTATTTAAAAATTAACAAAGTTCACAATTAATAATTTTACCCTTTATCAAAATTATTGAATTGAACTTTATTAATATATATAGTTTATCCTATTAAGTTCTTTTAATTTAAATTAAACGATCTCAAATAAGTTCTTAGCAATTATAAGAGTCATTCTGTCGAATTAATTATATTTTAACAAAATAATACTATAAATTTACACTAATTATCTTAGATTAAGGAATTAAAATATTTCGAAATGAGCCTTAATAAAATTGTACTATTTATATGTAATCTATTCTCATACAGGGAAGATTCGGGCATACTCTCACCGTTAAAACCATTGGTTTTAATAATATTTCTTCTATTTTTTAATACTTTTAATTGCTTTTCTCAATTTATATTACACGTGCAAGATTGGGAGGGTCAGAGTGGAAGTGGAAATTGGTTGAGAATAGAAAATGAAACCTGGCCCCATAACTTTACAAGAGGATCAGATACTGATGCGGTTTATGCAGGAAATAAAGCCAGTTACATCTCAACAGATGATGTGGACTATGGATATGACGAAACAGAAGCTGCCGAAGTGTTTGCCTATAAAGACATTGAATTTCCTGCAAGTGGTGATTTTTATATAAAATTTAACTGGAAATGCGTGGGAGATGTTGAAGCCGGTATAGTCTATGATTATTTGCGGGTATTTATTGTTCCCCCTTCCACAGATTTAGATGAAACAGATTTAGAAAATGAAGCTAATGGATTTGAAATATTAGGTCCTGGGACAGATAATCGATTTGTAGAACAAGCAACTTTTACTCTACTAAATTATAAGCTGACAGAAGAAGAGAACAGTCTACTTAGAGATAATGAATATCGGTTAGTCTTTATGTGGAAAAATGATGGTCAAATTTATGGCGACCCTGCAGCTTTCGATAATGTAATTATATCCGATGGAAATGCTACTCAACCTTTAGCTGGGACTTACGAAATAGGAAAAAATTCTACTGGGACACAACGATTTGACAGCATTATGCATGCCACTGCTTTACTCAATATGAACGGTGTTTCAGGCAATGTAAATTTCGAATTGACCGATGAAGATTATTCCGTAAGATCTGGTGATTTACCACTTAGAATTGAGGATTTCAATTCCAATCCTAATTCAACTGTTTCAAATGCTGAATTGTTATTGCAAGCTGTTCAAGACGAAAGTATTACACCAACAATAAGTGGGAGTCGAGATGGAAATAGCGGTATTATTTTCATCGATAGGGCCAGTAATATTACCATTAATGGAGATAACGGGGGCTCCATAACAAAAGACCTTTCGATAGAAAATAATAGTACTACCAACCCTATCGGAATTTATATTGGTTCTGATATCGGATCTGCCATTGCAAATGAAAATATTGAGATAAAGAACACTAATATTAACATAGGTAGTACAACGGGAGATGGTATAGTTATCAGCTCCTATAATGATTACTCAGCTGGCTTATATTCAAACATAACTATTTCCAACAATAAATTTACTGGCGGAAGATGGGGAATATATGCTAATGGAAATGATGGAAATGCCAATGGATCAGACCTTAGCATTCAAAATAATTCAATGGATGATGCTACAAATCCAATCGAATTAAGAGGTGTTGAAGTAAATGGTACTGAAAATGTAACCATCATTAATAATCGCATTGGAAATATTAATTCAAACCTAGGTGGAAATGTTAGAGGTGTTCGGATTGGAGCAAACTCATCAAATGTAACAATTGAAAAAAATGAGATTTATAATCTTTTGCATTCAGACAATTATGGTGTTCATGGTATTTCAATTGCCTCTTCCATAATAAATTCAAATGTCTTGGTTAAGAACAATATGATTTATAATATATCTGCAGATGGAAGTGATTACAACACTTCTTTTCTAAATAATGCAATTGGTATTGCTGTGGAAGGAAATCAATCAGGTATTTCAATTTTAAACAATTCAATTTATTTAAAAGAGGGAGGGAGCAATATTCTTACAGCAAATGAGGATTCTTATACGGCCTGTTTATCTATTGGCACAGGTGCCACAATCAACACCTTAAAGAACAACATATTGATCAATACATTAGGCGGTGATAATAGCGGGGCACAACCTGCTGGATATACCACAATTGCTTATCAAGGAACATTTACCGATCATTTCCCTGATATTGATTACAATTTATATTATAGTCAGGTAAGCAGCCTTGCAGGTGGCACTGAATCATTGGCAAGTGATTTTTCCGATTCTGCTTCTTCATTAGCCGATTTAAAAACCGTAAGTGAAAATGACTTAAGTTCAATTGGAGCTTCAAGTTTGGATATGGGCACATTTAATGGCTCTGGCTTTACTTTTGACCCCGAAAGATTGTTCACAGCAGTAAGTGAAGGAACTGGAGATTATTTAGAAATTGATGATTCCCAACAAGAAGCTTGGTTAATTAATGCAGCGGGAACCCATTTAGTGGATATGACTGAGGATTTTAATGGTGCTTCAAGAAACACAAATATAACAGCAATCCCGCCAAGTTTAGGTTCTTTTGAATTTACACCTAATACCCAGACTGTGCCTGCTTATCAAGATGGGGCCATTGCAGATGCTGCCACATCAGATTTTTATGTAGGTAATAGAAAAATATTGTCTTTAACATGGAATGAAAATGGAGGAAGTCTTCCAAGTGCAATTGAGGTGAATTACTTTCCAGGAACACTACCGCCAGATACGGATGGGCACCCTGTATTTAATGGCTATGTGCAAGTTAATGCTACTGGTGGAAGCGGTTATGAATATAATCTTGAATTAGCGTATGAACCTGCTTTGCTTGCGGGAATTGCTACAGATGATATCTTGCTAACAAAACGCTCAGATGATGTGAATGATTGGTCCACCTGGCCAACTACTGTAAATACTGTAAATAGGGTTTTTTCTGTTTCAAATATTGATAATGGCTTTAGTTACTTTACTGGTACTGATCAAAATGACCCATTACCAGTGGAACTAATCTCTTTTAGCGCAAAAGTTCTTAAAGGAAAAATCGATATTCAATGGGAAACAGCATCTGAAAAAAATAACGACCACTTTATTGTTGAAAAAAAGGGACTAGACAATGATTGGAAAAATATATCAACAGTACAAGGAGCAGGCAATTCAAATAATTTGATCCGATATTCTATTACAGATTTAAACCCTGTTTCAGGAACTCAATATTACCGACTCAAGCAAGTGGATACTGATGGAAAATTTGAATACTCTCATGTTTTAAGGGTTGAATATGGAGGCAATAGGCAGTTAGTATTCCCTAATCCATTTAAGGAGAAAATCTTTGTTAAAAGTAAAGGAGAAAATTCAGTTAAAAGGATTGAATTGAAAAATATCACAGGAAATTCCATCAATATAACTTCCGAATATCTAGGTCAAAACAAATGGCAAGTCAATACACAATCCTTAGAAACCGGAACTTATATTCTTTATGTATATATGGAAAATCAAGTGGAAGTACGCAAGATCATTAAGCGATAAAGAGTGTATTAATTCGATGTCAGAACCTCCCTTATGACTCTATCCATATCCTTTTTTTCAAGAGGCTCAAAACTTTCACTTATGAAAACCACTTTTCCTGATTCGTCCAACATTACATTTTTAGGATAGAGTTGTTGCCCTATTTTTTTCAAAAATGGCTTGGCATCAATTAAATGAACAAAATCAAGTGAATGTTTCTTTAATAGTTTTTTAACCTCTTTAGAGTTGTTGAATGTGATGGCCACAAAATAAACTTCATCTTTATACTTTTTTGCGATCTTATTTAAATCTGGGAATTTAGCAATACACGGTCTACAACTGGTAAACCATAAATCCATAAAAACAGGTTTTCCTGTTAGGTCAGAAATCCTCAAATTATCGTTTTGAAGTGTCTTAAATTTATAATTAGGAAACTCCTTTCCTTTGTATTCATAAATTTTTTCCAAGTTACCTTCAGAGGTTTTTTTCCATTCAAAAACCTTAATTAAAGAATCATTTCGAATAATTTCCTCCACTACATTGACTTCAAAATTGGTCGTCATATTTGGGAAAACCATTTTATAGGTTTTAATTCTAGATTCCTTTGCATCAGCTAATTCATCTTCTTGGTAATATTTACCCTTCTCGACTTCTTGGTAAATAGTAGTGGATTGTGCCAGAACTAAAGAAGAAAAGCAAAAAAAGAAAATAAAGGTTAAATAGCGCATAACGCAATATATAAATTATTCTTTGAAATCTCCTGCTTTAATAGTTTCAGGTTTGGGTTTTAGGTCCAAGCGGGCACTTGAACCATTGATAAAGGCTTGAACTAATGCTTATCTAAAGAATCATATCTAAATAGAACCAGCTGAAATTTATTAGGTCCAAGCGGACGCTTGAACAAGTGAGTGCTAAATTGAAATAGATAGTAATAGCGCAAATAGCGCAAGCGTCCGCTTGTGCTCAATCTATATATTATCCCGATAGTCCAAAGCCTCAATATTTCCATCCTTATCTACAATATGAGTTTCTTTTCCAGGAACTATATCGGTATTCTGAGCTGAAGCACAACTCCAGTTTCCGTCATCATTTTGATGTACCACAAAAGTAAAGATGGTATTTCGGGCTTGAGCCTTTTTGCCTTTGATGGAAGTCTGCCCTTCCAAATGCATTCGAGCATTGACTACCGCTATGGTATCTGACAAGTATTTTACTTTAGTTTTTCTTAAAGACAATTCTGAATTCTTAAAAATGACTTTCAATCCATAATCATGGGCTTTGTAAATGGATTCTCTATCATGCCACCATAATCCGGTAACATTTATAAACTCAGCATCCTCATTGAAAATAGAAGCCAGCATTTTGGCATCTTTAAGATTCCATGCTTTTATAAATGTGTTTGGAATATCTGTCGGCTCGTTAAGAAATAAATCATTGAAATTTGCCATGACTAATTGAATTATTTTAAATAATGATCAAACCAACGGATTTAAAACAAAAATAGCCACTAAATTAGCAGCTATTTTTAAGTATTAAGATGTTATAATAATTATTCACTAATAGCTTCCTCGGTTTCAGTTACTTCTTCTTCCACCTCTACACTGTCCATTTCTTCCGTTGGTTCAGCCATTAATTCTTCCTCATCATTATTCAGCTCATTTAATTCATTTTTTAAATCCGTCATAAACTGAGAAGAGGTAAAGGATTCATTTTCCAAGATTTCTTGAATAGCATCAACACGTTCTTGCTCATCTTCAATTTCCATGGCTTTTTGAGCATAAACAGCAACGGCAACATCAACTTCATCATCGGATAGGTCAGTGCGTTTAACCCATCCTGACCAGAACCATTTTTCATCTTGACTTTTACCTTTTACTTCCACCCATTCATCTTTAGTGTTGATTAAAGCCAACACATCCATTGGTTTAAAACTTTTTTCAGTTTTGGTTAGTAAATCAGGACGTTTATATATTTTGGCATCTTTTACAGCGGCTACTGCGGTTCCTTCTTCCACAAAATCACTTACAACCCAACCTTTTTTCTCATCTCCTAATTTGATCTCCACATATTCTTTGTTATCATCTGAGGAATCAACAACAATTTTACCTGTCATCAATACTTTTTCACCTAAGCTAATAGATGAAACCCATTTTCCATCTGATGATGGTTCTTTCCTTACAGAAATACCGTCCCAAATAGAAACAGCATCAACATTCTTAGGAGCTTCTTCCTGAACAGTAGCTTGCTCAGTTGATTCCTTATTTTCATTACCTGAACAAGAAAGCAGGCCAAATGCTAGAATTACGCAGGATAAAACATAGTAATAGTTTTTCATAGTCAGTTTTTTTTGGTTTTAAAATTTCAGACTAATGTAATTGATTTTAAAAAGTTAGAAAATAAAAAGTTAGAAAAATTTAGTTTATCCTAACCTGAAAAGACTTACAGAGTAACCAAGAGTTTTCTAATAACATTAGAGCATAAAAAAGCCGATTAAATTTACATCTAATCGGCTTTAAGCTTTATGTTAAAACTTTGATTTTACTTCAAAGTTCTTTTTACTTCTCTTTCTTCAAACCCTTCAATCACATCACCTTCTTTAATGTCATTGTAGCCTTTTATACTGATACCACACTCATATCCTTTCTTCACTTCCTGTACGTCATCTTTGAAACGTTTCAACTGATCGATTTCACCTTCATACTTCACAATACCTTCTCTAATCAACCTAATTTTATTGTTTCTTTTCACGTATCCATCCGTCACCATACAACCGGCTACAGTACCGATTTTAGAAATTTTGAAAATCTCACGGACTTCAATGTTACCTGTGATCACCTCTTCCTTAGTTGGTGCCAACATACCTTCCATGGCATCTTTCAACTCATTGATGGCATCATAGATAATAGAGTATAATCTAATTTCTATTTCTTCATTATCAGCAAGTCTTCTGGCATTTTGTGAAGGCCTTACTTGGAAACCTAAAATAATGGCATCCGAAGCAGAGGCTAATAAAACATCAGATTCTGAAATTTGACCTACTGCCTTATGAATTATATTAACCTGAATTTCTTCAGTAGATAATTTCAATAATGAATCGGATAATGCTTCAATTGAACCATCCACATCACCTTTGATGATTACATTCAACTCTTTAAATGAGCCAATTGCCAATCTACGTCCAATTTCATCAAGTGTAATATGCTTCTTGGTTCGCATACTTTGCTCTCTCTGAATTTGTTCACGCTTATTAGCAATATCCCTTGCCTCACGGTCAGTTTCCATTACGTTGAAACGATCACCAGCTTGTGGTGCTCCATCTAAACCTAACATTAAGACTGGCGTTGATGGGCCTGCTGCATCAACTTTTTTACCCTTATGGTCAAACATCGCTTTCACCTTACCGTAATGAGCACCTGCTAGTACTACATCTCCTACACGTAAGGTTCCTGCTTGAACCATAATTGTGGTTACATAACCTCTACCTTTATCCAATTCGGCTTCAACTACAGTTCCAACTGCCGATTTATTTGAGTTTGCTTTAAGCTCTAAAACTTCTGCTTCAAGCAATACTTTTTCTAATAAGTCTTCAATACCTGCACCTGTTTTTGCAGATACTTCCTGACACTGATATTTACCACCCCAATCCTCAACTAATACATTGATAGCGGACAGTTGTTCTTTGATCTTATCAGGATTTGCATTTGGCTTATCCACTTTGTTAATGGCAATAACCATTGGTACACCAGCTACTTGAGCGTGATTAATTGCCTCCTTTGTTTGAGGCATCACTGCATCATCCGCTGCAACCACAATAATAGCAACATCGGTGATTTTAGCACCCCTAGCACGCATGGCAGTAAAAGCTTCGTGACCTGGTGTATCCAAGAAGGCTACTTTTTTGCCTGATTCAGTCATTACATCATAAGCCCCAATGTGCTGCGTAATACCACCAGCCTCACCAGCCGTTACCTTTGACTCACGAATGAAATCTAGCAATGAAGTTTTACCATGGTCAACGTGTCCCATTATGGTTACAATAGGAGCTCTGTCCTTCAAGTCTTCCGGATTATCCTCCTCTTCAACTACCTCTGTTTCATCATCAGCTTCAGTAAATTTCACATCATAACCAAATTCATCGGCTATGATAGTAATGGTTTCTGCATCCAACCTCTGGTTGATGGAAGCAAAAATTCCTAAATTCATACATTTTGCAATGACATCATTAACATTTACATCCATTAATGATGCTAAGTCATTGGCTGAGATAAATTCAGTTGTTTTAAGAACTTTTGATTCTTGCTCTTGCTGTTGAAGATCTCCTTCTCTTTTATCAGCCTGAGTTTGACGTTTTTCTTTTCTATATTTTGAACGATTACCACTAGCTCCTGGTGATTTACCACTCAAGCGAGCCATGGTTTGTTTAATTTGTTCTTGAATTTCTTTTTCAGTAGGCTCTGCTTTCTCTACTCTTCCTCTTCTGCCTCTATTTCTATCGCTTCCTCCACCTCTATTTTGTCCTTGCTGACCAGAACCAGGCCCTCTACTTTGACCAGACCCACCTGAACCACCACCCGGTTTAGAATCTTGTGGCTTATTAGGAGCAATTCTTTTTCTTGGACGTTTACCTCTTCTTGCTTCTTTCTTATCATCTGAAGAAGCAACGGGCTTAACGCCTTTTTTGCCTTTTCTTTCTTTCTCTTTAGGTAAATCAATCTTACCTAAAACCGTAAGTCCTTTTAATGAATCTGCTTTAGCCGCTATAGTAGAATCCCTTGGTTTTTCTTCGGTTAATGGAAGCTTTTCAGTTGGTTTGTCCTCTGCTTTCTTTTCTGCTTTTGGAGCTTCCTCTTTTGGAGTTTCAGCTTTAGGCTTCTCTTCTTTTTGCTCTTCCTTAACTTCCTCTTTTGGTTTTTCGGCTTTAGGGGAATCTTCTTCTTTTTTCTCCTCTGGCTTTTTCTCTTCTTTTTTAGGCTCCTCCTTCTTTGGTTCTTCCTTTTTCTCCTCTTTTGCCTCTACTTTTCCTTTTGGAGCTTCTTCAGGCTGTTTCTTTTCAGCAATAGGGCCTTCCTCTTTTTTAGGTTCATCAGCAGGTTTTGGAGATTCCTGCTTCTTGGCTTTTTTCTGATCGTCTAAATCAATTTTGCCTAAAACTTTCGGCCCCGATAATTTTGGGCTTTCGGATTTATAGACATCCTCCTTAGATTCTTCTTTTTTAGCAGTTGGCTGATCAGCAGGTTTTTGTTCTGGTTGAGCACTTTTCTCTTTGCCCTCGCCTGCATTTTTAATCAAGACTTTTTCTTCGTCATCATTATCTTCGCTATCCGAATCTGAATCGACAACTACATTGCTATTATGCTTTTTACCAATGGACAGACTGGATGCTTCCTCCTTCTCTTGTGCAGAGGAGGCAAACTCTTTTGCGAGCATTCCAAATTGCTCTTCTGTAATTTTTGAGTTTGGCTTACTATCCACCTCATAACCTTTTTTGCCCAAGAAGTCTGTGATTGTAGATAATCCTACATTCAATTTTCTTGCCGCAAGGCTGAGTCGCATCATTTTTTCTTCTGACATAAATGCTTTGTATTCTGCTAAAAAATTATTGAACCTGAGTACTAAAAATTCTTACTCAAATTCCTGACTAAATATTTTAAATATTTCGTCTATTGTTTCTTCTTCTAAATCGGTCATTCTAACCAATTCTTCTCTTCCTAATTCCAACACTCTTTTGGCAGTGTCAAGCCCAACTTTCTTCAATTCTTCAATAACCCAATCTTCTAATACGTCATTGAATTCATCGATCAATACATCTTCTTCCTCAGCATCAGTCAATTCACGGAAAACATCTATTTCCATTCCGACCAATTTACTCGCCAATTTGATGTTTTGACCACCTTTACCAATTGCTAAAGAAACCTGATCAGGTTTCAAATATACAGAAACTCGTTTATTCTCTGTATCTATTTTCATAGAACTTAACTTTGCAGGGCTTAAAGCACGCTGAATGTAAAGCTCCATGTTTTCAGTATAGTTAATTACATCAATATTCTCATTCTGCAATTCTCTAACAATACTGTGAATTCTTGAACCTTTCATCCCAACACAAGCACCAACTGGATCAATTCTATCATCATAAGATTCAACCGATACTTTGGCTCTTTCACCTGGCTCTCTTACAATTTTCCTGATAGTTATTAATTCATCATAAACTTCCGGCACTTCTTGTTCGAATAATCTTTCCAAGAAAACTGGAGACGTTCTAGAAAGTATGATTTTAGGATTTCCGTTTTGCATTTCCACCCTGTGGACAACTGCACGAACAGAATCTCCTTTTCTAAACCTATCTTTCGGGATTTGCTCTGATTTCAGCAATACCAATTCGTTGCCATCCGCATCCGTTAACAATGTTTCACGGCTAAGGATTTGGTAAACTTCACCAGCTATAATTTCACCAACAAGTTCACTGTATTTATTAAATAAAATATCTTTCTCAAGGTCTTTTACCTTTTGAATAAGTGTCTGACGGGCAGTAGTTACAGCTCTTCTTCCAAAGTGCTCTAGCTCTACTTCCTCAGCAACCTCTTCACCGATTTCGAAATCAGGCTCAATTTTTCTGGCTTCAGTCAAACTGATTTTATCATGATCCCAGATATCTTCTGAGTTATCATCCACGATTTCGCGGAAACGCCAGATTTCAAGGTCCCCCTTGTCAGCGTTTATAATAATGTCAAAATTATCGTCCGTTTCGTATTTTTTACGAATCATGGTTTTAAACACATCCTCCAGGATGCGAATCATGGTGGGACGGTCGATATTTTTTTGCCTTGCAAAATCGGCAAACGATTCTATTAGATTTAATGTGTCCATGTTACTTAAATGAAACCAAGACTTTTGTTTTGTCTATATTTTCGAATGAAACTTTCGTTTCTTCCAACTTTATTTTCTTTTTCCCTTTTTCCTTTATTTCCTGATTAACAAGAATAAAGTCCTCTTTTGCTTCCAAAAGTTCCCCTCTGATGGATTTTCCATCTGTAGTATCCACTTTTACCTTTCTGCCAATATTTTTTTGATATTGCCTCAGGTTAGTCAATGGATGATCCAAACCAGGAGAAGAAACCTCCAATACATAGGCGTTTTCCAATACCTCATCCTCTTCCATTCGGTGTGCCAATTGACGACTTACGCTTGCGCAATAATCAATTGAAACTCCTTCATCCCCGTCAAGTAATACAACGATTTTCAATTTATCGTTTCCACTAATCACAATATCCACAATAAAATATTGCGGTTCTGTGATAATCTCTTCTAAATAAGCTTTTATTTTTTCGTCTAAACCTATCATTCTACGATAAAAAAGAGGGGACTTAAAAGCCCCCTCGTGATCTTGTTTTACTAACTTTGTTGCAAATTTAGAGTAAATAATTGAGCAAAACAAATAGTCTGGCTTAACAGATTTACATATTATTAGTATAGAAGTATAAATTCAATCACGAATTTGTGCCTAAAAAGAGAATCTTATTTATAATTTTGCCTTATGGACAAAGAATTAAAGATACAAAACTCACTAACAAGACAGAAGGAAATCTTCAAACCTATCAATCCTCCATTTGTGGGAATGTATGTTTGCGGCCCAACTGTTTATAGTGATGCCCACATGGGAAATGTTAGGACGTTCATGAGTTTTGATGTCATCAACCGCTATTTGCGCCATTTAGGATATAAAGTACGATATGTTAGAAACATTACCGATGTTGGTCATTTGGTAGATGATGCGGATGATGGAGAAGATAAAATTGGAAAAAAAGCCAAGCTTGAAAATGTTGAGCCAATGGAAATTGTCCAGAGATATGCCAATGGTTTCCACAGGGTGATGGATTTATTTAATATTTTGGAGCCGGATATTGAGCCAACTGCTACTGGTCATATAGTAGAACAAATCGAAATCAATAAGAAATTATTAGAAAATGGATGGGCTTACGAAAAAAATGGTTCCATCTATTTTGATGTGTCCAAATATAATGAAGCTCATGAATATGGGATATTAAGCGGAAGAAAAATAGAGGATCTGCAAAGCAATACCCGAACTTTGGATGGTCAGGATGATAAAAAAGACCCGCTTGATTTTGCTTTATGGAAAAAAGCTTCGGACGAGCATATTATGCGCTGGCCCTCTCCTTGGAGTGACGGCTTCCCTGGCTGGCATTTGGAATGTACCGTAATGAGTACAAAATATTTAGGGGAGACTTTTGACATTCATGGCGGAGGAATGGATTTGAAATTTCCTCATCATGAATGTGAAATTGCGCAGGCAGTAGGAGCCAATGGTAAGAAGCCCGTTAATTACTGGATTCATACCAATATGCTGACGGTAAATGGTCAGAAGATGAGTAAATCATTGGGTAATTCTTTCTTACCAACTCAATTAGTTTCTGGAAACCATAAAATGTTGGAGCAAGGCTATACTCCTATGACCGTTCGCTTTTTCATGATGCAAACGCATTACTCCAGCACATTGGATTTTAGTAATGAAGCCTTGAAAGCAGCACAAAAAGGCTATAGGAGATTGGCTAATGGTTTGAAAATTATCAAAAGCCTAAGTTTCAAAAATGATGATGGCAAGAAAAATGAAAAAGCAATCAGCCAGATAGAGCAAGCTTGCGAAGGATGTTACAAATCCATGAATGATGATTTTAACACGGCTAAAACCATTGCTCAGCTTTTTGAATTATTAAAGAAAATTAATTCACTGCATACGGGTCAGTTAAAATTCGGTGAAATTGGACAAGCTGCTTTTGAAAAGCTTTCCAACACCTACCAAACCTTTATGGTAGAGATATTAGGTTTAAAAGAAGAAACACCTACTGAAGTTGACCCCATTATTGATGCTTTGCTTGAATTTTATAAAAAGGCGAAAGCTGAAAAAAATTATGATCAGGTTGATGAAATAAGGGCTATCCTTAAATCCAATAAATTAATCATTAAAGATTTGAAAACTGGTGTTGATTGGGGTTATGAGGAATAGGTTCTATTAAAATTCTTTTATAGTAAATAGGCGAATCAACTTTATTTGATTCGCCTATTTTTTTGTGGTTTATTGAATCAAGGAATGGATTGGATCAATCTGAAAATCTGGGGAGAACTTAATTATTAACAACCACCCCGCCCTTCGGGCACCCCTCCTTAAAAAGTAGGGGAATAAGGAACTGCTTCTAGCCAGTTTTGTATTTCTATTTTGATCCTCACGTCTTTTTCTAAAGAAAATTAAACTCTTAGTACAGCCTGTATTATTTTGCACTGCCCCACTGCTCCCCTGTTTTAGGGGAGATGTCCGCAGGACAGAGGGGTAAAATGGTTTTAGGGGAGCTTCCGCCAGCTGGTGGATGAGGGGTAGGTATTGTTCCTGATCCGTATTTTATAAAATCATGATATTACTCACAACATGAAACCCTAGCCTTTTATCAGGCTTTTCTGAATACCCTACATAGTATTTGTCAATTTTGGATGAATACAATATATAAACAAAATGTTCCTCCATCTTGGATATCAATAAAATTTGGACACAAAAAAAGCCTTACATCTCTGCAAGGCTTTGCTCCTCTTCTTGGACTTTCCGATGTTTCGGCACAAGCGAACCAAGGGCCCTTCCCGATGCATCGGGATCAGATGCTCTAACCAGCCGAGCCGCCCTTCACTCTTTCCATCCATTTTTTATTATATCTTCAATAACAGGTCTGCTTTTTAGATCCTTGATTCTTCTCTCAACGGACATTGCCTTTGCTTTAGTCTCAAATTGGATAGTGCACTTTTTTACCCATGGCTGTCCGCTTTTTGTCCATATCTTATTAAAGGAAGAATTATGAAACTCCAGTCTTTTATCAGGCTTTTCTGAATACCCTACATAGTATTTGTCAATTTTGGATGAATACAATATATAAACAAAATGTTCCTCCATCTTGGATATCAATAAAATTTGGACACAAAAAAAGCCTTACATCTCTGCAAGGCTTTGCTCCTCTTCTTGGACTCGAACCAAGGACCCTCTGATTAACAGTCAGATGCTCTAACCAGCTGAGCTAAAGAGGAATATTAATTCCTGCTAATTATTTCAAACTTCCTAGCTCCTTGGAA
>JBNJFX010000031.1:0-60785 GCA_051747245.1 Bacteroidota bacterium
GATACATCAGAAGTACCCAAGCATAGCGAAGGGACAGCTTCTAACGGGCTTTCTACACCCAATCTTTTGGCATAATCCACCACAGTTTGAGGGCCAACCTTCTGCATTACGTAGGCAGTGCCCGAGTTTAGTGAGCGTGCCATGGCTTGGCGAAGTGTCATCGTTTCTCCAGAAAACTTTCCGCCCGAGTTGGAAGGCGTCCATGTTGGAGGGTCTCCTGGCACTTCAAAAGTCACGGGCACATCTTGAATTTCAAAGCAAGGTGAATATCCATTGTCAATTGCAGCGGCATAAACTAATGGTTTGAAAGTTGATCCCGGCTGTCTTCTGCCTTGTTTTACATGATCATATTTGAAATATTTATGGTTAATGCCACCAACCCAAGCTTTAATATGTCCATTATTAGGATTCATGGCCATAAAACCAGCATGTAAAAATTGTTTGAAATATCTGATCGAATCCATTGTGCTTAGCGTAGTATCAATTTCACCTTCCCAGCTAAAAACTTTCATAGGTTTTGGCTCATTCAACTTTTCAAATATTTTATCTTCATCATCGCCATATTGATTTTTCCAAAAGCTGTAGGCTTCTGTTCGTTTTGCTTCGTTTTTAAGGAAATCTTTTATTTCACGTCCACTTTCATCTCGCCAAGGTGCTTTTCCTTCCCAATGCTCATCAAAAAGTTCTTGCTGATATTTCATGTGCTCTTCTACTGCTTCTTCAGCATATTTTTGCATCCTACTATCGATTGTAGTATAAATTTTCAAGCCATCTTCATATAAATCATACCCGTTTTCTTTTGACCAAGCCAATAAATCCCATAAGATAACTCCTCTAAAATATGTACCGAGTCCATCATTATGATTTTCAACATCGTAATCCAATTCAATTGGCTTTGAGGAGATTGAATCATAAGCTGTATCATCAATATAGCCATACTTTAGCATTTGGTTTAGTACTGTATTTCTTCTTTGGAAAGAGTTTTCTGGCTCATAAACCGGGCTATAAAGATTTGGGTTTTTACAAAGGCCCACAAGTACTGCTGCTTCTGGAATACTGAGTTGATCGGGAGTTGTATTAAAGAAAGTTTGGGAAGCTGTTTTAATGCCAAACGCATTACTTCCGAACTCAAAAGTATTCAAATACATGGCAATTATTTCTTTTTTGGTATAGGATCTCTCCAGTTTAGTTGCCACTATCCATTCTTTCATTTTCGCAATAACCAAACCTACAATTGGAACATTATTTAAAGTCCCATTTGATAAATCGCTCCTAGTTCTAAACAGTATTTTTGCCAATTGTTGACTGATGGTACTTCCTCCACCACCACTTTTATCAAACATTAATATTGATTTAAAGAATACTCTTCCCAAGCCGTATAAATCAATGCCCGAATGTTTTGAAAACCGTATATCCTCTGTTGCGATTAAGGCATTTACTAGATTTGGGGAAAGTTCGTCAAAAGTAACCTGACTTCTGTTATAGCGATAATATTTCCCCATTTCCTTATTATCAGCAAAGTATAATACTGATGATAAATCACTTTTTGGATTTTCTAATGACTTTAAGCCTGGTAATTCGCCATACCATCCATTTAAGTTTATGCTAATGCTATATATAAAAATTGAAAAGCCTATTATAGCCAAAAAGAAGATTGACCACAGTGCTATTATTATTCTTTTAAATGTTTTTGGATTTTTCATTTTCGGATATACTATATTTAAATGGGAAATTTAAGCATTACTATTAAGCCCTATTGTGTTATTTCGTAATTCAAATTGAAAAAATCTATATAACTATCCACCATTTTGGCTTGATAGAAAATCTGAAAGTTATCTTTAGAGATAATAAAATTACTAAAATTTAAGCTGCTGAAATTTTTTAATGGAGATAAATCACTATTAAATTTTTTATAAAAGGCTTCAGCTGTTTGTTTATCTTCAAATTCACTTAATAATATCATAGAATTTTCATTGTCAAAAACGAGATTACCAGCATTTAAGTCTTGTTCAGGGAAGAATTTTTCTCCAAAGTCCTCAATCTCTTGTGGGAGAATGCCTGATAATGCTTTGTTATTTTCATAAACGACCACAAAATAATGAGCTTGATCGAAAAATGGAATATATTTTATTTGTTCTTTCTTCTGTTGTTTTTTATCCAGATCATCAATCGCAGCTAATAAACCTTTTGCAAAGTCATATAATTCACTTTCAGGATAATTTTCTAAAAAGGATTGTAATTTAAACTTATAAGTATTTTTCCCATCTGTAATACCAATAATAAGTGCTTCTAATAATTTTAAATTGTCTTCATAATCATTTTCAGGGTAATTGTTGAGCCCGTCATTTATTTTTTCATTAGCAGCCTTATAATTTCTAGCTTCATAAAGCCTGTAGGCATCTTCATAAATTATTTTAACTTTTGCACTGGCCATATTGCTCTCTTCTTGATAATTTGGGTTTTCCACCAATTTAGCAAAGATGCTATCAGGGAATTTGGCCAACAATTCATTAGCATAAGGCTTTGCAATAGTTTCGTTTTTATCATTATAATATATGTAGAGCAGATAAAGTAGCTCAGCTTTATATTCTGTTTCCGGATACTTTGTAAGTAAGGTTTCATAGGTATCCACTGCATCTTTCTTTTCTTGCAAATCAAAATTATAGATGTTGCCCAGTTTATAATAAGCTACTTCCATTTCATCTTTCAATTTTTGTTGCTCCTCTTTCTTAAATGGTATAGAAGAAAAAAACTGAGTTCTTTCCTTGGCCAATAATTCCTCTTCGCTCAATTTAGTACTGCTTTCCTCTTCAGCAAGTTGTAGGCTATCTGCCACCTCACTTTCTTCCGAATCATAGACTTGACCTCTTTTTGTTCTCCAGTTATCCTGAAGGGAACGGTCTCCCCAAGTTCTTTTAAAGGTATTTCTGCCTTGACCTACTGTTGATTCATCATAAAAATAAAAACCACCACCTGGCGCTGTATTGGTTTGCAGATTGGGCTCGTCTTCAAATGAACCTTGATTGGAATTGGCATTTTTAATTCTCTCAGCTCTTTTTTGTTTTTTGGCCTCTTCTTCCTCTTTTTGGAGTTTTTCATCCCGAAGTGTTAAGAACATCTGATTTAAGGAAGCACTGTCCATTTTAGCTAAGGATAACAGGCTGTCATTTTCGTTAATAGTGTTCATTTGTTTGATGAAATCCGATAAAACAGATTGCCTCGTTTCTACTTGAGCATAAATTTCTTCATCTTTTGGCATTATTTGGTATGCACTATCATAATAAGCTTGAGCTAAGGGGTATTCTTTTAATTCATCAAAATATAATAATCCCAATTTGTGATAGGAAAATGATTTTTGCCTTTCATTATTGACACTTTCTCGAATTGATGATTTATAATAGGGGATAGCTGATTTTATATTTCCTTGTTTTAATTCAAATTCAGCCATTTCATAATAAATTTTATCTCTGAATTCTACATTTTTACCATCCTTGAGCAGCTTTTCAAAGTATTTTCTGATTTTTTTAACATCTTCTCCTTTAGATAGCTCCGTTACCTGAGCCATATTTAATTGAGCATAAAAAGATAATTCATAAGGAGGTCTGTTATTCAGCACCTCTTTATAATTTTCGTATGCAAAGGCATCTAATTTAGATTTTTGAAAGAGTTGACCTAATATAAAATGTATTTTGGCTTTTTCCGGCCCGCCAGACATTAGCTCAACTGCCGCACTTAAATATTTTATTAAGTTATTAGGGTTGTTGGCGATTTGATTATAATGTGCGGCTTGGAGATAAAATTTACGTTTATTGGATTTGGATAATTTTTGTCTGTTGAGGTAATCAATTACAGCAAGAGCATTATTTAATTCACCATATTCTGTAAATGTTCTTATAAGGTGAGTTAAAGCTTCATATCGTGTTTGTTCATCATCACTATTTACATTTACGTATTTGAAAGTTTCAATTGATTCCTCATATTCCTGATTTAGCATTCGGGCAATTCCCACTAAAACATAACTGTCATCAACCCATTTGCTAACCTTATGCCTTTGAATGGCAATTGAAGCTTTTTTAATGATATCCTCAATTTTCTCCTCATTGGAATTAACTATATTGGTGTCAATAGGAGCTTTAACCATTAAAGTTCTATTGAAATTATTCTGATGAGCCTCCTCTATTTCTAATAATACCTCTTGTAATTTTTCGTTTGCAATAAAATATGCATTGTATTTGGCTGTAATATTATGATAACTATAGCTTACTATTCCTGAATTTTCAGGCGAACAAGCCGCTAATGGCAATATAAAGGCCATTAATATAATTCTTAGTAATATTTTTCTCTTGGTCATTATCATTTGAAACGACCAATTTAATCGATTCATATAAGAAAAGTATTGAGAGTTGCTGATATTATGTATTTTTGTGTCAAACAATAATTTAACAAAGTTGCGAATAAGAAAAACAATGTCCAATTGGCTTACCACCAGATATCAAATGGTAGTAAGGAACGAAGAAAACTTAGCTGAAGTATCTACAATTAACTTCACTTATGCAAAAGTAGCAGTAATTGGGTTATTGACCTTTGTTCTGATCTTTATTGGAGCATTATATTTATCTCAATCTTTATTGGCGCAGTGGTTTGATCCAAGGCATACTACCATGGAATATAACCAAAAATTATTGACGCTGACCATGGAGATGGATTCATTAAAATCGAGGATAAGGGCTCAAGATCGCTTTATAGGGAATGTGCAAACTATTTTACAAGGTGATGTTCCGGATGGTGAAACCTACAGGGAGCCTGATCAGGTTAAAACGGATGATCTGAATAAGGATATGAACCCTCAAGCGATGAATTCAGGGGATTCTATCATAAGACAAGAATTTGAGGAGCAGGATTTTAGTTTAACAAGTTATTCCAGTAATAATTACTCAGAAGAGTTGAAGGATATTTTCTTTTTCCCGCCTTTGCAAGGCATTGTAAGTTCACCTTATGATATGAGTATTGATCATTACGGGATTGATATTGTGGCAAAAACCAACGAACCTGTAAAATCTATAGCCGATGGAACCGTTATATTATCGTCTTGGACTCAAGACGGAGGCTATGTAATTGCGATACAGCACAGAGCTAATTTAATATCTGTAGTAAGACATAATTCTGCAATATTAAAAAAAGTTGGTAATTTTGTGAATGCGGGGGAGGTAATCTCCATAATTGGTAATTCTGGGGAACTAACTTCAGGACCACATGTTCATTTAGAAATATGGTATAATGGAAATCCGGTAGATCCGGAAGAATTTATTACTTTTTAATTATATAGGAAAAGGAAACGGAAATGTTTAATAACAAGCAAGAAAAAATACAAATGGCACAGGATATCACAAGTTCCAGCAATACAATTGGAAAAGGGACTACTATTAACGGAGACTTAGAAACTTTTGGTAATATTAGAATAGACGGAAAGGTAATTGGTAATATTAAAACTAAATCTAAGCTGGTTTTAGGGAACACTTCCCATATTGAAGGAAATGTGTTGTCTCAAAATGCTGAAATTGAAGGAGAAGTTAAAGGGGTTGTAGAAATAACTGAATTATTGGTGTTAAAACCATCTGCAGTAGTGCATGGCGATATTATAACCAATAAGCTTATTGTAGAATCAGGCGCTACCTTTAATGGAGAGTGTAAAATGGGTGTTTCTAATAAAACCATCAAAATTGGTGAAGAAACAGCTAATGGGCAATCAAATCCAAAAATTGAAAAAGCAAAAGCCGTTTAATAGTTACCTAAAATATTCAGGTCTTGCCATTCAGATGGCTGTAACCATATATTTGGGTAATTTATTAGGCAAATATATCGACAAAATTGCCGAAAGTGGTTCTGATGTTTTTACTAAAATCATTACACTTTTGGCTGTTTTCCTTTCCATGTTTATTATAATCAGGCAAGTGATCAAATCACAAGAATAAATTTCCATGATTAAAAGACTCCTTATTTTTACGCTTGCTATAGTGGTATTAGCAATCTCTGTGCTTTTTATCCAAAAATGGTATATCTCTTCTCAAGAAGTAATTTTATCTTATTCACTTAATTCAATCTATTACTTTCATTTTGCAGCATATTTAATAATAGTAGTAGCGGTGGAATTATTAAGCAAGAAACTTCCAAACCAAGTAGGCTTCTTTTATTTGGCAAGTGTGTTTATAAAAATCGGCTTTTTTGTGTTGATTTTTAAGGATGCAATCTTTGCCGAAAACCCTATGAATTTTTTGGAGAGAATCTCCATTATTATCCCATTTTTCATGTTTTTAATCTTCGAAGCAATCTATAGTGGAAGGCTAATGAATGCGAAGTAATTTCCTTGATTTTTTAGAGGGTAAAAAACTTAATAAAAAAATTATGTTTATTAAGAAAATGATTACCTTTGCCCCCAAATTAAGGCTATCGAAAGAAGTAGAATGATCAATCCAACTAGAATGAGAAACACATTGTTGTTCGCACTTTTAATTTCGCTTATCAACGTAAACACGTTATTTGCGGTTGCAGGAGGTTCAGAAGAAGGTGGGCAAATTAACACCAAAGAGGAGATAAACGAATATATCCAGCATCACTTGCAAGATTCTCATGATTTCGTTTTTTGGACTAGTGGTAAAACAGGAACTCATTATGGATTCCCTTTGCCAGTTATTTTATGGTCTGATGGGTTACATGTTTTTTCATCCTCAAAATTTGATCATGGTCATGAAGTAGCCGAATCAAAGGGAAAGTATTTTGCACTTTACCATGGCAAGGTTTATGAAACCAATGCCGAGGGAGATATTGAGTTAGATGAAGCAGCTCATCCTACCAATTCTAAACCTTTAGATCTTTCAATCACTAAAAATGTGGTAGGGATGTTGTTAGCATCTTTATTATTATTCTTAGGTTTTAATTCATTGGCTAGAAGCTATAGAAAAAGATCTATTCCTAAAGGAATTGGTAGAATATTAGAGCCATTGGTAATTTATGTTAGAGATGAAATTGCTCGTCCTAATATTGGCCCTAAATATGAGAAATACATGTTTTATCTTTTAACTGTATTCTTTTATATATGGCTTTTGAACTTAATGGGCTTAACTCCACTTGGGTTTAACGTAACAGGTAATATTGCAATTACTGTTGGTTTAGCGTTGATCACATTTGTTGTAGTGCAGTTTAGCGGAAATAAAAATTACTGGAAACACATTTTCTGGATGCCAGGTGTGCCAATTCCAATGAAAATAATTTTAATGCCAATTGAGGTATTGGGTATGTTTACCAAGCCTTTTGCATTATTGATTCGTTTGTTTGCGAACATCACTGCTGGTCACTTTGTGGTTATGAGCTTAATTGCTTTAATGATTACCATGAAATCGGCTTTTGGACTAGTAGCATCAACGGGTATGGCATTCGCATTAGCGTTTTTTATTACAATAATTGAATTACTAGTTGCTTTCTTGCAAGCTTATATCTTTACTATGCTTTCTGCATTGTTTATAGGTATGGCAGTGGAAGAAGAGCATCATTAATAAATAAGTATTTTTGTTTAATTTAATATAAATCAAATCTCATGTACAATTTAATTGGAGCAGGATTAATCGTAATCGGTGGTGGAATTGGCTTAGGTCAAATTGGTGGAAAAGCAATGGAAGGTATTGCTAGACAGCCAGAAGCATCAGGTAAAATTCAAACCGCTATGATTATCATCGGTGCATTATTGGAAGGATTAGCATTTGGTGCTTTAATCTTAGGTCAATAATCTATACCGAAGGAAAAAACAAATGTTGTTTGCAGCGCTAGGCTGTAAACAGCATTTTTTAAAAACATTTAATTAAACACAAGAATGGAACAATTAGTAAATGATTTTTCTCCTGGGTTGTTTTTCATGCAGCTCTTCATTTTTGGTGTCCTCTTGTTGCTTTTATCAAAGTTTGCTTGGAAGCCAATTTTGAACTCATTGAAAGCGAGAGAAGGCAGCATTGCAGATGCTTTACAATCAGCTGAAAATGCTAAAGAGGAAATGGCAAAATTGCAGGCTGATAATCAAAAATTATTGCAAGAAGCAAGATTGGAGAGAGATAAGCTTTTAAAAGAAGCAACTGACATTGCTAATAAAATAAAAGAAGAAGCTAAATCTGATGCTGCTAAACAAGCAGATAAAATGATTTCTGATGCTAAAAATGCAATTGAAGTAGAGAAAAATGCCGCTTTAAAAGAAGTTACTACTAAAGTTGCAGAACTTTCATTGGAAATAGCAGAGAAGCTTATTCGTAAAAACTTATCTGATGATAAAGCACAAAAAGCTTTAGCTGAAGATTTTATGAAAGATTTAAAACTCAATTAATCTGATCAAATGTCAGAATATAGAATTGCATCCCGGTATTCCAAATCTTTAATGGATCTTGCAGTTGAGAAAAATCAACTGGAGGACATTAAGGCGGATATGGAACTTTTATCTAAAGTCTGTAAGGAAAATAGAGACTTTGTACTTATGCTGAATAATCCGATTTTGGAGAGCGTGAAAAAGGCTGCCATAATTAGAAAAATATTCAAAGGTAAAGTACAAGAAATGACTTCTTTGTTTTTTGATATTGTTTCAAGAAAGCATAGAGAGTCTGTTTTGCCCGAAATGGCAAAGGTTTTCAAGCAGCTTTATAATGAGCATAAAGGGATAATTACAGCTGAGGTAAGCACAACATTCAAATTGGATGAAGGTTTGCGTTCAGAAGTAATCAAAATTGTGAAAGAGATTTCCGGGAAGGAAGTTGAATTAAACGAAAAAGTTGATGAGGCTTTGATTGGTGGCTTTTTAATCCGTGTAGGTGATAAGCAAATTGATGAAACCATTCAAAGCAAATTAAATGATTTAAGACGGGAATTAACCCAGAATCAATATATCAAGCAGATTTAAAATATTAATTAACCTATAATAACAGAATAATGGCAGAGGTTAGACCAGACGAGGTTTCAGCAATATTAAGAGAACAACTTTCGAGCTTCAAAACAGAAGCAGAATTAGAAGAAGTTGGTACCGTCCTTCAAGTTGGTGATGGTGTGGCGCGTATTTACGGCTTAACACAAGCACAATCAGGTGAGTTGTTAGAATTTGAAAACGGCTTACAAGCATTAGTTTTGAACTTGGAAGAAGATAATGTTGGAGCTGTATTGTTCGGTAGTTCGCAAGGAATTAAAGAAGGCGATGCCGTAAAAAGAACAGGAAAAATTGCTTCCATTAAAGTGGGTGATGGTATCGCAGGTAGAGTTGTAGATACTTTAGGTCAGCCAATTGATGGTAAAGGCCCTATCGAAGGTGAGCTTTTTGATATGCCTTTGGAGCGTAAAGCACCGGGTGTTATTTTCCGTGAGCCTGTAAGTGAGCCTTTGCAAACAGGTATTAAATCTATTGATGCGATGATTCCTGTAGGAAGGGGTCAGCGTGAGTTGATCATTGGTGACCGTCAGACAGGTAAAACTGCTGTGGCGATTGATGCCATCATCAATCAAAAAGAATTTTATGATGTTGGCGAGCCAGTTTATTGTATATATGTAGCTATCGGGCAGAAAGCTTCTACAGTAGCACAAATTGTTGCTGAGTTAGAAAAAGCTGGTGCAATGGCATACACTACTATTGTTTCTGCTTCTGCATCTGATCCAGCTCCATTGCAGTTCTTTGCTCCTTTCGCAGGTGCTGCTATTGGTGAGTACTTCAGAGATACAGGCCGTCCGGGATTGGTAGTTTATGATGATTTATCTAAACAAGCAGTTGCTTACCGTGAGGTTTCATTGCTATTGAGAAGGCCACCGGGACGTGAAGCTTATCCTGGTGATGTATTTTACTTACACTCTCGTTTATTAGAGAGAGCTGCAAAAGTTATCAATGATGATAATATTGCTCAAGATATGAATGACTTGCCTCCCTCTTTGAAAGGTAAAGTAAAAGGTGGTGGTTCATTAACAGCCCTTCCGATTATTGAAACACAAGCGGGTGATGTTTCAGCTTATATCCCAACTAACGTGATTTCTATTACGGATGGTCAGATATTCTTGGAAACCAACTTGTTTAACTCTGGTATCAGACCAGCCATTAACGTAGGTATTTCAGTATCTCGTGTGGGGGGTAATGCTCAGATTAAATCAATGAAGAAAGTAGCGGGTACTTTGAAACTAGATCAAGCGCAGTTCCGTGAATTAGAGGCATTCTCTAAATTTGGTTCTGATTTGGACCCTGCTACTAAGAAAGTTATTGAAAGAGGTAAGCGTAACCAAGAAATATTGAAGCAAGGGCAGTACTCTCCTGTTGCTGTTGAGCAGCAAGTGGCTATCATTATTGCTTCAACTAAAGGATTTTTGGATAAAGTTCCTGTTGATAAAGTTCGTGCTTTTGAGAAAGAATTTTCTATGATGATGGAAAACCAAGAAAAAGAGACACTTGATGCTTTTAAAGCAGGTAAGATTAATGATGACTTAATTGCAGTTGTGAAGAAAGTGGCTGACGATTTATCATCTAAATACTAATATTTAGAGGAGCTTTAATTAGCTCCTTTCTACATTTTAAGATTAACATTTTTCCTTTTTAATTAAAGGTCTAAATAGATATAAGGCTGTATGGCAAATCTGAAGGAAGTAAAAAATAGGATTAGTTCAGTTGTTTCAACTCAACAAATTACCAAAGCTATGAAAATGGTGGCGGCTGCGAAGTTGAAGCGTGCTCAGGACAGAATCACCATGATGCGTCCTTATTCCCAAAAATTATCTACTATTTTACAAAATGTAAGCGGTGGTGGTGATGAAATGAACAATCCTTACGCAAAGGAAAGACCAATTGAAAAAATTTTATTGATTTTGGTGACTTCTGATAAAGGACTTTGTGGTGCTTTTAATAGTACGGTAACCCGTAGAGTAAGAAGCTTAATGGAAGGCGAGTACAAGTCAATTGCTGAAAATGATAATTTACATTTCATGACAATTGGTAAAAAAGCTGCAGATTTCTTAAAAAGAAATAAGCTTCCTAATAATGCTGACTACATTGATTTGTTTAATAGATTGAACTTTGAGGATGTAAGCGAAGCTGCACAATTTGTTATGGATGAGTTTGAGAAAGGCACTTATGATAAAGTTGAAATCATTTATAATGAGTTCAAAAATGCAGCCACTCAAGTTTTAAATCAAGAACAATTCTTACCAATAGCTAAAGCTGATGGCGAAGAAGGAGCGGATACAGATCATGCTTATTCTTATGAGCCATCAAGGGATTATATTGAAAAGGAATTAATACCTACTTCATTAAAAACGCAATTGTTTAAAGCACTTTTAGATTCAAATGCATCAGAGCATGGAGCTAGAATGACGGCTATGGATAAAGCAACTGAAAATGCAGGTGATCTATTGAAGGAATTGAGATTGACATATAACAGAACACGTCAAGCAGCAATTACAACTGAAATATTAGAAATTACAGCTGGAGCGGAGGCTTTAGCAGCTGAGTAAATTATTAATATATTAAAATTAAAAAAAGCCGAAGAACTGAGTTTTTCGGCTTTTTTATTGGTTCTGAAATTTAATAAAAAGTAATATTATTTTTAGTTCCTGAATATCAAGCTACTACTAGAGGCACACAAGTTATTGCTAATGCTTCCAATTCACTTCATGACTATCCCTAACAGCACGCATGATATCGCGCTGACTTATTTGTCCAATAAGTTTTCCTTCCTTTAAAACAGGGAATCTTCTAAAACGCATTCTAAGGAACATATTGGCAGCTTCGAAGATATTAGTCTCTGGATCAATATGGATTATATTGGTTGCCATATAGTCCTTTACTAAACCTGGAAGCTTGGGTGAGTTATTATACTTTCCTTTTACTATCTCCTTAAGGCAATCGCCTTCTGAAATCACACCTATTAAATTATTCTCTTCATCTACTACAGGACCACCAGAAATTTTCTTTTTCATCAAAGTATCCATAGCTTCATAAATAGTTTGGTGCTCATTAAACGTAATGAGTTTTGTTGCCATATAGTCTTTTACGGATACACTGTTTGGCTCTTCTTGCTTTGTTTCCTTTTTGATGAATGCTCCTTGATAGCTTTTTACCATGATTGAAAAATAGTTTAGTGATGTATAATATACACTTTTATTTATTAAAATCAAATACAAGTGCTTACAAATCAGTATTTTGGTCAGGAATTTAAGGTTATAAGCCTTCCTTTTATTTTAATAGATTTGAAACCGAAAGCATCTTTAATCCATTCAAAAGTAGGTTTTTGATAAAAGAACACATGAGTAGGGTCATTTTTATAATACCAATTTTCGAAATTAATTTTATCATGGAAAAGATCAGTCATGATGTAGAGTTTGCCATTTGGCTTCAATAATGATTTTAGTTTTTCAAATTCTAATTTGGGGTTATGAAAATGCTCAACCACCTCGCAACAGGCAATATAATCATAAGTTTCAGTTAAAACCTCAGGTCTATTATCAAAAAAGGGATCATAAGTTTCAATTTTATACCCATTTTCTTTTAAAACTACTGTTATGACTGGGCCTGTTCCTGATCCAAAATCCAAGCCTTTATGGTTTTTATTAAAATCCTTAAGAATACCAATTGTAATCGGTGAAACAAACTTTCTGTATCTTGGATCATTCACATCATTATTGTGGGTATTGTAGCGGTCAATTTCAACACTATCATCTGGTAATAAATGCTTGGACATGAATATTCCCTGGCAATTTGGGCACTTTAAATAATGTCTTTCTTTATTAGTGTGATATGTAGGGCTCAAGGTTCCGCATAATGTGCAGTTTTCTTCTTCGGTAAGATTAGGATTTTTACGCATAGAAAATTAGTGTTATGCTAAATTATTGGAAGTTATTGATAATTGGTATTTCAATCATTCCTTTTTTGCAAATTGCACCACTCTTTCTATCAGTTCTTCTTTATCATTTCAGAAGTTTCGGTTTTGATTTGAATGTAGGACCAATTCATTTGAACTATGATAAATAATGGTTCAATGTAAGTTTTTATAATTATTTTAAAAATAATCATTCAAATCCTTTTTTTTTTTTAAATACATCTGTCTATGTTTGAATCAAACAAATATTTTTAAACACAAATTATTATTTTATGAAAAAGAAAACCTTAACATTAGCCCTGACAATCCTTTTTATGGCTGGATTGTCTTCAATTAATTTGAATGCACAAACAGCAGAACCAACTGGAACACTTTGTGAAGATGGACGTGGTAATAAATCATGTGAGGGTGAAGCATGTGATTGCAGAAATGTGATTGAAATGACTAATGAGCCTTGTGAATTAGCATAATTTTTTTTAGAGAAGAAGTTACACTTTGTGTAGCTTCTTTGTTTTTGTATTCAAAATTTATCCTTTCAAATGAAATTATCACCTTTTGTAGTTTTAGTTTTTTTACTTTTCATATACGGTTGTCAAAACCAAGCTAAAGAAAAAAGTAATAGTAAAAATAGTATAATATTTGACTCTTCAGTTTCCTCATATATAGTGGATTCATATAAGATTAATCTCGACCCTACCACACCAATTAAATCTCCAAATATTCAATATTTGGAGGAAAAGAATCAATTGGCAATGATGAATGCCTCTATTAATGAAATTAACATTTATGATTTGGAATCGGCTAAATTGGACCGAAAAGTAAAATTAGAAGAAAGTGGACCTAATGGCGTTGGAAAAGTTAGAATGTTTAGAGTTTATGAGGATAAACTTTATGTTTTGAATCCTAATCAATTTAAATTCTTTCAATTAGATTTCTCTGGCAATGTAATTAAAAAGTATGATCTAAACAGAGACAATGCACCTAAGCCCAAGGCAACAACATGGCAACCTCTTATCATTGATTGGCCTTACGCTTATATGGCTAGCACTCCTTACAGGGATTATAATTCCAAATCATTTTATGAGGCTAATGATTTAATGACGAGATTAAATCTTGAAACAGAAGAAATTGCTTATTCAATCACCTATCCTGATAAAATTAAAGGCAATCTTTGGGGGCCGAATTTATCCGACAAATTTTATACTTATAATTCAGAGCAAAAGAAATTTATAATTAGTTGGCCACCCATTGCGGATTTATCAGTCGGTGATTTTAATGATATGGAACTTGTTTCTGTTCCAAGTAAATATAATATTAAACCAGAGCCAGTAGATGAAGTGCCAAGAGATTTTAATAAGAGACATGCGATATTTACTACTAATCCACAGTATAGCGATATTTTTTACAATAAATATAAAAACGAATATTACCGAATTGTAGAGCAAAGGGTTCCTGAAAAATATATAGATAGTCAAGATTACGATGAGAAGAGCTTAAAACCATTTTCATTAATGGTTTTAGACTCAGATTTAAATGTGAAAAAAGAGATCGAGTTCCCGCATTTGAAATATTATCATTTCATGGTATTCATAACAAAAAAAGGATTGTATATGGCAAAAATTCCTGAAAATGAAGATGAATTAGTTTTTGATTGTTTCCAATTTGATGATAATGAGAAAGTTTGATTTAATAGTTGTAATTTATTTCTTATTTTTTACTGTCTCGTGTTCAGAAAAAGCTAAAGTACCAAATTTAATTGAACAAAAAATCAAAAACTTTGAGAGGGTTGTTTTTATACCTCATCAAGGATGTATCGGATGCTCAAGAGAGGCTTTAGGATTATTGGAAAACTATGATAATTATCCGAAAACGCTTTTTGTCGTAACAAAAATAGCAGAATTAAAAGCAGCGAAGATTGAGTTAAATAGTTCATTTAGTTTAAATAAGGCAACAAATGTCATAATTGATGAAGCAAATGAAATAGTTTCCGATATCGAGATAGATATTTATCCTATTATTTATAGTATCAAAGGGAATAACCTAATTTTAGAAATAGAAGCTAAAAATGGAATTCACCAATATCTGAATTAATTCCTTTTCACAAACTGCACTACCCTCTCCATCAATTCCTCTTTATCATTCCAGAAGTTTCGGCTTTTGATTTGAATATAGGGCCAATTCATTTTGGATAAGAGAAATGGTGTGTAGGCAAAAATATCTTTCACTGATGGGTTATCATAAAATAGATTATCATCTGTAAGTAATAATCCTTTGTATTGGTCTTGGTCTTTAAAGCTTAAATCAGCAAATGGTAATTCTTCTTCAGCTTTAATGCTTTTCACAGAGGATTCTAATTCTCCCTTAACTTTTGTTTTCAAGAACCAACTACTTTGGAAATTATCAGCTGGTTTGGGTTTTGGTATAAACTTACCTTTGGATACCTCTAGTGCATATTGCAAATATGATTTCAATAATTTCGGGCCGTTATTTTTAGCATCATCCACTTTTAATTGGTCAGGATAGAGACTGCTCACAATGATTACTTTTTCACGAGCCCTGGTAATGGCCACGTTTAACCTATTTTCTCCTTTTGGAGCATTGATACTTCCAAACTGCATTCTTAATCTGCCTGCCTTATCTGGTGCATAACCAGTGCTAAATATGATGACGTCCTTCTCATCTCCTTGAACATTCTCAATATTTTTTACGAAAAACTTATCAGGCAAGGTGATGTTTCCAAGGGCAATTTGATCTTCTAATATATCCCAGATCAAACCCTGTTGTGGGGCATTGAATGTCACAACCCCTATTTCTTTTTCAGGTTCATTATGCAGATATTCTTTAATCAAATCCACTACATTTAGAGCCTCAATTTCATTGGAATTTTGCTCCCATATTCCATCCACTTTAATATAATCAATGCCTGGCTCTGCATTATTGATATAATTGAAATCTGGCAATAATCTTAATCTATCTTTATAAAAATGATGATTGGAAAATTCTATCAGATCCAGAGATTTACTTCTATAATGGCCAGATAAGTGAAGATTCATCACATATTTATTGGCTAAGTCAAGCAGGGAATCAATTTCCAAATCAGGATGATCGACTTCTTCTTCCTCCCATCTAACTTTATAGAGATCATTTGGGCTTAATTGTTTATCATCACCAGCCACGACTACCTGTCTACCTCTGTACATGGCTGGGATTCCTTTTTCCACAAAACATTGAGAGGCTTCATCAAATATGACCAGATCAAAAATTTCTTCCATCGGGAAAATGGCTGAAACGGATTCAGGGCTTGCCATCCAGCATGGGATAAGATCAAATAATTCATCTTGAAATTCCTGGATGACCTTCCTAATGGGCCAAATCTGACGCTTTTTGGTGACTTGGTGGCTTAAGTCTCTATAAGAAATCCTGTTATTTAGCCGGTTATATTCTACATCCGAAAAGGTTCTTTCCCTTACTTTCAAATTGAGAATTTCTGTGCTGAGCTTTAATTTATCTTCAATTGAATATTGAAGGCTCTCGGTTTGCTTATCAAATTTTCGGGTAGAAACTTCCCTTAGAATAGGGTATTTAGTTTCTATATGATTTATCCATTCAAGATATATGCTGTTGAGAAAAATAGGCTTGATGTTCTTATGATCAATGGTGACATCGCTTTCATTGAGAAGTCTTACTACCTCTTTTTCATATTCTTCCAAACTTTCATAAAGCTGGTCAAAATGAACTAGTTCATCAAAATACCTTTGAAAGGTTTTGATATAGCTTGGGGGGAGCCTTTCCTGTTCTAATTGGTCAATTTGTGTTCTGGTAAGGTATTTTTTCCATTTATTTTTCTCTTCAATGGTGTCCTTGGAGAGTTGAATTATAGCCTTGATTTTATCTAAAAATTCAGTTAACGATTTGCCTTCAATTAATGAAAATGCCTTGAAATTAGTAAAAGAGCCAATAATTTCCTTGGCTTTTATGGCATGCGTTTGTTCTTGAAACCAATGGTTAAGTTGAATCTGGTTTTTAGTATCTGGGATGTCTTTTAACCAGGTCTGTTTTTTAAGCTTGGTCATATTATGCTCAAAATTCAGTCGGTTGTCCAACCTTTTTTCAAGGTCTTTTACGCCTGCCCCATTTACGGTTAAATTATTAGCCACTAAAACCTTTTTCAAAAAGAACTTTTCTTTTGCAAACAAAAGCCAATGAATCCATTTGGTAGGTCTTTTTCGAGATTGTCTTCTTAACTGTATGATTTTCTGAAGTGTCCCTAAATCTTTGGACGGCAAGCTGCTTTCAATTCCCCCGTCTTTAAAACAATTATTTATTACACGCTGCACATTACTCAGCCATAAAGCGTTTGTATTGTCATCTGAGTAATTGAACATGTAAATCAAATATTGATAGGAAGTAGTGTTCAATAAGTCCTCTAGGGTATTTAATTTCTCCTTATGTTCAACCACATCTTCAAATTCTCTTAAACTCATGGAAGAGCCTACCAGATTTTTTGATTTTATAGCTGTTTTTTGAAAATAAGCAGGAATTTTTTCTAATAATTGGACTATTTCTGTTTTGTCATTCAATCCGAAATCCTTGAAATTTACTCGATCTTGCCAGATAAAATCATCTTTGCTAAAGTCATCCACATAAGTTTGGAAGTGTACCAATTTATTGGCGAATTCCTCAATCTTATTTTTATTAAAGTGTCTGTGAATTTGCTTTAAATTGATTTTTGTTTGGTTAAAATCACAATTTAAATACAATTCCTTGGCTGAAATGCCGCATTCCGATTCATCAAATAGTGCTAAACGGTATTCTTCCTTTTCTTCTACAATCTGATCTATTATCCTGCTGGATTTAAGAAATTCCCGTTGGATTTGTACTGAATCCAATCCATTGTTTTTGGCTTCATACTCTTCTAATCTGTCTATTTGAGTTTGTATTTGTTCGAAAATGGCTTTTCGGTCATTTTTAAAATCATGAACCAATGCAATAAAGGGCTGCATGTCAATAGACTTCATCCGGTCATAAATAACATCTAAAGCTGCCCTTTTTTGACAAACGACTAAAACTCGCTTTCCTCTAGCTATGAAATCGGTAACTAAATTACTGATCAATTGAGATTTTCCGGTTCCTGGAGGTCCTTGCACAACTAATGAATTCCCTTTCTTTACAGCCTTTAAAGCATTTTCCTGATAGGCATCCATGGGGAATACAGAAAAGGTTTCTTCTTCTTTTACGCTTTCAATAAAACGGTAACGCTGTTTGTAATCTGTTGGGTCTTCCGTTTGCTTATCAGGGTTTCTGCTTAAAAAGAACTCTTCTATATCTTGTACTTCCTGCTCTTTTTCAAGTAAGTAAGAATAGTCAGGAACCAAATAGGAACCACTTTGAGGGAATATTCCTAAAACTGCCTCTGGGTAGAGCTTTAGTTCACCTTCTTTTTCATTTTCCTCAAAATCAGGCTTCTTGAAGTTTTTAAAAGGATGCAAGACATCCATAAAATTATCCTGGTTGAAATTGATTTCAATAGGGCTTTCTTTGAATATTTGATATAAGTCAGTTCTAAATACACGACTGTCTGGATCATATATTTCAAACACTTTTTCTATTAACTCATCACTAATTTTGATTCCATGAAAATGGGCATAGGCCAGAAGGAAAGATTTATTAAAAGTGATGTTGACATCCTCCCTCAATTCCATTACCCATTGGTCATTTACTTCTTTTATTTCAATAGGGAAAAATATAAGCGGGCAACGAACAGATGTGCCGCCATGGAATTTACCTCTTACGAATGGCCAGCCAACATATAAATCTTTTGCTCCTCTTTCATCATAGATAAACTTTTCAATTCTTTTTAGTTTCTTCAATTTTTGGCTCATGATGTTATTTTGCTCGAGCCGCGGATCAGAAATAGCAGATAACGGGATATGTTTTTTTCTGGCAATTAAATCTTCTATTAACGAAAAAGAACTTTTGTTTAGCAGAAAATCGAAATCATGCATATCTAAGGTTTGGTCAGAAATCAATCTGAGAAGCAATAATGAACGGTTGCTTCCTGATAGATTGGTGAGTCGTTTTAAGTAGTACCTTAGTATATCGTGCATGTAAAAATAATTAGCAAGGAATCAATTTAAGAAATTATTGTCTTATTTGTAAATATTTAATTAGTGCTTAATCAAAAGAGATATAAGGAGTCACTTTTTTGACCCAGCTGCTATCTAATATTTTGATAGCTAATAAATCAGAAACGGATTTAAATTCCCCATGTTGTTTTCTGTAATTAACTAATAAGTTTGCTTCCTTGTAGGAAATATAAGGATGATCGACTAAACTATCTGCTTCAAGTTGATTAACTTTTAATTGCCTTAATTTTAATTTATCCTTAAGGAATACATATTTTTTAAGTGAGTCTAAATTTTCTTGCTTCAAGCCATAAACTTCATCAAGCTGCTGAAGTGAATGATAGCCTCCTAAAAATTCTCTGTATTTTATTATTCTTTTTGAATAGGCTGGACCAATACCATATATATTCTGTAATTGGGAACTATCGGCATTATTGATGTCAACTGCACTCAGTCTTGTTTTTTTACTTTCTTTAGGTTTATTTGTGGTTTTTGTATTTTCTGCTTTTTGAGGTTTTGGCTTCTTTCTTTGAGGTACTTTGGTGATATCCATTCTTGGATAAACTTTTTTGTATAGAGAACTGTCAACCCCGTATATTTTTAGTAAATCCGATTTTTGGGCAAAAGGCTTAATATTTTTCCTGTATTTCACTATTCTTTTGGCAAGAAAACTTGGGAATCCTGCTTTTTCTAAATCTTTGGTGTTGGACAGATTTAAGTCAAAATTTTGTAATGGAGCGGATTCCTTAGGCGTTTTATCTTTTTTTATTGTGGAATTGTTTTCCAATTTTCTCAATAAAGCTGTCAATTCCTTACGGTCAGCCTCAGTTTGCATATTAATTTGATGTTGCAGTAAGTAGTTCTTGGATATTATTGGAGCTAAAAGAATTAATAACATGAGGAGTGAGAGGATGATAAATCCATTGGCCTCAGTTCTTGAGAATCCAAAAAAATTACGTAGCCAAATGAAAATAGTTTTTCTCATAGGGTTCAGGTTGAAAATAGAATCAAAAATATAGCAATCATTTTTTAGAACTTCAATTACTATTTTAGCAATTTGATTTTTTAGGGTTAATCTTAAGGCTAGGACAGTCTATTGAATTTTAATATTATTCATATTTGATTGATATACTTTTATGTTTATTTCATTTCAAATTCTTGATAAACATCCCAATCTGTTCCATTGTGTTTAAATAAAGTGATTTTTTGAGCAGTGAATTCTTCTTTAAAACCCTTGTTTTTAACCTCTTCCCATAATTGGTAGAAAGCAGGCTTTTTCAAATCCCGGAATGCAATAGTAATATGAGGGTGGAAACCATTGTTTTTATGAGTGTCATTAAAGACCTGATATGTTTTCATAAATTTCCCGATTTCTTTTTGCAATTCATTTAAATATGTGTTTTCTTCTACTTTTATGAAAATGACCCTTGGTTCAAATTTGCCAAAGCCATTGAGTTGTACAGGAAAAGAGTTTTGAGCCTGACTAAATCGTGATAAATCAGAAAGAAAGCGGGCTTCTTTTTTTTCTGAAAGATGAAAGGGCATTTGTAAGGTTATATGGGCTTTTGACCTTAATGCGCCCTTAGATTTATATTTTTGATAAACCCATTGTTTTAAACGATAAATGTGGCTGTCAATGGGATGAATAGGGCTTATCCCTATGAAATACATGGAGTTTTTCATATATTTTAATTGCTATATTTTATTAATATCCTTCAATTTTCTATAGATTTGACTTAAAATTAGTAAATATGAAAAAGATCATTCACAAACCCTACCTTCTTTTTAGCATATTGATGAGTATGCTCATAGGCGGATGTTATTCGGAGCTAGATGATTTAGAGTTTGGTAAATTACAATGGAGCCCTGAGCTGGGAGTGCCCTTGGTTGATTCAGAATTTACCCTTAAGGATTTATTGGAAGCGGATTCAGACCTTATTAATTTTACTACTGATGAAAACAACACTATTGTAATATCAATAAGTGATGATAGTTTGTTTAGCCAATCCGCTTCAGATTATTATTCATTGAATGATGAAAATCTAGATGTACCTCCTTTGCTTTTAACCCAGGATGAAATTGATTTGTTTAATGCAAATGGTCAAGTAACAGTAGTAAGAGATGTGGATGTTGATTACCCTGTTCAAGCTGGGTTAAGGGAAATTTTAATAAATCAAGGGACTGTTAATTTGCAAGTAGATGAGGATTTTCCTGCCACTGTGGATTTGTCCTTGGGTGTGAACGATCCATTTGGAACTTCAATATTAGATTACAATAATGAATTTACTTATGAAGCAAATGGAGATCCCATATCAAGCGATCAAGCTGCAAACACATTCAACAATGTAAGGTTTATAACTGATGATGATCCTAGCTTTGGCCAAGCTTCCTTAAGTTTTAATATAGTGCTGACTAGAGTAGATCAAGATTTAGTTTTTGGTGAAAATGCAATTGATTTGTTGTTGGACTTTACTGAAATGGAATTTGGAGCATTATACGGTGACTTGAGCACTCAGGATGTTAGCACTGAAGAAAACACAATCGAAACTGATTTTTTTAACTTAGATGGAGTATTAAATGACTTGGAATATGAGTTTGAAAACCCACAATTTCGGTTGTTGTTTACAAACTCAATGGGAGTGCCCGTTAGGTTTGATGTTGCAAGTTTTACTACTTACCGTGATGGTCAATCCAATAATGAGCCTATAAATGACCCTGTTAATATGGGGGCTGCAACTGAAGGTGATAACGTTACCGATGAACAGGAATTTAATGATGCCTTTAAGAGCATTATAAATGACGTACCTGATTCTGTTTCCTTAGCAATAGACGGATTGATTGATCCAGATGATGTGCCAGATAATTTTGTTTTAGATGAATCAAATATTAAAGTGGGCTATGAAATTAACATTCCTTTGGAATTGCGCTTAAGTGGCTTAGAATTTAGAGAAACAATTTCATTAGAAAGCATTGATCCGGGAGGCTTACAATATGCACTCTTTAAATTTACTTCAGAGAATTCATTACCGATTGATCTCAATTTCAAAGCTGATTTTTTAGATGCTGATAGCACGGTACTTCATACTTTGTTTGATGGTGCATTTTTAGCTGGAGGATCTACTACACAACCAGAGACTCTAAGCGATATTATCCAATTGGGCAGTGAGGGTCAAACTGATTCAAGTGAATTGGATTTCCTTCAAAATGTTGACAAGATTGGTATAGTGGCAACAGTTGCCACCACAAATGGCGGGAATGATATGGTTAGGATTTCTTCTGATGCAGAAGTTAAATTCAACTTGGCTGTTCAGACAAAATATAATGTAAACTTCGAATAGAATATGGATACCATGAAAAGAATTATATATATATCGGTTATTATAGCTTTGTTTTCAAGTACATATTTGAAGGCCCAATCAGATATGATTGGATATGGTTTGTATAAAACCCTACCGCAAGCCAATAATTTAAACCCGGCCATGTTGCCTGATTATAAGTTTTCTTTAGGCTTGCCAGGACTTTCAGGATTTCATATCAACACGGGACAGAACTTTACAAATCTTGAATTGCTTACCTCGGTTGATGAAAATGGAAATATCAATACAGGGGATGTTTTTAATAAATTGAGAAGAAATAACAGGGTCACTTCCAGTAATACAATAAACCTTTTTCATTTAGGGATTAGGGGGCTTACCAGTTATACGGCTGTGAGTGTAAATACTAAAACTTTTGCAAGAGCAAGTTTGCCTAAAGAATTATTCGCATTTGCACTATATGGTAATGCCTCAGATGAGTTGGAAGATGGGTTGTTAGATATGAGTAGAGGCTCTATTAAATCTATGGCTTATACAGAAATTGGTGTTTCTCATGGAAGAGAAATTTTAGCCGGAAAAATGACAGCAGGAATCAGGCTTAAATATATTATTGGCCATGCTTATGCTGACATACCTACTATAGATGGCAGATTGGAAACATACGGAAATGAAGATTTCAGAGGAGACTCTTTAGCTTTAAATACAAATGAATTTGAAATAAGAGGAGGGGGAGCAATTGGGGCTTTATTAAATGGCAATGATCAAACTGAAGATTTAAGAGCATCAGCTACTGGAAATTCAGGATTTGCTTTAGACCTTGGGGCAACCTATGAATTCTCAAAAAAAATCAGGTTTTTTGCTAGTTTAAATGACTTAGGATTTATTAATTGGAATCAAGATCATGCATATAAAGGAATTGTTCCGGCCACTAATTATTCTTTCAGTGGTGCGGATCTTGTGGGATTAATTAATGGAGAAGACCTTTCCATTGCTAATGAAATTGATAGCCTAATTAATAATTTGGATTATCAGGAAAAACAAGAATCATTTACCACTTCTTTAACAGGGAAGCTCTATGCCGGGGCATCCTATCAACTTAGCAGGAGACAAACGGCATCGGCCATATTATACTCAGAAATATATAAGGGAGCATTAATTCCTGCTTTTACAGCCATGTATAATTTCCAGGGTGGAACCTTTTTTAACTTTGCGTTATCTGCTACCATGATGAATGGCCGGGTCAATAATTTTGGTACTGGAATAACATTAAATTTAGTTCCTTTCCAAGTGGTATTAGCAACTAATGATTTCATGTCAATTGCATTTCCTAAGAAAGGAAGAGCAGTGGATTTTAGATTTGGGATTAACCATACCTTTGGCAATGTTAAAAAGGGGAAATCAAGAGCTAAAAAGAACAGCGACAATACAATTGACACAATTGATTTGGGAATAGACTGATATTTCAAAAAAAATCCCCTATTTTGAAGAAAATTTAAAATTAAGATATTTTTGAAATCTAAATATTCAATTTATAAATGATAGATAATATAAACGAAAACAAGATGGATTTAAACGTAAATTTCATCAAATCGGTATTGAGCCTTTTTTCAGAAATGCAAGGGAATGGGATCTCATTGGTTTATTTAGGGGAATTCAATCATGAAATCACAAAAATGTTTACTTCCATGGCAGAATCTGACATGGAAAGAAAAAAGGAAGACAGATATGTGAAAAAGAGGGTTTATCACGTAATGGTGGAAACATTGCAAAATATGAATAAGCACTCTGATGAAATTACTGATGCGCAAATTGGAAACGGACTATTTGTAATTGGCAATAAAGAAGACATTTACTACGTCATTACTAGTAATAAAGTAGCTAGAAACAAAGTGAACGACTTAAGAGAAGCAATTGATGAGGTAAATGCTGCAAGTGCTGATGAATTAAAGAAAATGTATATGCAACAAATCAAACATGGAAAGCTTTCTGATAAAGGTGGAGCTGGACTTGGTTTGATTGACATTGCCAGAAAAACAGGTGAGAAATTAGTATATAAGTTTTTACCTATTGATGAAGAATTTGATTTGTTCATCTTGAAAGTAGAAATTAATGCAGATAAGATTAAGGATGTAAAAAGCAAATAAGCATTTCTTTCTTATTACAACATTTGAAGCCTTTTCATAATTGAGAAGGCTTTTTTTGTAATCTAATTAGGGTAAGTTCTAATTTTTGAACTCTTACAACCTTAAAAACGTCTCCCCTCTCTCTAGTTTCTCTAGTAGAATCACCATATTGGTATTTTCCAACATGCGTTTTAACTTTGTTCGCACCTCTTTAAATTGAAAGTGAATAGGACAGGGCTTTTCTTCAGAGCACTGACTTAAGCCTAATCCACAGCCGTCATAAGTTTGTGAGCCATCAATACAACGCACTACATCTATTAAATAAACCTTTTCTTGCTGTTTTTTGCTCAGGCTAAACCCTCCGTTTGGTCCTTTAATAGAGGAAACCAAATCATCTTTCACCAATTTTTGCAAAATCTTTGCTGTAAAAGCTTCAGGGGAATCAATATTTTTGGCAATATCCTTTAGACCAACATTGGTTCCTTCTTTGCTTTTATTTGCAATATAAATCGTTGCTCTAATAGCGTATTCACAAGTTTTTGAAAACATTATTTCTATTTTAAGAGACAAATATAAGTAAATTCATTTTTCCCATTCCCCAAAAGAGGAAGCAGTTTCATATAGCATCAACTTTTTTAGAAATACAGGTTTTGTTAATGAGTTTTGAATTTGAAGTCTAATATAATCTATTAATCTTTCAACAGTAGGTTCATATTCTATCCAAAATATTTTGCTATCAATATTCTGAGCAAGTTTGGTGTTTTCTTCATTACGCTTTAAAATCAAGGCATGATCGAAAGTATCAATCACCTTCTCATTAACAATTTGCTTCAATTCTTTAAAATCAATGATCATGTCATTTTCTTGGATTTCTTCTGCTGAGACAGTCACCAATAAGCGATAGGAATGACCATGGATATGTTTGCATGCTGCTGGATGATTACTAATACGGTGAGCAGTTTCAAAAGTAAATTCTTTAGTGATACTTATCATTTAATTTAAATTAAATAGAGCCTATTTGGCAATTACTCGAGAGAAAATTGTATCTCTTTGATAATCAGTACCAAATAATAAATATTTGTGAAATTAATTATTAGATTCCATATAAAAGTCAAAATTAATAATATTACACATAAGAAGATAAAAACATCCTTTAATATTTTTTAGTTTGCCAGTTTTCTGGAAAATAAATTCAAATTCAATCTTTTACAGTGTGGATAAGTTTGCTGCTTCATTCCTTTGCTTGCCTTTTTTGATTAATGAAGCAGATAAAGCAAGCATTTGTATATGACTGATATTTAGTATGTTAAATTTTAAAATTTAATGAATCCGCTTGCTTTCCTTTCATTTTTGTGGATAAATAAAGACCTGAACATCCTTTGAATTCAGGCAGTAATAACCTTATATTCGGATATACTTATCCTGTAATAATGACGTGAGAAAAAACTAATCAATATGGAAAATTATGTGATCAAAAGAAACGGGGAGTACCAGCCTCTCAAGCATTATAAAATTGAAGATGCTATCAAAAGAGGATTCAAAAGTGTAGGGGTTGAATATGATGTTATTATCTTAAAAAGTGTCTTGGAAAAGTTGGAAGAAAAAACCACTTGGGCAGTAGAAGAAATTCAAGATATCATTGAATTGCAGCTTTATCATTATCACTATTTTAAAGTGATGCGTTCTTTTATGCTTTATAGGCACACGCGCAAACTTCAAAGAAACCAAAAGAAAGGCATAAAGCATGACACCACTTGGGTGGATAGCACCCAAACAATTAAAGAGTATATCGGGAAAGATGATTGGCGAATTAATGCAAATGCCAATACTTCCTATTCTAATGCTGGCTTGGTTAATAATGTAGCGGGTAAAGTGATTGCCAACTATTGGCTTGATAAAGTTTACAATAAGGAAGAAGGTTATGCCCACCGTAATGGCGATATCCATATTCATGATTTGGATTGCTTAACAGGTTACTGTGCCGGTTGGAGTTTAAGGGTATTGTTAAATGAAGGTTTCAATGGCGTAAGGGCCAGAGTAGAAAGCAAACCACCGAGCCATTTTCGAGAAGCGCTTGGTCAAATGGCTAATTTTTTGGGCATTCTCCAGAGTGAATGGGCAGGTGCTCAAGCCTTCAGTTCTTTCGACACTTACCTTGCGCCCTATGTTTTCAAAGATCAATTGACTTATGACGAAGTTTTAAAAGGAATCCGAAGTTTCGTTTATAATTTGAATGTTCCTGCCCGTTGGGGACAGTCACCTTTTACCAATATCACATTGGATTGGGTAGTCCCTGAAGATTTGAGAGAGCAAATCCCCACTAAAAAGGATCAACATCTTTTTTCCAATATTCAAGATGAAGCCTTGAAGCAAAAAGCCAAAGAAAGAGGAGCACGGACAATGGAAGAGCTGACTTATCAGCATTTCAAAGAAGAAATGGATATGATCAATAAGGCTTATTATACGGTTATGACGGAAGGAGATGCCAATGGACAACCTTTTACCTTTCCTATTCCTACTGTAAATATCACCGAGGATTTTGACTGGCATGGTAAAAACACAGACATTCTTTTTGAAAATACAGCTAAAATTGGATCCTCCTATTTCCAGAATTTCATTGGGAGTCAATATACCTATGATGAAGAGGGCAATAAAATTGAGAATCCATTAGCCTACAAACCCAATGCCGTAAGAAGTATGTGCTGCCGTTTGCAACTGGATTTAAGAGAATTGCTAAAAAGAGGAAATGGCTTGTTCGGAAGTGCGGAAATGACCGGAAGCATAGGGGTGGTCACCATCAATATGGCTAGGCTGGGCTATTTATACAAAGGAAATGAATCTGCTTTTTACGAAAGGCTTGACTTTTTACTGGACATAGCCAAATCCACTTTAGAGAAGAAAAGAAAATTCATTCAGGAGATGTATGATAGGGGCTTGTATCCCTATACAAAACGATATCTGACTCATTTCAGAAATCATTTTTCTACTATAGGGGTGAATGGAATGAATGAGATGATCAGGAATTTTACTGATGATGAATATGATATCACTTCTCATCAGGGCATGAAATTATCTGCTGATATTCTGGAATTCATCAGGACCAGAATGAAACAATATCAGGAAGAAACCGGCAATTTATATAATCTGGAAGCCACGCCTGCTGAAGGCACCACTTACCGATTTGCTAAAGAAGATAAAAAGCGTTTCCCTGAAATCCTGCAAGCCGGAATGGATGAGAATATTTATTATACCAATAGCTCTCAAATACCAGCTAGCCACACGGATGATCCTTTTGAAGCCTTGATGCTACAGGATGATTTACAGTGCATGTACACAGGTGGAACCGTCTTGCATTTATATATGCGGGAAAAAATTAGCTCGGCAGAAGCTTGTAGAAATTTGGTTAAAAAAGTGATGACCAATTTCAAATTGCCATACATCACAGTAACTCCTGTTTTCAGTATTTGTCCAACACACGGCTACTTAACTGGCGAACATGAATATTGTCCTAAATGCGATGACATTTTGAAAGAACAATTAGAAGTAGAAGAAACTGAATTAAATATAGAATCTAATAATTAATCTCACAAAAACATGCGGTTTAGTAATCAATACCAGTATGTTATAATCTTTTTTCGTGTAAAAGGCTCATAGCCTCTATGTAATTTAAACTTTAAAGAATAATAAAATGGAAGCACAAGTAAAAACAGCAACAAAATTAGAGCGAAATAATGAATTACGGACTAAATGTCTGGTCTATACCAGAGTTATGGGCTATCATCGTCCCGTTGAAAGCTTTAATATTGGTAAAAAAGGAGAACATAAAGAGCGTAAACACTTCAATGAATAAGGGAAAACCCATATATGATATTACACCTTTCACACTCCTGGATTATCCGGATAAAACAGCCTGCATTATTTGGTATGCAGGCTGTAATATGCGCTGTGGCTACTGCTACAATCCTGATATTGTATTAGGAAAAGGCAAAATATCCATTGATGAAGTGCTACAATTTTTAAGAAGTAGAAAAGGACTTCTAGATGGCGTGGTCATGAGCGGAGGAGAATGCACAATGCATCCTTCTTTAATTGATTTTGCATTAGAGGTAAAAGCTTTGGGCATGCAAGTGAAAATCGACACTAATGGAAGCAGGCCTGAAGTACTGAAAAAACTCTATGAAAATGATGCGCTTCATTATGTAGCACTTGATTTTAAAGCAACACCTCAAAAATTTCATTCTATCACTAAATCAGACTTATTCTCACCTTTTGAAAAAAGTCTGTCATTTCTTCTAGATAATTCTATTCCATTTGAAGTACGCACCACAGTCCATTCTGAGCAATTAAAAGCCGAAGACATTTTGAGTATGAGGCAGTTTTTGGAGACCAAAGGATATAATGGTAATTATTACTTGCAACACTTCACCAATACCAGCAAAACCATGGAATCTTTAGGTGATTCTGATCAAAAAGAATTTGATCTTGATCTTTCATCTGACTTTGTACGGGTAAAGATTAGGGAAAGTATATAGTCAGCAAGTTATTTTTATTTTTGTAAATAAACATATAACTTAATGACATAAATCATGATCAGCTGTAAAAGTATGTACTACATTTGGAATAGAAATCATTAAGAATGCATTTACTCAAACCCATAAAAAAAATTCTTACTCGAATTGGTCTGGAACCCGGACGCAAATGGAAAAAAGTAGCTATTGTTTCTTTTGCAGCATTAGTGGGCTTGGGATTTTATATATTAAAGGTTAGCCATGCAGTTTCATATCTCTCTGATGATCCGCAAGCTTGTGTAAACTGTCACATCATGATGCCGCAATATGTAACATGGAATCATAGTTCTCATAGGGAAGTAGCCACATGCAACGGCTGTCATGTTCCCCACGATAATATTTTTAATCAATATTTCTTTAAAGCTAAAGATGGATTATACCATGCGTCAGTTTTCACTATGCGTGCTGAACCACAAGTTATTCAAGCATTAGAAGCCTCTCAGGCAGTTATTCAAAGTAATTGTATCAGATGCCATGAAGATCAGGTAACGGATGCTAAGATGGGATCATTTGTGGAAGACCATCATTCCAAAAGAACGGACAGAACCTGCTGGGAGTGCCACCGAGATGTGCCCCACGGTAGAGTTAAAAGTCTTTCATCTGTAGGGAGTCAAATTGAACCTATTAAAGTACATGTGCCCGAAGACCGGGAGATTATCCCGAAATGGCTTAAAGAATCCATGAAAGAAGAAAAATCGCAGAAACCTAAAACTATATCACCATGAAATCGACATTAAAAATTTAGATTCGAACTTTGCATCAATCGAATCTAAATTTTTAATCAAAGATTCCATGTGGCATTTGAAAAATAAATTATAAACACATGAAAAACTGGATACTATTTGGTGTAACGGCTGTAGCAGTATTTTTACTGGCTATGTTGGCTTACACCATCATCGATAGAAAGGCAGAGGCTAGATTTGCCTATCAGCCTAAGGTTGAAATTGAAGGAATTGAACCAAGAGATTCTGTTTGGGGCTTAAATTATCCAAGGCAATATCAATCCTATATGAAAACGGCAGATACCACTTTCAAAAGTATGTACAATACCAGTGGTTTTGCTGATATTCTGAATGAGCAATCGGAATTGGTGGTTTTATGGGCAGGATATGGTTTTGGTAAAGATTATAATCAACCTCGTGGTCATGCTTATGCCGTAACAGATATTTTGAAAACGCTAAGAACAGGTGCTCCAATGAAAGAAGGCGATGGACCAATGCCAAGTACTTGCTGGACTTGTAAAAGCCCTGATGTTCCCCGCCTGATGAAAGAAATGGGTGCTACTGAGTTTTACAGCAAGCAATTTTCGGATTTAGGTAGCGAAGTGATAAATCCAATAGGTTGTGCTGATTGTCATGACCCAAACACCATGAATTTAACCATCACGCGACCAGCTTTAATTGAAGCTTATGAAGCTATGGGGAAAAATATTAATGATGCCTCACATCAGGAAATGCGCTCATTGGTTTGTGCTCAATGTCATGTGGAGTATTATTTCGATAAAGATAAACCAGGCAAAGAAGGTGCTAATTACCTTACCTTTCCATGGAAGGATGGAATGGATGTGGAATCAGCAGAAGCCTATTATGATAAAACAGATTTTGCTGATTGGGTGCATCCGATTAGCAAAACCCGCATGCTTAAAGCGCAACATCCGGATTATGAATTATTTCAACAAGGGGTGCATGCCAAGCGTGGTGTAAGCTGTGCCGATTGCCACATGCCTTACAAATCAGAGGGCGGTCAAAAGTTTACAGATCACCATATCGGCTCTCCTTTAGAAAATGTGGAGAATTCATGCTTTGTTTGCCATAGAGAAAAGGTTTCTGATCTGGTTGATGATGTTTATGAACGCCAAAGAAAAATAAAAGAAGGAACTTCAGAATTGCAGACTTTAATAGCAAAAGCACATATAGAAGCCGGAAAAGCATGGGAGTTAGGAGCTACTGAAGAGCAAATGAAAGAAATTCAAAAAGGTATTCGACATGCTCAATGGCGGTGGGATTACTCAGTTGCCTCGCATGGTGCTGCTTTTCACGCACCTTTGGAAACTAGCAGGATAGTAACTTCTGCCACAAGAATTATAATGGAATCCAGATTAGAGTTAATGCAATTGCTCAATTCTTTAGGTCATTCAGGAGATGTGGAAATGCCAGACTTTGATAGTAAAGAAGCCCTTCAGGAATATACCGGAATAGATATAGAGAAAGAGCGCTACAATAAAGAGAAATTTCTGGAGGAAATCGTACCTAAATGGATGAAAGAAGGGAAGGAAAGAGAATCAAAAATGAATGTAAAAGAAGTAGGCACAAAATAACCGATCCAAAAAATCATTGATTATGAAGACCATAGTAAAATTTGGATTAAGCCTACTATTGGCTTTTTCCGCACAGTTCTCTTTTGCCCAATTTTCAGTTGATGGGCAAATTGTTCAACGAGCAGAATTCCGAAATGGAGCAGGTCGTTTGATTGGCGTGGATCAAGATCCCGCTGCTTTTATGGCTCATCGCATGCGATTGCAAACTCGCTATGAAATGGATGGTTTTACCTTTTATGCTAGCATACAGGATGTTCGTACTTGGGGAAGTACTCCGCAGGCTAAAGCAACTGATCCGTTTTTATCTTTACATGAAGCTTGGGCAGAAACTTCCTTAGGTGACTATTGGAAAATAAAACTGGGTAGGCAAGAGCTTAATTATGATAATGTGCGCTTTCTCGGAAATTTAGATTGGGCTCTGCAAGCTCGTGCTCATGATTTTGCCTTAATTAAATACGAAAAAGAAAAAATGAAATTGCACTTTGGTGGAGGGTATAATCAAGATGCGCAATCACTTTCAGGAAATATCTTTTTCAATCCCAACCAATATAAAGTAGCGCAGATGATTCGTTATGAAAATCAGTGGGGAGATTTTAAACTTTCAGCGCTTTTTTGGAATGACGGAAGGCAGTTTATGGAATCAGATACTGCCGGGAACGTGATTAATGATAAGGTCAATTACAGTCAAACCATTGGCTTGCCTACTATTAAATATCAATTGGGCAATACATTGCTTTCAGGTTTTTATTACCATCAGACGGGAAAGGATATTTCCGACAGAAATGTTAATGCATTTGATGTAGGGGCACAAGTCACCCAAACTTTAACTTCAAATAGCGAAAAAGGTAGTAGTTTTAAAGCGACCTTGGGTTTTGAAATATTGAGTGGGACAGATAATCTGTCAACTGAGCAGAATAATTCCTTTAATCCACTTTACGGAACTAATCATGCGCATAATGGATATATGGATTTATTCTTTGTGGGAGGAAGATTTGTAAATAGTGTAGGTTTGCAAGATTATTATTTAAAAGGCAGATATCAGTTTAACCCTAAATTTTTCACCCAAATTGACGGACATGTTTTTTATAGCGAAGCGGAGCCAGTACCTATGAGTCCAGTGCTTCCAGTTGGAATTCAGCGCTCAGATAAATATTTAGGCACCGAAATAGACTTCTCATTTGGCTATATATTGAATCGTGCGGTATCAGTCCAAGGAGGTTACAGCCAGATTTTTGCTTCTGATACTTTTGAATTTTTGCAAGGACAAGCAGAATATAAAAACACACAAAACTGGGCTTATGTGATGTTCATCTTTAGGCCTACCATGAATAACAGATTTATAGGAGTATTATTCTAATGAACAAAATTTTAAAAATAGTATTATCGACTAAAGTCACTTTAGTATTGTTATTGGCTTTTGCCATTTCAATGGGAGTGGCTACTTTTATTGAAAATGATTATGGTACTGAAACCGCACGTGCAATGGTCTATGAGGCTTGGTGGTTTGAGCTCATCATTGCATGGATGGCCGTTAACTTTCTGTCCCACATCAATAAATATAAATTATTCAGCAAAGGAAAGTGGCCGGTTGGTTTGTTTCATGTAGCCTTTGTAATTATCGTTTTGGGTGCTGGTATCACACGCTATTTTGGTAAAGAAGGTATGATCCACATCCGTGAAAATCAGGAAGAAAGCACTTTCTATACCAATGAACGCTATTTGCAACTGGAAGCATTGGATCATGAAAAACCTCATCATTTTAATGAGAAATTAACTTTTACTCCTAAAACATTCGACCCTTTTGAAACGGATGTAGAATTGGCTGGAAAGGAATTAAAAGTGAAAGTTGCAGATTACATTGCTGCCGGTAAAGAAAGTTTTATTGAAGGAGATCAAACCTATATCTCACTGGCTGTAACAAAGGGAGAGGGCAGGGAAGATTATCTTTTAAAAGAAGGTCAGCAAGTTAAATTGGAGAGTTTGGCTATTGCAACTAAAAAGGATACTCAAGCTGATGTGAAAATATTCAAGGAAGAGGGGGAATGGATGATTGAATCGGATAAGCACCTAAGCATTATGGAAATGTCCACTCAGAAAATGGGCACTTTGCATAAGAATGAGAAAAAGCCTCTGCAATACATGAGCTTATATCAATGGGATGGAGGGGCATTTTTGGTAAAATCCATTAATGAAAATTCAGCCTTGAGTTATAAAACGGAAGAGGATGAAAAGAAGGCTGAGAATATGACAGATGTGGCTCATTTAGTGGTGGAAGACACAAAAGGCAATAAGCTGACGGATGCTTATGTCCATGTAGTGAGCATTGAACCTGATTGGACAAAATTCGAACATGAAGGTCAAGAATTTGGCATTACTTATGGTCCTAAAGCCATGAAACTTCCTTTTAGTTTATACCTTTCAGATTTTCAATTGGAGCGTTATCCTGGTAGCCGAAGCCCTGCCAGTTATGCCAGTGAGGTGGAGGTAAGGGATGGCGAGGACAGCTTCCCGTTCCGCATATTTATGAATAATGTGTTGGATCATGCTGGCTATCGCTTTTATCAGGCATCTTATGATACAGACGAAAAAGGAACTGTTCTTTCCATCAATCAGGACAGACCAGGTACCTATATCACTTATTTTGGCTATACTTTATTGACTCTGGGTATGCTACTGACTCTTTTTGCAAAAGGAAGCCGTTTTTCCCTGCTCAATAAAAAGCTTAACAGAATGCACAATAATAAAAAATCTAAAATTAGTCCGAAAACAACACTGATTTTAGCCTTGTTTTGCTTTAGTTTTTTAGGATTACAAGCGCAGGATAAATCCGCCATCGAGCATTCTGTGGTGCCCAAAGAAAAGGCAGATGAATATGGGAAACTGATTGTTCAGGATATGGATGGGCGAATGAAACCGCTCAATACTCTGGCACATGAAATTGTTCGAAAGCTTAGTGGCAAAACTTATATGCCAATTCCTTTAAAGGATGAGGCAGTAAAGCTAAGTCCTGAACAATTTATACTCGCTGTACAGCTTGATCCAATAACTTATGGCAATTTGCCTTTGATTAAAATTGATAAGGAAAAATCATTGGAAGCTTTCAAAGCTTTGGGAGTGGAGCCAACTGATCGGTTGAGTTTTAGGCAGTTTCTGGCAGATGATGGAGCTTATAAGTTGAACCATTTAGTAGAAACAGCTAATAAGCTAAAACCTTCAGAGCGAAATGAAGGTCATAAGGAGTTATTGAAAACCGATGAGCGTTTCAATATATTTTATGCACTACTATCAGGAGATTTTTTACGACTTTTTCCGCTTGAAGGGGAAGAAAATAACACTTGGTTCACTAAAAATCAGTTCGATCAGGGCTTTGGCGAAGAAGACGGTCGCTTTGTGAAAAATATCATTCCTCTTTATTTACAAAACCTTGATAAAGGAATTAAAGAGGGAGACTGGACTGCAGCAAATGAAGCTTTGGGCTATCTCAGTCTTTATCAGCAAAAAGTTGGGGAAGAGGTTTATCCTTCCGAAATGGAAATAAAAGGAGAGTTACTTTACACGGAGTTGAATTTGGGTAGCCAATTATTTGGTCCATTTTGGCTGATTGGTGTAATTATGCTGGTTTTTGCTATTCTTTACCTCTTTTATGATAATAAATTCCTTAGAATTGGATGGAAAGTAGGCACTGTTTTAAGCTGGTTAGGATTATTGGTTTTCACTTTTCACCTTGGCTTGCGCTGGTATATAGCCAAACATCCGCCTTGGAGTGATGGTTTTGAAATGTTGGTTTTTGTGGCTTGGGGTGTATTATTCTTTGGCTTACTATTTTCAAGAAAATCACGTTTTACCTTGCCATTGGGATTACTTTTTTCAGGCACGCTTCTATTCGTAGGCTTTCTGGACTGGCTCAATCCCGAGATCACTAATCTAATGCCTGTTTTGAATTCCTACTGGTTGAAAATCCATGTGGCTATTATTGTGAGTGGTTATGCACCATTGGCATTGGCAGCCATTATTGCACTTTTAAGTTTATTACTCTTAATTTTCAAACCAAAAAACCCTACCAATCAGTGGTGGAAGAGCATGGAAGAACTAACTATTGTAAATGAAATGTCCATTACCATTGGCTTATTTCTATTGGCGGTAGGTACATTTTTGGGTGGCGTTTGGGCCAATGAAAGCTGGGGAAGATACTGGGCTTGGGATCCGAAAGAAACCTGGGCACTGATTTCAGTGATTGTATATGCCATTGTATTGCATATCAGGTTGATTCCGAATTTAAGGGATTATCTGATATTCAATTTAGCTAGTCTATGGGCTTTTTCCTCCATCATTATGACATCCTTTGGAGTAAATTACTATTTGTCAGGTTTGCATTCATACGCAAAAGGAGATCCTGTACCTATTCCAGGCTGGGTGTATTGGGTAGTGGGAATATTATTGATTATTTCCATTGCAGCTATTATCAGGCATAAGCAATTGAAGTCTCAGGAGAAGTTGAATGTGACTACTTAGATGTTAACGCTAAGCATTAAGTAGTATATTGCACATTTAATTGAGCAATTTTAATAATAATTGTTAAATGTGTTGTGCATTTTGTACCAATTAGCTTACCATTTTAAATTCACCTTTGATTCTATCTCATTGACGTTAAGGATTTTAATATACTTCGGGTATGTGATTTTTACAAATGCCTGACATAGTAAGTTTAATAGTTCATTACCAAAAATAAATAGAATCCGCCAGAGGCGGTAGTAGTTTCCACTAGCGTGACGTTAGCGGAAGGAAATTATTTTTTCTATCGCCATCCTCTGGATGGTGATGATTACTGGCGCCTCTGGCGCTGGATAATAAAACTACCAAAGTTTCTTTGTTACCAATTATTAAACTAGAGTAGCATTTCTTAACTTAACGATTTTGGGTGCGAATTGAGAAGCCCCTATCATTTTACTAATCTAAATCTGAACCCCTCCAAAAACACCCACTATTAAAGCCGTCACAACCGCCAGAAGGATTACACTGAATTTCCAAATGCCATGAGCTTTGCGCAAATCCATATACTCCATTACCACTAAAATGAACTTAAAGACTGCAAGTGCCATTACTATTCCTGCTGGAATCCAAATCTGATCTATGCCAATACCCGAAATATAAGCACTTACAACAGTTAAAATTATCAATACTAGGTAAACTATAATTAATCTTTTCATTTTATTAAAATTTTGAATTTTCAATCATTAAAAAACTAGATAAAGTGCGCTTCCACGTTTGGGTGTTTTCACCCAAACTTTTACATTAAAGCCCATTGAAACCTCACAGAAACTTGAAGGTGATAACACCTTCAAGGGGGAGTGTTTAATAAAATAATCAATTGTTTCATGTGTATAAGTTTATTGTCAACGGTCACCCTGATAAGTCGGGGCGGACTATGGAATTCAATAAACTTTATTCATCCTCGGTTGGTATGTTGAGGATTCTAAAATTTATGCTCATTTCATATTAACTTTTTATTATTTCAATCATTAAAAAACCAGATAAAGGGCTGGGAAAATCAACAGCCAAATTAAATCACACATGTGCCAAAAAGCACCACCTGCTTCAATATCCTCTATTTTAACCGCGTTCTTCTTATTCGTGATTTTCACTAGAATTATAGTAAGAATTGCTAAGCCCACTATCACATGTATAAAATGGAAGCCTGTTAACAACCAGTAAAAGGTGAAAAACATGTTTTCATCAACCCCTAATCCGACATTTAACTTCTCCTCATATTCAAACCATTTAATGACCAAAAATGCAGAGCCGACCAAAATAGTTGCAAGCATGGAGTAGATACCGTTCTTGACATTCTCTTTTTTAAAGTAATGAACTGCTAACGCCATGAAAAAACCACTTGTTAGCAATACTATGGTGTTAATTCCTCCAAGCGTTTTATTTAATACGGCAGTTGATTGCGCAAATAACTCGGGCTCTTGAAATCTGTAATACATAAGACCTGCCAATGCCAGACCAAAAGTGAAAACTTCTAGTAAGATCAAGATCCATAGCAAGATTCCTCCGGGCGGAGATGCTATTGCTTTATAATCAATCTTGTTTTGCTGAATTCTTGTTGTTAGTTCCATTCCAATAATCTTTTTTCTCCTACAATAATTTTTATATTAAAATCTAGCGGATTCCATTCCGCTAATCTTTCTATTTCTTCAGGTACTTGCATTTCTATTGATTTTTAATTTTTGTATATAATTTCACCAAAGAGTGAATTAAATCGTCTGGTCGTGAAAGAATCTGATAATGGTTTTGTCCGAACATCTGAGGCAAATAATATTTGGCTTGTGATTCTATGGCTATTGCATAAGAATTGATATTCATTTGATTGAATTCCTTAAGTGCTTGTTTCACATCCTGCACGCCATATTTTCCTTCATAACGGTCATAATCATTTGGCTTGCCATCACTTAGCAAAATCACCCATTTATTCTGGCTTTCCCTGCTTTGCAATCTACTGCCAGCATGCCTGAGAGCAGTGCCAATTCGGGTGTAGCCGCTCGGTGCAATGGCTCCTACTTTATAGCGGGCACTTGACCATTTTTCATCAAAATCCTTTATGGTCAGATAGCTGGAATGATTTCTGGTTTTGGAATAGAAGCCGTCAATACAAAAATCGATGTTAAACTCATTCAATATTTCCCCAAAAAGAATAGAGACCTCCTTTTCAACATCCAAAACTTTGCGGTTATTAACATAACTGTCGCTGGAAAGACTTAAATCCAACAATAGAGTTAATGAAAGATCCTTTTCCTTTTTTCTGTTGTCAACATAGATGTTTTCATCTGGCGATTTTTTGGCTTGAATATCTGTATAGAAATCCACCAAAGCATCGAGGTCAAAATTGCCTCCGGAAGTCAGCCTTTTTTGTTGCCGGGCTTTATTATTAATGGAAGCCACCATCTTTCTTAAAGAATTTAATACACTTTTATTCTTCTGGATGGTATTTTGATAATAATGAACATCTGTTTCCTTCAGAAAATCAGGAAATAGTTTACAAAAATCTCTCTTGTAGCTATTGGATTTGAAATTCCATTCATCGTAGGGGATATAAAAGGCATCGCTCTCTTTATCAGCACTTTCTGCAATAGTTGTTTGCTCTACAAAATCTGCCTGATACACAGAATGAACCGCTTCATCAACCCGTACAGTTTGGCGCATTTTAAGTTCTTCCAAAGCATCCTGGTGCTTTTCAAGTTCATCCGAACCATCAAAATCACGCCATAGCCCATCATGCTCTTCGGCAGTTTCTACTTTTTCAAAATTGTGTAACAATACATAATCTTCCTGTTGCTTTTTGTCTATGGTTAGGCTTTTGATTTCTTCTACTGCTTTGGTTTTTATTATAGTATCCGCCTTGTCTTGGGCTTGATGCAGTTTGTTGTCAAAGTTCTCTAATCTGTCAAGTTCTTTCTCGTCTTTATTTGGCTTCATCCACTTGCCATAAAGCATGCTGAAGTCCGGCTGTTGATTTCCTTCTACCTTATCTTTAAAAAACTGATAAAAATTAGCGTGTAATTCTTCTGTAACTGGGAATTCTTCAAAAAGCACTGGCAAAATCTCTTTAGCACTTTCAGCAGCCATTTGCCTTGAAAGTGCGAGGTCATCCTCCGCATGCTCCCAATTGATATTTTTCTCCTTTTGAACACATAAATAGATCAGGCGGAAGAAATAGAAAGAGAGATTTTCTTCTTTAGTCGGGAATTCTGAAAAACTAATGGGCAGAAAGAAATTATTGCCCTTCCATCCCCCCTCAGCTTCGGCAGGGTAGATTTCTATAGCACTTCCGCTGATTGCACGGGCAAGCAAAGTAAGTCTGGGTTTAATTTCATCCAAGCTTACTTTTTGCGGAAGCTGCTCATTTTGCTTTGCTTTCTTATTTTTAAAGTATTTGGCTACCTTTCCAAATATCCATTCATCTGGCTCAAATCCCATGTCATTATATTTTAGAATTATCTCATTTGAATTAATCCTACTTTGTCAAGTTATCACCTTTGCTCCCGATTTGTGTCTTCACAAATCGAACTTATATCTATATAGACCTGTGAAGATCTGTCTGCACAGGCAGGCACAGCTCCTGGCGATGTGGGTAATATGACAAAGTAGGATTACTGTGCCCGATTAAATCATTAAATCACAAAGGTCTTTTAGTGAAGTAGTGGTATGTTCATCATCAGAAAGTGGTTCTACTACCGCTACATGCATACTTTGTCTTTTCGCCAAACCGCTGTTAATCAAAATAGAGGCATCCACCAATAGTCGGGTCGATACCGTTTCTGCCAGTCCTAATTCCGTCAGGTTTCTGATTTTATTGCCGATGTTCACTATTTTCTTAGCATTACTATGATCAATCCCACTTTCTTTTTCCAGGATCATCATTTCAATATCTGCTTTTGGATAATCAAATGAGAGCGCAATAAAACGCTGCCTGGTGGATGGTTTTAGTTCCTTGTAGCCTTTTTGATAGCCGGGATTATAAGAAGCCACTAACATGAAATTGGGGTCTGCTTTAATCGTTTCTCCCAATTTATCAATAAAGAGCTCACGCCTGTGGTCAGTCAAGGAGTGAATCGCAACAATTACATCCGGTCTGGCCTCAGCTACTTCATCTAGATACAGAATCGCACCTTCTTTTACTGCTTTAGAAAGTGGGCCATCAATCCAAACAGTTTCAGCTCCTTTTATTATATATCTGCCAATTAAATCCGTAGCTGAAGTCTCTTCATGACAGCAAACGGTAATCAATTTTTGGTCTAGTTGTTCTGCCATGTATTCCACAAATCGGGATTTACCACTTCCTGTGGGACCTTTCAGCAAGAGCGGAATTTTATTTTTGAAGCTGTGTTCAAAAACTTCCTTTTCATTATTTATTTCCTGATAAAAAATTGAATTTTCCATCTTCTCATTATTTAAATTGTTGAAGCAAAGATTAGATTCCTGATCATAGAGGTTAAAAAAAGGGCGGAGGCAATTTATGAATTTCACAACACAAAATCGACAAGCGAACTCCGCACCTTACAACCATCACTAACTACAATCTATGAAACTAACTCTGCTTGATTTTTTGGTTTACTTGTTTTGTCCGGATCATCACCAACTTGATTTTCGCTTTCCAGTGCCTCATCCGTTGGCTTTCCATATTTGATGAATTCATATATGTAAATACCTATTCCAGTAGCAAAAAGCGTTGCACATAGCAGCATCACCACAAAGTGAATAGCTACTTCTTCCTGTACTACCATGAATTCCATTTTTAATTTTCTTTCCAGATAGACTTGGACAACACCTGCTACTCCCATGGCGGTTACCATTCCGAGCATCCCAATATTTGAAAGCCAAAATGCTAAATGCCCATTGGTGTTATTGTACCTTTTTCTACCTGTCATATTTGGTATACTATAACTAATAATAGCCAATACAATCATTGCATAGGCACCCCAAAAAGCATAGTGCCCATGCATAGCGGTTACTAAAGTTCCATGGGTATAAATATTAGTTTGAGGTAAAGTATGAGCAAACCCTAAAAGACCAGCTCCAATAAAGGAAACTATGGAGGCTCCAATTGTCCAGAATAAGGCAATTTTATTGGGGTGATTCTTTTCTCCTTTTCTATACATATAGACCGCAAAAAGTGACATTGCTAAAAATGCGAGTGGTTCCAGAGCGGAGAAAATACCCCCTACAATTATCCAGATTTTATTTACGCCTATATAGTAATAGTGGTGACCTGTCCCTAAAATTCCTGAAAGGAAAGTAAGTCCAACAATCACATAAAGCCATTTTTCAATTACTTCTCTGTCAACACCAGTTAGCTTTATCAATAGGAAAGCAAGTATACCGCCCATGATCAATTCCCATACACCTTCTACCCATAAGTGCACTACCCACCAGCGGAAAAAGGAATCTGTTACCTGACTATCAAACCATATCATGCCCGGCAGATATAAAAGTGCGGCAAAAAACAATCCCATAACTAAAACTATCGAAGTGGTAGTTTTGCGTTTTCCTTTATATAGAGTGGTAATAATAATACCTAGGAAAAGCAGAACATTCACTACTACTAAGTAATCCAGTTCTCTTGGGATTTCAAGGAATTTTCTTCCTTCCCAAATGTTAAAGTGATAGCCTGTTATAGCAACTACACCTACTAAAGCCAAGGAAATCAATTGAACATAAGCCCACTTGACACTGACTAATTCTCTTTGTGCTTCCTCGGGTATTATATAATATGCCGCCCCCATAAATCCACTTAGTAACCAAACGACCAATAAATTGGTATGTACAGCCCTTGCGGTATTAAAAGGAATGAACTCATGAAAAACATCAAAACCTATACGGGCAAATCCCATGACAAACCCGTATACAATCTGCAAAGTGAAGAGTAGCATGCACAGTGCAAAAAACCAATACGCAACTTTTTGTGATTTATATTTCATCTTTTTAAAATTTTAATTGCTCTTTTATTTTCCTTTAGCTTTATCTTTTGCCAAAGGAGATACCATGTGGTCAAATCCATTGAGGTCGATTTCCCCAATCCATTTGAAATATTCTATCATAGCTTCGGCATCTTCTTCGCTCATATTATAAGCCACCATTTTTCTGCCATTTGGCTGCCATGGGACGGGTGAAGTCAGAATGGCTTTGATGATAGGCTCACCTTTTCTGTCCACTACTTTGGTTAATTCAGGGGCATAGTAGCCTCCTTCTCCTAGAATTGAATGGCAGCCCATACAATTGTTCTCTTCCCATAAGTGTTTTCCACGCTTCACTTCCTCAGTGATATTTTCATGATTCGATTGATCATTGCTGGGCATCATGGAATAGATGGTTAAACCAATAAAAATCAGAAAGGTGACCAGCGTTCCTCCCAGAAAAAAAGCTTGTGCTTGTGATTTTGATAACATGATTCTTTGCTTTTAGTGGATACTCGATAAAAAAGGATAAATAAGTCTTTTATTATTCAAAGGTAAATCCAGATTTTATAATTTTCAATAGGGCATTAAAGAAAATGAGATAAAGGTTATATTAATTTTTAATGAAAAGTTCATTTAAATCGTTTAAATAGACTTTTTAAGTAAACAGAGCTTTTTATAAATGCCAAAAAACAGCTTCATGCTTGATTTATATCATGGTTTTTGAATGCCTCAAGAGTGGTTATTTAACCATGTATTGATCAAAGTTGAATTTGATCATAAGGTCTAGCATGAATTTGATTAATAATTGATTTTCAAAAACTGTGATCCTTCTCATTTTTTTGACTGACTTAAAGCAGGATTAGTCTGAAAGCAAGCCCATACCTTTGATATTTTCAAATAAGTTTAAAGGATTCATATACAAGGTATGTGTCCGTATAATATCAAAGTTAATCTATGACATTTTCAACTCATCAGCACACTTTCCATATTCCTGTAATGGGATTAGCCTATACTATTGATACACCAATCAGAATTGCACATTTAGGTATTAATTCGGTTGTGTCATTAGGCGATGATGTTTTAATAGAAAGAGTGAGAAAATTCTATTCTCAGAAGTTTGATTTTGAGTTTATCCCAATTTTGTCTTCAGAATTAGATGCCAGAGCTAAAAGGATTACTTCCTATCTTAATCTCATGCATAAAATTGTGGTACAAAAGTTTGAAGAGCATAAGGTGAAACTTGCTACGGACGAAAGTTATCTGGATAATTTTCTGGATCTATTACCTGATTACTCAACTGTCAAAAAAAGACTCATTGAATTTGGTGAAAAATTAAGTCAAACCGATTTTTTAGATTCTTTGCATAATACTTTGAACCCTGGGAGGATTGATGTGAATATCATGACCAAATTGGACAAAACCAATTATCATGAAAATGAAGCACTACCCATTCAATATAATGATGGGCACTCATCATTAAGGGCATTTGCAGACAGTAATTTGTCTTCATCGGTAGTGCTATCAGCAGGAATGAACCCTAAATTATTTAGTTACATGGCTGAATTCAATGATTTTCTTCCTGATGCTTCAGGCAACTTTAAAAAGGAAGTGATTATTAAAGTTAGTGATTACCGATCTGCATTGATTCAAGGAAAGTTACTTGCCAATAAGGGAATATGGGTTTCGGAATATAGAGTGGAATCTGGTTTGAATTGCGGTGGACATGCATTTGCAACTCAAGGGAAACTTATGGGGCCAATTCTTGAAGAATTTAAAAATAAGCATGATAGTTTAGTTAATACTTTATTCCCCATTTATCAAAAAGCTTTGTCGGAAAAAGGAATTGCTCAGGAAAAAATGCCCGAAATAAAATTCACGGCACAGGGCGGAGTGGGCACTGCTGAAGAACATAATTTCCTTTTAAATCATTATAATTTAAATTCTGTCGGTTGGGGAAGCCCATTTTTATTAGTTCCGGAAGCGGTTTCAATAGATGAAGCTACTCGCCAGCAATTATCTGTGGCAGAAGAAAAAGATTTTTACTTAAGCAATGCTTCTCCATTGGGAGTGCCTTTCAATAATTTAAGAAAATCCTCTAGACAAAAAGAGATGTCCAGAAAATTGCAGAAAGGAAAGAGCGGAAGCCCATGCACCAAAAAATTCCTGATGTTGAATACAGAATTTACGGATAAACCAATTTGTACAGCTTCCACCAAATATCATAAGCTTAAATTGAAGCAACTCCAATCTGAAAATTTAAGTAAAGAAAAATATCAAGAAGAGTATTCTAAACTCATGGAAAAGGAATGCTTATGTGGAGGCTTATCCACTGCCTTTTTCTATGAGAATAATATGGATACTAAATTGGAAGGAGCCGGTGTAACAGTTTGTCCTGGGCCAAATCTTGCCTATTTTAGTGGTAAAATTAGTCTCAAGAATATGATACAGCATATTTATGGGGAAAAAGATGTTTTAAATCAAACTAAACGACCTCATATATTTTTAAAGGAATTGGAATTGTATATGAAATATTTCCTGAAAGAATTAGATAAATTTCAGGAAGTGCCTAGTAATAAAGTGGCAAAATATTTAAAAGATTTTCAATCCAATCTCCTTGAAGGTATTGATTATTATAAATCTTTATTTCAAAAAGAGGCAGGCTTATCATTAAAAGTGATTCATGATGCTATAGAAAAATTAAATGATTTTGAAGATCATCTCAACTCAATTCCAATTTCACAAAATTCAGCAGTAATGAGCTGATTTATTTTTAAAAAATAAGTATTTGTGTAACAAAAATCACAATTTAAAAGTATAATAAAAGATAAATTTGTCCTAAATATAAATATAAAAAATATGGAAGTCAAACACACCTATAATTTAGACCTTGAATGGCAAAAAGATAGGATAGGTTTAATAAGTTCACCAGAGCTTAATGAGAAAGTTACAGTAGCCACACCACCTGAATTTCCTAAAGGGGTAGAAGGAATTTGGTCGCCTGAACATCTTTTTACAGGCGCAGTTTTATCCTGTTTTATGACCACTTTTTTAGCTATGGCTGAATATTCTAAAATTGAATTTTCAAAGTTTGATTGCAAAGCAGAGGGCGTATTGGAAAAAGTAGATGGTAAATTCAAAATGTCAGAGATAATTTTAAAACCATCGATCGATTTGAATGATGAGTCCAAAACGGACAGAGCAATTCGGTTGATGGAAAAAGCAGAAGCAGCTTGCCTGATTAGTAATTCTATTACATCATCAGTTAGGCTGGATTTTTCTGCAATTCAAGTTTCAGAGCCCGTTTAGTGAATAGTTTCATAATTAAGGAGGCGCTGGTTGCCTCCTTTTTTTTGTTCAGTATTAATTCTAATTTGAGAATAATATTAAATAATAGCACAAATAACTGATATCAAAATGCTTCAAAATTCACTTCTAAAGCCTGAAAGTATTGCTGTAATTGGCGCATCAGAAAATCAATCCAAGCCTGGAGGTAAAGTGATTTATAATTTAATTTCCGGTGGCTTTAAAGGGAAAATATATGGAGTAAACCCTAAAGAAATTTTAATAAAAGGTGTAGACCACATTTCTGGAATTGACCTTTTACCTAAAGTGGATTTAGCTATTCTAAGTATACCAGCAGCTTTATGTGTTGAAACTGTACAAAAATTGGCGAAAGCTGGAACTAAAGGATTTATCATTTATTCCGCAGGCTTTGCTGAGGCTGGTGAGGAAGGAATTGAACTGGAAAATCAACTTATCTCAATAGCTGAAAAATATAATGCCCAAATTATTGGTCCGAATTGCATTGGGATTATAAATGGACATTATAAAGGAGTATTCACCACACCAGTTCCTCATTTTTATGAAGAGGGCTGTGAATTAATTTCAAGCTCAGGAGCTACAGCGGTATTCATTATGGAAGCAGCTCATGCTGTTGGTTTAAAATTTTCTAATATCTATTCCATAGGAAATGCAGGACAAACAGGGGTGGAGGAAATTTTAGAGCATATGGATGTTACTTATGATCCTAAGAAAAGTCCGAAGGTAAAATTGCTGTATTTAGAGAATATTAAGAATCCTTTTAAATTCTTAAAACATGCTTCGTCATTGGTTCGCAAAGGATGCCATATTGCAGCCATTAAATCAGGCTATTCAGAAGCCGGAAGTAGGGCAGCTTCTTCCCATACCGGTGCAATTGCTACTTCTGATACTTTAATTCGTGCATTATTTAAGAAGGCTGCCATTGTTTATTGCAATAGCAGGGAAGAATTAATAAATGTAGCAGCAGTATGGCAGGAAAATAAAGCCATAGGAAAAAACATAGCAATTATCACTCATGCAGGTGGTTCAGCTGTTATGCTTACGGATGTTTTAAGCAGTAATGGTGTCAAAGTGCCACCAATAGGTGAGGATAAAGCTAAGGGTCTATTGAAAAAGCTTCATCCAGGATCTTCTGTTGCAAACCCAATTGATTTTTTGGCAACGGGCACAGCAGATCAACTGGCTGAAATCATTGACTTTTGCGAAGATTTAGAAGAAATAGACGCAATGGTGGTAGTGTTTGGTAGTCCAGGTCTATTTAATGTACGTGATGTTTATGAAGTATTGCATAAAAAATTAAAGAGCTGTAAAAAGGCTATTTTCCCCGTATTGCCCTCCTTAATTAATGCAGGAAAGGAAATTCAGGAATTTTTGGATAAAGGACATGTGAACTTTCCCGATGAAGTGGTTTTGGGAAAAGCCTTAGCAAGTGCTGCCAATATTGATGTTCCTGCTTATGGCAATTATGATTTGGCTGAAATGGATTATAGCCGCATTAGGGATATCATTGCTGAATCAAAATCCGGTTATCTGGACACCAATATTGTTCGGGAGCTGCTAACAGCTGCTGGAATTAAGATGGTGAAAGAGCAGGAATTCTATGAAGAAAAATGTCTGGAAAATGTCCATAAATCCATGGAATTTCCATTGGTGATGAAAGTTTTAGGTCCTATTCATAAAACAGATGTGGGAGGGGTAAGCTTGAATATCAATTCTCAAGAATTTCTGAAAAAGGAATTTAACAGAATGATGGAAATATCAGCTGCCAAGGGGGTACTGATTCAGGAAATGAAGAAAGGGGAGGAGTTTTTTGCAGGTGCTGTTAAGAAAGGAAATTTTGGGCATCTGGTTCTTTGCGGAATGGGCGGAATATTTGTAGAAATTATTAAAGATGTAGCCAACGGACTAGCTCCACTTAGCAAGCGTGAGGCAGAAAAAATGATCAAGTCCCTAAAAACTTATCCAATTATACAGGGATATAGAGGTAGAGCAGGAATAAATGAAGCAGCTTTTATAGATGTTATTGTCCGTTTAGCTTCATTAGTGCATTTAGCCCCTGAAATAGAAGAAATTGACATGAATCCGCTGATCGGAAACGAAAAAGAATTGGTAGTGGTAGATGCTAGAATTAGGCTTTCATAAATTTTGAAATAGAAGTCCCACTTTGAAAAATCCAAAATAGGACTTCTATTTTTTAATTGCATTTTAAATCCCTAAATCAACCCTATCACTCCAGATTTCATAAATAGGATCACCTTTACTGCTATTTCCGCTATGGTGCCATTCTCCTTCTTTTAATTCATAATCAAAAGTAAGTTCTGCACCTACTCGGCTGCTGTCACGAGAGAAAAATTTGATGATTTCGGTATATTTCCCATTCTTGGTAGTATAATCTCCTCCGCCAGTCCCCATGAAATCACCTGTTTCACTATTGTAGGCGATCCACTGAAAGTAAGTGCCCGATAAAATTTTCATTGTTTTTCTGGCACCTGGAGTCATGGTATTCATTTCTCCATTTCTTTCCCTTCCAGTAATTACCCACGCACCTGCTAAATCTCCAGGCTTATTATTATCTGTTCTTTCCCAATTCAATTCTCCAACTTTGAGTTTTTTACCTTTTAGCGAAAAATCAAACTGTTCACTTTGACCTACTTTTTCCTTATCAGAAGTATGGAATTCATAGGTGAATTCGATTTGATTATTATTGGTGAGATTCCAACTTCCTCCATAGGTATATTTGAATTCATTTCCTTTATAAAAGGTAACGGCAAAATGCTTTTTCGCCATTATCCATTGACCTGTTAAACCATCTTCAGTTTTGGTTTGCCAGCCGCCACTCAATTTGTTTGAATTTTGCGAGTTGAATGCAGTCATTAAAAAGACTGAAATCCCTAGAATTAAAGTTTTCATATTTATTAGTGTTTAGTCCTATTACTCAATCATCGCCAAGAGCTGTGTCTTCACTGCTCTTGATAGATTTGTGAAGACCTGTCTGCACAGGCAGGCACAAATCAGGGGCGGAGGAATCAACTTGACAATTAAATCAATAATCATCATTCACTTCAACCCAATAACCATTGGGGTCTTGAAAATAAATTTGTTTTACTCCATCTACTCTATTTGTAATTTTTCCACTTTCACCCGGCCAATTCTCAAAAGGGACATTTTCAGCTTTCAAATTTTCAATAAAACTTTCCATATCCTCTATGCTAAAGCATAAATGGTTATTTTTATTGATAGTGGGTTCTTCCCATTCTCCTTCTATTAGATGCAATTGCGAACTGCCTAGTTTATACCAAACATGCAATCCATCTTTAAATGGCTCTTCAATTTCCTCCAAACCAATTATATCTGAATAAAATGATTGGCTCTTAGCTAAATCCTCTACATAAACTGCGATGTGATTTAATTTAACCTGTGCTTGAGAAAAATGAAAAGTGAATAGGAGTAGGACGGTACAAAGTAATGATTTCATATATGTAAATTTAGATTGCTTTAAATTATTAATCATTGTTTCCGGTTGGTGTGCCACCGACCGGGGTAGAATCCATGGTCGGTGGCACACCGACCATTTAAACCTCGATTTATAACCTGACAGGTTTTCTATAACTTTATTAATACCCTCAATTTAGAAAGTTTTCCAGCTATCCACAAGATTTAGTATATTGATGGAAATTTTTTGATATGAAATGAGCATAAATTTTAGAATCCTCAACATACCAACCGAGGATGGATAAAATTTATTGAATTCCATAGTCCGCCCCGACTTATCGGGGTGACCATTGATAATAAACTTATACACATGAAACGACTACTTTACTTTTTACCTATTTTGCTTTTTACAGCTTGCAACTTTGAATCAGAAGTGGCAGACAGAAGCAATGCCAAATGGCAAAACATTGAAAAAGATTTACAAACAGCTTTGATAATGGCGAGTGATGGCGACACAATCGATATTCCTGAAGGCTATTTCAAATTTTCTAAAAGTTTATTGATTGATGAAAAATCGAATATCGTTTTTAAGGGTGCAGGAATAGATAAAACAATTTTGTCCTTTATAAATCAGGATGAAGGAGCGGAAGGATTAAAAATAGCGGATTGCAAAAATATCCTCTTGGAGGATTTCACCATTGAAGATGCCTCAGGGGATAATATTAAAGCTACTGATACAGATGGCATCACTTTTCGCAGGATAAAAGCCCAGTGGACAGGAAAAGTAAGTGAGAAAAATGGAGCTTATGCACTTTATCCAGTTCTTTGCAAAAATGTGTTAATTGAAAACTGTATAGCCATTGGCTCCTCTGATGCGGGAATTTATGTAGGACAATCCGATTCTGTCATTATCAGAAATAATGAAGCTTACCAAAATGTGGCAGGCATCGAAAGCGAAAATTCCAATTTTGTAGAGATCTACGGGAATAAAGCCATAAATAATACAGGTGGAATTTTAGTTTTTGATTTGCCGGGGCTAACTCAATATGGAGAAAATATCAAAGTCTATAATAATGAGGTAAAGGAAAATAATCATAGAAACTTTGCTCCTGCAGGAAATATTGTGGGCGTTGTACCGCCTGGAACTGGAATTATGGTTTTAGCCACCAGAAATGTGGATATTTATGAAAATGAAATCACCGATAATCGCTCCGTTGGTGTAGCTGTTGTAAGCTATGAACTTGTTTCTGCCCTGAGTGAAGAGGAAACCGAAGATGCCGAAGAGGAACAAGATGGTTCAGCCCAAAGGGTGAACAGCAATTATGATTTGGATGAAAATTATAACCCTTTTCCTTCGAACATAAAAATTAGGCAGAATACTATCAGCAATAGTAAATGGTTTGCCACTTTCCAGCATGATTTCGGGAAATTATTTAATTTCAAATACCCTTTCAATCCACCTGATATAGTATTTGATGGATTTATGGCAGAGGGCAAAACGCCTAGTGATATTTTATGCATTGACCAAAAAGATGTACATTTTGTAAATTTGGATGCGCCTAATGATCTGGAGAATATGAATGAAAATATGGAAGGGTTTGTTTGTGAATAGCATTATTACATTAATTGTTTTATATTTACATTATATGTAATTTTGAGAATTGTTACCAAAAAACATATTGTAGATTTTTATACCAACCATGCGGATAGTAAGACCGCCTTAGAGGATTGGTATATCAAAGTCTCTAAACTTGAGTGTCAAAATTTAAATGAGTTAAAAGAAAACTTTCCTTCTGCAGATTATGTAGGAAATAATAGGGTGGTGTTCAATATAAAAGGAAACCATTATAGATTAATAGCTATTATTATTTATGTATCTCAAAAAGTTTATATAAGATGGATAGGAACACACTCTGAATATGACAAAATAAATGCAAAAGAATGTTGAGAATAAAATCAGAATCGGAATACGATAAGGCAAATAAGGAATTAGAGCGATTAATTAAAAAGGTTGGAAATAATTTTGACTTTAATAATCCTGATTTTTTAAAAATGGATAAGTTATCTGATTTAATTGCAGATTACGAAGATGAAAACTATCCAATAAGCAAGCCTAGCCTAGTTGAAATTATAAAATTAAGGATGTTTGAATTAGGATTAAATCAAAAACAACTTGCGGAGAAATTAGAAATCCCAAGTAGCCGAATAAGTGAATATTTGAAAGGAAAAAGAGATATCACATTAGAAGTTGCTAAAAAATTGAAAAATCAACTAAATATTGATGCTGATATAATTTTGCAATAAAATAATTTTTCAACTAAGAAATGGGAGCAAAAAAAAAGAAATTCATAAAAGATAAAGACAACAAAAATGTTGCAGTAGAAATTTCAATTGAAGAATTCAATAAGATTGAGCAAGTACTGGAAGATTATGCATTAGGTGAGTTAATTAAAGAAACAGCTAGTGCGGAAAATTTAAATGTAGAAGAAGCTAAAACGTTTTATGCCAATTTATGAAAACTGCAATTCATATAGCATTGGTCATTTTCTTTCTATTTTCTTGCAGTACTAAAGAAAATCAAAAACAAGAAACCCAAGAAAGTACCCCATCTTCATTTAGTTTTACTTCCAATAAAGAACTAGGAAAAGAAAAGCTTTCGGACTATAACTTTTTCAAAGGGAAATTAGCAGATTTAAATCCCAATGAATCTGTACATCCCTACAAATTGAATTCTGCTCTTTTTTCTGATTATGCTTATAAGGCTCGATTTGTGCAATTACCTGAAGGCAAAGGTGCTGATTATCACCCCACAGAAGTCATGAAATTTCCTGTTGGTAGTATATTAATCAAGAACTTCTATTACCCAAATGATTTTTCTAAGCCAAATGGAGCCAGAAGAATTTTGGAGACCAGATTATTGATTCATGAAGAAGAAGGCTGGAAAGCTTTGCCTTATGTTTGGAATGAGGAACAAACTGAAGCCTATTTGGAAGTTGCCGGAGCTACTAAAAGCGTGAGCTGGAGAGATGCAGAAGGAACTACTCAAAAAATTAATTATAGTATCCCCAATATGAATCAATGCAGAAGTTGCCATTTAAAAGACAATAAAATAATGCCTATTGGTCCTTCAACAAGGCAATTAAATGGAGATTATGAATATGCTGAAAAAGGTGAAATGAATCAACTGGAATATTGGCAATCACATGGATTGCTATCAAATTTGCCTAATGAAAATCTGCCTAAACTAGTGAATTATGAAAATAAGGATGCTCCATTAGCCGACCGAGCTAGAGCCTATTTAGAAATCAATTGTGGACATTGCCACCGTCCGGAAGGCCCTGCAAAAAATTCAGCTTTGCATTTAATGGCTTCAGTAGATAATCCTGCTGCCTGGGGAATAGGGAAAACGCCAATTGCTGCCGGAAAAGGTTCTGGCGGATTGAAATATGATATCGTAAAAGGAAATGCAGATGAATCAATCTTAACCTACCGCATGGAATCTACCGACCCTGGAATCATGATGCCAGAATTAGGCAGGAAAATGGTTCATAAAGAGGGTTTGGCTTTGGTGAAACAGTGGATTAATGAGATGGAGTAAAAGTGGTTAGGTGATGAAGTTTTTGGGTGTGAAGGTTTTCAGGTTGGCATGTAAGTTGGCACATCAAGTACTCAAATTCTTTGAACTGAGCCTCAAAAAAGATAACAAAATTTCCCTTTGCGAAAACTTTGCGGCTTAGCGACTTTGCGAGACATTTTTTGCGTCAAAGACGCCTGCGGACGATTCTTTTTAAATAATGGTAAAAAAAAGACATCAAAGCAAGTGCAGCCCTGATGTCTAATTACTTATAACCTATTACTTATAACGAATTATAACCCTTCATTCTTAGCAATCAATTCTGCAAGGTCTAAAACCTTCACATTATGCTCTCTTTCTTTGTTTTTCACGCCATCGCCCATCATGGTCATGCAGAAAGGGCAACCAGCTGCAATAACTTCAGCTCCTGTGTCTAAAGCTTCTTCTGTTCTTTCGATGTTGATTTCTTTATTACCTTTTTCAGCATCTTTGAACATCTGAGCTCCACCGGCACCACAGCATAAACCTTTGGTTTTGCATCTTTTCATTTCCACTAATTCGGCATCCAATGCCTTGATGACATCTCTTGGGGCTTCATAAACACCATTTGCTCTGCCCAAAAAGCAAGAATCATGGAAAGTGATTTTCTTGCCTTTGAATTCCCCACCATCTTTTAAAGTGACTTTACCTTCATTGATCAATCCTTGTAAGAATTGTGAGTGGTGCACTACATCATAATTTCCACCCAACTCAGGATATTCATTTTTCAATGTATTAAAGCAGTGCGGACATGCTGTTACAATTTTTTTCACATTGTAGCCATCCAAAACCTGGATATTGCTCATCGCCTGCATTTGAAAAAGGAACTCGTTTCCTGCTCTTCTTGCGGGATCTCCAGTACAACTTTCCTCTGGACCTAAAACGGCAAAGTTGATTCCTACTTTATTAAGAATTTTAGTAAATGCAATAGTAACGGCTTTGTATCGGTCATCGAAAGAACCTGCACAGCCCACCCAAAATAATACCTCAGGAGATTCTCCTTTGGCACTCATTTCTTGCATGGTTGGGACTTTATATGTTGAATCGCTCATAATATCTTGATTTATAATTTTCGTTTCCTAAAATTTATTTTTGTTCCTCATTTAATTTATCAGCCCATTTGAATCGGTCTGTTGGAGGGAATTTCCAAGGCGCAAAACTGGTTTCCACATTTTGAAACATCGCATTCCACGATTGAGGTGAACTACTTTCTTCCATCGCCATATATCTTCTTCCTTGTAAAATAATATCCAATGGATTGATGTTGATAGGACAAGCTTCCACGCAGGCATTACAGCTCGTACAAGCATTTAATTCTTCTGCAGAAATATAATCATCGCTAAACAATGCGCTTCCTTCTTCGGCTTCTTTTCCAGCTTTAATATTCTTCCCAATTTCATCTATTCTATCACGAGTATCCATCATGATTTTACGAGGAGAAAGCTTTTTACCAGTAATATTGGCAGGACATTCAGCAGTACATCTACCACATTCCGTGCAAGCATAAGCATTCATTAAATTCACCCAAGTTAAATCAGTGGCATCTTTGGCTCCCAATCTAGCTACCTCAGCTGGAGGGTCACCAGCATCCATTCCCAACATGCTTTTCACCTCGGTAGTTACTTCATCCATATTGTTCATTTTGCCATTAGGCGTTAATCTAGCGAAATACGTATTTGGGAAAGCCATAAAGATATGCAAGTGTTTTGAATAGGTAACATAGACCGCGAATGCTAAGATACCAATGATATGAAACCACCATGCAAAACGCTCAGTGAACCTTAAAGCATCGACACTCATTCCTTCAAAAAGAGGAGTTAAAAAGCTGCTAAAGAAAAAACTTCCTGTTTGTACATAATGACTGTCTTTTCCTTGCAGCAATTGGTCTGTAGCATTCATGGTTAAGATGGCAAACATTAAAATGATTTCGATAACCAAAATCAAATTACCATCTAGTTTGGGCCATCCGCTTAGTGAACGTAATCTTTTTACGTTCAAAACATTTCTTCTTAAAAGAAAAGCTACACAAGAAACAAGCACAGCTACCGCTAAAAATTCGAAAATATTAATGGCTACAGTGTAAGCATCGCCTAAAATAGGGGCGAAAATTCTGTGTGTTCCTGCAATTCCATCAATTATAAATTCCAATACTTCCAGGTTGATTACTAAGAACCCTACATAAATCATAAGGTGAAGTATGGCAGGGATAAATTTCTTGAACATTTTCTTTTGCCCGAAAGCAATAAGCAAAGTGTTTTTCCATCTTTGCCCTTTGTTATCACTTCTATCAACCTCTTTTCCTAGGTTGATATTTTTTTTAATGCTTCCTATTCTTTTTGCTAAAAAGTAACCTGCCACCGCAAGTACCAGTAAGAAAGCAATTTGCGAGATGTATTCCATAGTTGTTGTTTAATCGTTTAAAATATTTTATCACATTTTTTTTAAAATCCTTTTGCAGGATAAATTTTTCACCTACTTTTGCACCACTCTATCACGGTGCTGTAGCTCAGTTGGTAGAGCATCGGACTGAAAATCCGTGAGTCGGTGGTTCGAATCCACTCAGCACCACAAGCCTTGCCCTCAAAAGCAAGGCTTTTTTTATGTCTTTTATGTGAATTTTATTTATTGCCATTTTTTTATCTGATTTCTGCCAAATCTTACGCTTGAAATTTAAAAATAATAGTTGAGTTTAAAAATAGTATGCATACATACTATTTTTATGATAATTTAAAATCAATACAGATAAGCTTTTGCTTACTATATACAATTTAAAATATTACTTTAGTGATTATTAAATAACTAGGCATTGATTAATCAATCTATATTCGATCAATATTTTGAAAGTATACTCATAAGTTATTCAGGTCAAGCTGTTTGGGGTATTGGGTTGGCTCTAATTTTATGGTATTTTTTCAATTTATATCAAAGAAAACATTTGAAACTTTGGTCTTATAGTTGGCTTGCTTTTGGTGCTTATGTCATATTCTCTTTATTAACACTTTATTGTGCAAAGAACCAGGACATTGGTCCTTTTTGGCAAAATGTATTTACTTTCCTTTTTCAAATAGCAGGTTTAATGCAGGTAGTTTGGCTTTTACAAGGCACCTACCACCTTATCCAAAGAAAATCCCTAAGTCTAAAACAGGAATATATTCAATACACTTTAGTTGTCCTCTTAGCTCTCTTTAGCTCACTATTATTTTTATTTGAGCAAGATGGAGGCTATGTTTATTCCCTTTTACTTCCCTTCACCATTAAATCATTAATTGTAGGAACTGCATTCGTCTTTGCTGGAATACAGATAATGAGAATAGGAAGAAGAGATGCTGCTGTTGGTAAAAAGTTATTGTGGATTGCATTTCTTTTATATGGGTTTGAAAACTTGAATTATGCCTTTGGTGGGATTCATATGACTCTGGACGAGAATTATATTGTTAACTTTGATAACACTCTGGGAGTTATTGATTTCTTATTGCTTTCTTTTATTGGTGTTGGGATGATTATTTGGTTGCTTGAAGAAGAACGATCCAATTTAGAAAAGACAAATAGAGAACTGGATAGTTTTCTTTATAGTACTTCTCATGATTTACGAGCTCCAGTAGCATCTTTATTAGGCTTGATCAATATTGCAAAGCATGATATAAAGGACGAATCAGGACAGCAATACGTAAATATGATGGAGGAAAGGGTGAAGAAGTTGGATCATATTTTTAGCGATATCCTAAATTATTCTCGAAATATCAAAACAGAGATAACCCTTAAAACTTTTAGATTGGGTGAAATGGTGGAGGATGTTATTACGGATGTGAAATTTAACCAAGGGGCAGATAGTATCCGATTAGATTATGATGAACAGATCCATCACATTATAAGGACTGATTATTATCAGTTGAAGGTAATATTGGGTAATTTAATTTCGAATGCTGTTAAATATCATGATGCGAAAAAACCTGATCAATTTATTGCAATCCGTTTCGAGAAAATGGATAGGGATGTTCATATTTCAGTAGAGGATAATGGAATTGGTATTGCACCCGAAAGTCAGCACAAAGTATTTGATATGTTCTACAGAGCCACAAGCGAAGCGGAGGGATCAGGATTGGGCTTGTTTATAGTACAACAAGCATTGGAAAAAATTAACGCCCGCATCACTCTGGTTTCAGAATTAGGCAAAGGCAGTATTTTTAAAGTGATAATTGAAAATGCTGGGGTGAAATTGGATGATTAGCCCCCTAGCCCCCTAAATCCCACAAAGGGGGACTTTTCGCACGGAATTTCCATTGATTTTAAATATCTACTTTTTCTACGATAATAGTGCAAACGGACGCTTGCGCTATTGCAGTCTGATTCATTACGGCTCCTGGTTCAAGCATCCGCTTGGACCAAAAAGGTAGCAGGACAATATCTCAACCTTACCTCAAATGCTTCAAATTAATCACTTCCTTTTCCTTTAAGAATCTCCATTTGCCTCTTGGTAAATCCTTTTTAGATAGCCCAGCGAAAGTGGTTCTATCTAATTTTACAACCTCATAACCCAAATGCTCGAAAGTTCTTCTCACAATGCGGTTACGACCCATTCTGATTTCCATACCGATAGTTCTGGCATCAGGCGTTAAGATTGCCACATTATCCACTTTTACTTCACCATCTTCCAGCGTTACGCCTTCTTCAATTTTTAGGAAATCTTCTTCAGTTATGGGCTTATCCAATTCCACTTGATAGATTTTTTTAATCTTATGCTTTGGGTGGGTTAGTTTCTTGGCTAGTTCACCGTCATTAGTGAAAAGCAAAAGCCCCGTGGTGTTGCGGTCTAATCTACCTACAGGATAAATTCGTTCATCACCTGCAGCAGAAATCAAATCCATCACGGTTTTTCTGCCTTTGGGGTCGTCCATGGTGGTGATAAAGCCTTTTGGTTTGTTAAGCAATACATAAACCAATTTCTCTCTTTTTATGGGTTTGCCTTCGAAAGCTACATCATCCGTATGCTTCACTTTAAAGCCCAGTTCTTTAACAACCTTATTATTGACCTTAACTTTTCCATCAGCAATGTGCTTGTCAGCTTCTCTTCTGGAACAAATACCTGCATTTGAGATGAATTTATTTAAACGAATGCCTTCCTTAAGTTCCTTTTCTTTGGTCTCAGCAGATTTAAGTTTTTTGATGTCATATTCAGGGGTTTCTGCCTTTCTTTGATTGGAAAACTTCTTTATCTGATGTGATTTATGGGGTTTCTGAGGCTTTTGCCCTTTTGGAGACTTCTTATTATGCATAGCAATGAAATTTATTAGCTGACCAACATTTGTCCGTCATTATTTCAACTACAAAACTACGCTTCTATTCTGACTAATCCTCGTTTTCTTTTCCTATTTGGTTTTCTTCCTTTTTATATTTTTTCGAGTGTTAAGATCTCAATTTCTTTCACTCTGGTCAAATCTTTATCATTTGTCAGAAAGAAATCTGCATTATTTTCCATAGCAGAGGCAATTTAAATGGAGTCTGGAGTCTTAAGATTATAATTAGCTCGTAATTTTGCAGCTTGTATTGAAATTTCGATGTCGATATCAAAAACAACTAAATTGACTGAATTTGTTAGTATTTTTTCGTATTGCTTAGCTAGTTTTAATTTTTTCAATCGTAAAGGCTGTACTAAAACTTCCAAAATAGTCAAGGTTGATGTTTGAAAGTGGATTTCTCCATTATGATTAGCTTCAAATAACTCAATAAGCTTTTCTTTATAATTTGAGTGTCCCTCAATGTAGTAAATTAAGGGAGCGGTATCTATGAAAAAAGTTTTCTGGAAAAACCTGTCCTTTAATCCCATTCTCTTTCTTGTTCCACATATTTATCAATATCCATATTTCTCCATATTTCTGACCCAAGTGTGTTTAATTCAGTTAAGTCATGAGAAATGGGTTTGGCTTCTTTTTTAGTTATTTTTAATTGTTTAATTAATTGTTCTGCTAAAGAAAGCCTGGATTCATAGTCCAATTTCTTAATTTGAGAAAGTATATTTTGAATTTTTACGGAAGTGTCCATGTGCCTAATATTAAGATACCTAGCTAATATACGAAAATTTGTTTAGGTATGATTTGGTGTTAAGACTTAAATTCCAATCCTGAAAAGCTATTCTGACTAATCCTCGTTTTCTTTTCCTATTTGGTTTTCGTCTTGGGAAAAGTCTTTTGGGGTTGGTAAATCTTTCAAATCATTGATGCCGAAATATTCCATAAAATTTTGGCTTGTGCCATATAAAATGGGTCTTCCGATAGCATCTGCCTTTCCTTTTATTTCTACTAATTCTTTTTCCAAGAGCTTTTGTACAGTATAATCGCAATTCACCCCCCTAATTTGTTCCATTTCCCCCTTGGTGATAGGTTGTTTGTAAGCAATGATGGAAAGGGTTTCCAAAGCAGAAGTAGATAATCGCTTTTTGGATTGTTGCTTGAGCATTATGCCAATACTGGCTTGATAGGCAGGCTTGGTCATAAATTGGTAGCCACCTCCAACATGCTCTACTTGAAAAGAATATTCGTCTGATTCGTATTTTTTGAGGATTTTTTCAAGCGCACCTTCTATATCCTCTTTGGGAACCTCTGCCTCAAACATTTCGGATAAGCACTTCTGAATTTCCTGCAACTTCAAAGGCGAAGTTGCACAGAAAATCAGTGCCTCAATATGGTTGAGCAGAAAATCCATTTAACTATCTTGTGCTAATTTTGCTTCTATTGATTGGGTAGTATGTGGAACAGCTCTTAATCTTTCTTTAGAAATTAATTTGCCAGTCACAGAACACACTCCGTAAGTACCATTTTTAATTCTTACTAAAGCATTTTCCAAGTTAATGATGAATTTCTGTTGACGTGCTGCCAACTGATTCATGCTTTCTTTTTCCATGGTATCAGCACCATCTTCCAAAACTTTTACATTTCCAGAAGTACCATCTGTTCCAGAATCATCAGAACGAGTAATGGTAGATTTAATATATTTTAATTCTTCTTTGGCTTTATCTAATTTGTTAGTGATTAACTCTTCAAATTCTGTAAGCTCAGCAGCACTGTATCTGGTTTTTTCGTTATCACTCATAATTAAAAGTATGTTAGTTATAATTGCCGCAAAAATAAATGCTTTAACTGAAAACAAAAACTATTTATTGAATAATTAAAGTGTTTTCTCAATGTTAAGCAAATTTAAATCAATGGAATATTTTATTAATATTAGAAATATCCAAATATTATTTTTTAGGACGGTTAGCAAAGGCAACTCCTAATATAATAAGTACAATTCCGATATAATGACCAAATACCAATATTTCTCCGTCCAATAATCCCCATACTATGGCAACAATTGGGATTAGGTAAGTTACAAAACTGGTAAAAACAGGAGAAGTAAGCTTTACTAATCGGTTAAACAGGATTAAAGCAAATGCAGTTCCTATTACACCCAAAATGCTAATATATAATAATGCTCTCCATGCACCCACTTCATATTGCATTTTAGTTACAAAATCGCTTGAACCGAATAAATAACCTGCCGCCAAAGGTGCAATCAAAACAAGTGAAATACTTGTAATCATTCTTGGCGTTAGAATGCTAAATTGGGTTTTAATAATGTTTAAATTAAAACCATAACAAAGCGTTGCTAAAATCACGAATATTGCATAGAAATTAAAATTTCCGAGTTCTCCGCCTGAACCTGCCACTATCAATACAATAGTTCCTCCAAAACCTAAAGCAATTCCGAGACTGTCTCTTAATTTCAGTTTTCCTTTAAAGAAAATAACACCTACTAAAAGAGCGAAAATTGGAGTTAATGCATTTAAAACACCAGTTATTCCACTTTCTAGTTGAGTTTGGGCATAAGCAAATAGAAAGGCTGGACCAAAACTACCGACCATACCTGAAATAAACAGCCATTTCCATTGGCGTTTATTCAAGCTTTTAAGTTTAGGTAATGATAAAGGAGTTAAAACTAAGGCAGCAGAGAATATTCTAATAGCCCCAACTTCTCCAGCTGAAAAAACTAGCAATCCTTTTTTAATAAGTATAAAGGAGCTGCCCCATATAAGTGCCAATAAAATTAATAAACCATAAACTAGGACAGGGCTTACTGATTCTTTTTCGCTCATATTCGTTCCATCATTTGAGCGGAGAATACTTCATTTACTTCATCCAAGGTGTCTAAGACAGCCTGATAATTTTCTCCCTCTACCAATCTAGTTCTGTAAGGTTTGAAATGCGGGATACCTCTAAAATAATTTGTGTAATGTCTTCTCATTTCAAATATCCCTAATTTTTCACCTTTCCATTCCACTGAAAATTTAAGGTGCTTTTTTGCGGTTTCTACTCTGTCCTCTAAATTGGGAACTGGTAAAATCTCTCCTGTATTTAAAAAGTGCTTGATTTCATTAAAAATCCATGGGTAGCCTATAGCCGCCCTGCCAATCATAAGCCCATCCACTCCATATCTATTTTTATATTCCAATGCTTTCTGTGGAGAGTCTATATCTCCATTTCCAAAAATCGGAATATTAATTCGAGGATTATTTTTCACCTTTGCAATAAGCGACCAATCTGCTTCTCCTTTGTACATTTGCTTGCGCCAATAATATTCCGAACGATATTTTTATTCCCCGCGTGACCG
>JBNJFX010000032.1:0-60128 GCA_051747245.1 Bacteroidota bacterium
TTTCTCTTTTAAAGCTTTTTTTTCTTGGTTACTCATGTCTAATACTTATTAAATTTTTAACAATTTTCAAAGTTTAGACAGAGTTGAGATTACAGTCTCCCTTGAAGTGCCCAACGCCCTATATTCTTAACGTTAGCACCAATTATGATGATACTTAAATCGAATGATTATATTCCATTTCTTCTCAATTACCCGACATTGAGGTGGATTATTTTGAATATTGGGTTTCCGTTAATGTTCGCTTGTATTTTTCTATTTACTTCTGTGGCTTTTTTTGTCATACTATTGAAAGAAACTTCGAACATGGGATTTCTGGTTCCCCTCATTATGTTATTGTTTCTAATTATCATTCCTTACTCACACGTCCGTAACGGAAGAATATCCAAACAAACATTAGTGCTTGAGAATAATAAACTCTTGGTAACTAACAAATTATTCCCTTTCAAACATACCAAGAAGTATAATATTTCTAATCTCCAAATTGATTCAGTCGAACCTTGGAATCTCTTGACAGGGAACTCTATGAGATTTAAGTCAAAATATGCCAGATTAATAATAAATTCAGACATCAAATTAAATAATCTTTATAAAGTTCAAGAACTGCAAAAATTAATATTTGAATATAAAGCATATGAAAAAAGTCTTTAAAATTTCTTTGATTATACTTTTAATATTATCACTTATAGCAAATTTTCTTCTTTACAGAACATATAATAGCGTTTATAACAAAGAGGACTCCAGAAAGAATAGTCATTTAATTTACAACCTAGTACCCACCGAAGTACTTCAGGAACTTAATGAAAATCTCGAAAGCAAAATCAATAAAGATACGACATCAACTGAAGAATTTGACTCTTTATTGAACCAGACTTTTGAACAGTTATGGGATATTCAAGCACAGTTATTGGAATATTCTGGCGGTTTGAAACCTGAAAATGGACATTTTTGGACACCAATAGGCAAGCAATACACTCACAACTTTTTCTATACTGATAATTATCCCAAGCACTACGCATATAAGGAAATTCAAAAAATAATTGATGGATATTTTGATGAGGTTAAACGGATAACCAAAAGGAAGAAGTCGTATGCCATTATACCTAAGGTCATACTAGACAAAGAACAAGAGGATTTTTCCAACTATCTTTTTACTGGAATGACTGTTGCGGAAGCAGTCATTGCGATTGAACAGATCAAGTCCTTAATGTTACTCGACAAATTTAAGTATCAGGTGGATGAAATGAAATCAGAATAGAGAAAGGTGCTAACACTATGAATGAATGGGGTTTCATCAGTCAGGAAGGTTTGGCGGTACTTGGAAATTCAGCCACAATTTGTAAATTTATTCCGATAGCTATCGGAATGCTGTGGCTGTGTGCAGATGGCAAGCTTAGTAGTTTCTAAGCGCCACTCATCATAGCCTTAGCGTTGTGGCTCATACAATACAATTCATCTAAATGATTAATAGCAGATTTGGCAAAGAGAAAATTTCAGTCCAGAGTATAGGTCAAAAAAGATTTTGGATAGGGATTATTGCAGGAATTGTCTCTGCCATATCAATTTCTTTAGCTTTCAGTTACTCAAGAGAGGTTTTTCGACTTTTTACAAGTATTTCAGCCGACCTTTTGATTTTGAGTGAAAGTGAACTTCAGTTTTTCAACTTTTTCTTTTCGACACTTTCAACAGTTTTAGGACTTTCTATTACTGTTTGGATTTGGATGAGTAATCACGCTCATAAACGTAGGCAAGACAGGATATATAAACAGCTTTCAAGAACAAATGCTTTACTTATATTTTGGGTAATATTAATGGTAATAGCTCGATTTGGCTCAATTCTTCCAATCATTTTATATGGAAGTCATGGCTATGACAATCAATTAAACCTTTTCGAAGAATATTGGTTACTTTTTGTTCTAATTCCTTTTGTAGTATTTTTTCAAAATTGGTTCACTGTAAGGCTCTTTTATAGAGCAGGAAAATGGATTCTCATTTCATTAGTGGTTTGTTTTTTCTTTGTATTTTCACTTAATCTCACTACGACAGTTGATCAAGAAAGGATTAATAGTGCATACTATCAACGATTTGAAAAAGATTATCAATACATCAACCAAGAAATATCACATGCAGAAAGAAAGTATGGTATTGATTTCAATCCAGAAACCATTAAAGTGCTTAGAAAATGGCATACTCAAAGTTCTGTTGAGCAGGTGATGAGTTTGAAGTCAGCTTTTTCACAAAACAAGCCAGTATCAATGGACACAATTATTCTTCAAAAAATTACGATTAAAAATTTCAAACAAGGAAGACGGCAATACCACAGAAGAAACTCAATTGAAAACTGGCATTATGCCTTACCAGTGGATATTATAAAACAAATAAATCTTACTAACTCGGATAAAAACAAGACAAAAGAACTGTTCCAACTGCTTCAAGAACAAATAGACCTTGTAAATACTCCTGAAATTGCTTGGGATGAATATAAAAATTTTACCGAGACAGAAAGAAGAAGAAGTTTTGGGGCAAAATATAACATTCCGACTCCATTGATACAACAATTAAAAAATGTTAAAGACAGTCTAAAAAATGTGGGGAAATATCATGAATATGCAAAAGAATTGCCTAGAATTAATACTCACAGAAGAGAATGAAAACAAGCCACAACACGAGGCTAAAAACAATGGCGATTTTGCAAGTAATTGAAAATTTCTCGCTTTTTGCTACCTTTATCTAAGGCTGATAGTGAGGCGCTTTTAATCCGCCACAGTTTTTAGCCCAATCGATGTATTCTTAAAATGTATTTAACAAAAATTAGATTCACTAACCGAACTATATTATGCAGAATTGAAAATTCATTTATTATATCTATTTTTAAGAGTATTAATTATTGCAACCATTTACTATTTATGAGAGTTTTTATTTTTATCTTTTTTATAATAGCCAGAACAACATACTCTCAGGAAGTTGATGAATTACACAATACACGTAAAGAGGCTAATGAAATTAATAATAAAGGATATACACTTCTGGAGAATGGTCATTATAGTAAAGCTATTTTACAATTTCAAGAAGCAATAGAACTTGATAACACACAAATCATTTACTTTTATAATCTTGCTGATGCCTGTTTAAAGTTAGAGGATAATAATTGTGCTCTTGAAGCATATACTAACGCAAAGCAATATTACCCAGATGAAGCCGACCTTTATATGTATACCGGTGATATATATCAAAATCAAAATAAACTTAAAGAAGCTGTTTTAGAATATGATAAAGCTATCAAACTTGTGAAAGAAGATAACCAACTAAAATATTTATTCTATTTTAATAGGGGGAACAGCTATTTAAAATTAAAAGATTATAATAAAGCCGTTCAAGATTATACTAGTACATTAAATGAATTCCCTGAATATTATGGAGCTTATGCAAATCGAGGAATGGCATATTATTATTTGAAACGAACGGCTGAAGCTTGTAGTGATTGGGCCAAAGCTTCTGATAATGGATTTGATGCTGCAAAACAGTATATTTCCAATTACTGTAATTAAATATTAACTATCACTATGGAGCTTAAATGAAATAACCTAAACCCTTAGCCTTCTACAAATACATATCTATGAACAAAAAGATCAATTATTTACTATTCGGCTTCATAATGGCTGTCAGCTTTGCATGTAACAATAAACCCTCCACACCCATTACGGCTGAAAAACTAGCCGAAGAAGTCACCATCTTTAGAGATATTTATGGAATTCCACATGTGAAGGGTGAAACTGATGAAAGTACCATTTTCGGTTTTGCCTATGCACGTGCGGAAGATCATTTCGAAAAAATTCAAAGTGCACTCATTGAATCTATTGGCAGGTTAGCCGAGGTAGAAGGGGGAGCAGGTAAAGCCAATGATGTGCGCGTAAAAGCTTTTGAAATCGAACGGCTTTCAAAGGAAGAATACAAATCTTTAGATCCAAAAGTCAAAAAATTGTGTGATGCTTATGCCATGGGTCTAAATTACTATTTGAAAAACAATCCCGAAGTAAGCCCGCAATTACTGACTCATATTGAACCCTGGTATATTCTGGCAGAATATAAACGGAATGCACTTCCTGCATTGGCCCAGGTGCGCCTAAATGATGATATGATTGTAGAATATTTGATGGATGATATTAAAAGTATTGGTTCCAATGCTTTTGCCTTAAGCGGAAAAAAAACGAAATCAAATAATGCTATGTTGGCTATTAATCCTCATTACAGTTATGATGGACTTTACGAAGTACAATTAACTAGTGACGAAGGATTGAATTTTTACGGAACGGTAGGAAGTGGCGGAGGAATTCTTCCGGTAATGGGTCATAATGAACATTTAGGCTGGTCTTGGACTGTTAATCGCCCTGATGTAGCGGATACTTATGAAATTCAGTTTGACCATCCCGAGGATTCTTCTTTATACCGCTTTGGAGAAGAATATTTAGAGGTGGAGACTTATCAGGACAGTATCAAGATTAAGACTGATTCAGGTTTTAAACATCAAAAAGTCACTTTCCAAAAAACCATTCATGGTCCTATTTTAGCGGAGTCAAAAAGTGGAAAACCTATTAGCGTAAAGATAGCTGGAATAGAGAAAGGTGGAATGCTCAACCAGCTTTACCAAATGGCATTATCGGACGATCTCTCATCATTTAAGGATGCTTTACGTCTTAATTCATTGATTGTACATAATATCACTTATGCAGATGACCAAGGAAATATACTCTATTTGTACAATGGCACTATTCCCAAAAGAGATACTTCATTGAACTGGCAAGCTCCGGTAGATGGCAGTTTGAAGAAGAGTCAATGGCAAGGATATCATACTTTAGAAGAGTTGCCGCAGCTCTTGAACCCGGATTGTGGTTATGTTCAGAACTGCAATAACAAACCTTTTACAACAACCACTAATGAAAATCCTAATCCTGAGGATTATCCCGATTATATGAAATATTATGAGATTAATACCAATAGGGGCAGGAGGGCCAGGATTATGTTGGATACTATGCAAAATGTAACAATGACTTCACTAGAGGCTGCTAAATTTGACACCTACGTTCAGAATGCTAACGAAAACCTACAAGCCTTAATGAAGGAAGTGATAGAAGTTAATCGAACGGATCCAGAGAGAATTGCTCAAATTGAGGAGCCCTTGAAATTGCTTCAAAGCTGGGATAATTATAGCAGCAGTAAATCCGTGGAAACTTCCTTATATTATATCTGGAGCTTCAAAAGTTATCATCAAAATAGAATTGGGACGAAACTTCCTTATTTGGTAGCTTTTGAACAAGCCATTGAAAAACTTGAAAATGAAAAGGGTTCATGGAAAGTAAAATGGGGAGATATTTACAGGCATCAACGTGTGCTTGATCCTGGTCAATATAGTTTTGATTCGCTTGAAACCAGCTATCCCATTGATGGAGGGATTTCAAATACCGGAATCATGTTCGCCTCTGCAGGAAAATTTGAAGGCTATTTACCCGATGTGGGATTGAAAGGACTGGATATCAGAGCACAAGCAGGTGATGCTTATGTCTCAATAGTAGAATTCGGGGAACAAGTAAAAGCCAAATCCATTATCCCTTATGGAGAAAGTGACCATCCTGAATCCGAACATTATGATGATCAGGCTGAGCTCTATGCACAAGGAAAGCTTAAACCAGTCTTTTTTACGGAAGATGAAATTTCATCAAATCTACAGGTAAAATATAAGCCAGGGGAAATAAAGTGGAGATAGCAGAGCCTAACGCTAAATATAGTTTATAGCGGGTGAAGCGGTAAGTGAAAATTTTGTACTTTTAAATTAAAATGGTTGGGTAGCAGTGAATCGCTCTGAAATCCTACACTATGCTTAGCCGAGACCGTTAAAGGCAATTAAAAAGAAATATATGGCTTATATTAAAACAGGAGTAAATCAACCAGGAATTGTAGAATTGTTGTTTTATAAAGGATCAACAGGAAATGCATTGTCAAAATTAGCTCATACATTACTGCATGGACCCTCTGGATTGTCGCGAGCTGATAGGGAACTTATTGCTTCATATGTTTCAAAATTAAATGATTGTGAATTTTGCCACCAATCTCATTCTGCATCTGCAAATGTACATTTAGGAGATGAAGGTAAAACGGTAGCTTGCTTAGTTGATGATATGGAGAGTGCTCCAGTATCAGATAAATTGAAATCATTGTTAAGAATAGCTGCAAAAGTCCAGCAAAACGGAAAATTAGTGTCACCGCAAGATGTTGAAACAGCAAAATCTTATGGAGCTAGCGATGAAGATATACATGATGCAGTCTTAATTGCAGCTGCATTTTGTATGTATAACAGATATGTTGATGGGTTGGGGACTACGCCTGCTGAAGTGCATGAATATCCTGATATGGGCAAAAGACTTGCAAAAAAAGGATACAAATATCCGCCTGTATTTTTGAGGTCATTAATTGTTAAAATAATGAACAGAAAAAAGAAAACTAATGCCCATAATGTATAAGCGTAATAACCGGCTTAAATTGAGTATTGTTAAGCTTAGTATTCATAGCTTCGAAATATCGTGCTTCGCATATAATTAGCCAGTTATAGCGTTATATAAAATAAAATCAATTCTTGGCAATTCAACGTATTGAGGTTTAAATTCAAAACTAAATAGGCTGATGAAATTATTAAACACAGATATTCCTCATAACCAATCAGAAAAAACACCAACCAAATGAACCAAAAGAAAATTCTACTTATAAACGGACATCCTGATAAGGAAAGCTTCAATTTTGGATTATCAGAAGCCTATAAAAAGGGAGCTGAAAAATCAGGAGCTGAGCTAAGGGAAATCAAAATCAGGGAATTGGATTTTAATCCCAATCTGCAATTTGGATACAGAAAACGCACTGAGCTGGAGCCCGATTTATTGGAAGCTCAAGAAAACTTGAAATGGGCAGATCATATAGTTTGGGTTTATCCGGTTTGGTGGGGATCAGTTCCTGCTATTATGAAAGGCTTTCTCGATCGGGTTTTGTTGCCTGGTTTTGCTTTCAAAAAAAAGGAAGATTCTTTATGGTGGGATAAATATTTAAAAGGGAAAACATCAAGATTGATTTGCACCATGGATCAACCGACTTGGTATTATTCCCTTTACTATGGTGCTCCAAGCCACAAGATGATGAAAAAATTGACCATGCAATTTGTAGGGGTGAAATCTGTGAAGATAACCGCTATAGGCCCCATTAGATTATCTTCTGATAAATTCAGGGAAAAATGGTTGAAGAAAGTAGAGCGATTAGGGGAGAAAAATAAATAATTCCAGAATTATGCAAAAAGTAAACCTTAAACAGAAATTCTCATTGTTTTCAGATCATTGGTCTCCCAAAATTGTGGGGGAACTGAATGGGCAACACGTAAAACTTGCCAAACTTAAAGGTGAATTTGTCTGGCACAAACATGATGATGAAGACGAACTTTTCTTTGTCGTGAAGGGCAGTTTTCAAATGCATTATCGAGATAAGATGATTGAAGTAAAGGAAAACGAATTTCTGATAGTCCCAAAAGGAGTAGAGCATAAACCCGTTACTGAGGAGGAAGTTTGGGTGATGCTGTTTGAGCCTGCTTCAACCTTAAATACAGGCGATACTGAAAGCGATATGACTAAAAATGATTTGGATTGGATATAGAAAAGTAGAATCACTTTGATTTTGATGGTTAGAAATTGTATTTTCTTTAAATTTTAAGAATATGAAGAAATTCCGCCTTCCAAGAAAAATCAAAAAAGCCTTAAAAGGAAATTTATGGCTTTATCCTGCGGATGAAAATGGCAATTCGCTGATGGCAGTCCCTACTCAATACCAAAAAGATTATACGGCACTCAAGAAAGGGATTGTCAGGAACATAATTAATCCCAAAAATAGTCGGGCTAGAAGACAGGCATTCCGCGAGAAATTAGACAAGGAGAATATTGTCCCAGATCAAGAGTTAAAAAGTTATGTGGATGACATCATTCGTGAAGACCTGAGAAATTCTTCCTACAATACATTGATTAAAGCTAAAAATCACCCCAAAGCAGTAAAAGCATATTTTAATTTTGTTAATGCCTATCAAATATTTTCTAGTGGTAAAGATTCTTATGGCAATATTTGTTTTATGGCAATTGACAGTGCAAAGGAATTATTGAAGGAACAAAAAATGAAAAAGAAGTAAATCTATTTTTTCTATGAAACCATTTCCAAATTCATAATTTTGCCTTTTCAAAACTATTGCCTTTCAATGAAAAAGAGCATCATATTCATTTTATTCTTACTTATTCAAATTTCGTCTGCTTATTCACAAATCACTTTTGAGGAAGGGTACTTCATCAATGAGGATAATCAAAAAATAGATTGTTTGATTAAGGATATGGGTTGGGTAAGCAATCCACTACAATTTGAATATAAACTTTCCCATGATTCAGAATTGAAAACTGCTGATATTGAATCAGTAAAAGAGTTTGGGTTAAAGGAAACAGATAAATTTGTAAGGGTAAGGGTGAAAATTGATCAGTCAAGCCACCGAGCCGGTGAGTTCAGTGATCAAAAAGAACCTGAGTTTTCTGAAAAGCAGGTTTTTCTCAAGATTTTAGTAGAAGGAGGGGCTTCATTGTATCAATATAGAGAAGGAAACTTGACCCGTTTTTTTTTCCGAACGGACACTACGGAAATCACACCTTTAATTTTTAAAAAATATAAATCCGAGAAAGGTAGTGTTAAAGAAAATAATCAATTCAAGCAGCAATTATTTGTCCATTTAGGTGGGGAATGTATTTCGGAAAATGAATTCAGCGATATTAAATATTATCAAAGGGATTTAGTCCGTCTTTTTGTTCAGTATAATAAATGTCAGAATGTTAATTATGTTGATTTTAATGAAAGGAAAGCCCCTATTGATTTCAATTTATACTTAAAACTAGGCGGTAATCATAATACTTTATCCTTGCAAAACTATCGTGCTAGTTCGGTCAATATTGATTTTGGATCTCAAAATAGCTATAAAATTGGTTTAGAGGCAGAGTTTGTATTGCCATTTTATAAAGAAAAATGGTCTTTCGCAGTCGAGCCAACTTTTCAATATTTTAAAGACCAACAGGAATTGGATTATGAAACTGTTAATATTGATTATCAATACATTGATGTGGCTTTAGGTATCCGTCATTACTTCTATTTTAATGAGCGATCAAATCTTTTCCTAAATGGATTTCTATTATTGAGTTGGGATGCTAAATCTTCTATTGATTACAGCTCAGGAACGGAACTGGATATTAAAACTTACCCGCACTTTGGTATTGGTGTGGGGTATCAATTTCAAAGAAAGCTGAGTATGGAATTTAGATATCTTACTAAAAGACAACTTTTATACGATTATGTGAATTGGAATGCTGAATATAATACTATATCGGTTGTTCTGGGATATAAGATATTTTAAGTTTACAAATTTCGAAAGTCATAAAAAATTCTAATTTAAATATTAAATGAATATCAGATTTTTAACTTTACTATCCATTCTTTTTTGTTTCGATTTCATGCTTTGTGGTCAATCACAAGAATATAAAGCTTTTAAATTTAATTTGGATATAGAAATTGAAAAGTTAAATCAACAAGAAATTGATACAGAAATTCAACAAATAGCGGCTATCCAAAAAAGCATCAATGATTCCATTCTACATGAGGTTAAATATTGGAATAGTGCATATCCAGCCTATCGTTGGCATCAAATATTGATGGAAATTGGTAATGATTTTAAAGGGCATAAAAATGGTGGTCGGGTAGCACTAATGCATTTGGCTATTTATGATGCATTGGTTGAAACCTGGAAGCAAAAGCAGAAAGTTGAGCAAAAAGCACCCTTTGAAATTGATGACCAATTAACCTCTTATGGTAAAAAATCAGAATATTCCTCATTTTTATGTGAATGGAGTGCGGCTGCCGGAGCAGCTCATCAAATAATTGCATATTATTTTCCAGAAAGTAAAATTAAGTTAGATAGCCTATTAGAACAATTTAAAGACAGTCGATTAAGAACTGCTCAACAATTCCCAACCGATATTGAGAATGGAATTAAAATTGGCAATGCAATAGCCGAAAAATATATTGAATATGCTAAAACAGATGGCACTGAAGAAAATTGGAAAGGAGAAGTGCCTGTTGGTAAAAATTTATGGCAGTCAGTTCCCAGTAAATGGGATCCTATGAAGGCAAAATGGAAACCCTTGACATTGGAAAATCAGGATCAATTTAGACCTGAACCACCACCAAAAGATTGGGAGGATGATATGGAAGAATTGAGGAGGTTTAATGAAAATCATGAAAGCAGTGATATAGCTTGGAAATGGAAAAGCCAGCCTATTTTTGATAGATTAATCGAAAGAAAAAATTTAGAGTATAATTTGAATTCCTTCGAATCGGCTTATGCCAATGCGCTTTTCCATACTGCCCGTTTTGATGCCACCATTGCCGCATGGGACGGAAAATATCATTATTGGACAATCAGACCTTTTCAATACGATCCTGAATTCCAACCTATATTAATTGATACACCAAACTTCCCGGGTTATCCTGCCGGGCATACAACTGTAGCAGGTGCTTTGTCCGAAATATTATCTTATCTATTTCCAAGAGATCAAGCTGAGTTTCGAAATTTAGCGCTAGAATGTTCAGAATCTAGATTTGAAGGGGGAGTTCACTTTAGAACGGACAATGAGGTAGGATTAGAAGTGGGAGAAAAAGTTGGTAAATATGTGTTGGATAATTTTTAGATCCTCAGGATAAAAAAAAGCGGATTCCAGAAGAACCCGCTTTTTCTATAGTTTTAAATACTTACTATTTTAAGAATTTTCTTCTAAGCTTATGCTCTTGGTCATTAATTTGTAAGAAGTATAAGCCTTTATCTAAACGAGAAACATCAATAGGATTAGTAATATCCTTAGTTTCAATTAAAACTCTTCCGTTGATGTCAATTATACTGATGTTTGAATTATCATTAAAGCCATTGGCATTTACCCATAATTGGTCTTTTGCCGGGTTAGGATATACAACTATGGATAGCTCTTCTGATTGAGCTTCATTATTGGATAAAATCACATCACTTGTTCTTTGGCTAGTTCCGCAATCAAAAGAGCCTGAGTTTAGACTTGGGTCATAAGTTAAATCGCCTTCAACATTATTAACGCAAAAGTTAACAGTAACCCCGCCTCTTGCTGTAGAAGAGGTTTGAAATGAAACTGTTCCATCTGAACCGGTTGTTCCGTTTACTGATTCACTGAATGTTCCAGAGAAAGTTCCTGATACAGTAGTTCCTGAAACTGGATTATCTAGATTGTCTAAAACTGTGACAGTGGCAGTTCCGTACTTGTTTCCGCCACCTGCATTCCCAGTGCCGGTAATTACTTCACTAACATAAATGGAGGTAGCTGAACCGCTATCCGAAGTTCCACTAATTGAAATTTCTGATGAAGTAGCCATTGCGCCTTCATTATCGGTTGCTGTTGCTGTAATTGTTTGTGAACCTTCAGTTACACTCCAGTTTACAGCATAAGGCTCAGTTTCATCTATACCAATTGATGTGCCATTAACAAAGAATTCGACTTGAGAAATGCTGCCATCACTGTCAGCAGCACTGGCTTCTATTGATATTTCGCTTCCAGCATCAAAGCTTGAGCCATCTGCAGGATTGGTAATGTTCACGCTTGGCCCTTCATTTACTGGTTCTTCTCCACCAGTATCTGCCTTATAGCTATCTAAATTATCAAAATAATAAGTGTCACCGGTAAAAGTATTGGAATTGAACAGGATTGCCATCTTTTCAATAGTAGCGCTAGCTCCTCCATCTGGTCGGTCTAGCAATGAAAATTCAATTCTTTGCCAATTGCCATTTTCTGTTATGGTACCCACATATCTACTATGCCTTCCCTCAGGATAATTAGTTTCTGTTGCATTGGATGTTTCCAATTGTAAAATGATTTCAGTCCCAATAGGTGCATTCGTATAAATATCCATATAGAATTTTTTGTCAGAGCCTATTCCGGCATACTGATCGGCATTGCTAATGGCCGAGGTTTCATAAAATAACACATCATATTGTGTTTCTGCATCTCTCACGTATTCACCGCTAACGGCACTGCCATTTACAGTATTTGGATCTGGGTTTTGGACTTCTGTAAGAGAACCATCACTTGAGAAGAAAGTCGCAGATCCTGCTTCATCAAAATTCTCAAATGAAAAATCTTTGCTGTAGGAAGGTTCTACTAGTACGTTCATAGCTATCGATTCATTTCCGTTCCCTACATCATAAGTAGCAGTCACATCACCATTAGTGCTTCCGAAATCAACGGCCAATTCATTAGTTCCTTGTCCTGATGCAATGCTGGCATCAGATGGTACTGTCCATGAAACATTAGTACCGGATGGTAATTTATCTACATTGTAAATAACATTTGTTTCTTGATTAGAAACAACTCTCTCTCCTCTGATACTAGGCTTGTTGCCATCATAAACACGAACATAATCAACTTTCATGGTTGAAGGGAAGATACTGTCGTCCACTTCACCACCTAATGTGCCGCCAATTGCAGTATTTAGAATAAAGTGAAATCTGTTGTTGTCAAAAGGCCAGTCATAAGGAGCAACATCTTCCTTGGTTTTCACAGAATAAAGGATATCATCCACATACCATCTGATTTCACCTGGTTCCCATTCGATGGCATATTCATGAAAATCATCCGTGAACAAACTTCCGTCATATAAGTAAAAGTTTTCACCTTGAAACTGATTGTCAGGATAAGGATCGCCATAATGGATAGTACCATATACATGGTCAGGGTTTGCGGAGGTGAATTCCATTATATCTATTTCGCCATCCATTGGCCAACCGCCATTGGGTTCATCTGTAGACAGCATCCAAAATGCAGGCCACAAGCCGGCACCTGCAGGGAGCTTAATCCTTGCTTCAAATCTGCCGTAACTGAAGTCTGCAAGATTTTTTGTTCTGATCCTTGCAGAAGTATAAGCATTGGATTTTACTCTTTCTTTTTTGGCAATAATGCTTAACATGCCATTGTTGACTTCCGCATTTTCTGCCTGATAGTATTGGAGCTCATCGTTTCCCCAACCACAAATACCTTCTGCACAGCCGTCACCAATTTGAGGCTCCCATTTATTGAGATCAAGGGAAGTGCCATCAAATTCATCCGACCATACTAATGTGGGGTTTTGTGCGTGTAGTTGAAAACTGCAAATTAAAATGCAGCAACTCATTGTAATTAATTGTAATAAACGTTCCATAGTTATAGTATTAGTTTTAAAAATTGAATCATCAACTTATCTGTAAAATGTTCAATTTTCAATATTTTTACTACATCAATACTACATCAAGCTGGTTTTAAAAACTCATCATAAACCATACGATACAGCTTTTATTATGGGTTGATTAAGAAATAGCCTGTATAATACATCTTGTTAAATTACTATTTTGACTTATAGCTAACGGTAAAGTAAAGTATGGATTTGTTTATTTTTTATATTGGAATACTTTAATATATTTACGGCTCTCTTGATAAATACTTCTAAATGTCAAAGCCAAATAAAATTTGCTCGGAGAGAGCGGGCAGGAGGACAAAAAGGCGGGGAGGGAGCTGCATTGAAGCGTAGTCCGCCAGCTGGCGGATTGTCTTGATTTTTTCCCAGCCAAAGGCTGGTCCGCCTCTGGCTGATTTCTTTTTGATCAAGCAAAAAGAAAAGGGAGAAACTGCAATATATAATTTGGAATATAAACCTATCAATACTACTCAAAACCTCAGATTTTATATTAAACACTACTTTTTAAGGTTTTAACACAATGAAATTTCAAATAAAGACCATTTAATTTTCATTATAGCTAAATAAAAGGGTCTTTTTATTTTTCAAGAGAAGCCTATTTAGAGGTAATGAATTGCTTTTACGCACAAAAAAAGCCTCCGAAATTTCTTCCGAAGGCTTAGTCTTGAATCTTGTATCTCTAATTATTAGATTCTTATTCTCCCATGAAAGGATACTTATAATCAGTAGGCGTTACGAATGTTTCTTTCACCATTCTTGCAGAGCACCAACGTAATAAATTCAATTTAGAACCTGCTTTGTCGTTTGTTCCTGATTTTCTAGCCCCTCCAAATGGATTTTGATTCACAACTGCTCCTGTTGGCTTGTCATTTATATAAAAGTTTCCAGCGGCTTGGCTTAAGCGTTTGGTTGCTCTCTCAATGATGTAGCGGTCGTTGCTGAAAATTCCACCAGTTAATGCATAAGGAGAAGTCTCGTCCACCAATGTTAAGGTTTCTTCGAAATTCTCAGCTTCATACACATATATTGTCACTACTGGACCGAAAATTTCTTCTTGCATAGTCACATATTGTGGGTCTTTTGTAACGATAACAGTTGGTTGAATGAAATATCCTTTAGAATCATCACATTCCCCACCGGCAATTACTTCGGCAACATTGCTTTCTTTTGCTGCGTCAATATATCCTTTGATTTTGTCAAATGCCTTTTTGTCAATAACAGCATTAAAGAAATTCTCGAAATCTTCAGGACCGCCCATTTTGATATCTTTGATATCGGCAACTAAATTTTCTTTTACTTCATCCCATATATTATTAGCAATATAAACCCTTGATACTGCAGAGCATTTTTGTCCTTGGAATTCAAAAGCACCTCTGGTAATGGCAGTAGCCACTTGCTTAGGATCTGCAGTTTTATGTGCTAAAATGAAATCTTTACCACCAGTTTCGCCTACAATTCTTGGATAGGATTTATAAGTTTCAATATTTTGCCCTATGGTTTTCCAGATTGTTTGGAATACAGCAGTACTTCCTGTAAAGTGGATGCCGGCAAAATCAGGATGCTTGAAAATAATGTCTCCAGTAGTTGGTCCATCTACATAAATCAAATTGATTACGCCATCTGGCACTCCAGCTTCCTTGAATATTTCCATGATTACATTGGCCGCAAAAATTTGAGTGTAAGCAGGCTTCCATACTACAGTATTTCCCATTAAGGCAGCACTTGAAGGTAAGTTGCCTGCAATAGCTGTAAAGTTGAATGGCGTTAATGCAAATACAAATCCTTCTAAAGGTCTGTATTCCAATCTATTCCAAATTCCATCGGGTGAAAATGGTTGCTCTTCATAGATTTCCGTCATATATTTCACATTGAATCTGAGGAAATCTGCTAATTCGCATGCAGAATCAATTTCTGCCTGAAAAGCATTTTTAGACTGCCCCAACATGGTAGCAGCATTTATTTTATCTCTGTAAGGCCCAGCAATCAAATCAGCGGCTTTCAAGAAAACAGCTGCCCTTTGTTGCCAATGCAAATCAGCCCAGTCTTGCTTAGCAGCTAATGCAGCTTTAATAGCCTGTTCAACATGACTGCCATCACCTTCGTGAAATTGCCCTAATTTATGCTGATGATCATGTGGAGGATTTAAAGGAAGGGTCTTTCCTGTTCTTACCTCTTCAGCACCAATATACATCGGAACATCTACTTCTTGACCTCTCAATTCTTTGATCTTAGCTTGTAAAGAGGCTCTTTCCGGTGTTCCCGGTGCATAACTATTTACCGGTTCGTTTTTAGGGACAGGTACCTTATAAATTGCTGTTGGCATAATCTGTTATAATTTTACACTATGAAAAATAAAAATCTAAAATTAGGTAAATATTTCAGTTTGCCTTACCAAATGCAATGAAATTTTACCTCTCTTCTCTGCTTACGATTTTAAAATAATTTGTTTGCAAAGAGTGGGTTTTTCTATTGCCAGGATTATAAATAAAAGGATGCTTAATCTCTGTTTAAATATCATAGTACTTGCTTTTATTTTATGAATTACTGTCAATAAAGAATCTTTTTCATTATAGGTGATAGTAAGGTTTTAAAATAAAGACTTTTTTTAAGATTCGGATACATTATTTGCATTAGCAATGTAGGTGCTGGCCTCTCAACTTGTTTGAACACCTAGATTCTTTATTAGCCATAGTAAAATTTGTACCATATCTCATTATTAAAGGTTGAATCAAAATCATTTCACACACTTTGTCTCTAGCCTCAGATATTTTTCGTATTTTCAGTAAAACTATTTGTTGAATTAATTTCCATGTCGAAAAAAAAGGCACTCAAAAGAACCGGTATTATTTTAATTAGTGTCACAATTGCGCTTGTTATAGCTTGGCAGTTGCTTAAAGAATTTAAAATCAAAGCATTTGTGATCGAATCTCTTCATACCGAATTGAATCACTATTTTGTTGATTCGGTACAATTACAGATAGAAGACATTTCCTTTCGGTTTTTAGAAAAAGAAATAATTTTGGAGGAGGTGAAGATAAACTTGGTTGCTGATCAAAAAGACACACTTGCCAGCTTGGAATTACCTAATCTTAATATTTCATGGGATGATTATTGGGAAACATTTAATAATCAACTTTACAAATTCAATACTTTAGAGTTAAAAAATGCAAGACTTTTACTTCCTCTTGATTTTGAAAAAATTAAAAGACAGAAGGCATCCAGACCTTCTTTTGATGGGAAATTCGAATTAGAAATCAAGGAATTTGTAGTTGATGATGGAGAGATTTTATTTTATGATATGCTCAATCAAAAATCTGGAAGAATTAAGTCTGATTACAATTTGACAGCACAAAGCCTACATTTTAAAAAAGGGGAGATTCCAAAGAAATTTCAGGATGTAGCGAAAGAAATATTTTTGGAATTTCATAATTTAACCTATTTCCTGAAGGATGACCTCCATAAGGTAGATATCAAAAAACTGTCATTTGATTTATTTAAGCAGGATATTACATTGATCTCATCTCATTTTCGTCCGGTTTATACTACTGAGAAATTTTTTGAAGTAAAGGCGGAAGAAAGCAATCATATTGATATTTTACTCGATAGTATCCAACTTAATTCTATTAAATGGCAAGGCGACAGTATGATAAGTATCCATGATATTTTCACTAACAATATCACGCTAAATGTCACTAAAGATAAAAATTATCCTTTACCGAATGACAAGTTTGTGCCGATAATGGTGGAGCTATTAAAAAATAGTGATGTTTCAATTGATGTCAGGGAATGTATTATCCAAAATGTGAACTTACGCTATTTTGAAATCCCTCATGGAAGTCAAGAAACCGGAACAGTCAGTATTAACAATATTCAAGGCGAAATTAAAAATATCACGAATAGAAAAGATAGCATAGCGAAATACGGTACGGATTTGGTGATTTTAGCAAATGGAAATCTTTATGGTGAAGGCAAATTAAAGGCGGATATTCGTTATAATTTAAACTCGAAATATGGTTATTTCAAAGTAGCTGGAAGCTTAGAACCAATGAAGATAAGCGCAATTAATCAATATATGTCTAAATCGTACCCAATTGAGATTATTTCTGGAAAAGTAGATGAATTATTTTTTAATTATTCTGGCGGGAACAGGGCTGTAAGTGGTGAAATGGAATTTAAATATTCTGATTTTAAAATTAAATTTCACAAAATTTTAAATGAGGAAGAAAAAGGAGATAAAGCTTTAAGTTGGTTAGCAAATGTTGCTTTGTCACAGGAAAACCCTAGAAATAACGGTAAGTTTAGAGTTGGGAAAATTGAATTTGTAAGAGATACTCGAAAATCAATGTTTAGCTATTGGTCAAATAGTTTGGTTTCAGGTTTTCAATCAACTGTTGGAATGGAAAAAGCATCTCGAATAGAGAAATTAGAAAAGGAAGAAAAGAAAGATAAAAACCTTTGGCAAAAAATGGGTCTCGGAAAAGATAAAGGTGGTGAATAAGAAGAAGTTTTTAATGGGGTTAATTGGCTTATGTGCGATTGCGGCATTTAGTAGTTCTTTGTTTTTTGAAAGGGGGAAAACCAAAAAATCTAAAAGAATAAATGGGTTTAATTTAGTGGCTCCATCTAAGCCTTTTACAGTTGATTCTTTGAAAAATGTTAAACAGGCAAGTGCCGATTGGGTGGCAATTGTGCCTTATGCGTTTTGCAATGCCGAAACTGCTGAAATCACCTTTGATCATCCTCGGCAATGGTGGGGCGAAAAACCGGAAGGGGTAAAAGAAACCATTGCAATGGCAAAATCATTAGGCTTAAAAGTAATGTTGAAACCACATTTGTGGGTGGGCGGACAAGGCTGGGCTGGAGATTTAGATTTTGAATCGGACAGCCTTTGGCAAGTTTTCGAACAGCAGTATGCTGAATATATTGATGCCTATGGTAAGATTGCAGATTCTATGGATATAGAATTATATTGCATTGGAACAGAAGTCAGGAATTCTACAAGAAATAGAAAGAGCTTCTGGCTCAATTTAATTGCAGATACCCGTAATAATTTTTCGGGTCAATTAACTTATGCTGCTAATTGGGATGAATACGATCAAATTACGTTTTGGGATAAGTTAGACTATATAGGTGTGGATGCTTATTTCCCATTAAGTGAAGCCAAATCCCCATCAAAACAGGAGTTGTTAGATGCTTGGGAACAACCTAAAAAGGAAATGCAGCGATTATCAGAAAAATTTCAAAAACAGGTTTTGTTCACTGAATTTGGCTATGAAAGCATCGATTACAATACTATGGGGCATTGGAAATTGTCAAAAGATAGTTTGTCTGTAAATTTAGAAAATCAAAAAGTAGCCTTTGAAGCCCTATTTAATTCATTTAATTCAGTAGATTGGTGGAAGGGTGGATTTATTTGGAAATGGCATCTGAATAGAAATGAGCTGAACAGCAGGAATATAAAAGCATATACTCCTCAGAATAAACCAGCTTTAAAAGTTATTGAAAACAAGTTTAAAATTGACTTATAATCTAATTAGGTATGAAAATTTCTTTCCAAAACTCATTTTTCACACTAGCTTTTATTGCACTACTGATTGCATTTATGGTGGTGGCAAAGCAAATTCTAATACCTATTGGGATAGCCCTGCTGCTTGCATTTATTTTATATCCTGTTCATAAAAAATTTAGGAAATGGGGGATAGGAAATATTTTAGCCGCATTTCTCTCTATTTTACTCTTGATCATCATCATAGGAGGTGGGATCACCTTTTTCTCAGCTGAAATTTTAGCCTTATCTGATGAAATTAGCAATTTTGGTGAAAAGCTTTCCAAGCTCTACACTGATATTATCATTTTTGTGAATGAGAATGTGAGCCTTGTAGACGATTTAAATAAAGATCAATTATTGAAAGATTTAAAGACATGGTTGAAAGATTCTGCAGGTAGTCTTCTAGGAGGAACCTTCAACAGTACTGCTAATTTCTTTACTGGATTAGTAACTATGTTTATTTATATGTTCCTCTTTCTGATTTATCAAAAGGGCTTGGTAAGGGCTTTTATGAAATTTTCTCCTGCCGAGAAAAAAGATCAGTTCTTTAAAATGCTTAAAGGTGTTCAAGAAGTAGGTCAAAAATATCTTTCTGGAATGTTGGTTTTAATACTGATTTTAGGAACAGTCAATAGTGTAGGTTTGTGGATTATTGGGATTGACAGCCCATTTTTATTTGGTTTCTTGGCTGCTTCTTTATCGATTATCCCTTATATAGGCACTACTCTTGGAGCCACTATTCCTGTTTTGTATGCATTTATGTCTCATGACCAATTATGGGTACCTCTAGCTGTAGCTATTTTATTTTGGGTGGTTCAATTGGTTGAGAGTAACTTTTTAAGCCCTAAAGTAGTAGGCAATAGCGTAAATGTAAATGCATTTGCTGCCATTTTAAGTTTGATTATTGGAGCTTCTATTTGGGGAGTTGCCGGCATGGTTTTATTCCTGCCTTTTGCAGCTATGCTAAAAGTTATTTGCGAAGAATATGAACCATTACAACCTTTAGCCTTATTAATTGGCAATACTAATTTTCAAGAAGGCGACAGTAGTAAAAAGGGGCTTTTTCAAAGACTGAAGGATAAGATAAAGAGTAAATAGTTGCTTAAATCTAGTAGCTAGATTACGCTCACAGAAGACACAGAAGTGCACAGAAAGGGAGGTTTAAAAATTTTAAATAATCTTAAAAAGGATTTTGGATGATTTTCAATTATAGTTAAATGGATACAATCAACTTTAATTATTTTTCAGGATAATGCCTTATATTTTCTGTGAGAACCTTATTATTTTGCAGTGCATCTAAGCAATATATTTCCAAAATGATAGTAAAGTATTATAATTTTCTGTGATCTTCCGTGTATTCAGTGAGCAAATTATACAAAGCTAGTTCTAGCCCAAATATCTGTTCTAAAATCGCCACTAAGTATTTTTACAATTGTTTTCTGTGACCTTCCGTGCCTTCTGTGAGAAATTATACAAAGCCAGCTCTAGCTCAAATGTCTATTCAAACACCTCCAAAGTATATTGTTTCTGTGTATTTCTGTGCCTTCTGTGAGCCTCATTTAACCCCATACACAAACCGATCCTTTCCCTGCATATCTCCCATAACTTTTACATTCCGAAAACCTATTTCTTCCATTAATTTTTTAACTTCCCTCCCGAATAGCTCATTAATCTCAAAATATAATTCCCCATCTTCTACCAAATGTTGGCTAGCTAATTGAGATATTCTCTCATAAAATATCAATGCATCATGGTCAGGTACAAACAATGCATTGGAAGGTTCATGCTCAAATACTTTAGGCTGCATTTCAGCTTTTTCCTTTTCCAGTACATAGGGAGGATTACTAACCCATATATTCGATTTAGGTAAATCCAAATCCTCTTCTAAAATATCTGCTTGAATGAAACTTATATTGGCATGGTTGAGTTGAGCATTTCTCTTTGCCGTTGCCAGGGCTGATGAACTAATGTCCACTGCAAATACTTCACAGTGCTTCCTTTCCTTGGCAATCGTGATGGGAATAATACCGCTTCCAGTCCCAATATCCACTATCATCTGCTCGCTTAAGTCAGGATGGTTTTCTAGGATTAAATGAACCAATTCCTCAGTTTCCCTTCTAGGAATCAAAACATTAGAATTGACTAAGAACTGCCTACCGTAAAATTCAACCTTCCCTAATATATGCTGAATAGGTTTTCCGTTTTTCAGTTCAGTCAAAATGGATTCAAGTTTCCTCTCATCGGACTGAGTAGTTTCAATTTCCTTTTCCACCAAAATATCCATTCTCGAAAGTTGAAATAAGTCTTCCAGAATCAGAAACGCAATGGCTTCTGCCTCACTTTCAATTTCGAATTGGGCTATAGAATTTTTGATCTTTTCTAAGAGTGTTTTACTATTCATTTAAGAATGCTTTCCTCAAAGTTCATGATTTTTTATTTAGTTTTGCCAATGATGCGCAAACAAGATGATATATTTATGCAACGTGCCTTGCAATTGGCTAGTTACGGCAAAGCAAGTGTGAGCCCTAATCCCAAGGTGGGTTGCGTAATCGTTTTGGATGGAAAAATAATAGGAGAGGGCTGGCATCAGAAAGCCGGTGAACCTCATGCTGAAGTTTTGGCTATTCGCTCTGTAGAAGATAAAGAACTTCTAAAATCAGCTACAGCCTATGTCACCTTAGAACCTTGTGCTCATTATGGAAAAACACCTCCTTGCGCTGAATTATTGGTAGAAAAACAATTGAAAAAAGTAGTGATTGGAGCCGTTGACCCAAATCCATTAGTGGCGGGAAAAGGAATCGAAATCTTAAAAAAAGCAGGAATTGAAGTGGAAACTGCGGTCTTGGAGGAAGAATGCCTTGCACTCAACAGAGCCTTTTTCACTTTTATGCAGAAGAAACGCCCTTATATTATTTTAAAATGGGCGCAAACTTCAGATGGTTTTATTGCAAGGGAAAATTTTGATTCCAAATGGATCAGTAACCCCTTATCCAGGCAATTAGTGCATAAATGGCGCACCGAGATTGATGCTATTCTAATAGGAAAAAATACAGCTCAATATGATGATCCTCAGCTAACAGCTCGAGATTGGTCGGGCAAAAACCCAGTACGAATAGTAATTGACCATGATTTATCTTTAAATGAAGATTTGAAAATCTTTCATAGTGAGCAAAAAACAATTCTATTTCATTCTAAAAATCAAAAAATAGATAAGAAAGGTGTTGAATTGGTGCAATTGAACCATGATGATTTCTTAGGGAATATGCTGAATTACCTGCATCAGGAAAAAATTCAATCAGTTTTGGTAGAGGGTGGGGCGCAAACTGTGCAGTCTTTTATTAATGCTGGTTTGTGGGATGAAGCCCGTATCTTTACTGCGCCTGTCAGCTTTGAAAAAGGCATTAAAGCAGCGGAACTAAAAAACCATCAGCTCGTTTTTCAAGAAAATATTCAAGATAAAAACCAAACAGATATCTTGAGTATTTATCAAAACATGAGTCTATAATCTTAAATCTAATTTTAATAATCTTATAAAATGTCAGAATCATTATTAATAGATGTAAACGCATCCAAAGAAGAAAAATACAAAGCTTTAATTCCACAAATAAATGCTTTGGTGGATGGTGAGGAAGATGTGGTGGCAAATTTAGCCAATATAACCGCTGCATTGAAAGAGGCTTTTGGCTATTTCTGGATTGGTTTTTATATAGTTAAAAATGGAGAGTTAGTATTGGGGCCATTCCAAGGGCCAATTGCTTGTACTCGCATTCAAAAAGGAAAAGGCGTTTGCGGCTCAGTTTGGGCAGATGCTAAAACCATTTTAGTACCCGATGTGGAAGCTTTCCCAGGTCATATTGCATGTAGTTCGGCTTCTAAATCAGAAATAGTAGTGCCCGCTTTTAAAAATAATGAGGTAGCATTGGTTTTGGATATTGATAGTGATGAGCTCAACACTTTTGATGAAATCGATCAGCAATACTTGGAAGAATTAATGAAAACGGTTTCTAAATTTTTATAAATAGAGCCTATTAACCTGAGTTCGACTTTAAATCCCTGCAAAACATCTTCAAAGCGTCATTTCGGAAATTTTCTTTTTATATTTTAAAAAAAAAGAAAATTATCCGAAATCTTAATATAGCATTTTGAAGGAGATACCGGACAAATCAATACTTTTTGAAATTTAAGTATTAATTTTCCGGTATGACGGTGCTTCTATTAATCGAACTCAGGTTATTAGCCAATAACTTGAGGATCATTTGAAGTGAGTTGAAAACAAGAAACAAATGACACATGTTTGTGCAATTAATTTTAGAATCCATATAAGACTTATTTAATGAATACTGATAAAGCATCCATAGGACATTTTTTTCAAGAATTACAAGCTGATATCTGCGATAAAATTTCAGCTACTGACGGAAAGGGAAGGTTTGAAATTGATGATTGGAGACATGAAAAAGGTGGTGGAGGTAAATCCCGATTATTACAAAATGGAAATATTCTAGAAAAAGCAGGAGTGAATTTTTCTGCTGTAGAAGGACCAGCTCCAGAAGGATTATTGAAAACATTGGAAATAGATGCTAATCAATCGGATGATTTAAGTTTTTTCGCCACAGGAGTTTCCATAGTGATGCACCCATTTAGCCCTATGGTACCTATCATCCACATGAATGTGCGCTATTTTGAATTAAGCAATGGCACTTACTGGTTTGGAGGAGGAATTGATCTTACGCCCCATATTATTGATAAATCACAAGCACAATATTTCCATAAGGAAATTAAAAAAGTATGTGACAAGCATGATATGGACTATTATCCTAAATTCAAGAAATGGGCAGATGACTATTTTTATCTCCCGCACCGAAATGAAACCCGTGGAGTAGGAGGGATTTTCTTCGATAGACTTTCTGAAAATGAAAAACACAGCAAGGAAGATATCTTTGCCTTTGTTCAGGATATTGGGAATTTATTTGTTCCAGTCTATAGACATTTAATGGAAATCAAAAAGGACAAAAGCTTTAATGATGAACATAAAAAATGGCAGTATTTGAGAAGAGGGAGATATGTGGAATTTAATTTAGTTTGGGATAGAGGAACAAAATTTGGCTTGCAAACCAATGGAAGAACAGAATCCATTTTAATGAGCATGCCACCTCAAGCCAATTGGGCTTATGACTATCAGGCTGAAAAGGATTTTGAAAAAGAAACTGTAGCTTTATTAAAAAAAGAAGTGGATTGGGTGAATATGGATATTTAGATTCAAGAGATTTCCCAAATAGAAATTAATTTATGCTGTTTTAAGATTTGACATGGTATCGGCTTCTATCTCTCAACTTTTTAAAATATTCGGAACGTTCTTCAGGAGACATATTTTCTAAATCAATGTTGATTTTATCTCTGATTACTCTCATATGCTCCACTAATCCTTTGGTTTTTATGTTTTTCTTCTTAGTCATAATTAAAAATTTCTCTTGGTGTACGTATTTCCAAAATTGGATAGCCCAATTTTAAGTTAACTGAATTATATCCTCTTATTCTATCAATATTAACAATGTGTTTAAAGTTCCAACTTGCTAATATATCTGCTTTATTTATGGTGGCCAATGCAATATGTGTGCAATCTGCAAAACTTGTATTTCCTACTACTTTTTCTTTAATATAGGATTCTGCTAGAAAATCTACTTCATCAGTAATATTAACGTACTGAATATTTTTAGAAAATATTTTTTCAAATAATTCAATTACAAAATTTGGTGCTCCATTTATTTCTTCTTCAAGTAATTCTGATACTATGATTTTAATATTTTCATTTTCAATACGGTCAAAAAATGGAATAGTATCTTCAGAAAACTCTTCATCAAAATAGCCGCCAAATACTGAGGTATCTAAATATGCTGATTTAATCATCTTTTAAAGTTATAAAATAAAACTAAGTTTGCATTATCTCTGTAAAATATCAATTAAAGTAAAATATTCCTTTTAATTTTAGAATTTCACATTTTTCTAAGATTAATTAAAATATATAGTAAATATGCTAGAATCCCTTATTGAACTCGATCAACAATTTTTCCTTTGGCTAAATGGACTCCACGCTGATTGGTTAGATCCTATAATGCTTTTTATTACAAAGCGAAACCCTTGGATTCCTTTATATGGGGTAATTTTGTTTTTAGTTATAAGGAAATTAAAATGGCAGAGTTGGTCTATGATTCTGGCTTTTGCATTATTAATCACCTTGGCAGATCAAGCTGCATCAGGTTTTTTCAAGCCGTTTTTTGAAAGATTGCGACCTTGCCATGAACCTGCAATTCAAGATTTGGTGCATATGGTAAAGGGCTGTGGTGGACAATACGGATTTGCCTCAAGTCATGCTTCTAACACATTCGCCTTAGCTTTTTTCCTGTTCTTTATTTATAGAAATGTTTATGCAAGATGGATGATTGCTTGGGCGGTAGTAGTGTCCTATTCAAGAATTTATGTTGGGGTGCATTATCCCGGAGATATTATAATGGGAGCTATTTTAGGGATATTGGCAGCTGTAATTACCTATCAATTGTACAAAAGAATTTTCCCTAATCACTTAGAGAAAATTCATAGTACTGTATAATGTTTCTTTATAGGATGCTCCAATAGGAATAGATTTAACTTTAATATGAACTGTTAAATCTTCTATATAGTCTATCTTTTCAATATTTACAATGAAAGAGCGATGAACTCGAACGAAGCGGTGAACGGGCAACTTTTTTTCAACACCTTTCATCGTATGGTGGACTATGTATTTCTTTGCTTCGGTATTAATAACCACATAATCAGCCAATGCTTCTACAAAAAGGATGTCTTGTAATCGTAAATGAACAATCTTTCCATCACTTTTAATGAAAATGTGCTCTATAATATTTTTCTTTTTACGGAAAGCCTCAATGTTTTTCTGGGCTTTATTAATGGCTTGAACAAATCTGTCATACTCAAAAGGCTTAACTAGATAGTCTGTAACTTTATGTTCAAAAGCATCTACTGCATAGCTGTCGTTAGCTGTAACAAGAATTACCTCATATCCATTATTTAACCTTTGGGTCAATTCAATACCTGACATTTCAGGCATTTGTACGTCAAGGAAAATAATGTCCACCTCATGCTCTTCTAGTAAATCAAGAGCTTTTGCAGCATTTTCAGCCTCCGTAACTAATTTTAGCCCATTAGTTTCTTTGATCTGTTTAGAAATATATTGTCTGAAAATTGGATCATCGTCCACTATCATGCAATTCAATTCTGAAGCCATTGTGTAGTAGGTTAGTTAGTTTTATTAATTAGTTTGTGTACATATTTCCCAATTATATCGAATTCTAAGTTCACTTCATCGTTTTTTTTCATTTTTTTGAAGTTTGTGTGCTCAAAAGTATAAGGAATTATGGCAACACTGAACTTTTCATCCGATACATCGAAGCAAGTGAGGCTCACGCCATTTATGCAAATGGAGCCTTTTTCGACCAATACATTATCCGTTGAATCATAAGAAAACTCAAATATCCAACTTCCATTGTCATCTTTAACATTAAGGCATTTTCCTTTACCGTCTACATGTCCTTGAACTATATGACCATCAAGTCTTGCGTTCATTATCATGCATCGCTCTAAATTCACAAAATCACCTTCTTTTAATTGTCCGATTGAAGATTTTTGTAAAGTTTCATTAACCGCTACTACGGTATGCGCATTTGGATGCAGCTCAGTTACGGTAAGGCAAACGCCATTATGCGAAATACTTTGATCTATTTTTAATTCATTGGAGATATCGCTTTTGATGGTCAACTTTAAGTTGCCCCCCTCTTTTTCAGCTGATTTTATTTCCCCTAATGATTCTATAATTCCTGTAAACATTATGTAATATTAATAAAAGTAAATGGATTGAGAAACAGCTTTTTATCCAAATAGTTTAGTTAAATACAAACAATTAAGTGTTATCTCGGAAATTTCCTTTTTATTTTTTTCAAAGAAAGGTAATTGCCCCTGTTTTTGTTATGTCAATTCTGTTAACTCATTTTATTCCTTTTGATCAGAAATTCAGCTAATACTTTTTGAATATTGTCATTAATATCTATCCTGGTTAAATCTACTTTATATTGATGACATTTTAGTGCTATTTGTTTATAATACTCGTCAACCTTTTTATGATAAGTCTCCTTGATTTGTGAAGGATTTAACTTCATTTTTTGTCCACTTTCCAAATCTTCTATAACATAGGGTCTGTCTTCCAATTCAAAATCAAGCTCAGTAGATGGTTCATTTACCTGGAAAAACAACACTTCATGTTTTCGGTGCTTAATGTGCTGAATGGATTTAAAAAATTCTTCCAATTGCTCTGGTTTGGTCATCAAATCACTAAAAATAATGACAAGTGAGCGTTTATGGATTTTTTCGGCTACTATATGAAGACTTTGGCTTATTTCAGTGGTTTTATGCTGTTGGTCTTGTTGTAAAATATGTTGTAGATGTACAAAAATGTTTTGAAGATGAGCTCTGGTTGATTTAGCTTCGGTAAAAACATCAATTTTATCGGAAAAGGAAATCAATCCAACTGCATCTCTTTGCCTTTGCAATAAATAAGCTAAGGTGGATGCCGCTAAAATACTAAATCTGATTTTCCCATTATTTTGGGTTGGATAATACATAGAAGAACTATTGTCCAATAAAATATAAGCTCTTAAATTGGTCTCCTCATCATATCTTTTGGTGTAAAGTCTGTCGGTTTTAGCATAAACTTTCCAATCAATATGACGAGTACTTTCTCCAGTATTATACAACCTGTGTTCTGCAAATTCTACAGAGAACCCATGAAAAGGGGATTTATGCATGCCCGTAATGAATCCTTCTACCAGCTGTTTAGCTAATAAATCCAAAGAAGGTATTTCAGGAAGGTTTTCTAATGATATATCCATAAATAATATATACTTATTTATTTAATGTTATGTTTTGGCAATTTAATAAGGTCAATTTGCAAAAGTGTAAGGGTTTATACTATATTTAAGTCAAATAATAAAAAACAACATTTAGAAAGAGCAGTGAAAGAGTTTATGGAAAGAGAACAGGAAGAATTATTTTCAAAGAGAGTAAGGGCAGGAAAAAGAACTTATTTTTTTGATGTAAGAACAACGAAGGCAAATGATTATTATTTAACTATTACGGAAAGCAAAAGAAAACCTAAAGATGATGGGTTTACTTTTGAGAAACACAAAATATTCTTGTATAAGGAGGATTTCAACAAATTCGTAAATGCATTGAATGAGAGTGTTGACCATATCAAAACTGATTTGATGCCGGAATTTGACTTTACTCAATTCGATAGGGATGAAGATGATGAATTAAGCTGGGATTAATTTTAATCTAAAATCTTTATAAATAATAAAGCTCCTTGAAATAAATAGGAGCTTTATTACTTCTTTTTATTGATTGGAATTTAATTTTCAATCAAATACAAGGATTTATAAGTTCTATGTCAGAACTTTGGGCTTCATAGTAGAATTTCAAATTTCTGAATTTTGATTTGATGTATAAATCCGTAATTAGACCATTATTATTTCAGTTATCTGCTGAAAAAGCCCACCATTTCACCTTTTCTTTAGCAAAATTTTTCTTCAATATTCCTGGAGTAAAATCTATTAATAAAAGTTTGTTTCAGATAAATTCTCCTAAGCTTGAAAGAGAATTATTTGGATTGAAATTCCCAAATCCAGTAGGTTTGGCAGCGGGCTTTGATAAAGATGCAAAACTCATTGATGAATTATCCTCTTTAGGGTTTGGCTTTATTGAAATTGGCACCATCACTCCCAAAGCTCAGCCTGGAAATCCTCAACCAAGATTATTTCGATTACAGCAGGACAGCGGAATTATAAATCGAATGGGATTTAATAATCAAGGTATTGAAGCTGCAATTGAAAGATTAAAGAAAAGAAAAAGTAAAGTCATTATTGGCGGAAATATTGGCAAAAACAAAGTGACGCCAAATGAAGCAGCCTTTAATGATTATGAAAAATGTTTCCTTCAACTTTATCCTTATGTCGATTATTTTGTAGTGAATGTTAGCTCTCCTAACACGCCCGGTTTGCGAGAATTGCAGGAAAAAGAACCGCTTATGCAATTGTTAAATCACTTAATGAAGCTCAATAAACAGCAAGAAAAGACAAAACCTATATTATTGAAAATAGCTCCTGATTTAACTAATCAACAGCTAGATGATATAATCGAGATTGTTAGAGAGACGAAAATTGATGGGGTAATTGCTACCAATACCACCATTAGTCGTGATGGATTGAAAACTCCAAAATCAACCATTGAGGAAATTGGAAATGGTGGTCTGAGCGGAAAACCTTTAGGTGAAAGAGCCACAGAAGTGATTCGTTACTTGAATGAAAAATCCAATGCTGCTTTTCCAATAATTGGGGTTGGTGGAATTATGTCTGCTGAAGATGCCCTAGAAAAATTAGAGGCTGGGGCAAGTTTAGTGCAGCTATATTCAGGCTTTATTTACGAAGGACCTGCTTTGATTAAAAGAATCAATAAAATTATTCTTCAGAAATCGAAAGCTATTTAATAACTATAATTCAATACATCTACTCCATCACTAGAATTTGGCTAGTGATAGTTACTTGTGCTTGGCACAGAATGATAACTTAATAAATAAAGAATCCTTAGTATAAAGTAGATAAAACGCCAGAGCGGTAGTATTTTTGTTTATCCACATTTAAGTAAACATGGAAGAAAGTTTAGATTCATTTTCTTTTATCTAGTTATTTGTATTGCCAAAACTAATTTAGGTTTGAAGTTAAGCGTTAATTAAAAGCCACTCCACATCTTTAAACTTAATAAATTTGTTCGGACTTACAGGAGGACGGGAAGTTTAGCGGGCCTGCTTGAATAGGCAAACCAACAAAAGCCTTGCGGATAAAGGTATTAAACTTTTTTGTCCGCTAGCTGGCCGATTGATTCTTTTTGTTCAAAAAAAACAATGAGTAAATACCCTAAAAAGAATAATACTACAGAATGATTGTGGTTTAAATAAATAATTCTTTTAATTCACAGTTTAAAAATTGAAATCCTCCAAAATGCCCCCAATCTTCAAAGATTTAAGAGTAATCGAACTAGCCAATGTCTTAGCTGGACCATCTGTAGGTCAGTTTTTTGCAGAACTGGGAGCTGAAGTCATTAAAATCGAAAATCCCAAGACAAAAGGCGATGTTACCCGCTCTTGGAAGCTCAAAAACGAGAATGCCGAAAGCTCAATTTCAGCCTATTTTTCAGCAGCTAATAGCGGTAAAAAATCCATTTCCTTAGATCTATGGAATCAAGAAGATTTATCCATTCTTTATAAGTTAATAACCAAATCTGACATTGTTATCGCTAGCTATAAATCAGGCGATGCAGAGAAGTTAAAGGTTGATTATCAGTCTCTTAAATCTATAAATCCTAAAATTATTTATGGGCAAATTACAGGTTATGGAGATGAGGATGAAAGAGTTGGATATGATGCCATCATTCAGGCTGAAAGCGGATTTATGAGTATGAATGGAGAGCCAGGCGGAAACTCTTTAAAAATGCCGGTTGCTTTGGTGGATGTTCTGGCGGCACACCATCTGAAAGAAGCTATTTTATTGGCTTATATCAATCTTTTGAAAAGCAATGAAGGCTCAAAAGTGTCGGTTTCTCTATTTGAATCTGCTATTGCTTCATTAGCCAATCAAGCTACCAATTACTTAATTGCTGGACATAATCCACAAAAAATGGGAGCGGAGCATCCTAATATCGCACCTTATGGAACTGTGTTTAAAACTGCAGATGGTAAAGAAATTCTCTTGGCAGTAGGAACAGATTCCCAATTTCAAAAGCTTTGTGAAGTTATGGAAATGCCTGATCTTTCTGAAGATGAAAGATTCAAAACCAATACTTTACGTGTAGAAAACAGAATAAGCTTAAATCAATTGTTATTGGAAAAAGCTAAATTGTTTCAATCTAAAATCCTTATAGAAAAATTAAAAAAAGCTCAAATTCCTGCCGGTAAATTGCAATCAGTTTCAGAAGCTTTGCAAGGAAAAGATGCCGAAAAAATGATTTTAAAATCAGCAGAATTGAACTTTGGATTAAGGAATTTTGCTGGCGATTTATCCTTTATGGGAAAATCCTCCCACCATGCCCCACCTCCTAAATTTGATCAAGACAGAGATGAAATTCTAGCTCTAATCTAGTTTTTCGATGATTTTTTAATGATTGAGAGCTAATTTCCAATCTTCAAACATTACACCTTCTATTTTCTTAGGGATTTTTCTTTTTATCTGATAATCAAAAGCTTATATAATTTGATTTGCAATATTATTTATATATTAAAGTATTGATTATTAATTAGTTGTGAGATTTTCATTTAGTTAAATCTAATCCTTTGAAACTAATTAAAAACATCTATTCACTGATTTTGAGCGACTTTTCCTTGTCTTTTTGATGCCCAAAATGTAATCTTTTGAAGAAAAGTGTAAAAAAGTGGGGGAAAGTGGTATGAAATGTCGCATATTGTTTTAGCTTTGCATATAAGAAATTGTGTAAACTATAAGCATGGCATTCTTCACCGGTGAATATGATTGTAAGCTAGACGCCAAAGGGCGTATGGTCTTGCCTGCCAAGATCAAAAATGCTCTACCCGAGGGTAGCGGTGATGAATTAGTGGTGCGCAGAGGTTTCGAGCCTTGTTTAGTTCTTTATCCGATGCTCGAATACAAAAAGATTTTTTCAAAGATTGCCGGCTTGAATGAATTTAATGCTGAATACAGAAATCTACAACGCAATTTCTTCAGAGGCAACGCAATCGTGGAACTTGATAGTGCAGGAAGAATTTTGATTCCGAAAAATATGATGGCTTTTGCCGGATTGGAAAAGGAATCAATAGTGGTGGGAATGGGAAATCGAGTTGAAATATGGGATGCATCAAAATATGATGATTACTTGATTAAAGACCAGCAGGAATTTTCTGATTTGGCTGAGAAACACCTTTTTGAATCTTAATCCCTATGAGCGAATATCACGAACCGGTTATGTTACAGCAATGTCTGGAAGGATTGGCTATTAAGCCCAACGGCATTTATGTGGATTTAACTTTCGGGGGTGGTGGTCATTCTAAAGCCATTTTAGAAAAGCTGACAGACGGGAAACTATTAGGATTTGATCAAGATCAGGATGCGGAAGCAAATGCTGAAGCCATTGATCATCCTGGTTTTGAGTTTGTTCAAGTAAATTTTCGGTTCGTAAAAAAATATTTGAAATTATACCGCATCAAGCAAGTTGATGGGGTTTTGGCTGATTTGGGGGTTTCCTCTCATCAATTTAATAAAGCTGAAAGAGGGTTTTCTACTCGCTTCGATGCTGAATTGGACATGAGAATGGATCAACATGCTCCTGTTACAGCGAAGCAAGTGATAAATGAATATAGCGAAGCAGATTTACATAAGATTTTTGGCCTTTACGGTGAAGTCCGAAATGCGAAAACATTAGCTTCTGCTATTGTTTCGGCTAGAGCTGCAAGTCCTATCAATACCATAGGAGAGCTCAAGGAGATCTTAGGAAGATTTGCTAAGCGAGGAAGAGAGAATAAATATTGTGCACAGGTTTTTCAGGCACTTAGAATTGAGGTGAATGAAGAACTGAAAGCTTTGGAAGAAGCTTTATTACAAATGGAAGAAGTAATTAAGCCAGGTGGTAGATTGGTAGTAATGAGCTATCATAGCCTGGAAGATAGATTGGTGAAAAACTACATCAATAAAGGGAAACTGGATGGTGAGGAAGAAAAGGATTTCTACGGAAATGTATTGAAGCCATTTAAAGCCATTAATAGAAAACCTATTACTGCAGAGGAAGAGGAGTTGGAACTCAATAACAGGGCTAGAAGTGCAAAATTAAGAATTGCTGAAAAGTTATGAGCGAAAATACTTTTAAACAAAAGGACAAAAACAAATCAAAGGATTCAGCTTCGGGAAGCATTTTCTCAAGGCTGGATAAAACTTTGGGTGGGAATAATGCCGAAGGCGGATTGCCAGTGCATTATCTTCCGTATGTTTTATTCTTAGTGGCTATGGGTATTTTCTACATTGGTAACAGCCATTATGCTGATAAAACCACTCGTAAAATCGATAAGCTTCATCAGGAAGTGGAAGATTTAAGAGCGGATTATACCACATTGAAATCAGAATATATGTTTGCTTCCAAGCAATCGGAAGTAGCTAAAAAGGTAAAGAAACTAGGATTAAAAGAGTCAGATAAACCACCATTTAAAATAATAATAGAGAAAGGTGAATATTAAGAAGTCCATATTGCTCAGAGTACGGTTAGCATTTTTGGCTATTGTCATTTTTGCTGGAGCTATTATGTACCAAATTTTTCATATCCAGTGGATGGAAGGCGATAAATGGCAAAAAATGGCTGAGGAAATCAACATGAGCTATCAGGAAGTGAAAGCTACCCGTGGGAATATTTATTCCGATAATGGGAGTTTGTTGGCTACTTCTTTGCCTTTTTATAAAGTAGCTTTCGATCCTACCATTGCAGATGAGCAATTATTCAGAGAAAATATTGATTCATTAAGCTTGATGCTTTCCAAAAATTTTGGGCAATCATCTACTTATTACAAACAAAAAATAACTTCAGCCAGACAAAAGGGAAAGCAATATATTTTCCTTTCTAGTGAATTGATTGGTTATCAGAAGAAAAAGGAAATGGAAAGCTGGCCTATTTTCCGAGAAGGACGATTAGCTGGTGGTGTAATTTTCACAAAAACCGATAAAAGATTTAGACCTTTCTCCAATTTGGCATTTAGAACAATTGGCTTTTTGAATGAGAACGATTACGGTGCTGGCCTGGAATATAGTTTTAACAAATATTTAGCTGGAACTAATGGCAAAGCATTATTTCAGAAAATATCAGGAAGTAGTTGGAGACCTGTAAATGATGGTTCTGAAATCAGACCAAAAGATGGTTTTGATATTCAAACTACAATCGATATCAATTTGCAGGATGTTTCCGAATCAGCACTTTTACGCCACCTGATTCAGCACGATGCTGACATGGGATGCGTAGTAGTGATGGAAGTGGCAACAGGTGAAATTAAAGCCATCTCTAATTTGAAGAAGCTGTCAAATGGAAAATATGGTGAAGTTTATAATTATGCAGTAGGGAGTCATGGTTTAAGAGAGCCAGGTTCTACTTTTAAATTAGCTTCTTTTATGGCGCTCTTGGAAGAAAGAGACATTCAGCTTTCAGATTCAGTTGATACTGGAGATGGTGAGTATAAATTTTATAAAGATAAGGTAAGAGATCATAAGCCGGGCGGCTATGGAACATTATCTATTCGTGATGCTTTCGAAAAATCTTCCAACATAGCGATTGCTAAACTAATTGATGAGACCTTTCGCGAAAATCCGCAGCGCTTTTTGGATTATCTCAAAACTATGGGGGTAACCCAGCCATTAGGATTTCAGATGGTAGGTGAAGGAAAGCCGAATATTCCGCCTATAAAACAATGGAGTGGGATTACTTTACCTTGGATGGCGTATGGTTATGGCTTGGAATTAACTCCTTTACATACTCTTACTCTTTTTAATGCTGTAGCAAATGATGGCAAAATGATTCGTCCACTTTTGGTGAAATCTATAAAAAGAACTGATAAAGAAATCAATACCTTCAAAACTAGTGTGATTAGCGATCAAATCTGTTCGAAAAAGACTTTGGATAAATTAAAAATCATGTTGGAAGGTGTGGTGCAAAATGGAACAGCTTCTAATATTAATAATGCAGACTATAGAATTGCTGGAAAAACAGGAACGGCTCAAAGTTTGAAAGATGGGAAGTATGTACGGCAATATTATACCTCATTTGCTGGTTATTTTCCAGCAGATAATCCTAAATATTCAGCTATTGTGGTAATGGATAATCCAAAAGGTTATCAGCAGTATGGGTCTGATGTAGCAGCTCCGGTTTTTAAAGAAATTGCGGATAAAATTTATGCTTTGGATTTGAATATGCATAAAGAATATGATTTAGCAGAAAAGGCTGAAACTGGAATTTTTCCTGTAGTTCAAGCCGGCAATAAAAATGATTTGTCCTCCATGTTAAATTATTTAGGGGTATCGAATCATAGCGATGAGCAAGAGTTGGAATGGGTGCGTGCATCAATTCATAATAATTCCATCAAATGGGAACCCAATAATCAGCATCAGCAAGGTTTAGTGCCGGATGTTAGAGGCATGACATTACGAGATGCCTTGTATTTATTAGAAAATACAGGTTTAAAAGTAGTGGTGAATGGTGAAAAAGGAAGAGTGGCTAAGCAATCACAATATCCTGGTTCAAGAGCATTAAAAGGAAGTACAATTAAATTGGAAGTAGGTTAGTGGCGAACTTAAAAGACATATTATATAAAGTAAAATTAATCAGCATTTCGGGTGCTACTGATATTGCTATTGACGCTATTCAGTTTGATTCCAGAATAGTGGGTGCCGGAGATGTCTTTGTAGCCATTAAAGGAACTCAAGTTGACGGTCACGAATTTATATCAAAAGCAGTTTCTCAAGGTGCTGTAGCTGTAGTTTGCGAAGATATCCCTACAGAAATCCATCCTGAAGTAACTTATGTGCAAACTGATAATACAGCCAAAGCTTTAGGCATATTGGCTGATAATTATTTTGGTCATCCTTCTGAAAAATTGAAATTGATTGCTGTAACGGGCACAAATGGAAAAACCACAACAGTGAGTTTGCTGCATCAGTTATTCATGAATTTGGGCTATCATACTGGTATGATTTCTACGGTTCAAAACCAGATTAATAATGCAGTTATTCCTGCAACGCATACCACGCCTGATGCACTTCAGCTAAATTCCCTTTTAAAGAAAATGGTGGATGCTGGTTGTAATATTGTCTTCATGGAAGCGAGCAGCCATGCAATCGAACAAGAAAGAATGGCAGGTTTAAAATTAGCTGGAGCTGTTTTCACCAATATTTCCCATGAGCATTTAGATTATCATAAAACGTTTGATAATTACATAAAAGCCAAAAAGAAATTATTTGATGATTTGCCTTCCGATGCATTTGCTTTGGTAAATGTAGATGATAAAAGAGGAATGGTGATGTTGCAAAACTGTAAAGCATCAAAATACACTTATTCCCTAAAAATGATGGCGACTTATAAAGCCAAAGTTTTAAGTAATTCATTGCAAGGTCTTGAACTAAACATTGAGCAGAAGGATGTTTGGTTTAGACAAATTGGCTATTTCAATGCCTATAATCTTTTGGCTTCTTATGCCGCAGCGCATTTGTTGGAAGAAGAAAGTGAAGAAATTTTAATGAACTTATCTCAAATCGAATTAAAGAACGGAAGATTTGAGCAAGTGCCAAATAATGCTGGAATTACAGCTGTGGTAGATTATGCACATACTCCAGATGCATTGGAAAATGTATTGCAAACTATCGATAATATTAGAACGGGTAATGAACAAGTGTTAACTGTTGTAGGCTGTGGAGGAAATCGAGATACTGCTAAAAGACCTTTGATGGCAGAAATAGCTTGCAGATTTAGTGATAGAGTGATTTTGACTTCTGACAATCCAAGATTTGAAGAGCCGGAAGCGATTATTGCGGATATGCAAAAGGGAGTGCCAGTTTCTCAAGTTAGAAAAGTTACGAACCTACCTGACCGAAAAGAAGCAATAAAATTGGCATGCAGTTTTGCACAAAAGGGAGATATCATATTAGTGGCTGGAAAAGGTCACGAAACTTATCAGGAAATAAAAGGCGAGCGAAGCCATTTTGATGATAAGGAAGTAGTAAATGAAATGTTGAATTTGATCCATAATAAATAAAAAAAGAGAAAGGTGTTATATTATTTATTCGACTTCTTAAATAAAAAAATGGACTTGCTTGGGGCAGGGGTGTTTCAATATATCTCTTTCAGAGCAGGTATGGCTACACTTTTTTCTTTGTTGATTACCATCACCTTTGGTAAATCCTTGATTAACAAATTAAGAAGAAAGCAAGTTGGGGAAACTGTTCGTGATTTAGGGCTTGATGGTCAGATTGAAAAAGCGGGCACACCTACTATGGGTGGAATTATGATTATTCTGGCTATCGTTATTCCTGTTTTACTTTTCTCTAAAATTGATAACATTTATATCATTTTGCTTTTGGTTTCCACGGTTTGGATGGGCTTAATCGGCTTTTTGGATGATTACATTAAAGTATTTAAAAAGAATAAGGAAGGACTTCAAGGTAAATTTAAGGTTTTCGGTCAAATCGGTTTAGGGCTTATAGTTGGCTTAACTTTATTTTATCATCCCGATGTTACAGTTAGAGAATTTGGTTCTCCTGTCAGTGTTTCGGAAGGAGTTGAAATGGTGGCTGAAACTTCTTATGATGATGTGAAATCAATGGTGACTACCATCCCATTTTTCAAAAATAATGAATTTGATTATAGCAATATTCTGCCATTCCTTCCTGATGGATATACGGTAATTATTTATGTTTTATGGGTGATTTTCATCGTAACTGCTGTAAGCAATGGAGCCAATATAACAGATGGAATAGATGGCTTGGCGGCTGGAACATCCGCTATAATTGGTTTGGCTCTAGCGATTTTTGCCTATGTATCAGGTAATGCCATTTTCTCTCAATATCTCAATATTATGTTTATACCGAATAGTGGAGAAATTGTGATTTTCTGTGCGGCATTTGTGGGGGCGTGCGTTGGCTTTTTATGGTATAATACTCATCCAGCTCAGGTTTTTATGGGAGATACAGGAAGCTTGTCGATAGGCGGAATAATTGCGGTTTTAGCATTAGTCATTAGAAAGGAATTATTAATACCTGTTTTATGCGGGATTTTCTTAATTGAGAATCTATCGGTAATTATTCAGGTGAGTTATTTTAAATATACAAAGAAGAAATACGGTGAAGGCAAAAGGATATTTTTAATGTCTCCATTGCATCACCATTATCAAAAGAAAGGAATTCATGAATCAAAAATTGTAAACCGCTTCTGGATTGTGGGTATTTTATTAGCCATTATTTCGGTTGCGACATTAAAATTGAGATAAAGCCCCTTAATCCCCAAAGGGGAAATTAGGATTGATTAGGTCAGTACCGAAGGTCAGACCGGAGTTAGAAATAGATAGATGTAAAATAGAAATAGATTGAAATATATAGAAATAAGAAAATAGATAAATACTTAAAAAAACAGTGAATAAACGAATCATCATATTGGGAGCAGGAGAAAGCGGAACTGGTGCTGCTTTGCTGGCAAAAGCAAAGGGATATGATGTTTTTGTGTCTGATTTTGGAAGTATTAATGAAGTCAATAAAGCAAAATTAAATCAAGCAGAAATTTCTTTTGAGGAAGGAAAACATACTGAGGATTTAATTTTAAATGCTGATAAAATAATCAAAAGTCCAGGTATAACTCCAAAAGTGGACATTGTACAAAAAGCCTTGGCTAAAGATATCCCTGTAATTGATGAGTTGGAATTTGCTTTTGGCTTTACCAAAGGAAAAATCATTGCCATAACGGGAACAAATGGTAAGTCAACCACTACCATGCTAACCTATCACTTGCTTAAAGATGCAGGATTGTCAGTAGGTTTAGGTGGAAATATTGGTAAAAGCATGGCTGGACAATTAGTTGACCAAGATTTCGAATGGTGGGTATTGGAATGTAGCAGCTTCCAAATTGACGGCTTTGTGGATTTTAAACCGCATATAGGCATTCTATTAAATATCACTCCCGACCATTTGGACAGGTACGATTATAAAGTTGAAAATTATGTAGCATCTAAATTCTCCTTATTCAATAACCAGGATAAAGAAGATTATGCGCTATTATATACAGAAGATAAATTGATTAAAGCGAATCTTTCCAAACATCAATTTTCTTCTCAAATGTTGGAGTTAAAATCTGAAGATATACCCAAAGAAGGAGCTTATGCTAATCCATCTGGTATTATCATCAATTTGAACGAACAAAGACATACTTTTTCACAAGACTTACTGACTATTAAAGGAAAACATAACCAGACTAATGCCATGGCTTCTATTTTAACTGCTAAACTTGCTAAAATTAAGAATGAAAAAATTACGGAAAGCCTTCCGAAATTTAAAAGCATTCAACATCGATTGGAATCTGTAGGGAATATTCACGGAATTGAATTTATAAATGATTCTAAAGCTACTAATGTAGATGCGGTTTATTATGCCTTGGATGCTTTCACCAGACCGATAATCTGGATAGTCGGAGGGGTGGATAAAGGAAATGATTACAGTCAGTTAGATGCGGTGAGTTCAAATGTGAAAGCTATTATTTGTTTGGGAAAAGATAATGAGAAGATAAAAGAGCATTTTAAAAGTAGATGTCCGATAATCGAAGAAACGCAATCCATGCAGGAAGCCGTGAAAATGGGATATAAATTATCCAAGGACAGGGAAGTCGTATTGCTTTCTCCTGCTTGTGCAAGCTTCGATTTGTTTAAGAATTATGAAGACCGAGGGAATCAATTTCGCTTGGCATTCCAATTATTGGAAAGAGAAATTGAATTGAAAAAAATATCGCAGTCATGCTAAGTATTCAAAACATAAAAGCTTGGACTGACAAGCACCTAAAAGGAGACCCCGTGATTTGGACGGTGGTTTTCGCATTGGGTATGCTCAGTATTTTAGTGGTTTATAGTGCTACAGGAACTATTGCTTATTTCAAATATGGTGGCAATACGGAATACTATTTACTACGCCATAGCTTTTTAGTGTTTTTGAGTTTCTTTGCCATGTGGGCAGCACACAAAGTGGATTACCGCTATTATTCCAAATTATCACGTTTAGCTTTATGGCTTTCAGTTCCACTTTTGATTTTTGCTTGGCAATTTGGGGTGAATTTAAATAGTGCTTCAAGATGGATTACTATTCCATTAATTAACCAATCATTTCAGCCATCTGATTTAGCAAAATTAGCCTTGATCATCAACCTGGCAGGAATGCTTTCTAAAAGGCAGCAAAATATTCATGACTTTAAAAAGGCATTGATTCCGATGCTATTGTGGTGTGGTGTAATCTGTGGTTTAATAGCGATGACCAATTTGTCGACAGCTATATTATTATTCTTAACCTGTATGTTGCTTTTATTTATCGGTAGAATCCCCGTTAAATATTTAGCTATGCTGGCTTTTGTCGGGGTTTTTGCGGTGAGTATAGCCATGGTCGTGGGGCAGAGGGGTGAAACCGCTATAAACAGGGTTGAAAATTTCATTAGTAAAGAAAATATACCTTTTCAGGCACAGCAATCCTACATAGCAGTGGCTACTGGAGGAGTAACAGGAAAGGGACCGGGAAATAGTAGTCAGCGAAACTTTTTACCTGAAGCTTTTTCGGATTTTATCTTTGCCATTGTGGTGGAAGAATACGGTATGATAGGAGCAGGAATAGTGATTTTATTGTATTTAACATTGCTCTATAGGGGCATGAAAGCTGCAGCTGCCAGTGGCAGGGCTTATGGTGGATTGCTCTCGGCAGGACTGAGTTTTGCCATAGTGGTTCAGGCTATGGTGAATATGGGCGTTGCCGTTGGTTTAGGTCCGATAACGGGTTTACCACTTCCGCTTTTAAGTATGGGGGGAACCTCACTTTTATTTACTGGATTGGCAATGGGCATTATTTTGAGTGTAAGTCGTGGAGAAATTGAAGAAACTCCCGATGCACTGAGCAAAAAGCAATTTTCTAATTTACCTAAAAAAGAAGCAGCCTAAATGGATATGCAAAAACCATATCGATTCATTTTAAGTGGAGGCGGCACAGGCGGACATATTTTTCCTGCTTTGGCTATTGCGGATGAGATCAAAAAGCAATTACCAAATGCGGAAATACTATTTGTGGGTGCTGAAGGTAAAATGGAAATGCAAAAAGTCCCGGAGGCGGGCTATAAGATTTTTGGATTACCAATAGCTGGGATTCAAAGAAGTTTGACATTGAAGAATTTGAGCTTCCCTTTTAAGCTTTTGAATAGTTTAAAACAAGCTAAAAAGATAGTAAAGAATTTTAAGCCTGATGCAGTTATTGGTGTGGGTGGTTATGCAAGTGGACCAACTCTAAGAGCTGCTTCTAATTTAGGAATTCCTTGTTTACTGCAGGAGCAGAATTCTTATGCAGGCTTAACCAATAAGTGGCTGAAGAAAAAGGTAAAGCAGATTTGCGTGGCTTATGAGGGGATGGATAAATATTTTCCATCCTCAAAATTAAATTTGACAGGAAACCCGGTAAGGAAAAACTTATTGGAATTACCTGAAAGGTCACAGGCAATTAAAACCTTTGATTTAGAAGAGAATAAAAAGACGATTTTGGTTTTAGGCGGAAGCTTAGGAGCAAGAACCATAAATGAAAGCATTGCGCAGAATTTGGATTTTTTTGCAAAAGAAGATTTTCAGATGCTTTGGCAAACAGGCAAACTTTATCATAACGAAATGCTAGCTCGATCTGAAAATGCTGATAAAAAGCAATTGAAAGTATTAGAGTTCATCAAAAATATGGATGAAGCTTATGCTGTGGCTGATATTATCATTACAAGGGCGGGTGCATTATCAGTTTCGGAATTGCAAGTTGTGGGTAAGCCGGTAATTTTTGTGCCATCACCTAATGTGGCGGAAGACCATCAAACGAAAAATGCACAGGCATTAGTGAAAGAAAATGCAGCATTAATGGTAATGGATGCTCAGGCAGTAAAGGATTTGTTGCCTCAGGCTTTTGAATTATTAAAAGATACTAAAAAGCAAAAGGAGCTTTCTGAAAACATAAAAATAATGGCTAAACCAAAAGCCACAGAAAATATAGTATCGATTATTTTTAAAATGATTGAATGAAGATAAAAAATATACATAGCGCATATTTCATTGGAATCGGGGGCATTGGCATGAGTGCTTTGGCTCGTTGGTTTCACCATAATGGGGTGCAAATTTATGGCTATGATAAAACGTCAACCAAATTAACCACCCAACTGGAAAACGAAGGCATTTCAATTCATTTTGAGGATGAAATTGAAAAAATGCCTGATTTTGTATTTAAGAATAGCAAAGAGGTATTGATTGTTTATACTCCCGCAATTCCAAAAGACCATAAAGGCTTTAATTACTTAAAAGAAAAAGGAATTAGCCTTTATAAAAGGTCAGAGGTTTTAGGGGAATTAACAGAAGGTATGTTTACCGTAGCAGTAGCTGGAACTCATGGTAAAACCACTACAAGTTCCATGATTGCGCATTTGCTGAAAAGCGGAAAGAAGGATATAGCTGGCTTTTTAGGGGGCATCACCACGAATTATGACACTAATATGATCATGAACCAAGGTGATTATAAAAAGGCAATCATAGTGGTGGAAGCGGATGAATTTGACCGTTCATTTTTGACCCTGAAACCTAATATTGCTGTAGTTACCTCTACAGATGCTGATCATTTGGATATTTATGGCAAATTGGAAGAGTTGAAAAAATCATTTGCTCTTTTTCTTGAAAATGTAAATCCTAAAGGTCAGGCTTATATTAAAGATGGCTTGTGGGAAGAAATTGCTTCCAAGAAGATAAAGGCTGAGCCCTTATCCTACGGTTTAAACGCAGGTGATATAAGAGCCCTGAATGTGCAAGTGAAGGATGCGAAATTTGTATTTGATGTAGCCCTAAATGATAAAGTTATTAAAGGCTTTCAATTATCTGTTCCAGGTTTTCATAATGTGGAAAATGCAGTAGTTTCAATTGCAATAGCGCATCAATTAGGGTTAAACGATAAAGAGATTTTAGAAGGGATAAAAACCTATAGTGGAGTAAAACGCAGATTTGAATATGTGATTCAAAAAAATGATTTTGTATTTATTGATGACTATGCGCATCATCCAAGCGAAATTCAAGCGATGTTGACTTCAGTTAGAGCATTATATCCTGGAAAGAAAGTCAGTGTTTTATTTCAACCGCATTTGTATTCGCGGACAAGAGATTTTGCTGTTGAATTTTCTCAGAGCTTAAGCTTAGCGGATGAAGTGATGTTATTAGATATTTATCCTGCAAGGGAATTACCAATTGAAGGGGTGAGCAGTGATATTTTATTGGAATCAATTCAAGTAGATGAGAAATACAAAGTTGAAAAGGAGACAATAATAGATTATTTAAGTAATCAAGATTTAGAAGTTTTCATTACAATGGGGGCTGGTGATATAGATAAATTAGTTGAACCATTAAAAATTATGTTTAACAGGAAGCATGCAGCTTAAAAAGAGTTTAAATATCGTCCTAAAGATTGTTTTACCCATCTTGATATTTGTGGTAACAATAGGCTTTGTGAGCAAAAAACAGGATGAAGTGCTTTGCAAAAAGATTATTATAAACATTAAGAATCAGCAAGGTAATTTCTTTATTAATGAAGCTGATATTAATAGTTTATTGACCAACAATGGCAATGAAATGGTAATGAATTTGCCTTATGAAAATTTCAAATTAAAAGATTTGGAAGAAAGAGTGAATGCTCATAAGTTTATCCAAACGGCAGAAGTATATAGGGATTTAGCTGGAAATATGATGGTGGATGCTGTGCAAGCTCGACCGATTGCCAGGATTTTTAATCCAAGTGGTGCTGATCATTATATAAGTGATCAAGGCAAAATATTGCCGGTTTCGGATAGATTTACGGCTCGGGTAATGGTATTATCCGGTGAGTTTTTTAATTCTTATTTGGAGAAAGATATGCTGGCAGATGATGCCGGGAAAGATTTATTTCATTTTATAAAATTTATAGAGCAAGATAAATTTTGGAGTGCGCAGTTTGCGCAATTGGAAGTAGATGATAGAGGAATAATCAATATATACCCTCAGGTTACCAAACAGTTGATCGAATTTGGGACGGTATATAATTATTCTGACAAATTATCGAAACTTAAAATTTTTTACGATAAGATACTGCCAGACAGAGGGTGGAATCGATACGATCGTGTAAATTTACAGTTTAAAGAACAAATCATTTGTGAATAGAATAACATTAGTTGATACATGGACATGCAAAATGATAAAATAGTAGTCGGATTAGACATAGGAACCACCAAAATATGCGTGATAGTGGGTCATAAAAATGATTATGGCAAACTGGATGTTTTGGGTATGGGCAAAGCCGTATCTGATGGCGTAGTTAAAGGCAAAGTCATCAATATTGAAAAAACCATTTTGGCTATCAAAAAGGCGGTAGAAGAAGCCGAAGACAATTCCGGTATCGACATAAAAGTGGTGAATGTGGGTATAGCCGGTCACCATATCCGAAGTTCTATCCAAAGAGGTAGCATAACTCGAGAGGATAGAGATGAAGAAATTACAGTTGAGGATGTAAATCGTTTGACCAATGATATGCACCGCATGGTAATTCCTGCAGGAAATCAAATTATCCACGTAATGCCACAAGTTTATACAGTGGATTATGATGATGGAATCAAGGATCCTGTGGGCATGACGGGTATTCGATTGGAAGCTGATTTTCACGTCATCACTGCTGATATTAATTCTATCAACAATATTCAGAAATGCGTGAAAAGGGCAGGTTTGGATATTGAAAATATGATATTGGAACCATTGGCTTCCAGCTTAGCAGTTTTATCTGATGATGAAAAAGAAGCTGGAGTTTGTTTGGTTGATATAGGGGGTGGCACAACAGATATTGCCATTTTCCATGAAAATATCATCCGTCATACGGGTGTAATTCCATTTGGAGGAAATATCATCACTTCTGATATAAAAGAAGGTTGTATGGTAATGCAACAGCAAGCTGAATTATTGAAAACCAAATTTGGTAGGGCGATTTCAACTGAAGCTAGTGAAAATGAAATCGTTTCGATTCCTGGATTAAGAAATAGGGCACCAAAAGAGATTTCCATTAAAAACTTGGCGCATATAGTAGAAGCCAGAATGGAAGAAATCATTGACTTGGTGCATGCAGAAATATTAGCATCCGGTTATGAAGGTCGTTTGGCTGGTGGAATTGTAATTACCGGTGGTGGTTCGCAAATGCACAGTGCCAGACAACTAGTTGAATATTTAACCGGAATGGATGCCAGAATTGGTTATCCAAATGAACATTTAGGAAGAACAAAAATAGAGGCTGTGAAAAGCCCGATGTATGCCACATCTGTAGGATTAGTATTGGCAGGTTATCGTTCAATTGATGAGCGAGAAAACAGATACCTTGAAGCTAAGTTGAATAATCAGAATATGTTTATCAACCACAAGCAGAAAGGTGCGAAAAGAGAAGGGGACTTCTTTTCAAAGATTATCAATAAAACCAAGAGTTTTTTGATAGATGATTTTGACGAAAAGGATGATTATTAAATAGAGCCTATTAGGCAATTACTCAATTGTCTTTAATGGTTATCTGATTTCCAGTACCAAATAGGATGATTTGTGTAGTTAAAATTTAATATCAATATGATACTGAAAGAACTTAAAATACGGATATTATGACTGAAGGAGCTTATAAATTCGAAATTCCAAAACACCATAAATCTATCATCAAGGTGATAGGTGTTGGTGGGGGTGGCAGTAATGCTGTTAATCACATGTTTAACCAAGGCATCAGAGATGTTGAGTTTGTGGTCTGCAATACAGATTCCCAAGCCTTAAAATCAAGTCCTGTGCCTAATAAGCTGCAAATAGGAACTAATCTAACAAGTGGATTAGGTGCCGGTGCTAATCCTGAAAAAGGAAAAGATGCCGCATTGGAAAGCAAGGAAGAAATCCGTGATTTGTTAGGTAATGATACTAAAATGGTGTTCGTTACGGCAGGAATGGGAGGAGGTACCGGAACGGGTGCTGCACCTGTCATTGCCCGTATTGCCAAGGAAATGGATATCCTGACTGTGGGGATTGTTACTTCACCTTTTAGTTTTGAAGGAAAGAAAAAGGTAAGACAAGCAGAAGAAGGAATTCGTCAGTTAAAAGAGAATTGTGATACTGTTTTGGTAATTCTCAATGATAAATTGAGGGAGGTTCATGGTAATCTGACCATTGGAAATGCATTTGCGAAAGCGGATAATGTATTGACAACCGGTGCCAAAGGTATAGCGGAAATCATAACGGTTCCTGGTCAAGTAAACGTGGATTTTGAAGATGTTAAAACGGTAATGAAAAATGCCGGTGCTGCTGTTATGGGTTCTGCCAAAACCGAAGGGGATGGCAGGGCATTAAGAGCAGCAGAAGAAGCATTATCTTCTCCATTATTGAACAATACCGATATTTTAGGAGCTCAAAAAATATTGTTATCCATCATTTCGGGTGAAAAAGCCGAATTGCAAATGGATGAGTTAACAGAAATCACGGATTATATTCAAGAAAGAGCCGGAGATGAAGCTGAAGTGATTTTTGGACATGGAATGGATCAATCTTTAGGAGAAGGATTGTCTGTAACGGTGATTGCAACAGGTTTTGATCAGGGTGGTTATAAGGAAAATGCCATACCGCATCAAGAAGCAAGGAAGGTTTATGATTTAGATTCCAACAAACAAATTACGCTTTTTGGTAATGAGAAGGAGGAAGAAAAACCTAAGCAAGAACCAAAAAATGAGCCTAGCCCATTTACTTTTGAGAAGAGAAATACGCAAGAATCTCGTCCACAGGCTGATGAAGAAAGAGGCTATTCTTTTGGTTTCCCTTCAAAAAAGCAAGAAGAACCGGATTATGCTGAAGAGGAAAGTGATTATGCAGATGACTTTACCCAAAGCTTGTCAAATGAATATGATATAGTGGATAAGTCCGAAAGCCAGGATAATGTAGATAAAAAAGAGGCAGAACGTCAGGAAATGTTGAAAAAGCGTTCTATTGAGAGAATTGAAAAATTGAAGAATTTAAATGGTGGACATACCAATACTCCAGAAGCTTATAAGCAAATGGAGGTTCCAGCCTATAAGCGTAAGCAAGTAAAACTAAGGGATGTGCCACATTCTTCAGAACAAAATGTATCAAGGTTCAATTTGAATGATGATAATCAGATATTGGGTAATAATAAGTTCTTGCACGATAATGTAGATTGATTATTTCATTCCTAAAGTCATAATAAACAGGTGTACAAGGCAGCTTCTTAGGAGGCTGCTTTTTTTGTTAACCACAAATAGAAGGTGACAGCCAACCTGCCCCGTATTTATCGGGAAGGCTGTTTGGATTTAACCACAAAGGGACACGGAGATTAATCACTGAGTTACACAAAGGCTTTCATGACTATTTCTTCTACAAATGATAAAGAGAATACAAAAGGAAATAATCAAACTAGTTTTCTTGAATATCCTTTCTTCGGATTAGCCAAAAATACATTTGTGTTATGGTTTCTTAGTGTTCATAGTGAAATCCTCAGTGTAACTCTGTGGTTAACCCATTTCAGCTTTAGCTGAATTATTTATCATTAATTAACTTGATGGTTTTAATCAATTTCAAATTTCCTTTAAAAACTAGCCTTCAATTTTGTGAAAACGGAAATGTTTGCACTAAATTCGTCCATCAATTTTTAAGAAGATAAAACATGACTTTAAAAGATATAGCATCAGTAACGGGAAAAGGCGGATTGTTTCAGGTAGTAAAACCTTCAAGAACAGGCGTTATTTTAGAATCCTTAGATGAGAAAAAGCAAAAGCTAGTGGCTCATGCTCACGATAGAGTATCTATTTTGGATGAGATTTCTATTTATACTACTGATGCAGAAGGAAATGTTCCTTTACAGAAGATATTTAATATCATGCATGAAGAATTTGGTGATGACTTAGGGATAGATGCTAAATCATCAAAAGAGGAAATCATGGCTTTTTTAAAGCACGTGCTACCTAATTACGATGAAAATCAGGTATATCCTTCTGATGTAAAGAAATTAGTGAGCTGGTATAATACTTTATTGAAAGAGGCACCTGAGGTATTGACTGCCAAAGGAGAAGATAAGGAATAGACTGATATTTGGAAATATTAAATCTGACCTGTCAGGGTTATTTAAATTATTCTTTATAGATTCCGGTCGGTGTGCCGCCTATCAAGGGCAGTATCCATGGTCGGTGGCACACCGACCATTTAAACCATGATTGAAAACCTATCTTTTAAGCAAAAACCTTTTCATTCAATTCTCTAACTTCTTTCCAATCCAAAGTTTCTCCTTTAGATAGCAATTTATAATGCTTTCTAAAGTAATTAATGCAAATATTCTGAAAATCATCGGGGCTAATACTTGAAGAGTAGATGGGTCTGAAACAAGGGCTTTGAAAACGCTCTTTTTTGCTTAAATTCTTTCCTTTTAAGCGTAGGATGGGTGCAGTATCTGTAAAATGCTCAGCTTCCCATTTTTTACCGCTTTCTTCAATTTCATTTAATTGATCACATAGATTTTCCATGCTGATTCTAGGGAAATGCTTGCGAGTAGTATTAATCCATGTAGTGTATTTAAACTCTAATTCATATCGGTTTTCCGAATAAATACTCATGACCACATCAGCTGCCTGACTTTTGCTGTAAAGTGCATAATAATGCAATTCTTCGTTGGCATGCACTATATTCATCCTGATATCATCAATCGTTTCCTGTTTATCTATTTTTTCAAGATGACTCAAGACTAAATTGAATTCTTTTGTATTTGGAAGTTCATCAATTGGTAAATCCACAACTCTACTGAAAGCATCTAAAAAATGAATGTATTTGGGCACGCAGGCTTCCATTTCTTTTTCTGCTATTTCCGGAGCACCAAATGGCGGGTAGAATAATTCAGCTTCTTCCTCATTCAGCCAGCAGACCAATTTTAAAGCTTTTTTCCAGTCTGAATATTTAAAATTTATCTCTCTGAAATCCCCAATTTGAGCCATTTCAGTCAATAGATCATAATACTCTAAGGCTTTTTCAGGATTGAAAACAGCCCAAACTCCCAAAAAGCCATCTATGTCATAATGGTTGTTGGTGACGTAATTTTTATCCAGCTCCGGAAGTTTATTCTGAATTGCTTTTAATACAATTTCTGTGCTGGTATCTGCCTCACAATTCTTGGGAACTGGCGCTCCTCTCCAATGCGATAAATCAAATCCCTGTGGATGATGGGCATCGACTACCAAAACCTCATCAGGATAATTTTTGATGTCATAAAATGGGATGAATGTTTTATCTGTCATAATTGGCATTTTCAAATTGAAAGAAGCTTTTCCAAAGTTCTAAACTTTGGAAAAGCTATATAATGATTGATATCAGGTAGTTAGTATTGGTTTCCGGTCGGTGTGCCACCGACCGGGGTAGAATCCGTGGTTGGTAGCACACCAACCCACCATTTAAACCTAAATTCAAAACCTGACAGGTCTTAATGAAGTAATTTAACTTTTTAAGTTCAATTCTCCCTAAAATTTCAAATTCAAACCTAACAAGTAGTTAGTGCCTGCTTGAGGGTATAAATAATTCTCTCTTACCTCATAAGTCCCTGCGTTATAACCGAAAGTATAACCATTTGATGAATACATCTCATTAAAGATATTATTTACCATTAATTTAAGCTCAGCTTGTTTTAAGAAAGGCAAACTAAACTGATAACTTCCTACAAAATCGCTTACAAAATAAGGATCCAAGGCTCTATTATCGTTTGAGGTGTTATCCAAATATTGTTTGCCAACGTATTTTCCTAAAAGGGTAAATTTTAAATTGCTTAATGGTTTGTAAGTAATTTCCCCAGCAGCTATGATATTTGGAGAGAATGAAATATCTGTATAGCTATATTCATTCTCAATCACATTGTATTCATCCCAATTTTCTCCATAATCATAAATTATTTCTGTGAAATTGGCGATTTTATTTTGACTAAAAGTGGCATTACCACCAACTGACCATTGTGAATTTAACTGATAAGCACCAATTAACTCGATACCTGCTCTGTAACTGTTGTCCACATTAGTTCGGATACTTGAACCTACATCATTTAACTCTCCAGTCAAAACCAATTGATTATCATAATCCATATAATAGAAAATAGCTTCTGCACTGAAATTGCTGGCTTGCTTTTTATATCCTAATTCATAATCATAAAGGGTCTCATGTTCAGGGGTTTCACCTTGTGGCGCATCCACAAAATCATTTCTAACCGGTTCCCGGTTGGCTACAGCCACTGATGCATACAATTGACTATTGTTAGGTAAGCTATAACTTAATCCAGCCTTAGGATTAAAGAAAAAATAATCACCACCAGTATCAATTTCTGCTAAATCACTATCTATTCCTTCAGTAACATAGTCTATACTTCTGATTTGCATGTCAGCAAATAGATTAATTTTTTCATCTAATTGATAATTAGCTTTTAGGAAAGTATTGAAATCTTGTTTTCTTCCGAAATTGTCGTAATAACGCTCCCTTATTTCGGAATCACCTGCAAATCTTGCCCAGATGATTTCACCAAAATGGTCACCATCATATTCATTATATGCACCCCCTAAAGTAAGGTCCCAATCTTTTTCTTGATAATTTAAACTGTAGGTCATTCCATAAAAATGATTGTCTAACCATCTTCTTCTGATTAAATCAGTTGAACTTATGGTTTCATTACCAATTTCTATGTCATCCAATTGATAATCTGCTAGATCATCATCATTTCTGTATTGCTCAAAATAGCCTCTGCCATAAGTATAGTGTAGGGCGGCATTGGCTTGTAAATTTTCAGTAAATTGATGGGAAAGATGCAATTGATAATGGTCTTGCTGATAGTTATCTACCTCATTGTCATATAAATAATAGTTAAAAGTTCTACCTGAGTTCAAGAGGTTTTCAGCTTGTTCATCTGAATAGCCATTATTACCAATGACTTCCTGCATACCTTCTTCATCATTTTCTAAACGAGCTTCAGGTGTTCCCCACCAGCTTTGGTAGGTTCTTTCTTTTCCGCCAAAAGCCAAAGCTTTCACTATGGTTTTATCTCCATAATATGCACCTGAAAGAAAATAAGATTGCATATCAGAAGTTGCTCGGTCAATATAACCATCGGAATGAATAGAGGATAATCTTCCTTCAAATGACCATCCACTGTTGGTTATTCCTGAATTGAAAATCACATTATGACGTCTTGTATTAAAAGAGCCATAAGAATTGTTTACTTCACCAAAAGCCTCTTGAGAGGGAGTGGAAGTTTGCATATTGACTGATGCTCCGAATGCAGCTGCTCCATTGGTAGAGGTACCTACACCTCTTTGGATTTGAATATTATCAACTGAACTTGCCAAATCCGGCATGTTCACCCAAAAAGTACCGTGTGATTCGGAATCATTAATAGGAATTCCATTTACGGTCACATTTATTCTTGTTCCATCACTTCCTCTGATTCTCATCCCGGTATAACCTACTCCAGCACCAGCATCTGAAGTGGTTACCATAGAAGGAGTGTAATTCAATAGCATAGGCATATCTTGTGCAAGATTTTGCCTATTGAGTTCTGCTTTTTTAATATTTGAATAGGTAGTAGGTGTATTTTCATCTGCTCTGGTAGCAGAAACCATCACTTCATCAGTTAATTGAACATCTTTCTCTAATTCAAAATTAAGCTGAACATCTTCATTTTTTAAACTTACTTTCTTTACTGCTTGCTTATAGCCGATATATGAAACTTTAATTTCATATTCATCAGCTTCAACATTATTGAGGCGGTAATTCCCATCAATATCCGTGGCACTTCCTTTTTGAATGGATTCGATTACCACGCTAGCACCTACCAAGGGTGAATTGTCTTCCTGGGAAACTACTTTCCCACTAATGCTCCTTTGCGCCATTAAGTTCATACTCATAACCACAGCCAAAGCAGTTAATAACCACTTTTTTGTAAATTGTAACATTGTTTAATTTGTTTGTTAGTGAAACTTGTGGAGGCGGGGTAATTACCTCCTTCATTTTCCTTAACCAAATCCCTGCGACCGCATTATCGGCATCAGGTTCATTGGGTATGATCTCAGCCCGTTGTATTAAGGCACCCCAGCGTAGAAACGCTTTATCTTTACAAGGGATTAACAAGAATTTTCGTTCCTGCAATCCTATATTAATTCATATTCTTTGTTGATTTAAATTCAAAATTCCTACGCTCGCATTACCGAGATCAGGTTCAAGGTATATTCTCAGCCCGTTATATTAAGGCACCCCTTATTGATGTTGCAATATTAAGAGGGAATATTAAGGAATCCAAGCTTTTACTCTAAAGTAAATTTCCCTCAAGCATTTTAATTGCCTTTTCTAATCGATTTTTTGTCCCTGAAATTATAGAATAATCAAACCCATAATCCTCCAACTCCTTTTGATATCGATCAAAAAGTTCTTCTCTTATATTAGGGTTTTCTCTTAATGGATCAGTTTCCCAAGGTAAATCAGGAGCACATAAAAGGTGAAAACCATAAGGATTTTCTGTTAATTTTTCCAAGATAAATGGATGGCACTCTCCATATTTCACCTCATACCAGACTTTCATCATAATTAAATCTGTATCGCAAAATAAAAATTGATTAGCATTTTTAGCTTGTTCTTTTTCGGCTTCAAGCATGCCTTTACTGATTTTCAGTAAATCAGATTTCTCATACTCGCTACCATTTTCTTCTAAATATTTCCGCCCATATTCTGGTACAAAAGGCTCTTGGAAATGTTTAGCCAATCCTTTTGTTAAAGTGCTTTTTCCAGTACTTTCAGGTCCTATGATTGCGATTTTTTTCATGCGTATTTGGTATGGTAAAGCCTGCGCCAGTTGAAATAACCTACTGCTGCTATTATAACATAAGCAGCCATTAGGAGGGAAGTTAAAAATAATTCTCTTTGGAAATAAATGTAAACCGCTACTGCATCAATAACGATCCAATAAAGCCAGTTTTCAAGCACTTTTCGAGTTACCAATAAAGTGGTCAACACACTAAAAACCGTGGTGAATGAATCTAAATAAGGAAGTTGGGCATCTGTATTTTCAATCAAAAAATATCCAAGCCCAAAAGTGAATAAAATACCTGAAATGATAAATAGACCATGCTCTTTCAGTTTCATTTTGGAGATAGGTAATTCCTTTTCTTTTCTATTGGGATTTCTCCAATGCCACCAACCGTAAATGGTGGTACCCAAATAGTAGAAATTCAACCCCATTTCTGCATAAAGCTGCACTTGATAGCAAATGACTAAATAAATACTAACACTAACTAAGCTGGCATACCAGCACCAGATCATTTCTTTGGCGGCAAAATAGATGTATAAAATGCCGAAAAATACACCTAGTCCTTCAAGCCATCCCATATTGAGAAGACCGTAATACAATTCATTCAAAATGTCCATTTGCTAATCTATGAAGACTCCAAAAATTATTAACACGAAATTTTGCTGTTTGATGTTGATTATCAATCCCGATAACTTTCGGGATGCAAAATTTACTCAAGTAATTGCCTAATAGGCTCTATTTAAATCCTACGCCTGCATTATCAGGATCAGGTCCAGGGTATGTTCTCAGCCCGTTATTATGAGGCACCCCTTAATTGATTTCGCTAAGGTAATAGCTGCATTTCAATATGCAAAATTTGGGTTATTCCTTGAAGCGTTCTTTGAGCTGGACAGGCTGGTTATCTTTTTTCCTTTTCTTTCTCATTCTCATATTTAAAAGTTCAACTACTAAGGAGAAGAAAATGGCAAAATAAATGTAGCCTTTTGGCACATGAACGTGGAATCCTTCCACCAATAATAGGACTCCAATCAGTAATAAAAATGACAAAGCAAGCATTTTAACTGTTGGGTGGGCATTGACAAAATTACTTATTTTGCTTGCTGCTAAAATCATAATACCTATGCTAATTATAACGGCTACCACCATGATCATAATGCTGTCCACTAACCCAATTGCAGTTAAGATGGAATCGAATGAAAAAACAACATCCAGAAGGATAATTTGAAAGATTACGGATGTAAAACCGCTGACTTTAGGAGAATTTTTAACATCCGTTTCCTCTCCCTCAAGTTTATGGTGTATTTCTGTGGTACTTTTATAGATTAGAAATAATCCACCAGCCATTAAGATTATGTCTCTAAAGGTAAAATCTAATTCAAATATGGTTAATAATGGTTTTGTTAAACCCACTAGCCAAGCAATGCCAAATAAGAGAGCAATTCTCATTAAAAGAGCTAAAACCAAGCCCAAATTTCGAGCCTTTTTCTGTTGGTTTTCAGGTAATCGGTTACATAAAATAGATATGAATATGATGTTATCTATACCTAAAACCACTTCCATCAAGGTAAGTGATAATAAACTGATTAGTCCATCGGCTGTTAATAGCACTTCCATATTTTTGAAATCTTTAAGATAATAAAGTTAATAAAAGTAAGAAATCTAATTAGATTCTTCTTTGTTCATAGGGATTTTTACCTGGAATGTACTGCCAATTTTCGGTTGACTCTCAAATGAAACTTCACCCTTCAAACGTTCGATAGCTCGTTTGAGTATAAACAAACCTAATCCTGTTCCAGTCCCTTCTTCACTTGCCCTATAGAACATGCCGAATATTTTATTATGGTGTTCAGGATCAATCCCTTGGCCATTATCTTTTATCTTAAGAATGACATGATCTTTACGCTTAAATATCACAACATCTACTTTTGGCTGACTTTTATTAATATCAATATATTTGATACTATTTTCTATCAGATTCTGAAGGATAGTATTGATAATATACCATTCAGATTTAAAATATAGATTGCTTTCTATGTCTATAGTAAAGTTTATTTTGGAATAATTTGGTAGATATGCATAAGCTGAAATACAATTATCCACTATTTCATAGAAATTAATGGGGCTTAATTTTATATCGCGATAATTAAGTTCCGTTATATTAATTAACTCCATCACAATCATATTCAAGCGTCTGATTTGATGGTCATACATTTTGAAGAAATGTCTTGCATCAGGATCTTTAATATCCTTATCTACTAAATCACTCAGCCCCAGCAAGGAAGCTATTGGTCCTTTTAAGTCATGAGAAACCCTGTAGAAAAAGGAGTCTAGTTCAGTATTTTTCTTTTCTATAATAGAAGCTTTTTCTTGCTCCATTTCAGCATCTTTTTCCAGATCCTCAATTTGACTAATCACTTCGTATCCATCTACAAGATTTTTTACAATCTTGTTGTTCTCCTCTTCTTTAAGCTGAACATATTCTTCCAAATGAAAAAGTGCTTTTGAAGTATTAATTGGTTTAAAGCATTGGAATAATAAATGATGGCACTTATATAAACTACTTTTAAAACCTTCTTTTTTTGCAATTTCAGCAGCTTCCTCCAATAACTGGATTGCTTCTTTTATTTTACCTGCTTCAATAAAAAGGGAGCCTAATTCCCCCATGCTTTCTACCTTTCCTTTTTGGAGATTATGTTGGGTATATAGTTCTAATGCTTTTTTGAAATTTTCCTCTGCTTTTTCTCGCTGCTTATTTTTGAGTTTTATATTACCATTTTGAAAATAGGCTAAGGCTAATTTCTCTTTTTGATTGAGTTTTACTTTTAACCTTATGCATTTCTCAATCATTTGAGAGGCTTTGGATACTCTGTTCGATTTTAAATTTATTCTAGCTAAGCTTAAATAAATATCGCTTATTAATGATTCATTTTCGTTTTCAACTGCTTCCGATAAAGCAGTTTCATAGCTTAAAAAAGCATTTTTAAAATCGTGGAATTCTTCATAAATGCTGCCTAATAAGCATAAAGATTTGGAATGATACCTTTTGTCTTCTACAGTTTTATAATAGAAAACGGCATCCAATAGATGGGGAAGTGCCTCACTAAATTTTTCTTGTGCAATAAAAATAGTTCCTAAATTATAAGCGGAATCACCTTTTCCTCTGTTATAATTTATTTTATTGGAAATTGACAAAGCTCTAATTGAAAGACTTTTTGCAGTTAAAAATTCATGGTTTTTTCGCTGTAATAATGCTAATTGATTTAATGCATTTACATGAATTTGATTTTTCTCCTTTATTTTCTGACTTTTAAAAAGAGCTTTCTCTGTTAAACTAATTGCATTTGGTATATTTTCCTTAGAGTGTAAGTATGCTTCAGAAAGCAATTCTTCGATCTCAATTATAAGGTCATCAATTATTTTCAAAAAGGATTTATGGTTACGGTTCTATACCAAATATACAATTATATATTAAAATCATCATCGTTTTCAGATGAATCTTCAAAATTTAACATACTGCTTAAAAGGTCTTTAAAGCTATGTCCCTTTGCCAATGCATGTTTGCTCAATAAGCTATATTCCGCCATTCCGTGTAAAGCAAATTCCATCATAAAATATGTCTCTTTTTCATTCAGTTTTTTATGATTTGCTTTTACTAAATCCTTTAAGCCAGGGATACTATCTAATTTCTTTTGATATTCTTTCTCATTATCATCATGGAAAAGATCGATTTTTTTTCCATCATTAAACCATTTGCTGATTGGTCGATAAGGATTTTTCTTCTCTCTATCTTTTCTTAATTCTTCTGGATTTGGAAAATATTGGTCAAATTGAGAACGAATAGCTTTGCCTACTAAAGTTTGCGCCACTATGCTGGGACCCTCCTGCTCCCCTTCATAAACTAATTCCACTTTCCCGGTAATGGCAGGAACCACTCCTGAAAAATCAGACATCCGTACATAAACCTTTTGTTCATTGTTAATCAATGATCTACGTTCAGCAGCACTAACCAAACTCTCATAAGCTGAAATGGTTAATCTAGCAGATACACCGCTTTTTTCATCTATATATTCACTATTTCTGGCTTCTACAGCTATTTGCTCAATCAAATCCTTAGAAAGCTCATTTACTTCTACAATTTCATTTTGCTCCTCTTTAATTGCAGCTTCCTGGGTTGTGATTTTTCTTCCTATTTCAATACTTTCAGGATAATGCGTAATGATCTGCGCATCAATTCTATCTTTCAATGGTGTGATAATACTCCCTCTATTGGTATAATCCTCAGGATTGGCAGTAAATACAAATTGTAAATCTAATGGCAATCTTAATTTGAATCCTCTTATTTGAATATCACCTTCTTGTAAAATATTGAAAAGAGCCACCTGAATTCTGGCTTGTAAATCGGGCAATTCGTTGATGACAAATATCCCTCTGTGTGAACGGGGTATCAAACCATAATGAATCACTCTTTCATCAGAATAAGGTAATTTTAATGTGGCGGCTTTAATAGGATCTACATCTCCAATCAAATCGGCTACGGAAACATCCGGAGTAGCAAGTTTTTCAGTATAACGTTCGTCTCTGTGCATCCAAGCTACCGGTGCATCATTTCCTTTTTCTTCCAAAATATCTTGTGCTTGGCGTGATAAAGGTTGCATTGGGTCATCATTCAATTCTGTTCCCTTCAAAACTGGAATGTATTCATCCAACAATAAAGTCATCATGCGGGCTATTCTGGTTTTTGCCTGCCCTCTTAAACCCAATAAATTAATGTTATGACGAGAAAGTATGGCTCTTTGAATATCTGGAATCACGGTATCTTCAAAGCCCCAAATGCCTTCAAAAACATTTTCACCAGCCTTCATTTTTTTAATGAGATTTTGCCTGAGTTCTTCTTTTACGGCTTTCGGCTGATAACCGCTTTTCATCAAATCTTTAAGGGTAGTAATTTTTAATTTATCTTGCGTAGTGAGTTTCTCGTAGCTCATAAAGTTATTTTCAGTATCTTTTTTTTCTGTTTCTTTTGTAATCTTCAAACACTAAGTTGCCTAACCCTTGCAAACTGCTGTAATATGCATTTCCGTTATTTACGGTAGTGAATTCTTTCACAAATTCCTGTAAATATGGATCTGAGGCAATCATGAAAGTGGTAATTGGAATATTTAATCTTCGGCATTGAGCACCCAAATTGAGTGTTTTATTCAATATTTTGGGGTCAAGTCCGAAGCTGTTTTTATAATATTTGATGCCTTGTTTCATGCAGGTTGGTTTCCCGTCCGTGATCATGAAAATCTGTTTGTTTTTATTTTTCCTCCTTCTCAATAAATCCATAGCCAATTCTAATCCTGCTATGGTATTGGTGTGATATGGACCCACTTGCAGATAGGGAAGATCTTTTATTTGAATCTGCCAGGCATCATTACCGAAAACTATGATGTCAAGCGTATCCTTTTTATATTTTTTGGTGATGAGTTCGGCTAAAGCCATGGCTACTTTTTTGGCAGGCGTAATCCTGTCCTCGCCATACAAAATCATGGAATGGGAAATATCTATCATCAGCACTGTGGAAGTTTGAGTTTTATATTCACTTTCCACTACTTCCAAATCATCTTCCGTAAGCATGAAATCACCTAATCCATGATTGATTTGTGCATTTCTTAAAGAATCGGTCATAGAAATTTGATGCAATAAATCACCAAATTCATAATTTCTTCTATCCGTTCCGGGTTCTTCTCCTAATCCTGTGAAATTGGTTTTATGTTCTCCTTTTCCTGATTTCTTGAGCTTTCCAAAAATCTCTTCCAGTGCACTTTTGCGAATATTCTGCTCTGTTTTGGCAGTGATTTCAAAGGAACCGTCCGGTGTTTTGTCAGATATAAAACCTTTGTTTTTTAAATCCTCTATGAAATCACCCAATCCATATTTACCGTCTGTGATATTGTATTGCTTATCAATATTGGTCAGCCAGTTTAGTGCTTCACTAACATCACCGCCTGTAATGATCAATAATTCATTGAATACATTGAATAGTTGATCAAAAGTGGTGTCTGATAAATCTTTATGGGCTAAATATTTTGTAAATCTGTAACCTAACATATCTACCCTTAACTAATATGGGACGGGGAATGTTACTGGAAAAGGATTAAATTTATTGACTTAATGCATGCTTTTAAACATATTTTATGATCCTTAGATGCACTAAATCTGATTTTTGGAATGTTTATTACAATATATGATGCGAAAATTCCTGATTTACATGTTGTGACAAACTAATTTCTTGTCGACTATTTTCCAGTAAATTATTGTGGGCCATTTTAACTATTCCTTTTATAAAACTGATACGGGTTTGGAATTTAAGAAAATGCGAATCCAAATGTTATTGAACCTCGAAATATGTAAATGTTTTATTCTTTAATTCTATACATTTTACGGGTAAGCTCTTAAATTTTATACCATACTCAGAAGAGATGAATTTCAAGAGTTTATCCAAATGAATTAAAGCCTTAGAGAAGTGTTTGTCATAAGTAAAAAAAGCATTATTATCACGATTTTCAGGTTTATCATGACATAAATATCGAGCTCTTCTAGAGAGATTTTGAAGTTTCATGTAAGAGGTATAGGCCTCTTCCGATAATTTATTTATTGATGCTTGATTATATGGGTTAATAGCTGTATTTACTAACTCATGTGATCTATAATGCTGATCAGATTTTTTTGAGATATGTGCATTTATTAAATGAACAGCAGTATAAAAACTAATTGTAACTTGCCAATCCCAGTTGTTTTCAATCTTATCATTGACCGAAATTAAAAAATTAAGATTGCTTTTAGCTTGCTTTATATGTTCATGTTCATCAAATGAAGCCAATACTAATTTTTAATTGAGGCATAATGAGGTGGGACAGGTAAATTGTCACTTTTTTCTATAATAGTAGATGAAATATGAAAACCAAAATCAGAAAAATGTGAGTTTACTTTTGCCTCAGATAATATTAGACCATCTTCAGAAGTTTCATCAAAATCTTCAATTTCAGCCCAAACTAATATTTTAGCATCACTAAGATCGAATGCTAATTGATTTGTTGTAACGTTTCTACTGTTTAATTCGGATAAAAATTCTTTAACAACCTTTTCAATAAAATATTGAGAACTTTTGTTTCTCATTTCAGAAATAATTTCTTTTGGTTCCCCATCTATTGACTATTATAAAGCCGTTCTTTTTCCTCTGGAGCCGTCCTAGTTTTATTTGGACTTGATCAACTTTTAAAGAATTAATCATTTCATCAAACCACTCGTCTTGTTTATTGGACTGTTGACTGGCAATATTTTGACTAGTTGTGGACATATTTTTTATTGGGTGCAAATTTATCAAAAATATACACAACAGGCTAACGAATCAAAGTTAGACTTATTTTAAGTGATGAATGGTTGTTCTGTTGTTTATAATATTCAATTGTTATTATATACGGTTTTAATCTAATAAGTTGTATAATTCTTAG
>JBNJFX010000033.1:0-58675 GCA_051747245.1 Bacteroidota bacterium
GAATTCCTCAGAAAATCTCTTCCTGGCTTTGATACGTTTTCCCGTTTTTATCATAACTTTATTCCATTAAAAACGGTCAACTTATTTCAGGGAATGACACAGTAATGGATGTAGGGTGATGGGTGATGGGTGTCGTAAGTGCTAAACAATAGTTTGGTGACCTAGATTGACATGATATTGATGGTTATTGGTTTTTATTACACAAGATTTTTAATAATTTGAAGTTTATTTTTAAACCAATTAACCTTATACATCATGAGCTTTAAATTTGAAAAATTAAAGATTTGGCAACTTTCAATGGATTATGCTGAAGACATTTATAAGATTTCAGATAAATTTCCAAAAAGTGGAATCTATAATTTAACTTCTCAAATCCGTAGATCCGTTGACTCAATTGCTTTAAATATTGCGGAAGGTTCTATCCTTCAATCTTCACCTGAAAACAAGAGATTTTTAGGATATTCGATTCGGTCATTGGCAGAAGTTGTAACTTGTTTATACAAAGCAGATAGACGAAAATATATAGTTAAAGAATGTTTTAAAATAAATTATAACCAAGCTTACCTTTTAATGAATATGATGATAAGCTACAGGTCAAAAATTAAATAAATTTCAAAATAATGGGTTTCGGTAATGAGAATTAAAGTGTAGAAATTTCAACGCTCTGCACACAACATCCATCACCCCACACCCATCACCCAACTCACATCCATGCTCATAACAAACATAAAATCACTTTACGGCACAAGAGAAAAAACAGAATTACTAAGAGGAAATGCACTAGGCGAATTACCTTCCTTAGACAATGCTTTCCTTGAAATAAAAGACGGTAAGATTTTGAATTATGGTAAAATGGAGGACTTGAATACTGAACAAAATCAAGAAGTATTCGATGCCAAAGGAAAATCTATTTTACCCACTTTTTGTGATTCTCATACACATATTGTTTTTGCTGGCAGCCGTGAGGATGAATTTGTGCACAAAATCAAAGGCTTAAGCTATGCTGAAATTGCTGCTAAAGGAGGCGGCATTTTGAATTCAGCTAAACGATTGGCTAAGACTTCCGAAGATGAGCTTTTTGAACAAGCTATGGTTCGAGTTAATGAAGTAATGAACCTAGGAACTGGCGCATTGGAAATCAAAAGTGGTTATGGATTGAGTTTGGATGCAGAACTCAAAATGCTTCGGGTTATCAGACGAATAAAAGAAACTGTAAACATCCCTGTAAAATCTACATTTTTAGGCGCACATGCTTTCCCAGAGCCATATAAAGAAGATAAAGAAGCTTACATAAAGCTCATTATAGATGAAATGTTGCCTGCCATAGCAGAAGAAAAATTAGCAGATTATATAGATGTATTCTGTGAAACAGGCTTTTTTGATGAGCATTTAAGTGAGCAAGTATTAAATGCTGGAGCTAAATACGGGTTGAAAGCTAAAATTCATGCTAATCAATTGAATAATAGCGGTGGTGTTCAATTGGGAATTAAAACCAATGCTTTATCAGTTGACCATTTAGAAACTTTAGGTGAAGAAGAAATCAAGTTACTAGGTGAGAATGAAATCATTTCAACTTTACTTCCTTCTGCAGCATTTTTCTTAAGAATGGGTTTCCCTCCTGCTCGAGAATTAATTGATGCAGGTGCTGCCATAGCCTTGGCAACCGATTATAATCCAGGCTCCTCCCCAAGTGGAAATATTCCATTATTGATTTCTTTAGCCTGTATTCAAATGAAGATAACTCCAGAAGAAGCTTTTAATGCGGCTACCTTAAATGGAGCTTATGCCATGGAAGTAGAAAAGGAAGTCGGTTCCATTTCTAAAGGAAAAAGAGCTAACTTGATACTTACTAAGAATATTCCTTCTTTAGCCTATATGCCGTATGCATTTGGCTCTCAGAATATTGAAAAAGTTATGATAAAAGGAGAATGGATATAAATCACTTTCATTTTTTTGAGGAACAAGATTTAAATAGCTACCTGAAGCCAAGAGAAGGAGAAACCAAAATTGGTCAAAAAATCACTTATGGAAATGATTTTGAAAATTCCGCTGCCAGATTTGTTATTTTAGGAATCGAAGAATCGATAGGCGTCAAAGGAAATTTAGGAGTAAGTGGCACTCATACAGCATGGGATGCTTTTTTGAAAGCTTTCCTTAATATTCAGCATACCCACAAATTGAATGGAGAAAGCATTCACCTTTTGGGAAATTTTAATTTTCAGCAAATGGCTGATAATGCTAAATCTGTAGAAGATTTCAGAGAATTAGTTCTTGTTGTTGATAATGCAGTATTTCCATTGATCCAAGAAATTTCAGCAGCTGGAAAAATTCCGATTATAATTGGTGGAAGTCATGCCAATGCGTATCCGATTATTAAAGGAGTTAGCCAGGCAAAGAAAAGTGCCATCAACATAATGAATATAGATGCACATGCTGATTTCAGAGCTTTGGAAGGACGGCACAGTGGTAATCCTTTCAGTACTGCAAAAACTGAAGGGTTTATGGCAGATTATAGTATTTTAGGCTTACACGAAAATTATAATAGCCAAAATATGCTGGATGAAATGGCAAAACATAAAGGCATTCGATACTACTTTTGGGAAGATATTTATCTACGGAAAAAAATAACTTTTGAAGATGCTCTAGCGGATTTCATTCAACTCAACCAAAATAAAGCCTGTGGAATTGAATTGGATATGGACAGTATAAAAGGAGTTTTGAGTTCAGCTATGACTCCATCAGGTTTTACCACCACAGAAGCCAGATACTATGCATATAAAAATGGACATAATTTACATACCGCTTATTTCCATATCTGTGAAGCCGCTAGTGAATTGGAAACTGGTTTAAAAGACAATAACACAGGAAAATTACTTTCTTACCTGGTGAGTGATTATGTTAAGGGAGTTTTAGAGAATTAAAATCTAAAGAAATTTGATTTCTCATTATCCTTTTTTTAATTTAATAATTATGATATCAGAAGCACAAATAAAAATCGACCTAATCAAAAAAATATTAGCCATTAATGATATTAGTGCCTTATCAACTATAGATGATATTTTAAAAAAATCAAAAGAAAAAGATGGAATTTATAAAGTATCAATTGAACAACTAGAGGCATTAAAAGCCGCTGAAGAAGATATAAAATATGGTAGAATTTCATCAGATGAAGATGTAAATGCTGAGGAAGACGAATGGCTAAAAAAGTAATTTGGACTGATACTGCAAAAACCCAAAGAAAAGATATTCTTGAATTTTGGTTTCGAAGAACTGGTAATAAAAAGTACAGTGTAAAAATATCAAAGTTTATAAGAAGAAAGGTTAAGCACCTTTCGAAATATAATCATTTAGGAAAACCAACAGATTACCATAACATTAGAGTTATTTCAGATGGAAATTTCAGTATTTTTTATAAACTAACAGGAACAAAGCTCATAATTGCAAGTGTTTGGGATAATCGTCAAGACCCAACAAAAATCAAAAAATATTTGTAATAAGCTAATACTTCAATATATCTCCTAAAGTCTTCTTCATTTGCTCCATGCAATCTGGCGAAACCTCCCCTAATTTATTGACAAATCGGTCTTTTGAAATGGAGCGGATATGAAAAACCAAAATCTCTGACTTTTCCTTCAAGCCATTTTTAATATTTGGTTCTAAAACAGGATTGCCTTTATATTCTTTAATTTTTGTGGTAAGCGGACAAACAATAACTGTCCGTAAAAATTCATTAGCCAAATTTCCACTTAAAATGACAACAGGCCGAAATCCTGCTTGCTCACTTCCTTTAACAGGATTTAAGTTTACATTCCAAATTTCAGCCTGCTTCATGCTTCATCAGTATCTTTAAGTTGCTTCCAGTAATCTTGCATACCTTCTTCTGCAACCATCATAACATCTAAGTCATCTCCCGCCATTTTGTAGGAGTTGGCATATTCTGCCTTTTCTATGTTTTCTAAATAGACAGTTAATGCCTTTTCTATCAATTTATTCTTAGGCATATTTAATTCATTAGCCTTTTTGGCCAATAAATCAACGACATGTTTGGGAAGTGTTGTTGTTATATTCATGGCTATTTTATATTTGTGATATACAAATATAATACAAAAATACTGAATTAAAAATTCCAGAAAATCTTTTTTCATCATGTGCTTTTACCAAAACCTGTTAGATTTTCAATCAAGATTTAAATGGTTGGTGTGCCACCAACCATGGATTTCACCCCGGTTGGTGGCACACCGATCGGAAATTATAAGGAATAATTTAAGTAAACCTGACAGTTTTATTTTCTGCTTTAATTCTTAAAATATAATATATCAACTCTGAACTCCAAAACTATCATTACCAACTAAAGAAGGCTGATTAAATCTCCCATCTTCATCTCTATTCTCAAGATTTAAAACACCTCTTGGACAAACTGATGAACAAACACCGCAACCAACACATGAAGAACGGATAATATTTTGTCCTCTTTGTGCATACCATCTTACATCAATTCCCATTTCGCAATAAGTAGAACAATTACCACAAGAAATACACTGTCCACCGTTAGTGGTAATTCTAAAGCGGGATTTAAAACGCTGAACCAAACCTAAATAAGCAGCCAATGGACATCCAAATCTACACCAAACTCTATTCCCCATGAAGGGATAAAAACCTGTTCCTACTACACCTGAAAATACAGCACCTATACCAAATCCGTATGAAGCCCTAATACTGTATGTATTAATTCCTAATAATTCGGAACTACCCGTAAAAAAAGTATAAAGCACTGCTGCAGTCATCACCACAGCAAAAACCAGCACACCATGAACCAACCATCTTTCTATTTTCCAAGCAACCAATGACTTATCGGATAACTGTCGGTAAGGATCACCTAAGGTTTCAGCCAAGCCTCCACAACCACAAACCCAACTGCAATACCATCTTTTCCCATATAGGTAAGTAAATAATGGCACTCCAATGGCAAACAAAGCTATGCCCCAACCTAGCATAAATAAACCAATTGTTCCTGCTTCTATCATTTCATTTAATCGGTAATCGAAAAAGAAAGAGTAATCCAAAGGCCACATGTTTTTCAAATCCATATAAGGTTGATTTAGGCGCACCAATATTTCAGGAATCACGAAAGCAAATGACAATTGAAAGAACATGACTGATACAGTTCTAATCATTTGATATGGACTATGACGGTATTTTATAATCATCCTAATACCCATTACCAAAATAGCCAAGGTGTAAAGGAATCCATACATAAACCATTGACTGGCAGGATTTCCACTTAGCATTTTACTGAGTGGATCAACCATTACAATCCAAGAAGTCATATATTCAGGATACCAATAAAGAAATATATAAAAACTGATTAAAAATGTACCTAATAAGATACCAATCCAACCTCGATTTTTGAGGGCACTATGAAATATCCCATCATTTTTAATACCTGCATGCTCTGTTTTCAACTTAGGCAATAAATACATGATGGCTCCAATAATGGGAATGCCAATAGCCAGAAATAACCACAACCAAGGATTTTGAACAACGTGGCCAACTTCAGATTGCTTTGTAATAGTAAATGCTTTATTGTTGATATTGTCCTTACTAAATCCTTTTTGGGAAATGATGGAATTATTAACATCAGCAATTACATTCTCTAACTGGGATGTCAATTCATCAGTTGATTCATACTCCCTACCTTCCATCCATCCAGTATAATCCTTTAGTTGCTTTAATTGCCATTCCTCTACTTCACCAGAAGGTTCTCCCAATGCTTTATCAATTGAAGATTGTTGAAAAGATTTAGCATCAGCTGATTTTGCGATTTTTTCCGCCAAGCTAGGATTGATTTCAAATCTAGATTTTATTTCAGTATTAGCTTCATTTAAAATTGATTTAAAATCACTGACGAAAGCAAATTGATTACTATACTTTTTACCATAAGTATCTTCTGCATTTTTATCAACCGAAGTAAAAGTCTCCTTGCCAATTAATTCTTTAAGTACATTTTTATCTAATTGATATTGCCCTAAAAAGAACAATGACAAAAAGGTAAAAAAACCAATAGTAAAGACTACCAAGCCAATTTTGTGTATTATTTTTAAACTCTTCATATTTCAATTTTAGAATAATCCCAATACTTTTTTTCTACTCATTTTCACTGCCTCATTTGGATATCTTTCATTATACATGCCCACTAACTCATCTTCATGTTTTTTGGAAAATTCAGGGTCAAAATTGGCATCTTTCAGATTTTGAAAAACCATTTTCATAGGCCATTTATCCCTTATCATCTTATCACAAACTTCATGGCGATATCTTACGCCCATTAAGTTTACACCCTTTAAAGTTTTATTTTCTTTATGAAAAACTAAGCGAATAGACTTTTCTCCTTTATTATGTTCCCAATAAAAATGCTCTTCGGTTTCTTCATTAGGTTGATTGGCTACTTGGCCATAAGTTTGATATTCTATATCCAAAAACTTAGCTGAATTGAACCAAACACCAGGCTTATAGGCTGTTTTATTACCACAAATCGTTTGAGCCAAAGTTTCCCCATGCATTCTGCCTGTATACCAAACCTGTTCAATTGGTTTTCTATCTTCGGTAGGTACTTTTTCAAATTCAGCACAATCCCCAATGGCATAAACATCTGGCTGATTGGTCTCAAAATACTCATTGACTTTTATGCCCTTGTTGGTTTCCAAATCCGTATCTTTAAGGAAGTCAATATTTGGAGAAACCCCCACAGTTAGCCCAACAAACTGAGCTTCTAATTCTCCTCCTTTTTTCAATTTCACACCTTTCGCCCTTCCATTTCCATCATCTATAATTTCCGTAATCTCGGATTCCAGCATCAATTTGAACCCATGCTTTCTTATGTGACGATTCACCATTTCAGATTCTTCTGGAGGCAATACATTATTCCAAAAACTACTTTCACGAACTACAAAAGTTACATTGATATCACGAGTATGGAACATCTCTCCCATTTCAATTCCAATTAAACCACCTCCCACTATCACTGCATGCTGTGTAGTAGGCGAATACTTCTCCATTCCTTCCAAATCCTGATAACTGTAGAGCCCTTGAACTGCCTTCAAATCTTGGCCAGGCCATCCGAATTTATTGGATTTAGATCCCACGGCTAAAACCAAAACATCATAATCAATGCTCTCTGATTGTTTTAATTGTAGTTTTTTATTGTCAAAATCAATTTGCTCCACATAATCATATACCAAATCAATTCTATTTTTCTTCCAAAAGAAATCTTCATACGGCTTGGTACTCTCATATTTCATATGCCCCATGTAGATGTACATCAGTGCGGTTCGGGAAAAGAAATGCTCGGTTTCTGCCGAAATAATGGTTATATTGTCTTCACTATGTTTGCGTATATGCCTTGCTGCAGTTACTCCTGAAATGCCATTACCAATGATGACGATATTCCTCATAGATTATTTTTTAAGGTTATGTATAATCTCAATTCAATATTAATGCTATTAAATCTAATCAATTGTCAATTCGAAGACAATAAAAAGTAATCTAAACTTCAAATGTCTTCGTATGTACAAAAAAAAACATAAAATGCTATGAAAACTTTTACTTTAACAATTATTGCCATTTTTTTTACAAGCCTTAGCTTGATGGCATACAAACAAGAGATTGAAGAATTCAATAAAGAAACTGATGCTTTCCTAAAAAAATACGTTCAGGATGGAAAGGTTGACTACAAAAGGCTAAAAAGTAATTTTGAAGAAGTTGACGATTTGTATAAATCATTAGCCTCCGTTAATATCGATGCTTTAAGTGACAAAGAAAAAAAGGCTTTATATCTTAATGCCTACAACATTATCGTAATAAGGCAAATCACGGAGTATTTCCCACTTAAATCTGCTTTAGACAAAAACGGTTTTTTTGATAAGGTAAAACACAATGTTGGAGGTGAAATGCTAACACTGGATCAAATTGAAAAGGGAAAAGTTATAATTCCATTTCAGGATCCAAGAGTACACTTTGCTTTTTCATGTGCAGCCATCGGTTGCCCTGAGCTAGCCAATTATGCTTTTACAGCAGACAAATTAGATGCTCAATTGAATGAAAGGACTACCAATGCTATTAACAACCCTGATTTTATAAGGGTGAATCCAAGCGAAAATGTGGTAGAATTATCTAAGATTTTTAAATGGTATGACCGAGATTTTAAAATGAAGGCTGATGGTGCAATAGATTATATCAATCAATACAGGAAAAATAAAATACCTGAAAATTACACCATAGACTACTATGAATATGATTGGGCATTAAATATTCAATAAATTGACTAGTAAACTTTTCCAAAGTTCAAAAACTTTGGAAAAGTTATCTGTTTAATCGGCTTCCTCTTCAGTAACCTCTTCTTGCAATTCAGATGATTCCGGAGAAATATCTCCCGTATAATTAAAAACTTCGATAATAGGACTTTCAATTACCTCAGGCACTTGGAATGATACTAACATATTATTTAAGCTAAGATATATTCTATCATAAGCTTCTTTTACGTTTTTAGCAGTCACTATCATTTGATTAGTGATTTTCTTTTCTTTGCCGCTTTCTTCAGCTACATAATAAACCACCTTACATTTATGCCAGATGTCAGCATCTTCATAATGGAAAACATCCACTATTTTACTTTTGCTGATTCCTGTAATCATAAATTCCCCTCTAACGCGCTCACCCATTTCTTCATAAATACGAGTTTCCGCTTCCGTAAAAGAAACGGCATCTACCAAATAAGGCTCGGTAACGGATTTTAATCTACCGTTTTCATCTTCTTTTTGGTATTTCACTTTGCACAAAAACCACTGCTTCATAATCTTATTTTTCAAATTGGATTGCGAATATAAAGGAAATCAAAATCGAATGGAAATGGCTGGCAACAATTTGTGGAATAGATTTACTCACATACAGAGTTGAGTTACTTTTGAGCCTCAAATATAATTTTCTAAAGTAACCTCTATTTTCACTTTAGTTTGTAGTTAGCCAATTCTTTTAAATCAAAAACTTCAACGCCTTGACTTCTTGCATAGTCCGAAAGAGTTGAATCAGATGTTATTATTAGCTCGCAATTTTTTGCATGCTCTAGGATTAATGTATCTGTTAAACCAAGATCATAAAAAGCATGATTTTCTTCAATAAGATTTGATTGGAGATATTGCTCTGTTGTATTTTTTATGGTTTGTATAATCTTTTCAACATATAACTCTTTTTGGTTTCTATTAAATTTATTCAATAAATTATCCACTTCAGTCCAAATATTTGGCAATACAACTAGCGATTCAATACTACCTATAACCCCTAAAAGATTTTCGTAATCTTCACTGGAATAGATAGAAGTCTTTTTGTGTTTGTTAATTAAAGAGGGGTTCATTAGACCCAAAATTAAAACGAGAAGTGCATTTGAATCAATCAATTTCATACCTTCTCAAACATATAAAAACCCTTTACATTTTTATTTTTATCAATCTTCACTTTTTTGTAAACTCGATGATATTTAAAACCCGTAGAAAAGGCTCCTAGAGGTGAATCTGGTTTATTAATATTTTCAACCAGATAAGAAACCACAATGTCCCATGTCTCATCATGGTCATTATATTCTGCCTGCTCTAATCTAAAATCAGCTTCATCTAAAGGTGATAATTCCTCTAATGATTCCTTAGCAATTTTATATAACTCTTTAAAGTTCATATTCCATTAAATCTATTTTATTTACAAATTAGTCATAAAACTAATAAAGTCAATAAACAATTCACTTACACTAATTCAAAATATTGTTATTAATACAAACTGCCCTAACTTTGCCCAATGGAAAAAAGCAAAATCGTTCTCCCTTGCCCCCCTTATATCGCTCCTGTTCTAAGACAGGAAATTGAAAACCTTGGCTACAAAGTAACCCACGAAGGCCCATTGGATGTCGCTTTGGAAGGAACAAGGGAAGATTGCATGCACTTAAATCTTCATTTGCGCACTGCCAACAAAGTTTTATTCCTTATTAAATCATTTAAAGCTCATAATCCCGATAAATTATATCAGCAACTTTATCAGGTAAAATGGGAAGACTACCTGGATGAAAATGGTTACCTATGCATTACTTCTTATGCAAACAATGAGAAAATTTTAAATACTCAGTTTGCAAATGTCAGGGCTAAAGATGCTATAGTAGACCGATTAAAAGACAAAACCGGAACGAGACCTGATTCGGGTCCTTTAAGAGACCAAATGGTGGTTTTTCTGCATTGGCAAGAAGATCAGGCATCTATATATTTGGATACTTCTGGAGAAACAATTTCCAAACATGGTTATAGAAAAATACCAGGAAAAGCCCCAATGAACGAATCATTAGCCGCAGCTACTATTTTAGCTTCTAGCTGGAAATCTAATCAAGCATTTATCAATCCAATGTGTGGATCAGGAACTTTAGCCATTGAAGCGGCTTGCATTGCAGCCAATAAAGCTCCAGGCTTAAATAGAGAGAAATTTGGATTTCATTATCTCAAAGGATTTGACTTGGATAAATGGGAAAAATTGAAGGAAGAGGCTGTTCAAAATGAAAAACTAATAGAATGTGAAATTATTGCTGGTGACAACAGCAGAATGGCTATTCAAGCGGCCAAGCAAAATGCTGAGGAAGCTGGTGTAGCCGATGCCATCACATTTGAGAAAAAAGATTTTAGGGACAGCACAATTCCAGATGGTGAAGGCGTTGTTATTCTAAATCCTGAATATGGGGAAAGATTAGGTGAAGAGCAGGAGTTAGCAAATATCTATGCTCAAATAGGAGATTTTTTCAAAAGGGATTGCAAAGGAAAAACAGGCTATATTTTTACAGGAAACATGAATCTAGCTAAGAAAATTGGTTTACGAACCAAAAGAAGAATTCCTTTCATGAATGCCAAAATTGAATGTAGGCTATTGGAATATGAACTCTATGCAGGTACTAAAAAAGATAAAGGCTAAGGAATTCTTTCGAATTTAATTTTCCTTGGCTTATATTTAGAAAATGCAAATTAGCAAAAAGGAAAAAGAGACCATTACCAAAGCACTTAGCCATTGGGAAAATAGTGGCTTAATTGATGCTCAGAAGGCAAAAGAACTTGATGAAAATATAAAAATCAAGCCTTTCAACTGGCAATCTTTAGCTTATTATTCTTTCCTATTTGCTGTGGTAAGTTTGCTTATTGCGGTAATCAGCATTTTTGCAGACAAAGCCCTGCTCGATTTAATTGATTCTTTAATTTCGACTTCCTACATCACAAAGTCCATTACATTTCTAGCATTAAGTGCACTATTCTTCTGGTTAGATTATCGCTATAACTTCAAAAAGAAAAGGAAAAAATACAGCAAAGAGGTTTTTGCATTTTTTGGATGCATATTTTTAGCCATAGCCACTGGTTTAATAAGTTTCATATTTGGTATGGAAGAAAACCCCGGCATATTTATTTTAGGATTAGCAACCCTTTATTTCATTTTAGCTGTATTGAGAAACAAAGAACTGCTTTGGCTCTTCGGAATCACTGCATTAGTGATTGCTTTTGGGGCCATTACTCATAATCTTGGGAAAGACAACTACTTATTTATAGGAATGAATTTCCCAATGCGATTCACAATATTTGGTGCACTGATTTTAGCAGTCACTTATTTCATCAAGAAAGCTGAAAAACTGAAGCCATTTGTAGAACCTACTTATTGGAGTGGATTGATTATCTTCTTCATGTCCCTTTGGTTTTTAACAATATTCGGCAATTATAATAGTTATGAAATATGGTTGGAAATAAGACAATTCTACCTCTGGTGGTATAGTCTATTGCTCCTTTTGGCTAGTTTTGGAGCAATAATAATTGGAATTAAGAAGGAGGACAGCTTACTCAAAAACATTGGCATATCCTTTATTTTCTTAAATCTCTACACCCGCTATTTCGAATATTTTTGGGATGAATTACATAAGGCATTATTTTTTGGCATAATTGCCGTATCCTTCTGGTTAATTGGTAAAAAAGCAGAAAAGATTTGGGATAAATCCAATGATTAAACCAAAACTTCTTGATTATAAGGGATTGGTATTTCAATTATAAATCGTGATTTATGATTTTCATCCAATTTAATAATTCCCCCTAATTTTCTTACTGCCATTTTAACACTATATAGCCCTAATCCGAATCCTTTTTTGTAGTCATTTGCAACATAAAACATATTGAAAATTTTATCTCGAACCTCCTTATTGATTCCTACACCATGATCTTCAAATAAAATTTTATATGAATTTTCCTTTCCAACTTTCTCAAAATCAATAATAATCTTAGGTTTCTCTGCGCCCTTAGCGAATTTGATTGCATTATCAATTAAATTAGAAAAAATAATCCTTAAATGAACAGGATCACTTAAAATCTCAGTATTAGCATCCGCTCCATTAAGTTCTAAATCAATAAATTGTTCCCAATCTTCATTATCAGGAATATTTTCTACAATTGCTTGCTGTATTGTCTGATATAAATTATTTGATTTAACCTCTACTTTCTGCTGCTTTAATTTATTGATTTTCTGTAAATTAAACAGTATACCACTCATTCTCTCTGCAGTTTCATTAACCTTTTGAAAGTAAAATAGGGCTGTATCTTCATCAGACTCTTTTAAAGCCAGATAACATAAACCTAAAATAGTGGAGACAGGTCCTTTTAAATCATGTGCAGCTCTGTAAAAAAATGTATCAAATTCATGTTTCGCTATCTGCAAATCATCATTAGCTTCTCGTAATTCCTTAGTACGCTCGTCAACCATTTCTTCCAATTGCAGGTTAGTTAATTTCAAGTCGTCATTTTGCTTTTGGATAATGGAATTTTTTTGAGCAATTTCTTTATTTTGAAGACTAATTTCTTCCTTTTGCTTGTTTACTACTGATTGATTTTTAATTAACTCACTATTCGATAATTCTAATTCTGCAGTTCTTTCCCTTACCTTCTCTTGTAATTTTTTTCTTGATATTTTTAAATACCGAATTCTAAATTGAATGTATAGGAATAATAACAATGCAAAGACTACAACAGCAACAACTCTGAACCAAATGGTTCCCCAAAAAGGAGGTTTTACCTTTACAAAGATTTCTAACAGATTATCAGACCAAATACCATCAGAATTGGTTGCTTTGATTTTCAAATTATATTCTCCTGCAGGTAAATTAGTATAAGAAAAATGCCTTCTGTTCTTATTGTATATCCAGTCATTATCAAAACCTTCCAGTTTGTAGGCAAATTGGCTTTTTTTACCAGCTGTTAAATCTGAAGATGCTACTTCAAAAGATAGCAAATAGTCTGTATGACCTAGAATAAGCGAATCTAAATTATAATCATTGATTTCTTTTTTTCCATCTTTACTTATAACATCTACAGAAACAATGTTCAATTTGGGTTCGTATTCATTTGGCTTTATATCATTTGGATTGAATACGTTTAAACCATTAAAGCCGCCCGCAAAAATTCTTCCGTCCTTAACTTTCGCAATAGACCTTCTAACAAATTCATCCCCTTGTAATCCATCTGTTTCGTCATAATTCTTAAATTCTTCTGTCTCAGGATTAAAAAATGACATGCCTTTATAAGTTGTAATCCATAAATTACCATTATTATCCACTTCAATTCCAGCTATATTATTATTTGCCAGTCCATCATCCTTTGAATAAGTCTTGAACTGTACTTTCGAATTTCCTTCAATAATTTTTGCAAAACCACCGCCACCAGTTCCAACCCATATATTATTATTTTTATCTTCAATGATTGTTCGTATTACATTATAATTTAAGCTAAGACTATCACTTTTGTCATATCTAAAATGTTTGAACGAATCAGTCTCTGGATTATACAAATCAAGTCCATTATCAGTACCTATCCATATTCTACTTTTACTATCTATAAAAACAACATGTACTCTATTGTTAGCTAGAGATGAAGAATTTGTAGGATCGTGAAGATATCTTTTAAACACCTCTTTTTCCTTATCAAAAACAACCAATCCACCATCGCCCAATAATCCAATCCATAATTTTCCTTCATTATCCTCTGCAATCGATTCTATGAAATTTGTTGTGATAGAGGTAGAATCTCCTGGTATATTTCGATAGGAAGTTAATTCGCCTGTATCTCTGTTGTATTTTGATAACCCAAAATTCCAAAGTCCGACCCATAAAATATTTTCCGAATCTTCAAACAATAGCCAAGCTCTGTCATCAGGGAAATCTGATTCACTGCTGATGATTTGTTGAAATTTAAAATCTTGACCTTCTTCAGTCAAAAGATCAATACCTGCATCATTAGCTATATAAATATCATTCCGACTATCTTGAAAAATATAATTGACCGCGTTGTGAGAAAGACTGTTTTCATCTTCACTTCTACTCTGAAGGTGTCGGAACTTTTTAATTTTAGAATTAAAAGTAGCAACTCCATCTCCATGAGTGCCAAACCAATAATTGGAAGCCTCATCTTTAAATATTTCTACAATGTTATTAGAACTTATTCCTTTAGGTTTAGATTTATCTTTTACAAATTGATGTAAAACCTTAAAATTATTATCAATGTGAAATAATCCTCTGCCAAAAGTACCTAACCAAACTCCACCAGTCTCATTTGGATATAGTTTCCTAGCATATACATTATTTCCTGAATTTAATTTTAAATCGATCTGCCTAAACTTATCCTGGCCTTTTGGTTTATAATTTAAACCTCCCAACTTGGTGGCTATCCATAAATTCCCCTTATGATCTAAGTATAAATCTCTAATATCATCATCTACCAGTCCATTATCACCTGCAGTATATTCCTCTACCTCATAGGTTCGAGTATTAACTCTGTTTAAACCTTTTCTTGTCCCCACCCAAATTTCATTTTCCTGATTAGATGATGAGATGCTATAAACAACTGGATGAGACAATACTGGAAATTCTTCTTGGGAATATCGATTAGTGAATTTTTCGGTACGAATATTAAATTTATTCAACCCATCTTTTGTTCCAATCCAATAAATTGAATCGTTTAATTGATGAATATTATAAACTACATTATTGCTAATTGAATTGGGATTATTACGATCACGTAGAAATCGTTGAAAAGTAGATTTTTTATCAAATTTATTTAATCCGCCACCATAGGTTCCAACCCATAAATATCCATTATCATCTTCCTTTATGACTTTTATATAATTATTACTGATACTGTTTTCGTTATCAATTCTGTAATTATAAGTGATGAAATCCCTTCCATCATAACGATCCAAACCATCCTGGGTACCTAACCACAAAAAGCCATCACTATCCTGAAAAATAGCTTCTACTATATTCTGTGAAAGCCCGTCATTTACATTTAAATTTTTGAAATCAGTATTTTCTAAATGATTCTGAGCCCAGGTTGGAAAAATTAAAAATTGTACTATTAACAGATATAAAAATCGCATAATTGGTTCAATAAGACTTCAAAGTAGGATATTATCTTATTAAAATCAACCATTTTCGATCAACTGTTCATATGGTACTATAAAGGTGTGATTGTATTATTTCGGAACACTAAAGTTCGGCAGCTTTATCCAAAACCATTTTAATTAACGTATCAATAGTTTTATCTGAATTTTTTGAAAATTGATGATTTATTCTGTTGGCAACAATGGCATTACAGCTTAAAACTTCATGCCCTAATAATCTGCCCATGGCATAATAGCCTGCTGTTTCCATTTCAAAATTGGTCAACCATAAATCGCCATAATGGAACATTGAAAGACTCTCTGTTATATTTGGAAAGCGAATTGGTGCTCTTAGTTGTCTGCCCTGTGGCGCATAGAACCCTGGGCATGTCACCGTATTTCCTATATTCATTCCATCTGAAAAATGCTTAAGCAAAGAAGAAGAACCTTCCACGCAATAAGGTCTAAAGGGTAAGCCAATTTCTAATTGTAATGCTGATTCTACATTAGATTCTGCTTCGGTTCTTTCTAAATCATAAAACTGCATTAAGGTATCAATTCCTATTGCAAATTGTGAAGCCAATAATGAATCAACTGGCAGGTCTTGTTGCAAACCACCAGAAGTCCCAATTCTAATGATTTTCAATGATTTTTTCTTGACCTTATTTTCTCTTTTCTTAAGATTGATGTTGGCTAGGGCATCCAGTTCTGTCATCAAAATTTCCACATTGTCAGTCCCCATTCCTGTGGACATTACAGTAAGCTTTCGTCCTTTGTAGGTACCTGTATGCGTTATAAATTCCCTTTTGTTCATTTCAAAAGTGATTTTATCAAAATATTGACTCACTTTATGCACTCTGGAAGGGTCGCCAACTGTAAGAATGACATCTGAAATATCCTGGGGTTTTAAACTCAAATGATAGACTGAACCGTCTTTATTCAATATTAATTCTGACTCAGGATATTTCCTCTCCATATTTACTGAATTTTAGTCTTTTCCAATTTACCTTGAAAACCTTTATAAGGATCATAACCATTTGTTTTCTTTTGGTAATAACCTGTTCCGTTATATTCTCTTTTTTCAGGATGCTCTTTGCATTCTTGAGAACAAGCACCTTCCATTTCCCAACCACATTTTTCGCAAATCGGAACATGAACATTGCAAGTTGGGTTGGCGCAATTTACCATTCTGTCGGAATTTGTGCCACAAACATAGCATTTTGATACCACTTTAGGGTTCACTTTGTTTACATCCACTGAAAGTCGGTTATCAAAAACATAGCATTTACCTTCAAAATCTTCTCCTTTTGCCTCCAATCCGTATTTGATAATTCCTCCATGTAATTGGTAAACATTATCAAATCCTTGTTCCAAAAGATATGCACTTGCTTTCTCACACTTGATTCCACCAGTACAATAAGTCACTATTTTTTTGCCCTTATATTGCTCTAGTTCATTGATTTTATCTGGGAAATCCCTGAAATTTTCTATATCTAAAGTAACAGCATTTTTAAATCTGCCCAATTCATGTTCGTAATTGGAGCGTACATCCAAAATCACGATATCTTCCTCATTTTTAATCATTTCCCTGAATTGTTCAGGCTCAACATAAGCTCCTGTTTTTTTTCTTGGATTGATATGAGAAAGACTTGAATGTACAATTTCAGGCTTATGCCTCACATTCAATTTCTTAAAGGTATGTTCAGGATGAAAATCTTCTTTGAAATCTGTATCCGCAAATCTAGGGTCTGCTTTTACCCTTTTCATGTATTCATCCACATTTTCGGTGGTACCTGAAACGGTTCCGTTTAAACCTTCTTTAGAGATAATGATTCTACCTCTTAAATCGAGTTCCAAGCACATTAAATGATGCTCATCCCTGAATTGATCAGGATTCTCTATTTCAGCATAGCAGTAATAAAGAATTACTTTGAATTGGTTTTCTGTATTTTTCATAATTTCCTCCTTAGTGTAAATAAGGTGATTTTATAAGCCTCATCTTTTATTCTTCTCCAAAGGAGAAGAGAAATGATTCAACCTTTTATTAATATATATTTAAATTATTAGTGACTTAATCCTTCTTTATCAAATTTAACATTAAAAGGAAACCTGTCAGGTTTATCCTTGATTTTATTGATGAAGAAAGCTTTTATTTCAAATTTATATTTTCTCAAAACCTGACAGGTTTGAGCATAATTCATAAAATGACAAAGCCAAGTACCTTTAATTAATTTTCAATCGTTTGTGCAGGATTACCGAATACGGTTTCTCCGTCTTTCACATCTCTGATCACAACTGAACCCGCTCCAATATTGGCTTTTCTACCGATTTTCACTCCTGAAACCACTGTTACCCCAGAGCCAATAAAGGTTTCTTCTCCAACACTTACCCCACTATTTATCTGAGTTCCAGCTCCAACCTGAACATAATCTCCAAGTTCTACATTATATTCAATGACAGCTCCAGAATGTATCAAACAGTGATTAGGAACTTTAGAATAAGCCCCTAAAACAGCTCTAGCATTGATAAAATTTCCATAACCCAAATGTGCTGAACCCGAAACAATTGCCTGCGCATGAATAGCATTGGCAGGCATTGTTTTCCTACGATCGTTCAGCATTTTGGTCATTTTTTTACGTGCTTTCATATTGTCTTCCGCAACAAAAGCATCGCATTTTTTACCAATATATTTTAAATAACCATCATCATCCGTTTCTCCCAAAACAGACACGAAATCAATCTCGGTGCCATGCATCTCCTTATCATCATCCAAAAAGCAATAAATCTCAACATTATTGCTTTTGAAAATTTCTGCCGCTGAAGGTCCAATCCCTTTAGCTCCTAAGATTATTACAGGTTTTTTATCCATAGTTAATTTTTAGAACTGCAAAGTTAAGGTTTAAACATTCCTTGCGCAATAAAGAGGTTCCTATTTTAGTTTATGTTTGTATTTATTCAAGTCAAATAAAACCAAAATCCATAAAAATGGCATATATGCCACTTCATAACGGATTAAAGTGCCAAAATTTGGAGTGGCTAAAGTAATAACCGAGGATAAAACACTTACATAAATAAAAATAGCTAGTCCCCACCATTTTTCAGATTGACTAAATTTTAGTTTAAAAGATGTGATTAAGGCTGCAATTGCCAAGAGGGTGAAAATTGTTTTTTCTAAAGCCCACATTAAGGATATAGGACTATAAGATTCCCAAACAAAAGGTCGGAATATACCTGTAAACCATGCTAAAGGAATGTTTTGAATAACAAATAAAAAATCATCCTTAGCAAGCTGAAATTGAATTAAAGATTCAACAGAGTTTTGAGCTATTGCATCATGGCTAATTCGAATCAATTCAAAAAAGCGTCCACTGTGAAAAACAGGATGGATAAAAGCTATGGCACCCCCCCCTACAATCAGAAAAGTAATGTATAATATTAATTTTCTTGTGAAAGTATATTTATATAAATATTTAGACTTAGAAAATAGAAGTGTTAAAAGTATAATTGGCAATAAAACAATAGGAACATAATACTTTACTTTCCAAAACACAAAAACACTTACGATTGAAGGGATCGCATAAAGCCATTTTTTAGGATTAGCGTTCCATTTCAAAATGGATAAACCTAAAGCATAAATAGCAATGGTCATCAAGCTTTCTTTCAATAAACCTGAACTCCAAAAAGTGATGGAGGGAATAAAAAGTAAGGCTATAAAAATAGCGACCTTATTTTCTTTGGAAATTTTCACCAATTCATGAGCAAAAGCCCAAGTGGCTAGTCCTGAGAAAAAGCTTAAATAAATGCTCATGCTCCAATAATTTCCTTGAGTAAAACCATAAAGAAAGCTCATCAATCGTACAAAAAAGAAAGTCCTTGGTTCAGATTGAGCTGAAAATTCAGCTTGTGACAAACTTAAGGGAGCAAATCCTGTCCATTCTGAAAATGAAATTCTGTTTGTCTGAAAATATTGAAATAAGGCTTGGGCTTGTTCATAAAAGAAAATGGTATCACCTGCTCCATAATATGACCAATACAAATAGCCCATTAAAATCCCACAACTGATTTTAAGAAGCGTAAAAGCACTGAAGATTATCTTATCTTCCACTCCTGATATTTTTCGAAAGAAGGCAATAAAAATTGCTGCAATAATCAGAATATGGAAAATGATAGACATCATGCTTTCAAAATGGATAAGCCTATGCTGCAATCCAGACACTTTTTAGGTTGGCAATATTCATTATGAAGTTGAATCATGGCTTGTGAATCAAATGCAGATTTTAGATCTTCTCCCAAATCAGTAAATTTTTTGGTAATATAATTCTTTTCTGCTTTTAAGTCATTTAATAAGCCAATGGCTTTATCCATATATATCTCCTCCCCTATGCTATTGGCATAGAGCGCCAATAGTGGTGGAATACAATTTATGATCAGCGTTTTTATGGAATTCTGTCCAAATTGTTTATTCCTGAATTTGCTTTCCTTATCAAACTGATAATGATTGAGCCAGTAATCAGAAACTTTCACTTTGAATCTTTTTTGAAGCGTTTTTAAATCCATATCAATCACAAAAGCATCGAAAAGTGAAGGAAAAACATGTAAAATCTGAGCTAATTCAGCTAGCCTGATAGTAGGGAAATTTGCAGGTCTTAGGCGCAAAAACCGCCATTCATGCAGATGCATTTCACTTCCTAAAGTGGCTTTATGCTTATGTTTTAGAAACTCCCATTCTTTTTTTAATTGATTAGGATATTCATCTTCAAAATCCTGAGCTAGAAATCCCGAAGTTCCAAATAACAGGGCTTCCACTTGAAAAATAGATGAACTATACTTTTTAATCAATTGATATGGTAAAATTTCAGCTAATCGCTCAAATGGATGTTGGTTTACTTTGAACCCCATAGCAGACAACAGCATAAAATAAGATGCCTGATCCCAGTTCTGGGTACCCTTTTCAAAATGGGTTTTAGCCTTATCTGATTTTTGATAAAGTCTTTCTACCAATGCTTTCTCCAGCATTTCGGATTTATGCAAATCACTTATTTTAGTCCAATGTCCTGCACAAGGAATTTCATCTTTTGAACTTTGTAGTTTTTGATACTTTTCAATCAGATCATAATTTACCCTGTCTTTCAATTCGATTGTGGGGATTTTACTGCCATCAGGATGAATTATAGGCTCATCATTTTTCCATACCACATGTAAAACCACATTTTCATAATTGGGATCTGTTTGATGATTGTGTCGGTTCCAGTCGGATGATTTGATATGGATTTCCACAGCACCATTCCATTCCATTTCATCTATTAAAATTTTAGCTTGCTGAAAATCAGGGCCAGAGTTGGAATGTGCAAAACCTGTTTTGATGGTTTTAACTGAAGCACCATCGGAAGTTTCTAACTCATTTGTATCAAATTTCTGGTATCGCCAGACATAATGTAAAAAATCCTCTTTCATTGATTGATAGTTTGGTTGAAAAATGAATATCTGAAAACTATGGATTTATTACAAATTGGAGACTGAAATAAAACTAATAATGATTCTGTTCGGTGCCTATGTCAGACATTGATAATGTCCGACATTTAATTTTGTGCTTTCTTTCCACAAATTTTATCCTCAATATTGTTAAATCCTGTTTTTAGTGATTAATTACTCTTAAGTTTCTCAATTACATCTGGATTGCATTTTTCCTGATCCATATCCGAAAATTTCACCAATTGACACCAAGATATTTGTTTTAAAATAAATGTATTAATTTAAGATTTGAACTGGGCTGTCTGCAAAAAAGCCCATATTATGGTTTCATATTAAGGTCAAAAAGACTCAATTTATGGTTCTAAATTTCTAATTTGAAAATATTTTGCAACACACATTTCTTGACTCTTTCATCCATCACCCCAATTCCATCATTCCATCCTTAAACCCCAACACTTAGCAACCTCAAAACGTACACACTTGAAATAGCAAACATCTATAAATCTATAACTAAAAAATATCGAATTTTAATAACATAAACGTATGATTTATGTTAGCTTTGTACCTTAATTGAAATTAGTCTAAATAATTCATATATGAGTAAAGACGATCAAATACTGGAAGAATTTGCCTCTAAGGAATATGAGCATGGTTGGACAGTAGATTTTGAAGCAGACTCAGCTCCTCCGGGGCTAAACGAAGATATAGTACGATTTATCTCTGCTAAAAAAGAAGAGCCGGAATGGCTTTTGGAGTGGAGATTAAAAGCATACAGGAATTGGAGAAAAATGGCAGAGCCTAAATGGGCGAATGTGCATTATCCAAAACCTGAATTTGAGGATATTATATATTATTCTGCCCCTAAACCTAAGGATAAACCTAAGAGTTTGGATGAAGTAGATCCTGAAATGAGAAAAACCTTCGAAAGATTGGGGATTTCTCTTACAGAGCAAAAAAGATTGACTGGTGTTGCGGTAGATGCCGTAATGGATTCAGTTTCTGTTGGAACTACCTTCAAAAAACAATTAGGAGAATTAGGAATTATATTCTGCTCATTCAGTGAGGCAGTAAAAGAGCATCCTGAATTGGTTAAGAAATATATAGGTTCTGTTGTTCCTTCTAATGATAACTTTTATGCAGCTTTAAACTCTGCTGTATTCTCTGATGGTTCATTTTGCTACATTCCGAAAGGAGTAAGATGTCCTGTTGAGTTATCTACTTATTTTAGAATTAATGCTGCCAATACAGGTCAGTTCGAGAGAACCTTGATCGTGGCGGAAGATGATTCTTATGTAAGTTACTTAGAAGGTTGTACTGCCCCTATGCGTGATGAAAATCAATTGCATGCGGCAGTAGTAGAGATTTACGCAGCTAAAAATGCTGAAGTCAAATATTCTACTGTACAGAACTGGTATCCTGGTGATAAAAACGGTAAAGGAGGTATTTACAACTTCGTAACCAAAAGAGGAATTTGCGCTGGTGATTATGCGAAAATTGCATGGACACAGGTTGAAACTGGTTCTGCGGTTACCTGGAAATACCCTAGTTGTATCTTAAAAGGAGATTATTCTCAAGGTGAGTTTTACTCTGTTGCAGTTACTAATAACATGCAGCAAGCCGATACAGGAACCAAAATGATTCACATCGGTAAAAACACCAAAAGTAGAATCGTTTCTAAAGGGGTTTCTGGTGGAAAAAGTCAAAACTCTTACAGAGGATTGGTAGAAATTCACAAAAGAGCAGAAAACTCAAGAAACTTCTCTCAATGCGACTCCTTATTAATGGGAGATCGTTGCGGGGCACATACTTTCCCTTATATAGAAATCAAAAACAAATCTGCACAAGTAGAACATGAAGCTACGACTTCAAAAATTGGTGAAGACCAGATTTTCTACTGTCAGCAAAGAGGGATTGATGAGGAAAGTGCTGTTGCATTGATTGTGAATGGTTACTGTAAAGAAGTATTGAACAATTTACCTATGGAGTTCGCTGTTGAGGCTCAGAAATTATTAGCCTTGACATTGGAAGGTTCTGTTGGGTAAATAGTAGTGATTAGTGGGATGATGGTCGGTGTGCCACCGACCATGGGCAAACATCGTGGTTAAATAGCCCACTCCTCAAAAATAGCTCCCCGGTCGGTGGCACACCGACCGGAACAGAAAAAAAAGAAGAATAATTTTTTGAAATAAGCATATATCATAATGTTATCAATTAAAAATTTACATGCCTCAATTGAAGGCAAAGAAATATTAAAAGGCATCAACTTGGAAGTGAAGCCAGGTGAGGTTCATGCCATCATGGGGCCAAATGGTTCTGGTAAAAGTACTTTAGCTTCTGTTTTAGCAGGAAGAGAAGATTTCACGGTTGATTCAGGTGAAATCTCTTATAACGGAAAAGATCTATTGGAATTGGAAGCTGATGAAAGAGCTAAAGAAGGTGTTTTCTTGGCTTTTCAATACCCAATTGAAATTCCTGGGGTTTCGACCACCAACTTTATGAAAACGGCTTTAAATAAAATCCGTGAGCATAAAGGTTTAGAACCACTAGATGCCGTTTCTTTCCTTAGCAGAATGAAGGAAAAAATGAAGTTGGTTGACATAGACCAAGCATTGTTGAGCCGTTCATTAAATGAAGGCTTCTCTGGTGGTGAAAAGAAAAGAAATGAGATTTTCCAAATGGCAATGTTAGAGCCTACTCTTTCTGTTTTGGATGAAACTGATTCAGGTTTGGATATTGATGCTTTGCGCATAGTAGCAAAAGGTGTCAACAAACTGAAAAATGATGATAATGCCACAATCGTAGTAACACACTACCAAAGATTATTGGATTATATCGTTCCTGACTTCGTTCATGTTTTATTCGATGGTAAAATCGTTAAAACAGGTGGAAAAGAGCTAGCCCATCAATTAGAAGATAAAGGCTACGATTGGATTAAGGAAGAAGCAGGCGTTGCATAATTTTAATCAGCAATACATATGAGTAAATTGATTAAAGAAGATATAGATAAATTTTTCATTGAGCAATTTCAGTCTTTTGAAAACTCCTTAAACGGAGAAAGTAAAAAGCCATTGCACGCAAAAAGAAAACAAGCCATTGATAATTTCAAGGAGCTTGGTTTTCCTCATGCAAAACATGAAGAATATAAATACAGTAATATAGCCAAGATTTTTGGTAAGCTTTTTAATGTTGAAAATCTGTCAGACGATAGCTTTTCATTAAGTTTAGATGAAGCTTCTAGATATTTTATTCCTGAGTTGGATGCCATTCGTTTGGTATTTGTAAATGGAGTATTGGATAATAAATTATCAGATGTAGAAACACTTCCGAAAGGGGTACACATCCAAGCTATCAAAACTGCAGCAGACGATTATGCTGAAGATTTTGAAAAACATTTCAATACACATGAAATAGAAGGTGCTGATAATTTTTCTGAACTGAATACTGCTTTCACTAATGGTGGAGTTTTCGTTAAAATAGATGCTAATGCAATGATAGAAACACCAATTGCTTGCTATTATTTTAATGATGCTAAAAATGCAGATGTGATAAGCCAGCCAAGAAATTTGGTGATAGCGGAAAAAAATAGCCAAGCTTCATTGATTGAGTCTTATGTTACTTTAGGTAAAAATACAAGTTTCACTAATGCAGTGACTGAGATTGTAGTGGAAGACGATTGCGTTTTCAACTATTATAAATACCAGAATGAATCTAGTCAGGCTATTCAAGTTGGTGCTACTATGGTTCATCAGCTTGGAAAATCTGTTTTCAATGGTGTTACTTTAAGTTTGAATGGAGCTATGCTTCGAAATAACTTAAATATTGCCATTCATAAGGAGCATTCAGAAACCAATATGTACGGATTGTATCTATTGGACGGAAAAACTCATGTTGACAATCATACTGTGGTTGACCATAAAGTGCCAAATTGCGAAAGTAATGAGATGTACAAAGGCATTTTGGATGGTCAATCAAGAGGTGTTTTCAACGGTAAAATATTTGTAAGACAAGATGCTCAGAAAACGAATGCATTTCAATCAAATAGAAATGTAGTGCTTTCTGATGATGCTGAGGTAGATACAAAACCTCAGCTAGAAATTTGGGCAGATGATGTGCAATGTTCTCATGGTGCCACTGTAGGTCAATTGGATTTAGACCAATTATTTTACTTAAGAACCAGGGGAATTGATAAGCATACAGCAAAATCAATGTTATTGAATGCTTTTGCATCAGATGTTTTAAGCAATATTAAAATTGAAGCTTTCAGAACATTAATTGAAGGCAAGATTAACGAACGTTTATAAACACTTTATTAAGTAAAAATATCTCCATTCTATAGAGGATTATATAGCTTGATTAGGTTAAGGATTTTTTGCAAGAATGATTATAAATTAGGTCGCTCCTACGGAGCTTAGTTAGCCGTTTTGCATGATAATTACCATAATATAGCCCCTCTGGGGCTGAATTAAAGTAAGTAAAGATTTATAAAATGAACTTAATTTATACCTGATATTTTATCTTTTAGTAAAAATTAAAATACAATAATATTGTAAGTCCCATAGGGACGAACTTATGGTAACAAAAATATAAATATATATGAACAAGCTCCGTAGGAGCGACCTTATATCCTAACCTAAACATTTTAGGACTTGAAAATATATGAAACCACAAATGATAGTTTTACAGGAATGTAAAACTAGTCTTTGTTGTTAAAGACAATATTATAAATATAGCTTAATATGAGCATAACAGTAGCACCAAAATTGGACGTCCAAAAAATCAGAAAAGACTTTCCCATCCTTGAGCAAAAGGTGAACGGGAAACCTTTGATTTATTTTGACAATGCTGCTACCACTCAAAAGCCAAAACAGGTAATTGATGCTATCTCTGAATATTATGAGGGTTATAACGCCAATATTCACAGAGGTTTACATTCTTTAGCTGAAAAAGCTACAACTGCTTTCGAAGACAGCCGAAAGGTTTTTCAAAACTTCATCAATGCAGCGGAAGTGGAAGAAGTGATTTTCACTAAAGGAACCACAGATGGAATCAATTTGATAGCCAATGCTTACGGAAGGAAATTTCTTCAAAAAGGTGATGAAATTTTGATCACGGCTATGGAGCATCATTCGAACATAGTGCCTTGGCAAATGATAGCCGAAGAAAAAGGGGCGGTTTTGAAGGTAGTTCCTGTAAATGCAAAAGGTGAAATTTCACTTGATGACGTGGAGAAACTAATAACCGATAAAACTAAGATTATATCGGTAGTTTATGCCTCAAATTCATTGGGGACTGTTAATCCAGTTAAAGAAATTGCAAAACTGGCACATGCAAAAAATGCAGTGATGGTAGTAGATGGGGCACAAGCTTCTTCTCATTGCAAAGTGGATGTACAGGATTTGGATTGTGATTTTTATGCCACTTCAGGTCATAAAATGTATGGCCCAACAGGCTGTGGAATTCTCTACGGTAAAAGAGCCATCTTAGAAGAAATGACACCTTATCAAGGTGGTGGAGAAATGATTCATAATGTGAGTTTCGAGAAAACCACTTATAATGACATTCCTTACAAATTTGAAGCAGGTACGCCTAATATTGCCGATGTTGTAGCCTTGAAAAATGCTGCAGAATACATTGATGCTCTTGGGAAAGATAATATCATGGCACATGAACAAGCATTAACGCAGCATGCTCATGAGAGATTATCGGAAGTCCCAGGTATTAATTTCTATGGAACGGCAGCAGAAAAAGTGAGTGTGGTATCTTTTACAATCGATAATGTGCACCCTTATGATGCAGGAATGATGTTGGATGCTAAAGGCATTGCGGTTAGAACTGGACATCATTGTACTCAGCCTTTAATGGATCATTTCGGCATTGAAGGAACGATTAGGGCTTCCTTTTCTGTTTATAACACAATAGAAGAAATTGATTTTTTTGCAGATTCTTTAAAAGATATAGTAGAAAAATTTAGCTAAAAATTAGTCAATGGCTGATAATACAATCAACACAAAACAAGACGAGATTATAGAGCAGTTCTCCATGTTGGACGGAGATATGGAAATGATGATAGGATATTTGATGGAGCTGGGTGAAAAGCTACCTGAAATGCCTGAATCATTAAAAATTGAAGATAATATAGTAAAAGGTTGCCAATCAAAAGTATGGCTGACTGCAGATGAAAGTGATGGGAGATTACATTTTCAAGCAGATAGTAATACAGCAATTACAAAAGGATTGGTCAGTCTTTTGGTTTCCATTTTAAACAATGGCAGAATAGATGATATTTTAAATGCTGATTTATATTTTGTTCATAAAATCGGCATGAACCGTTTTATAGGGACGCAAAGATCAAATGGATTTTTATCCATGATTAAACAAATCAAAATGTATGCGTTGGCGTATAAAACAAAATTAGAAAACGAAGCTTAAATTGATGCATTATGGCAGAAGAAACACAATTTGAAAAAAAATCGGAAGTACCCAATTTGAGGGACAAAGTGCTGGAAGCTATAAAGTCAGTTTATGACCCTGAAATTCCTGTTGATATATACGAATTAGGCTTGATATATGAAGTGAATGTATATCCTGTTAACAATGTGTATATCCTAATGACCTTAACTTCTCCCTCCTGCCCTGCTGCGGAAGAAATTCCAAGTGAGGTTGAAATGAAAGTGAAGTCTATTGAAGGAGTAAGCGATGTAAAAGTAGAATTAACTTTTGATCCGCCATACTCTCAAGAAATGATGAGCGAGGCAGCAAAGCTGGAATTGGGCTTTATGTAGCCCTGAGCCCCCTAATCCGCCAGCTGGCGGAGAATTGGGAAGCAGAAAGTGGGGAGTTGGAAGATGGAAGTGGGAAGTTGAATTGGTGTGGTAGAAAACAGATACTTTTCTGTGTCCTTCTGTGAGAAAAAGAGAAGATGGAAGTAATTAAAAGTGTATAAGTTAAATAATAAATTAAAATAGAAATGATGAGAGATAGCTGACATAGTTCAAAATCTCATCATCTAAAATCTTAAATTGATAAAATATGTATCCTGAAGAATTAGTAGCACCAATGCGTGCAGATTTAACAGAAGTTGGTTTTGAGGAATTCAAAACAGCTGATCAGGTGGCTGAGCACCTAAAAGACCATAAAGGAACTTCTTTAATGGTAATCAATTCAGTATGTGGTTGTGCTGCTGGTGCAGCTAGACCGGGCGTTAAGTGGGCGGTACAACAAAGTACGAAGAAGCCTGATAATTTGACTACTGTTTTTGCTGGCGTTGACCAAGAAGCAGTGGCAAAAGCTAGAGAGTTAACGGCTCCTTATCCGCCATCTTCACCATCTATTGCTTTATTTAAGGACGGTGAATTGGTTCACTTTGTAGAAAGACACCACATCGAAGGAAGAACTGCTGAAATGATTGGGAATCATTTGGTGCAGGTTTTTGAGGAATATTGCTAAGAATAGTATCTAAAAGCTAGAATCAAGATATATGAAAAGGTTGTTGGATTAATCCAGCAACCTTTTTTTTTATCACCAACTTATTTATGTTGAAATGGTTTTAACCGCAATGCCACATGCAGAAATGTCAGACATTATTTATGTCAGACATTAAGCTTATTTTGTATACTGTATCTTTGGAGATAAATATCCGACATTTTCAATATCTGACATGAGCATTGATGATCTTTCGTTTTTCATTTAAGTTTCCCATAGCATATAGACTCATCTTCAGTCTGACGGTTTGTAGCATCCAATAAATAGTATTTCAAATATTTACTGGCAGATAAACCTTAACTTTAGTCCATTCGCCATCGTTACTTTCAATATTCATTGTCCCACCTAGCTTTTTCAGAATTTCTCGGCTATTATAAAGCCCCATTCCATTACCGCTGGAAAGCTCACTTCCTCTGTAAAACATATCAAAAATAAAAGGCTTTACTTTATCCGATACCCCAATTCCATTATCAGTAATTTCAATCAAATGGAAATCCTCATTTTGAATTACTGATATTTCAATTTTAAAGTGCTCCTTCCGCATATCCCTGTATTGAAAACTATTTTTAAGCAAACACTTCATTATAATTCCCAATCGGTCAGCATCTGTTTTAATAGTATAATCTGATGGGATGTTGATATTGATTTTGGGTTGAATATCGTAGATATTATCAACAAACAATATCATTTGTTCCATAACTTCCCTCAAATTTACTTCTTTGAAACTAACATGTGTGTGGATATTTGTAGCTACATTACTAATATCATTAACAAAACTATTGAGCAACCTTAAATTGAGCCTCAAGTGGTGTTTCAAATTATTCACCGATTCAACATCTGAAATTTCAATCACTTTCAATAATCCTTCTAAGGATGCAACCGGCCCCCTTATGTTATGAGATACACTGTAAAGAAATTTATCCAACTCATGATTGATTTGATTTAAGGCTAAATTTTGTTTGGTGATTTCCTCTGAAAAATTCAAATTCTCGGTTTTGTCTTCCAAAATAAAAATATAGCCTTCCTCCAAATGATGTTGACTGTTTACTGGAAATACTGTGGCATCAATAAAAATTTCATCCGACTGAATAATATTATGGATTACAAATGAAAATTTAACTTGACCTCCCTCCTCATTTAATTTTTCAATCTTACTCCAGAATTGTGAAATATTTTTGACATAAATGGCATCAATAAAATTGAAGCCTTCTTTGACCTCTCGTCCAAAGTGGTGCATAAACTTTTCATTAAACCATAATGCTTCAAATTTTTTATTGGTATGGACTATGCCACTTGGCAATTTATTCAGCAATTTTTTATTGATTAGTAAATTTTCAAACGGATGACTACTATTTGACTTGCTATTCGTTTGATTAATTTGATTGCTTAATTCTAAAATTTGAATCAAGACTTTACCTTCATTATAGTAGATAGGATTAAACAAAAAAGAATTTTCATCTTGCTGAAACTGAATTGCTTGAACTTCATCATTTTGTTGAATGCTAGATTCAAATAAAGACAATGCATTTTCAAATTCTAAATGTTTCTCTACAAATTGTTGATTAACATTAAGGATGTGATGTGAATCCAGTTCAAGAATAAACATTGGTTCAATTCCCTTTTCGAATACTTCATTAAAAGCTACAAACCCCTCTTCCATATCGGTTCTAACGGTTAAATATTGTTTTTGATTTCCTTTTAATTTCTTTCGAAAATTATCAATCATAAAAACAAAATTAGATTGGATAAAGAGAACATAAAAACAGGATTACATCAATATATTACAATTGTAAAAAACATTAAAAACTTATTACCTATTGTTTATCAACAACTTAATTCATATCATTTAAGTAAATCACTTATTTTTATCCAAAATCAATCAGTGTAATCACCAAGCCTTCATTTTATAAAATTTGAATTTTCATTAAAATCATACAAGGAATATTTCTTGGTATTATTTAACCCTACTTTGTCAAGTTGATTCTGCCGTCCCTGATTTGTGCTTGCTCGGGCAGACAGCTCTTGGACATAATTGGATAATATGAACAAATAGGAGTAATTAATAAAAGCTTAACTCCTAGTTTGCCTGACCTGCTATTAACTATTTATAATCATCATTTTTCATAAGCAATTCATGAATATTATGGGTTAATTTCCACTGATTTAATGGAGATTCATGGAATGAACCTTATCTTTGTTTCAAGAAAAAATTCAGGAAATATGTACGGAAATCTTCAAGAAAAACTACAAGGCGATCTTAAACAACTAGAAAAAGACGGTCTATATAAAAAAGAAAGAATCATTACTACTCCTCAAGGGGCAGCTATTAAAACTGATACAGGAAAAGAAGTATTGAATTTCTGCTCCAATAATTACTTAGGGCTATCATCCCACCCTAAAGTATTGGAAGCTGCAAAAAAGACATTGGATAGTCACGGTTTTGGAATGTCTTCCGTTAGGTTTATTTGTGGAACACAGGACATTCACAAAGAACTTGAGCAAAAGATAGCCGATTTCTTAGGTATGGAGGACACCATCTTATATGCAGCTGCATTTGATGCTAATGGAGGTGTATTCGAACCTATTTTAGGACCTGAGGATGCTATCATTTCTGATTCTCTTAATCACGCCTCTATCATTGATGGCGTAAGGCTTTGCAAAGCTGCCCGATATCGATACCAAAACAATGATATGGCAGATTTGGAGGAACAACTTAAGAAAGCTCAAGATGCTAAAAGCAAAATCATAGTAACAGATGGAGTTTTCTCTATGGACGGATATGTTGCTCAATTAGATAAGATTTGTGACTTAGCAGAAAAATATGATGCCTTAGTGATGGTGGATGATTGCCATGCTACTGGTTTTATTGGAAAAACGGGTAGAGGAACACATGAGCTTAACAATGTAATGGGAAGAGTGGATATTATCACTGGAACATTAGGTAAAGCATTAGGTGGCGCAATGGGTGGTTTCACAACTGGCCGAAAGGAAATCATAGATATGTTGCGCCAAAAATCAAGGCCTTATTTGTTCTCCAATTCATTAGCACCATCAATTGTAGGCGCATCAATTGCTGTTTTTGATTTGTTAAATAGCTCAACCGAATTGAGAGACAAGCTTGAAGAAAATGTAAACTACTTTAAAGAAAACATTAAAAAAGCAGGTTTTGACATAAAAGATGGGGATTCAGCAATTGTACCTATTATGGTTTATGATGCGGCATTATCTCAAAAATTTGCAGATAGACTTTTGGAAGAAGGTATTTATGTGATTGGTTTTTTCTATCCTGTAGTTCCAAAAGAACAAGCTAGAATCAGGGTTCAATTGTCTGCAGCTCATGATAAAGAGCATTTAGATCAAGCCATTGAAGCCTTTACAAAGGTGGGGAAAGAATTAGATATTATTTGAAAAAACAAATCAGGAGTCGGCTAAAATTAGCTTGCTCCTGATTAACATACAACTTTAAAAAATCACAAATAATATTCAGCTTCCTGTTTAGCCTCATACATCTTAAACATAGCTTTGATATAATCTTCCATTTCCTCTGAAACTACTTTAAGCTTTCCAGCAATTTCATAAATCTCATTTCTATCGAACTGATTTAAATCTATTAGATTGGTCAGTCCTTTCATACTTACTACAGGTCTTCTCATAACATGAGAAATATCAAACAAAATTTGATCTAGTGTAGTGTTATATGCACGATGAATACTAATATCATCTATAAAAGCCAAGCATTGGTAAACACCATCATTAGAGAGTGACACATGTATTTTAATTACAAAGTATTTTTTCTCTTTTTTATCCAGCACATAAGGATATACATATTCAATATTCTGATTATTATTGAATTTCATCAGCATTTTCGCAAAAGCGGATAAATCCATTTGTAAAAGCGACTCTATCATATCCTTAGAGTCACATGAATAATTCTTAAAGGCAGGATGTTTCCTCATTAAGTGCTTACTGAAATTACAATCCAGCAATTCAGCATTTTTATTAATGCTAAAGTTCATAAAAGAGGCTGGCATAAGATCAAAATTGACCTTATTGGAATGATTTATTGATATTTTACTTAAAAACTGATCAAATACACCTACTATATGCTGCCCTATAATTTCAATTTGATGAACAGTTTGGTCGAAATCAAAATTTTCATTTTGTGGCATATTCAAGCCCAGAACTCCTATTCTATTATCTTGTTTAATAATTAAGGGTAAGAGAAATACATTTGCGCTTTTATCATGCTCAGAAAAAAATGGGAGATCTTGAATTAAGGTATGCAAACGTGCATTAGGCACATAAATTACTTCCGAAAATAATAATTTGAATTTTTGCTTTAACTGTTGGCCATCAAATTCCAAAGGCTGAAAAAAACCTTTTTCTTTATTATAAACCTGATTATAGTCTTCGTTCCAAAAAGACAAAAAAACTTGTTCTGCTTTGGTTAACTTGAAAAGCATTTTGAGCAAAGGGTCCAATTGCTTGTGTAAAGTTTGTAAGCGTGGCTCAAAAATCTGCTTGTTATATATCTTAGGTATACTCATGAGGAGATTGGTTTAAGTAAATCAGCTATCTTTCATATTTATTTAATAATTAAACTGACCAAGATGAGAACCTAATTCATGAATGATATCCTATATCCCACATTTTGGAATATCAAATATTTATAGGTATTAAAAAAAACCTGCTAAGACGGGACAATGACTGAATAACAACAATAGGGGAGAAGTTATACTTTCATTTAACTGTCCCGACCTAGACAGGTAATGTCGTCTATATAATAAAAGTCTTGGTTGATTGCTCTCGCATATTTCATTGACGACATTTCAAAGGTAGGAAGGCGATTCTTAATAAAAAACACCATTTTAGGGGTAATTTTAAACTTTTTTGGGGGTATGTAATATACCCAAATGGTGGTTTTTAACACCCTTATATTAGAATAGTACAATTCTACAAACTACACACATAATACAAAAAGGGGATTAAAAATGGCTATTAAGCTATCTCAGGTAGGTTTTTAATCATTTCTTCCAAATTTAGTCCTTATAACAACCCATAGACTAAGCGTCTAGTTTTTTGAGATTTTAAAGTCAGTACCACCAAAAGGGTATTCCTGACACCCTAATTTTAGACTAATAAACCCCTAAATTGGTGTTTTACAGTAAGTTAAAACCCTCTATCATTGTGGTATAACTAGGGAAAACAAAAATTTAAATATTATGAAAGCTTTAAAAACACTTAAATTCGTATTAGTAATAGCAGCAATGTTCACTTTCTCAGCATGTGAATTAATTGAAGAGCCAAACTTCGATACTACTGAGACTGGAAGTACTCAAAATGAAAATGGGGAAATAGAAGATTAAATAAAATTATAAACATTATAAATAGATTAGTAACTTTATAATATGATAAGGTTACTAATTTTTTTATGTCTATTCTTATTTAGCTTAGAGTCTATATATAGTCAAGAAAATTTGGAGACTATATATGATCAGGCAAAAAGATTTAGGAATGATAATAAATTTGATTCAGCAGAAATTTTATTACATAAAATCATTTCAAATTCTTCTGAATCCACCCCATCACAAATTTTAAAAGCTAAAGCGTTAAACTCATTAGGATTATTATATGCCAGCAAAGGAGAACAAAAAAAAGCCTTAGACTCATATTATAAATCAATTAAAATTAATGAAGAGGCTGGAAATTTCTCAGGCTTAGTAGGAAATTATAATAATCTTGCAAACTATTATTCCTTAGATAATAAAAAAATTGCCCTAAAATATTATCAAAAAGCTTTAGATGCATTACCTGATAAAAATAAAGGTAAAAAATCTGGTATCCTTAACATGAATATGGGTAATCTATTTTCTGCAAAAGATTTCAAAAGGTCAAATTACGATTCAGCCGTCTTTTATTATTTGAATGCTTTAAAATCTTTTAAAACAGTAAATGACTCTTCAAATATGTCATTATTATACCATAACCTAGGTTTTCTTTATGAAAAAGATGGAAATCTAAAAGCAGCATTAAATAATTATCTTAATTCTTTAGAATATAAAAAAGCACTTAAAGATTTACACGGGTTAGCAAACACATACTTGGGCATTGGCAATGTCTTCCTTAAACAAGAGAAATTCCAGGAAAGCTTGGTGAATTATGAAAAAAGCCTTGATTATTCAGAAGATGTTGGGGATTACAATCTTAAAATGCACCTCTACTCTAATATGGTAAAAGCTAAAATGGGCATAGGTGCTGTAAACGAGGCTTCCCTCCTATTTCAAAAGTATAATGATCTTAGAGATTCCCTATTTGACAATGAGAAAATGGAGGAAGTCAAGAATTTAGAAACTAAATACGAAACGGAAAGAAAGGAAGAGGAAATCCGTGCCCAACAAATTGCGATTGAACGCAAAAACTTTCAAAAGAATTTATTCTTAAGCCTAAGTATCTTGCTGATTGTCTTAATGATATCCACCACTTGGTTTTTTATACAAAAGCAAAAATACTTAAAGCGCTTAAAAAACGAGGAAATTGCCAATATGAAGACCGAGCAGGAGCTGAAGGAACTCAATGCTATGATGCACGGGCAAGAGGAGGAAAGAAATCGAATAGCAAGTGATCTTCATGATAGATTGGGTGCTAGATTATCCTCCATTAAACTTCTATTTCAATCTAGTGAAATCCCAGCAGCTGCTGAAAAGGTTTTGGAAAATATAAATGAAGCCATAAAAGAAACCCGGGAAATATCACACAATCTATCTACTGATTTATTAAGCCGCTTTGGCTTGGAAACCGCGCTGAAAGATACGGTAAGAACCATAAATGATGCTGAAAAGATCAAAGCAGACTTGGCTATTTACGGATTAGATAAAAGATTAAGTGTTGATATTGAAAGAAATATTTATCATATAGTATTGGAATTAATTAACAATACCATAAAACATGCTAAAGCCAACAATATTAATTTACAGATAAGCCAATCTGAAAATGAAATCAATGTATTTTATGAAGATGATGGAATTGGGTTTGATGTTCAAAATGTAGTGGATTCAGGCATGGGAATGAGAAGTATTTACGCAAGAGTGAATACAATTGATGGTGCGGTTTATTTCAATTCAAAACCAGGAGGCGGTATTAATGTGGTCATGAGTATTCCTGTGAAAATAGCTTATGAGGAAGAAAAAAGTGAAAATACGCAGTCTAAACTTGCTTAAATTGGAATGTAATTGCGGATTAAAAAACTTATCGGCTTTTGTTTTTAGATAGAATTGCCTTTAAATCAATTTTCTTGTTTTGTTTTTTACTTTTCCTATACCATAAAACACCAATTACCATAGCTACTAAATAAGGAGCCGCAAAAAGGTATAGAATACCGAAATTCAATGAGCTCGCAATTCCTACCTCACCATTATTGACATTATTTTCCACTGTAGCCCTGCACATGGCACATTGAGCCACAGCATCTCCCAGATTGATAAATAAGAAAGAAAGAAATAAAAGAAAAAACTTTTTCATTGATCCACTTTTAGTATTTAACTCAAAATGATAGAGATGAGTTCTATTTAATTAAGATAATACGGACTTATCATAAAATATACTATTACTCCCGTAATGGAGACAATCAACCAAATTGGAAATGTCCATTTAACCACTTTTTTATGTTTTTCAATCTTATCAGTTAGTGCATAATAGAAAGCAAAAAGGACAAAAGGAACCACTACTGCTGCCAAAATTATATGCGGCAATAATATACCCACATATAAACCTCTCCACCACATTAAGTCTTTACTTTTTTCAGCATCATCTAAAACCCCATTTCCATTTATATCACCGTAAATGGTAGAATCAGCAGTAGAATGATAAATCACATAGCTAATCAAAAACAAACTACCTAAAGTAAAGGCAATCGTCATCATGCTTTTATGTGCTTTAATATTTTTTTGTTTTATAAAATATAAGCCTAAAAGCAATACAATAGTTGTAATTGAATTAAAGGTAGCGTTCAAATGTGGAAGGATGTATACCCAATCCCCTGCTCCCTGAATTTTATCCGGAGCAAAAATCAATATTGCTACCACTACGGGAATTGCAATAGACAACACCCAAATTAATTTAATATATGTTTTTTGATTGTTAGCCGCTGATTCCATCTATTTATTACTTAATAATACTCTGATTTCTAATATCAATCTGTCTACCTCTTTTGTTTCATAGCCATTATAATATCCTCTAATCCTATTCTCATTATCCAATAAAACCAATGTTTTAGCAATAGGGATTATCTCTTCAGAAGGATGATTTCCATCCCATTGTTTGGTAGGAAATGCATAAATACAATTCAAAAGTGCCTCTTTTTCTTCTGCAGAATAAAGATAAGTTTTAGCTCTGTCCGACTTCAGAAAACAATTATTATCGGAAATGCTGTCCTGTGAAGATTCAACAGTTTTAAAGCTCAATAGATTGAGAGATAAATCATTAAAGGTATTTAAGGCCCTATTTAATTCATTCTTCAAAGTCTGGATTTCAGGATCCTGAGTATTTGGAAAATGGATTACTTTATAATCTGCTATATAAGCATCTTCTAGTTTTAATGAATCCTGCTGTTTAAGTAAATATACCTTAAAAGAGCCTTCGGTTAATTCTGCATCATCACAATACAATTTCTCTTCATTTTGGAAAAATACAGGCAGGTCAAATTCATTTTGTCCGTAAGAACGTAAAAACAAATAAAGGATTACTGGAAAAGTAAGCGTGATGAGCAGTATTAAAATTTTAGACTTCTTCATAAACAAAAAAATCAGGCTGATTTAATACCAACCTGATTTATTAAAATTTCAAATTTCAGAAATTAATTTCTAATATTAAAGATGGCACTACCTTCTACCATAAGGGCAACTACTAACCACAAAATCAAAATGGTAGGTATTAAAATAGACCATATTAAAGCCTTTTGTTCATGCTTTAAGTGCATAAATTCTGCAACTATATAAAAAGCCTTTACAACAGTTAAACCTAAGAAAATAGATACTAGAATAATACCTCTTGGTAAAGTAAAAGCAAAAATAAATTCAATTATTGTTACCACAGCCAATATAGCAGCTACTTTCCAAATTTTCTTGGTCTTTTCCTTATCTTCAGGGATTACCTGAACGTTATTAGTTTCTTCTTGTGACATATCTTATATGAATTCTAATAATTAACTTCGCAAATTATCTCTATTTAGTATCAAAATAGATATATAATAAACTCATTTTATTTCCTAATTGGCTCTATTTAAAGTTAAATCAAGTAAAAAAGTGTAAATACGAACACCCAAACCAAATCAACAAAGTGCCAATAAAGTCCGGTTTTCTCAACCATTTCGTAATGACCTCTTTTTTCATAAGTACCTACTACTGCGTTGAAGAATATAATAAAATTAATCACTACCCCGCTAAATACATGGAATCCGTGGAATCCTGTTATAAAGAAAAATAATGAAGCAAATAATGGCGGACCATATTGATTTTCGGTGAGGTTCGCACCGTAAATTGTTTCCCCCATGGCATTGACAGTACCTTCGGCAGTACCATGAATAAAGTGACTCCACTCCCATGCCTGACAAGCTAAGAAAGTTAATCCACCGATGATGGTCCAAAGCATCCATTTTATAACGGCCTTGCGATCCATTCTATGACCGGCCTCAACAGCTAACACCATGGTTACACTACTTAAAATCAAGATGAAAGTCATGATTCCTACAAAGATCAAAGGGGCATGCCAACCATGTATAAATGGTACAGCTTCAAAAACCATTTCCGGAATAGGCCAGTATTCTGTACTGAACTCAAACTCAGAAGTTGGCCCTTGATAAGCAGGATGTGAATAGCGAATTAGACCATAAGTTATCAATAAAGCTGAAAATGAAAATGCATCCGATAAAAGGAAGAACCACATCATCAGTTTTCCATAACTAGCATTCATGGGGGCTACTCCACCTCCCCATTTGCTTTTTGTAGTATCAATTGTTGCAGTAGTTGCCATAAATTTAACTGTTCAAAATAGGATTAATGATTTAACAACAAAAATATATATAAATATACCCAAAGTCCATCTAAAAAGTGCCAATATGTTGTACACATTTCCATTTTCACCATATTTTTAGAATGAACCTTATATTTAAAAGCCGAAAATAACATAATTAATATAAATATCAGCCCTGAAATCAAATGAAATGCATGTAATCCTGAAATTACATATAAAAATGAGCCTGATGGATTGCCAACAAAGTAAACATCTCTATCTACTAAAGCTCCCCAAGCTTCAAACTGCCCTACAAAAAAAGCTACTGATAAAACCGCAGTTAATATCATAAAGAGCTTTAAGTTCTTAAAATTATCTTTTTTGGCAGCTAAATAAGACAAATGCATGGTCACACTACTTGCAACCAAAATAATAGTATTGTATAAAAAGATATTGGGCAATTCAAAAATCAACCAGTTTCCTTCCGACTGACGAACTATATAAGCACTCGTAAGTGCTGCAAAAATCATCACTACCGTGACAATAAAAAGCCATAATGCAAACTTTAAAGGATGCATGGAAAGTATTTTTATACTCGGCTGTAGTTGTTGTTCTTTATTTAAAGAAGTCTCCATAATTAAATTTTATCTAATAGATATGCCACTTGCACAATAGGTAAGTATAAAAACGAACCAAACATTATTTTTAAAGCGGCTTCTTTACTGCACTCCTTCATTAAGTAGAAAGTTTGACTTAAGAATAGAACACCACATATTGTAGCCACTAAAGCAGAATTAATTCCCGTTATACCAAATTGAGTAGGCAATAAACCCAAAGGGATTAAAAATAAGGTATAGATCATGATTTGAATTGCGGTATTTAAATCCTTCTTACCACCAGAAGGCAATAATTTAAAGCCTGCCTTTTTATAATCTTCATCTGCTACCCAGGCTATTGCCCAGAAATGTGGGAATTGCCAAATAAATTGAATCCCAAATATAATCCATGCCTCAATGCTAAAGCCATTTGTAGCGGCAACCCATCCTAATAAAGGAGGTAAGGCTCCAGGAATAGCCCCTGCAAAAACAGCTATTGGTCCTACTCTTTTTAGAGGAGTATATACAAAGCTATATAAAATCAATGATACTAATGAAAGAATTGTAGTCAGGACATTGGTATAAATTAATAACAAACCTAATCCAAAAAGTCCTGTAATCACTGCATAAATAGTAGCTTCCTGAATGGAAATCCTGCCAGTAGGTATTGGACGATTTTTAGTTCTATCCATTTTTTTATCATACTCAACCTCTAAAATTTGATTAATAGTAACGGCAGAACCAGAAACCAAAAATCCACCCAGAGAAAGAAATGCAAGTACAGTATAATTTATTCCACTACCACTAAAACCCAAAACATAGCCAAAAGCTGAAGAAAAAGCTACCAAAAAGCTTAATCTAGGCTTTAATAATATAAATAGATTCTTTACATAACTTAAAATTAAGTCAGTAATAGATAAATTTTGTGATTTAGGATACTGCATATTCCTTTTTATTTGTTTTTTGAGTAGTATAAACTACTTGCAAAAATATATAAAATTGAAATCCAAAAATTAAACTACCCAATACCAGATGTATAGGTTGAGCCCAAAATGGGATTGCAAAATAAGCCATTATTGTTCCTGATAAAATCTCTAATATTATCAGACTCATTAAAATTTTTACATTTCTGTAAATTCCTTCTAACTTTTGTTTAACCTTAAATAAGCTGAACAAAAGATAAATATGAATAATTGCAATGGCAATAGAAAAAGATCTATGAACATAAAATTCAACGCCCAAACCTTCAATCCAGCTACCTCTTAAAGCCTCTCCTAACCTATTGGCCACGATATCCAAAGATTCCCTCACTTGAGTTCCCAAAATAATTTGTGCCAATATCATTACCATAGCAATCACTAAAGTATAGCTGAGTTTAGTTCGCTCTTGAACTACAGCTCTACTTTCATCCTGCTTTCTATTTACAACAAAATAAAGTGCGGTTAAAACTGCTAAAATCACCAAAGCTAAAACCATGTGAACAGTTATAAGCCAGGAAAGTAAATTAGTAGAAACCACAACAGAACCAATCCAACCTTGAATAAGCACTAAAACCAAAGACAAAAAAGCTAAAATAAATACTGTTCTTGATTGTTTTATGTACTTAATTGAACCAACAACACATAAAATAATAAGAAAACCAAGCAGTGCACCTAATAGCCTATTGACATATTCCGTCCAGGTTTTAGAGGCATTAAATTCCGCTTCCTCAAGTATTGATTCATCTTCTAAAATTGCATTTCCAATTTCAGAATAGCCAAAAACATCTAAATATTTAGCGAATTTGACATTCTTTTGATACCGATAATCAGCATAAAAGTCCTGATAATCTTCAGGCAACTCTTCTACTGAAGTAGGCGGCACCCATTGACCAAAGCATTTAGGCCAGTCGGGGCAACCCATACCTGAACCAGTACTTCTTACAATACCACCTGCAAGTATTAAAAGATAAACAGCTACCACCGTAACTGTTACTAGCATACGATAATAGCTGTTTATTTTTAATGATTTATTATGCGTTTGTTTCTTCATCAGCTGTTTTTCCAACAACCTCTTTTTTCGCTAATTCAACCTCATGGTCTAAGTTAGACTCAGGAGTTTGCGACAATGGAATATGCTGTGGAATGAAATCCTCTTTAGCACCTGGCTTACTGTAATCGTAAGGCCATCTGTACACTTTAGGAATTTCACCTGGCCAGTTACCATGTTCCGGTATAATTGGAGCAGTCCATTCCAAAGTATTAGATCTCCAAGGATTCTGTGGCGCTCTCTTACCTCTATACATTGAATAGAAGAAATTGAACAAGAATAAGAATTGAGCTGCTACAGTAACAAAAGCTGCAACAGAAACAAACATATTCAAGTCAGTATAACTACTGAAAGCATCAAAGTTAGTCCATGAGTAATATCTTCTTGGGAATCCAGCAATACCAATGTAATGCATAGGGAAGAAAATCATATACACGCCCACAAAAGTAAACCAGAAGTGAATGTGACCTAATTTCTCATCCATCATTCTTCCAAACATCTTAGGGAACCAGTGATAAACACCAGCTAATAGACCAAAGATTGATAAACTACCCATTACCAAGTGGAAATGAGCTACTACGAAATAAGTATCGTGCAATTGAATATCAATAACAGAATTCCCTAAGAAAATCCCGGTTAAACCACCTGAGATAAAGAATGACACCAAACCAATTGAGAACAATGTGGCCGGTGTAAATATGATATTACCCTTCCAAAGCGTAGTTAAATAATTAAATACTTTAACTGCTGAAGGAATTGCGATAATCAAAGTTAAGAACATGAAAACTGAACCTAAGAAAGGATTCAATCCTGAAACGAACATGTGGTGCGCCCATACAACGAATGAAAGCACAGTAATTCCTAACATGGAACCGATCATGGCTCTATAACCAAATATTGGCTTTCTGGAATTAGTGGCAATAACTTCTGATGTAATACCTAAAGCAGGTAATAATACAATATATACCTCAGGGTGACCCAAGAACCAGAACAAATGTTGATATAAAATAGGACTACCACCCATATTTGGCAAGGCCTCCCCGCCAATGTAGATATCAGATAAGTAGAATGAAGTACCGAAACTTCTATCAAAAACTAATAATAATGCAGCAGCAAATAATACTGGGAAAGATAGTAGACCAATAACAGCAGTTAAGAAGAACGCCCAAATTGTTAATGGCAATCTAGAGAATGACATTCCTTCAGTTCTCAAGTTGATTACGGTAGTGATATAATTAATACCACCTAATAACATTGAAACAATAAAGAATACCATTGCTACTAACCATAAAGTCATCCCTAGTCCAGATCCTTGAATTGCTTGAGGTAATGCACTTAATGGCGGATAAACAACCCAACCACCGGCAGCAGGTCCTGTTTCTATAAAAATAGAAGACATCATTACTACACTAGAAAGGAAAAAGAACCAATATGATAGTAAGTTCATAAAACCTGACGCCATATCACGGGCACCAACCTGCAATGGAATTAAATAGTTACTAAAAGTACCACTTAAACCCGCGGTTAACACAAAGAAAACCATAATAGTACCGTGCATTGTAACCAATGCCAGATAAAATTCTGAATCCAGTTGACCAGTTTCAGTTATCCAGCCTCCCAATAATGGCCTTAACCATTCCAGTTGCATATCAGGAAACCCTAATTGCAAACGGAAGATTACAGACATTCCAACTCCAATCAATCCCCAGAAAATACCTGTAACAAGGAATTGTTTACCGATCATTTTATGATCAGTAGAGAAAATGTATTTAGAAATAAAGCTTTGTTTGTGATCATGATGCTCATCATGCTGAACATCCTGATCTATATTTACTTCTGCCGCTGTTGACATAACTTTATGATTTATTTTTTTAGTCTAACTCTTTGTTATCAATTCCTGATTTAATAAGTGCCATTTCTTTTAATTCTTCTGGCACTTTGCTTAACATTTCAGGATTTTTACTTAAAAAAGATTTTTGCTCTGCATACCACTCTCTATAATCTTCAGGCTCATCAACTATTAAAGTTAATCGCATAGAGTAATGTCCTTTACCACAAATCTCAGTACAAGCAATTTCATAATTGAACTCAGGATCGTTCAATTCCTCTCTCATTTCTTCTGTAGTTTTAGTAGCAGTAAATGTAAAAGAGGTAGGCATGCCTGGAACAGCATCCATTTTCAATCTGAAATGAGGAGCAAAAACACTATGTAAAACGTCTCTAGCTCTAATATTAAAAGTAACAGGCTCTCCTTTAGGGATATGCATTTCACGAGGAATAAAATCATCATGAGCAGCATTGTCAGCAAAATCAATACCGAAGCTATTGGTTGCATCTATTTCCCTGTAATCAGTATTACCTAGTTCACCATCAAGCCCAGGATAGCGAACACCCCAAGCAAATTGATAGCCCATAATTTCAATATGGTTAGTATTTTCAGGAGCAGGAGCTGTAATATCTGTCCATACTCTCCAACCAGTAAATACTAAAATAGCCAATACCACTGCAGGAACAAATGTCCAAATGATTTCCAATTTGTTATTCTCGGGATAGAAAAGAGCTTTTTTACCCTCCTTATATTGATATTTCCAAGAGAAATAGAATAATAATATTTGCGTTAAGACAAAAACAACACCTGTGACGGCCATTGTTATCCAAAACAAGAGTTCATATTCAGAACCATGCTCTGATGCAACTGGTACGTCATAATTTTCAAAATCTTTAATCGAATACCAGAAAAACAAGAAACCACCTCCTATTAAGAATACCAAAAACAGGGCACCGTTAATTTTATTAGAGCTAGTTTCAATCTTATCTGTATTTCCCTTTGCAACACTTATCAAAGAGGAAATCCTAAAGATTAAGAACAAAATTGCCAGTAAAAGTACTACTCCTAAACCTATAGCTAAATTGAACATATATGTTATTGTTACTTTATTAAATTAAAATACGTGATGATGTTCTGCTTCTTTAATCATTGGGTGATTTTTAGCCACTAATGGATGCTTAGCTAATCCAGTTAAGGCTACGAATAAGAATGCAACTCCAAAAATCATCGCCATTCCTATTTCAAGTAAACCAAACCCACCATTTTCTTTCAATACACCCGGTGTAACCATTAAATAAAAATCAAACCAGTGCCCTATTAAAACAACTATTGTAACAATTTTCAAGAAAACTGTATGCCTTTTCGAATCTCTTGGCATGAAAACCAAGAATGGAAAGAAAAAGTTTAAAATTAAATTAACAAAAAATACGATGCTGTAATGGTCACTAGTTAGTCTTTCTATGAAGTATACAGTTTCCTCAGGAATGTTAGAATAATAGATCAACATGAACTGAGAGAACCAGATATATGTCCAGAAAATAGAGAATGCAAAAACAAATTTTCCAAGGTCATGCAATACTCCCGTATTTACAATCTTCAAATATCCTTGTTCTTTTAAAATCACAGTGATTAAAGTAATTGCAGCCAAAGCCGTTACCCACCAAGAAGCAAATACATACCATCCGAACATGGTAGAGAACCAGTGAGTATCAATAGATAGAATCCAATCCCAAGCTGAAGTTGAAGATGTTACTGCAAAGAAAACAATAAATCCTGCTGAGATACCTCTTAATTTATAGTAGTAATTTGCGCCTCCATTTAAATCTTCTTCCAAAGACTTTTTACTAATCCAACGGAACATTAAATACCATACCACAAAATAAATCACCATTCTAGCTATAAAGAAAGGTGTATTTAAATATCCTTCTTTACCGGCAATAATAGCATCATACCTATCATCATTGACATCATATAAATATTCGTGAGTCCAGTGGAAAATATCGTGTCCTCCTAATAGAAATATAGCTAAAGTCAAAATAAAACCGATAGGCAACCAATTACCAAAAGACATAGGGATTCTGATAAGTGCGGCAGACCAACCAGCTTGAGAAACATATTGAATGGCTACAAAGAACACACCTAATAATGCTAAACCAACGAAATACATATTGTTGATCCATAGGTTAGCAAATATTCTTTTTGACCAATGGTAGCCATGCCCTTCTTCTGCATGCTCTCCAGCATGAGCTTCCTCTCCATGACTTTCTGCTACTTGTTCAGTCTCAGCATGACCTGCTTCATCAGCATGGGAATTAGAGCTTGCAGAAAAAATACCTAATATAAGTAAAACGACACCTACAACAGCTAAAATAGATAGTCTCTTTTTTGCTTTTGCAGTAAATTGAAATTGTTCTTCAGCCATGATAAATTATCTTAAAACTGTTTTATTAATCTTGTTTTTGTAAAGTTTGTACATAACGTACAATTTTCCATCTGTCTTCTTGCTGTATCTGAGAACCATGAGCTCCCATTCTTCTTATACCATGAGTGATCACGTGAAAAATATGACCTTCCGATAATTCTGAAGTAGCACCAGCACTATAGGATGGAACCCCTTGGTAAACCTTTCCTACTTTGGCAGTTTCATCCATGGAACCACCACCAGTTTCACCGTGACAGTGTGTGCAATATTTAGTATATAATACTTTACCCTCTTCCAAGATCTCATCATTATCAGGTAAAGGATTTTTTAATGTTTTAGCAGCCAATTCCACACTATCCTTTGGCAATCTATATGGCAACATTCCATTTTCGCTTCTAGGAACAGTATTTTTAGCTGGCTCTCTCATGGTCATACCAAAAGGATTATTAGGATTCGAGTTGTAATACTCACCATATTCATCCTCATCTGAACTTACCCAAGCTCCGGCATCTTTCTCAGTAATCTGAGTTAATGGCTCATAAGAAACAGCATGATACATATTAGGCGCATATTCCGTTCCCGGATTATCTTTTCCAGGCTTACAAGCCACAACTACCACTGTAAGCAAGCCGAAAAATAAGATTTGAAATATTTTATTTGTATTCATCATTTGATAATTCAACTTAAAATTTCTTTTCATTTATTTCAACAGCACCTGAATCTTTCAATATAGAGCTTAATTCGTCCGTAGACTTTTTATTCTTAGCCAAATCAATTGCCATAACATGCTTATCATCTGTGCTTCGAATATCAAAAGTAACTGGATTAGCATAAGGTTTTAGGTTACTGATCACGAAAAATGTAGCTACCATGCCCAATGCTGACAAAAGCACTGTTACTTCAAAAATTACCGGTACAAATGAAGGAAGGGCAATGTGATCTTTACCACCTATAATCATAGGCCAGTCAATCCCCATCATATATATAGTCATGAGCAATGCTAAGCACGTTCCGGTGATCCCAAACATAAATGCTGATATGGAAATTCTGGAGCGCTTATAGCCCAATTCATCATCCAAACCATGCACAGGATATGGAGTATAACATTCATGAATTTTTACATCGCTTCCACGGACCTTTTTGACTGCACTTAAAAGCACTGACTCTTCATCAAAAATCCCTACGATAAAGTTTTTACCGCTTTCCATAATTATTTTTTATTTTCAATTTCACCTGAACTAGATTTCAATACTGCTTTAACCTCTGCCATATTTATCACTGGGAAGAATTTGGCAAAAGAGAAGAACAGTGTAAAGAATAAACCAAAACTGAATAGATAGATTCCCATATCATAAATAGTAGGGCTAAACATTGCCCAACTTGATGGAAGGTAATCTCTATGCAGAGAAGTAACTATAATTACAAATCTCTCGAACCACATTCCAATGTTTACCACTATGGATAAAATGAAAGTAGCCCATAAACTTGTTCTAATTTTCTTGAACCAGAATAATTGAGGCGAAATCACATTACATGTCATCATTGCCCAATATGCCCACCAATAAGGTCCTGTTGCTCTATTTAAGAAAGCATATTGCTCATATTGAACACCTGAATACCAAGCCATGAATAACTCGGTGATGTAGGCAACACCTACAATTGAACCGGTAATCATGATGATAATATTCATCAATTCAATATGGTTGATGGTAATATAATCTTCTAGATTGTAAACTTTTCTAGTTACCAACATCAAGGTTAGTACCATTGCAAAGCCTGAGAAAATTGCACCTGCCACGAAATAAGGAGGGAAAATAGTGGTGTGCCATCCAGGAATAACCGAAGTGGCAAAGTCCATGGATACAATGGTGTGAACTGAAAGTACCAGAGGAGTAGCTAGACCTGCTAAAACCAATGAAACTGTTTCATATCTCTGCCAAGTTTTTGCAGCTCCATCCCATCCAAAACTTAAAGCTCCGTATATAACTTTAGAAATTTTATTGGTTGCTCTATCTCTGATTGTAGCAAAATCAGGAATTAAACCGATATACCAGAATACTAAGGAAACTGTGAAGTAAGTTGAGATCGCGAAGAAATCCCATAATAGTGGGGAATTAAAGTTAACCCATAATGACCCCCATGTATTTGGAATTGGAACGAACCAATAAAAACTTAACCAAGGTCTTCCGGTGTGTATCAATGGGAACAATAATGCACAGATTACGGCAAAAATTGTCATAGCTTCTGCTGCTCGGTTAATAGATGTTCTCCATTTCTGACGGAATAAAAGCAATACTGCAGAAATCAAAGTTCCTGCGTGACCGATACCTACCCACCATACAAAGTTGGTGATATCCCATGCCCATCCGACCGTTTTGTTTAGACCCCAAACCCCGATACCATCCCAAAGGGTGATAGCAAGGGCATAGCCTCCGACTAAAAATGCTCCTAAAGAAAGGGCCATTGCTGCCAACCATTTCGGGTTTGGCTTGGCTTCTACGTGCCTACAGATATCATGAGATACATCATGATAGGTTTTATTTCCTGTTACTAATACTTCTCTTACAGGTGAAGTGACTTCCATATTGCTACAGTTATTAAATTAAGCCTTAGTATTTACTTTATCTTTATTTCTGATTTTGGTCATGTACCAAACGTTAGGTGACACACGCAATTCTTCCAATACATGGTAAGCGCGTTCTTCATTCACCTCTTTAAGTGGTTCATCCGTTTTCTCCTTCAATTTCAAGTGTTTTGAAATAGCTGAGTCCTGATTATTCAAGTCTCCGAAAACAATAGCATCAGAAGGACAAGCTGAAGCACATGCTGTGGTTACATCTTTGTCTTCTAATTGTCTTTTCTCTTTCTTAGCTTTCAACTTACCTGCTTGAATTCTCTGAACACACATAGAGCATTTTTCCATAACTCCACGAGAACGAACTGTTACATCCGGATTCAATACCATTTTACCAAGATCATTGTTCATTGATGAGTTTTTATCAAACTTGGTATTGTCATGATATTTAAACCAGTTAAATCTTCTTACTTTATAAGGACAGTTGTTTGCACAATATCTTGTACCCACACATCTGTTATAAGTCATTTGGTTTAAGCCTTCTGTACTGTGAGTCGTGGCTGCAACCGGACAAACAGTTTCACAAGGTGCATTATTACAATGCTGACACATCATGGGTTGGAAAGTAACCTCTGGATTTTCAGCTGCAATTTCCAATCCGTCAGTATCATTCACATCCGCATCTGAGCTGTAGTAACGGTCAATACGCATCCATTGCATATCTCTTCTCATTACCACTTCCTCTTTCCCTACAACAGGTATGTTGTTTTCAGATTGACAAGCAATTGTACAAGCAGAACATCCCGTACAAGAGTTCAAATCAATTGCTAAGCCCCAATGGTGGTTATTATATTTATGACCGTTCCAAAGTGTTAGTTTAGAAGGCTTTACTTTTCCTTTGCTAGTTGCAATATGCGGTTGGAAGTCTCTCTCCCAATCTTTCTTTTTGTAATCTTCTAATAAAGCTTCCTGGATTACAGTCTCACGGCCCATGAAAGTATGGTGCGTTTGAGTCTGTGCCAATTGATAACTTCCAGCTGTTCCATCAACCTTAGCACCTGATGTTAAAGCATAAGATTTAGTACCGTTTAGCTGACCTAAGAAAGGATAAACATCAAATCCAACTCCATTGGCAACTTTACCGGCCATTTTTCTACCGTATCCTAATGCAAGACCGATAGTACCATTAGCTTGGCCAGGTTGAACCAATGCAGGAACTTCCATAGCTTGACCATTAATAGTCAAGTTGATTTTAGAAGTTTTGCCTTCAAATATTTTAATTCCTAAATCATTGGCCATTTTTTGTGAGATAGTAGCATAGTTATCCCAAGTGGCTTTTGAAATTGGATCTGGCAATTCTTGCAACCATGGATTATTGGCATGATAACCATTTCCAATGGATACTTTTTGGTAAAAAACTACTTCTAAGCCACTGTTATTTGACTTATAGTTTTTGTTGATTCTATTAGCACAAGCAGATAAATCTACATCTTGAGCTGATAAATCACTGTTTTCTACATTATATGTGAATACACCATTATGTAAAGTCTTATCCCAGAAAATATCGAAAGTTGGCTCTTGTCCAGTGAAGTGATTGTCTTCCCAATTCTTTCTAAGGAAATTATAATATTCTTGTTTGTTTCCTGACCAAGTCATGATGCTGTCTTGAGCCTGGCGAGTTTTGAACAAAGGAGAAATAGTGGGCTGTGTTAAGCTCAACTGTCCTTTTTTAGGCTCTGCATCATTCCATGCTTCCAAGAAATGATGATCTGGCGCTACATATTTTACTACATCAGCTGTTTCATCTTTTCTCTCAGAAGTAGAAACGGTTAAAGAAACTTTTTCTAAAGCTGATTTCAACTCCTCTCCTCTTCCAGAATCATAAACTGGATTGGCATTATAGAAAATAACTGCTTTTACATTTCCAGATTTAGCTTCTTCTACAAATTTGTTAAAAGCAGCATCATCTCCTTTTCTTGCATTTGAATGCTGATTCAAGTCAACAGTTTTTCCATAGTTGTTCAACATGGAATTAATACCATTAACCAATATCTGAATATCAGTATCATTTGAACCTGCAACTACTAAAGATTTACCTCTATTAGAAACTAAGTCTTTTGCAGCTTTGCTAATATTTGCTATCTCAACTTTATTAGTGTTGATAGGTGAATTCCCCGTCATTTTAGCCACTTCATTATATAAAGCAGCAACGGCTAATCCTTCTTGAGAAGGTTTAACTGGAGTTCTATAATCAGCATTTGAACCAGTTAATGAAAGGTTAGCTTCAAATTGATAATGACGAGACATATTTTTGTTCTCGCTATTTACCTTTCTGGTTTTACTGTATTGTTTTGTGTGTTCGATTGGAGAAACCCAAGTCCCTAAGAAATCAGCATTAAAACTTACAATTGTGTTTGCTTTGCTAAAATCATAAGAAGGAACGGCTTTTACCCCAAACATGGTTTCGTTAGCAACCAACATGCCATGCTGTGAAATAGCATCGTACATAACATGCTCCGTATTGCCATACTTATCAGCCATTTCCTGAATGGTTTTCAAAGTTGAAGGCGAATTGATTGTATTGGATACAATTCTGATTTGCCCTCCAGCATCGCTTATGGATTGAAGTTGCTCTTTAATTTCTTTATCAATAGTACCCCAATCTGAATTCTTACCTTCTTTTAAAGGGCCTCTTAATCGCTCTTGATCATATAAAGAAAGAACTGAAGCCTCCACTTGAGCGTTCACTCCACCTTGAGTAATAGAAGAATTTTTATTTCCTTCTATTTTAATAGGTCTTCCTTCACGGGTTTTAACTACAATGCTGGCATAATCACCGCCTACTGAATAAGTAGAAGCATAGTAATTAGGAACACCCGGATCAACATCAACAGGCTTATTTAGATAAGGGATTGCTTTTCTTACAGGTGCTTCACAAGCAGCAAGGGATGCTGCAGCCACACCAAACCCCATCATTTTCAAGAAATCCCTTCTGGAAGTACTTCCATTGGACTCTTTTTTATCATTGATTGGCAAGTACTCAGGAAATTCCTTTTCCGCATTTTTAACAAATGAAGGATCATTTGTTAATTGTTCAGTTCCTTTCCAATATGTTTTTTGATCACTCATATCTATGATTAATGAAGTCGATTAAATATTTTTTATTAATAATGACACTTAGCACATTCTAAACCACCTATATCCACTACTTTCAAGTCGCCACCATCATGTGCATTGACTAATTCATCGTAATATGCATTTCCTTTTGCATTTACTTTAGTCTCTCTGTGACAGTTGATACACCATCCCATAGTTAATGTGCTCCATTGTTTTACAACCGCCATTTCCTCAATTGGGCCATGACAAGTCTGACATTCAATTTCACCTACATTTACGTGCTGAGAGTGGTTGAAATAAGCCAAATCAGGAAGGTTATGTACCCTCACCCATTCAATAGGCTTTACATTATCTCCATACTCACCAGTTTCAGGATCGTAATCTATTGCTTTATATATCTTTGCTATTTCTTTAGAATCAGTTTTAATAGAATTGTGACAGTTCATACAAATATTAGCTGAAGGAATATTTGCACTCTTACTATTCATCACACCCGTGTGACAATACTGACACTCAATTTCGAATTCACCTGCATGAATTTCATGAGAGAATGCGATAGGCTGGGTTGGCTGATAGCCTTGTTGCACACCTACAGTATACAAGCCATCAATTACTGTTTTCGCTACTACTGCCGTAAAAATAAAGATTACAAAGAATAAGAAACCATTGCTTCTTACCAGTTTGTTTAAGTTTAATTTTTGGTTTACAAATTCCTTATCTCTTTCATCTATTTCCTCTTTTTGATTGATGAACTTGGTAAGGACTGTAACAATCAAAACCAAAACGATTAAAATCAAGACAAGAACTATAACAAACCCAACTATGATAAGCGTCAGGTACTCCGAAGGTATTCCGCCTCCACCAGCTCCTGCCTCACCAGACTCACCGCCTGCATCTGCAGTTGCCTCCTCTGCTGGTTTCTCGGCCTCACTTTTAACATAGCCTAGAATATCTTTTATTTCTTCATCTGCGAAGTAATCAAAGCTAGGCATAACCGCTTTGCCATATTCATTATAAAGATCTACAGCATACTCATCACCGCTTTGGATTACTTTTTGAGAATTTTTAATAAAATTTAATAACCAAGGCAACTCTCTTCTTTCGTAAACGTCTTTAAGAGCAGGTCCAACCATTTTGTTTTGGACTTGGTGACAAACAGCACAGTTATTTTTAAATAGTTTTTCACCATTTGCAATTGCTTCCTCATCTGTTGGCAATTCATCAGCTTGGGCAAAAGCATTATTGGGTAATGATAAAAAACTCACTAATAGGAATGCTATAAAAGATAAGCGAGTAATATACGTTTTCAAGGACATATTTATTTGTTCATTTAGCATCTGGGAACACCAATTATTAATTGGGTACAAATCTACTGCCCAAAGCCATTATTTCAAATACATTTCGAATACAAATTTGGTATTTTTATATCCCAAATCATAAAAAAGGGCTTAATCTTCTGATATAAAGTACTTTATAGTATTTATATTACTGAAAACAATAGTAATTTAGAAAAATTATAAATAGAGTAGCGGTCGATCTTTTCTGCATTTAGAGGAAATTAGCGGAATAATGCAATGAAATCTACTCTAAGTGTTGAAAAAAGCCCCATGCCCCATCCTCAATCCTTCCCCCAAAGGGAAGGAGGCTGAGAGATTGTGCGTTCACGATTTCGATCTGACGGTTTTAACTCAAAATCCGCTATACTGAAATAGGTAAACTTTTCATTCACAGGATGTTGGAAATAAAACTGCCTTTTCACCGTCTGAGCGATATTCTAAAGGTGAGGCAACTAGCGATTAGAAGGGTTAGTTTCCTTGAACTTCAGATCTTAAGTCGCTCCGCTTAACTCTTTAAAATTATCTTTGATTGAATCTGACAAATTTTCGCTTTGAAAAATGAAAGGCTATTATTATATATCCCTGAGAAATTAAAATAGAAAAGCATGCTTAAGTAGTTCTTTAGCTTTCTTTTTCTATTAAATAATATAATGTACGCAGGCGTCTTTGACGCTTAATATGTCTCGCATAACCTGTCCCGCACTTTAGTCGGGAGCCGCAAAGTTCTCGCAAAGGAAAATTTTTGTTCTCTATTTTGAAAGACAAAAGTGTAGCATATACGTAAAGGGAAACATATTATTATAACATAGCTATTAAATGTCTTTTTTCTTTTTTCGTTGCGAGGTCATTGCGCCCCTGTCTGCCGATCAGGCAGGTTCGCGTCTTGGCGTGAATTACCTTTTCGGCTTTGCCGAAATATATACCTTAGGCTTATTAACATTGTCGTGAAATAAAAGGAGTTTTCACATTTTATTCAACATAATATACTCTCAGTAGTATAATAGTAAAGACTATAAAACTAAAATCACATGAGAAAATTAACTTTCAGAAACGGAGATATTTTACCTGCCTTGGGGCTTGGGACATGGAAATCGGAGTCTGGAGAGGTTTATGAAGCAGTATTGGAAGCTATTAAAGTAGGTTACCGACACATTGATTGCGCCTACATTTATGGAAATGAAAAGGAAATTGGGGATGCGCTGCAAAAAGCATTTGAGGATGGGCTATGCACCCGAAAAGATATATTCATTACCTCTAAACTTTGGAATAATGCGCATTTGCCAGAGGATGTGGAGCCTGCACTTAAACAGACTTTAAAAGACTTACAGTTAGACTACTTAGACCTTTACCTTATGCACTGGCCAATAGCACAAAAACCAGAATCTGAATTCCCGAAATCCGGGGATGATTTCTTGGGGCAAGACCTTGCCCCCATTCAAAAGACTTGGAAAGCCATGGAAAAATTGGTAGATGCTGGACTTACCAAACACATAGGCGTGGCGAATTTCAATATTAATAACCTAGAAAAATTAAGAGAAATAGCCACTATCAAACCAGAGATGAACCAAGTGGAATTACACCCTAATCTGGTGCAGGAGGATTTGTTGAAATTCTGCAAAAAGCATGATATTTTAATGACTGCTTATTCTCCATTAGGTTCAAAAGATAGGGCCAGCCAAATGAAAAAGGATGATGAACCGGATTTATTCGAACTCCCTATTATTAAAAATTTGGCTGCAAAATATGATAAAACTCCCGCTCAGATTCTGATTGCATACGGTTTAAATAGAGGAATATCCGTTATCCCTAAATCAACCAATGCTGGGAGAATCAAACAAAATATAGAAGCCGATGCTATTGAACTGACAAGGGAAGAAGTTGATGCCATTAATCAAGAAGACAGAAATTACCGTTTTGTTGATGGTAGTTTTTGGACACAAGAAGGTTCGCCTTATACCATGGACGATCTTTGGGGTGATTAATTAATAATTAGTTAATTAATAATTACGAATTAAAATCAGCCAACGGAAGTGAATTTCGTTGGCTATTTCTTTATATCCATCAATTCTATATTGTAATTGGATAAACTTAGAATTCTTCTATACTCTATGTTTTCATGCAATTGCTGGATGCAGGCTTATTTCTGTTTTTAATTGATTCAAAACGTACTCATAAAAAACTTCCTTATTCACATCAATTGCTATCTTTAACGGATGTCCCGTTTCGATTAATAGTGTTTGCCCCGCATTAGGAGGTCTATCACTGACAGAAGCTTTTACTTGCTCTATGGTAAACTCCTCAGGCATGGAGATAAAACAAGTTGCCAATACATCCCACATAAAATATACATAATGATAGCTAGGAATAGTGTCAATAGTCAAAGCCCATAATTGACCAGCCAAATTAGATAAAAAGTGATCTGATTGAAAGGCTAACTTTGATAAAAAATCCTTATTTACAGGAACGTGATTGGTAACATCCAAGGGAATGCAAACCAAGGGAAGCTCTAATTCAAATAACTCTTTTGAACTTTTAGGATCCCAATATATATTCCATTCTGCAGTTCCATTATGTTGGTAAGTTTGTACATTTCCTTCTGTTCTGAATGCCCCAGCCATCCATACAACTTGCTCAATTTTATCCTTTATGTGTGGTGCTCTTTTTATTGCCTCCACTAAATTTGAACATGGACCGGTAATTAGAATGCTTACAGGGCTTTCCGAAATTGTCAATTGATCAATTAATAAATCGACAGCCTCAGGAAGGGAATAAGGGTTTAAATCATAACTGGCATTGATTAGAGAAGGTAAGGCATTAATCACTTCTGGCCTTGCTCTCCATTCATTTGGAAAAGCATTTACCCCACTTTTGTCACTTCGCCCTATAGGAATATCTTCTTTACCAAACAGTTGTAATATTTTGTAAGAACTCTCAACTGCTGGCTCTATAAAGCAATCAGCTGGTGTTACATTTATACCGATTACTTCTACATCTTTCATGGTAAGCAATAGCAATTGAGAAAGTAAATCATCAATTGCACCATCATGCTCCATGAACACTAATTTTTTGTCTTTCATATTAATTTCCTTTTCATTGATATTTTACCTTGAAACTTTCACGGTTAAAAAATTTTGTTTACCGATGAAATGATTGCTAAATATAAATGAAATAATTATTCCACTAAAACCTTCTCCCTATCCTCTTCCTTACTCACATAATCCTCTATCAAACAATATAAAACAGTGTTAAAGAATACAAAAAGACCAAATCCAAATAATATTTTGCCCTGAACATTATTTAGCTTTCCTGACAAATATTATTTCCTCCTGAGTTTCTATAGTACTTCCTGAGTCTGTATACCTCTTTCCTGAACATTTTTTGGCTTTCCTGAGTACTAATTTGTACTTCCTGAGTTTCAGGAAGTGATTTTTTTTCATCAGGACTTATTTAAGGCTGGTTTAGCAGTTTTAAAGAAATGCTTGAACTCCTAATACCTGTAAATATATTAAGAGTGTAGGTATGGAAATTTCATGACAAACCGCAAAATTTGATCATTGTATTAAATGGAAAGTCAAAGCGGATGCGTGAAATATTGCTGGATGCTTGAACTATGGGGGAAAATGCATGGACTGTTTTCGGGTTTATGCTATGTTGCTATATTACAAAAAGTATGCAGCCAAAGGAAATGGAAAACAAGGCATTGTTAGGGTGGCTGCCAAGTTGCTCAATAGGATCAGAAATGTATTGAAAAACAAACAGAAATGCCCCACTTGCGAACACATTTTTTATTTTCGGAAGACGCTTAGGTGATGTTAGCATAATGGTTTATACAATCAATAATGCATAACCACTGGCTAAGATTGCAATCTTAAATAAGCTGAAAATAAAGTGAATTAAAACGGCTATGCTGTAGGTTGATCATATACTCCACAAGATTGGGCTAAAAAACTATGGCAGAATCAAACTACTTGCTTAGCCTCTTCTGATAAAAATAGCAAAAAGCAATAATATTTCAATTTCCTGCAAAACTACCATTAATTCATAGTAGCCATTGTGACTTTTAGTTTAGTTTCGGCTCTTGCTGTATTTGACAATGAACTCCACCATCACACCAATTCAACAATAGGGTATTTTTTATTCCTTAATCAGGACAGTAGTTAGCAAGAATAGATTTCATTTGATCACTTATCTCTTTTTGCTTTTCTGCTAACCCTTCTCTTCAATATTATGCAACAAAAACAAGTCGATTAGTATTCATAAAATATGAATACCCACACTTAGGCTACAATAAAACTTTTAGCCGATCACATACGGGATTTGCTGGATAAGTCTGACTCTGCTTAAGAAATTTAATTTTTCAATCAAATATTTATGTTTTAGATCAATCATAAGATTCTTTCGATTAAAAATATATGTATTTAGCGATAAACTATGGGTTTTTTAAATATTCAGGATTACCTTCGCAGATTCTAAGATAACCCAAAGCATCAATGCGATTTACATTTAGCCTAGTATCAATTTTAGTACTAACTTGTTTTAATACTTTTGCACAAACATTTACTGTAGCCAATTATCTACCAAGAAATGGTTCTTTCCACCCAGCAGATGAGCAGATTCAGATCGCCTTTTCTGAAGATGTTGATTTTTCAACTGTGAATAAAAATAACATCATAGTTAAAAGCGAAATTGGAAAAACCATTGAGGGAAATTTCTCTTTAACAAGCAGCACAAATATACTGTTTTCGCCATCCGATGATTACCCCTTAGCTGATGTAATTACTATTCTCGTTAAAAATGATGTACTTTCTTCAACTGGCATAAACTGTGAACCATTTACTTTTCAATTTAATACCGCTTATCCAGAATCAGGAAATTCTGGTTTTAGTAGCACGCCAATCACCGTAAGACGGCCATCGAACAATAATGGGTATACGAAAATAGCGGATTTAGATGGAGATGGAGATAATGATATTATTACAAGTGGATATAATACCTGGCAAGATTGGTTAGAAAATAAGGGAAATGACGTATTCGAATCAAAAAGCATGCACAATTATGATTCTGATAAGCCAGAGCTATTGGAGATAAACGATATTGATGAGGATGGAGATGTGGATCTTGTTATTTATGACGATGGTAGGCAGGAATTATACATATTACTGAATAATGGAACAGGCTACTTTGATTCAAAAATTACAATTTCCACTTCTTTAACAATGGTAACGAGCATATCAATTAATGATAGTGACAACGATGGCGATTTAGATATCAATGTATCTGATTATAGTACAGATGCCATTTATAGTTTTAAAAATGACGGCAACCTAAATTTCACTAGTACTACGATAACCAATGACATTAAAAACCCTACTGATATAACCTTAAGAGATGCTAATGGAGATGGTTATCTTGACTTTTATGTTCATGGTGGATATTACGGTGAAACCCTTGTTTTCATTTATGATAAAAGCAATGATGTATATAATAAAACTGAATTAATACCAGGTTTTAATGGCTGGCCTAGTCCATCTAAATTACGTGGTCGTATTTTTGTCGATGATTATGATAATGACAATGATCTAGACATAATTACAGAAGAGGTAATCGATATACCTGGTTCTAGTGATGTATCGGCCATCTATTGGTATGTGAATGACGGCTCCAACAATTATTCGAAACATAAAATACACGAACATCAAGAGAAAAACATTTGGAGCTTTGAGGTTCTCGATATTGAAGGTGATGGAGATTATGATATCTATGTAAATACATATATGGAGCGTGGTAAAAATTTAATATATTATAATGACGGCAATTACACCTTTGTGAAAAAGGAGTTACCAGGTTATCCCTATAAAAGAAGCAACGTAGATTTCGGTGATCTTGACGGTAACGGAACAACAGATATGCTTTCCTTTGGTGGTGGAGCAGACGTAAGCATTGCTTACTTCAAGCAAATGGATACGCTAAATTTAACGACCACTTTTCCATTAAATAATGGTATTCTTGAAGACAGGAATGCGCAGATTTACTTTGAATTTGAAAACACTATTGATCCTGATTCTTTTGATCCAAGTATGCTAATTGTTCGCAGCAGTTCCGGTCAGATTAAAAAGGGTACTGCTTCTTTAGATGACAACAGAGTTATCTTTACCCCTGATTCTAGCTTTAAAACCGGTTTTGAAATACATACATACCTTAAAAGGAACTTAAAAGGTATTGATGGCTCTAGCTTTAGTGGCTGTTGCACAACTACCTTTTATAAAAGTTAAAACTAGGACTCATTTCAAGGTAATTTTTGTTTTGGAGTCCTGTTAAATTCAGGAACTTCCCATA
>JBNJFX010000034.1:0-56950 GCA_051747245.1 Bacteroidota bacterium
TGTAAAACTATTTTAGGATTAAAATATAAATGTAAATTTGTCTCAGGACTAAGAATAAATAAATGTTAAATCTGTAAACTTTTTTTAGGACGAGACAAAGCGTTCGACTCCGGGCTTTGCCCGACCCGTCACGGTAGGACTCGACTATCCGTATATATTCTCCCGATGGCTTTTTATCGATAATGATACTTGGCATTAAAAGCTGCTTTCCAGCAAATTACGCCATTTATTCCCTATGAGTCAAGGAGGTTTTCGATATACAAAATTTTGAAAACCCATTAAAAAACACCCCATACTGACTTTAATCAAGTTTTTTGGAAATTTGCGTGTCAAACTCAAGAGACTGCGCAAAAGTCTTACTCATTACAAAATGAAGAATGGATTTTTTCTGTTTTATATCCATTGGTTATTTTCTTATAAATAGTAATAAATGATTGACCATTTATTTTAACTATAGAATCTCCTACACTTTCCCTTAAATTTAAATCTCGTCCAAAACTACTTAAGTTATACCAGTTATTGTCAATTTTGTAATAAGGAGTACCTCTAGATTCGGGTTTGATTTTATAATCCTGAATTATTCCACTAATTTCTAATTCAATATCTTTTTTACATATATCTGAATTATTAATATTTTGACTTATGATTGCATAGATTAATATTACTATAACAGCAAAAAAACTATATCTATTAAAAAAATATTTGAACTTCATAACTCTATTAAGCTTTTGAAAATTTTAATTAAAGAAAAGGATATAGCTTACTGTTTGTTACATAGGAAAAATATTATTGACAAACCAATTTAATAAACTAAGTAGAACTAAGAGTTAAAATTTTTAGATTCATAAATATGAAGTTGGTTGTGGGAAGACTCAGTACAATTATTCAGCCTCCATATAATCCAAAGTCAAATTAATAAAAGCTTTAACTCCAGTTAGCATTCCACTTTCATCTATATAAAAATCAGGCGTGTGATGTCCGCCTAAAGCTCGTCCTTCTGGCTCTTGTTCCGGTCTTCCGCCTATGAAGAAATATAAGCCTGGGATCTCATTCTGGAAATAAGAAAAATCCTCAGCTCCAGTAACCGCTTTCATTAGATGTAATTTTTCCTCTCCTACTGTTTTTTGTAATGAAGACACCATTTTATTGGTCAAATCAATGTCATTGTAGGTCAATGGTGCGTTTTCTACTATTTCCACTTCCGCAGTTGCTCCGGCTATTTCAGCTATATTGGTTGCGGTTAGTTTAATCTTTTCGTGAATCATTTCCCTCATGCCTTCATCTAAGGTTCTGATCGTTCCTTCCAACATAGCTGTTTCTGGTATAATATTAAAACGATTACCCCCTTGCATGATTCCTACAGTAACCACAGCTGCTTCCTTTGTTAATTCTGAATTTCTAGAAACAATGTATTGCAAACTATTGATGATTTGAGCTGAGACCGCTATAGGATCAACACTAGCCCATGGAGTTGAACCATGTGCTTGCTTACCTTTAATATTAATAGTAAATCTGTCAGAAGCCGCCATAATGCCTTCTGTTTTGTATTTGATATGCCCCACTGTGGTTCCTGCATTAATGTGTAAACCAAAAATGGTTTCCACATCAGGGTTTTTCAATACGCCTTCTTCTACCATCATTTTGGCTCCTCCCCTTTCTCCTGCAGGCACTCCTTCCTCAGCTGGCTGAAATATAAATTTGATGGTACCTGGAATATCTTCTTTCATTTCACTGAAAACTTCGGCAACGCCCATCATAATAGCAATGTGCGTATCATGTCCACAAGCATGCATTACGCCTGTTTCCTGACCATTGTATTCAGTCACCACTTCAGATTTAAAAGCTAAATCATTCCGCTCCGTAACCGGAAGAGCATCAATATCAGCTCTAAGCCCTACAACAGGACCAGGTTTTCCACCTTTTAAAATAGCTACAACTCCAGTATGAGCAACACCAGTTTCCACATCCAAACCTAAAGTTTTTAAGTGCTCAGCAATTTTTTCACCCGTTTTATATTCTCTATTGGATAATTCAGGGTTTTCATGAAAATGCCTTCTCCATTCTATAACCTTCTCTTCAATATCTTCTGCTTTTTCCAATGCAATTTTGTGTAAATCTTGAGAAAAGGAAAGTGAAGGAATAATAAACAGGGCAATTAGAATTGGATATAGCTTTTTCATAGAGTTTAGATTTTAATCAAGCTTAAATATATTGAAATATTTTAAAGAATTAGAGGAAATTGATGGTAACTGCAAATAGCTACTATTAAGAACAGAAACCGTTGTAATGAAGCTTCTGATTTAGTCTTAGCGAGACGCTAAGACTAGTGGAGGGAATTAGAGGAAATATTAACAACCTAAAAATAAACCAGTTTAAAATTAAAAGAACACATTAGATATAATGTCAGCTGGATTTCAGTGCTGGCAAGCTTCCTAATACTTATTATTTTTCTTTGCGTCTTGGCGGTTAATAACAGCCTTTGGCTGTCCTTTCGCTTTATTTTTATTGTTCATCCTCGTTTAAAAGCCAATTTAGAATCCGTAGAATCTTTTGCATCAAAAGAATAGCCATCCAAATTAAATCCTTTCAAATCCTCTACTTTCTCGATTTGATTTTTGACTATGTAGCGAGCCATCAAACCTCTAGCCTTTTTGGCAAAAAACGATACTATCTTATACTTCCCATTATTGAAATCCTTAAACTCAATATCAATTATTTGGAAGTTCTTCTTTAATTCTTTCTTATTGACCGATTTGAAATATTCATTGGAAGCTAAGTTTATCAATATTTTATCGCCCTGAGATTTAATGTCTTTTTTGAGTTGCTCGGTAATTTTATCTCCCCAAAATTCATAGAGATTATTGCCTTTATCCGTTTCCAGTTTAGTGCCCATTTCCAATCTGTAAGGCTGAATTAAATCCAATGGTCTCAGCAAACCATACAAACCTGATAAAATTCGAATATGCTGTTGGGCATAATCATGTTCTTCCTGAGTGAAATCCTCTGCTTCCATGCCTTGGTAAACATCGCCCTGAAAAGCTAAGACTGCTTGTTTAGCATGTTTTGGAGTTCGCTTTTTGAAATTATCATAACGCTCCACATTCAATTGCGCCAATTTATCACTAATGCTCATCAGCTCTTGAACCTCTTCTTCCGATTTGGTTTTAAGCACTTCAATTAGCTGATTAGTTTCTACATTAAAACGAGTTTTTGTACTTCTTAAATCAAATTGTTTCTCAAAATCCAGACTTTTAGCCGGTGACAATATTGCAATCATAATTTTTCCTTATTTTGAATTATAAACTTAGCACTTTAGAAAAAGTTTCAAAGGATATTTTAGAACATAGAGCCTGAAATCTAGACAATTGGTCATTTCTACTTTGACTCAGACTATTTGACAGTCTCAAGTATCTAAGTTTTTCATTTGTCAGTCTGACTATCCTAACTTCTAGCTTCCTACTTCCTTACTTCCAACTAACATTCCTACACCCTTCATCCATCACCCCACATCCTACTTCAAAGCCTCAATACTCAAATACTCCCATACCTGCTTTTCATCTCCTCAGAAATCCGCTTCGGTCTCTTACTTTTTGCATCTAATAAGCACCAAAAGGTTCGTGCTTCTGCTTTAGTTTGATCAGTTTCCGAATTGAATATCCTGGTCATCCTTTCAGATTTTACTCCTTCCATTGAAGCCACCCAAGTTTCTGCCACAATCTTTTCATCTGGTCTAATCTCTTTTTTATAATCTATTTCATGCCTTAAAGCGACCCATAGATTAATTTGATCATCATTTTCACCAGAAATATGTTTCCAGTGCGCTTCAGCAACATCTTGAACCCATTGCAAATAAATCACATTATTAACATGACCCATAGCATCAAAATCAGAAGCTTTGGGTTCTATTTTGAGTTGAAATTTATTCATTTGAAAACGATTGAATTATTAGCTTTAAGATTCCCATTCTCCAAATTTCCCTCACCAAAAACAATATCTTTTGGAGTAACATTTAAAGCTTGTGTTTTGGATGATAAATTATGGATTATATGCAGCTTTTCTTCTCCTAAAACCCGAGTAAATGCCAGTAAACTTGCATTCTGATTATCAAATAGCTCAATTCCTCCTTTTGTCAGGATTTCATGTTGGTTTCTCAATTGAATCCACTTAGCATAATGATTGAAGAGAGAATTATAATTATCTATTTGCTGGCTTAATGGATTTACTGTTTTATCTAAAGTAAATTCAGGATCCATCCAAGTCGTTCTCAAACTATCACTTTCAGTATTAGCCCATAAAAAAGGTTCTCTGATATTCGGATCAGGCTTTTTGCCCAACATTCCTATTTCCTCACCATAATAAATATAAGGAGTGCCAGGTAATGTCAATAAAATAGAAGCTGCCATTTTAGCTTTTTTAATATCCCCTTTAAAGTTACTCATCACGCGGTTTTGATCATGATTGCTGAGAAAAATAGCATCCTTATAATCATCTGTAGCCGATTGGAAAACTTCTCTTTGCTTAATCAAACGGCTTATTAAATCCTCATTTTCTAGATTCACCCATTTAGGTCCTTCAATAGTTGCCGCAACATTTTTACCCTGAATAACAGATTGCTGTATGCTACCCGCCAAATCAAAATTGAATAATGCAGGTAATCCTTTGGCAAACTCTTTCACAATTTCAGATGAAGCCCAAACCTCTCCTACCAAATAAACATCTGGTTTGATTTTGCGCATTTCATCTCTGTATTCCTGCCAGAATTCATAGGAATCTTTTAATCTATCATCTGGAAAGATATGTTTTGCGGCATCTAATCGAAATCCGTCCACACCTATATCCTCTAACCAAAATTTACCAATATCATATATTTCTTGTCTCACTTTTGGATTATCGAAATTCAAATCAGGCATTCCACCCCAAAAGAAGCCATAATAATGTTCTTCTTCCTTTTTATCACCCACTGCATGCCATTGGGTGATATTATCAGAATCCTGTGTGACTTCCTTTTTGGCAATTTGATCGGCTATGCTGTCTCGATCAGCCCACACATAATAATCTCTGTACGGATTGTCCTTACCCTTTTTAGCTTCTTCAAACCATGGATGATCAGCAGCAGTATGATTGATGATCATATCAATCACCACTTTAATATTCCTTTTATGCGCCTCAGAAAGAAAAGTTTTAAAATCTTCCATAGTGCCATAATCAGGATGAATGGCTTTGTAATCCGTGACATCATATTTATGATAACTAGGCGAAGGCATAATGGGCATTAACCAAACTGCAGAAACTCCTAGCTCTTCTAGATAGTCTAGCTTTTGAGTAGCTCCTTTGAAATCCCCTATTCCATCACCATTTCCATCTGCCCAAGATTGAATAAAAATTTCGTAAGCCACTCCATCAGGAAAGTCTGCTATTGATTTACTCTCATTTTCTTTCATTTTTTGAGGATTACAGGCATTTAAGATTAGTAAAAAAGTAAGATATAAAATTGTGTTGATGGACTTCATGAAATTGACTTTTAAAAATTATAATTTGAGAATTTCTCTATAGGTAAAAATAGCTTTTATTCGATTCTTGTAATAAATAAATCTAGTAAAAATTGTATCTTTGATAAAGTCAAAATAATTAAATATGCAAACTATTAGACTTAGAGTTAATGATAAAGTTTATGAAAAGCTGGTATGGCTTTTAAAAAAGTTCAATAAAACTGATATTGAAATTATTTCTGAGGATGAAAATTTTCTAAAGGATAAAGCTTATTTACAGCGTGAGCTTAATGAAATTGATAATGGAAAAGCCGTATTCTATTCACTTGAAGAACTTGAAGATGAATTAGATAAAGTTATCTCCAAGCATGAAAATAGTATTTAAAAACACTTTTCTAAATCGGCTCGCTAATCAAGTTGATTTTATCGCTGAAGATTCTCCCAACCGCGTCAAGAACTTTAAAAACCAATTGTTAAAGGAAGTAAAGAAAATTAAAACATTTCCTTATAAACACAGGCAATCTATATATTTTGAAGATGAAAATATTAGAGATTTAATTTTAAAGGTTATACCGTAGTTTACCGTATTAAAGATGATGAAATTGCGGTCTTCGGTTTTTAAAAAAACCAAAACAATCCTACTGATTAATATTGAAAGGTTGACTTCCACAAAAAAAGCACAAGCTATTAGCCTGTGCTCTTCAACCCTTGATTCTAGAATCTATATTCTAGACACTAGCAATTATGCCAATTTATTCAAGCAATTCAATTCTTTAAAAGCTTGCTTCAAACGAACTACCATGCTTTCCTCTCCTTTTCTTAACCAAGCTCTTGGGTCATAGAATTTTTTATTTGGTGCATCTGGATCATCAGGAGTTCCGATTTGCTGTTGCAATCTGTCCTGGTTGTCATTATAATAATTTCTTATTCCATTCCAGAAAGACCATTGCATATCGGTATCAATGTTCATTTTTATTGCACCGTAACCAATTGCCTCCTCAATTTTTTCTGGTTCAGAACCTGATCCACCGTGGAATACAAATAATACAGGCTTATCCCCAGTATTGTGTTTCTTTTCAATATGGTCTTGAGAATTTTTCAAGATATCAGGACGTAATTCAACATTTCCTGGCTTATAAACCCCGTGTACGTTACCAAATGATGCCGCAATAGTGAAATTATCACTCACTTCTTTTAATTGCTCATAAGCATAAGCTACTTCCTCTGGCTGAGTATATAATCTGCTGCTGTCAACACCTGTATTATCAACACCGTCTTCTTCACCACCTGTGATGCCCAATTCAATTTCAAGGTGCATACCCATTTCAGCCATCGGCTTCAAATATTTTTTGCAGATTTCGATGTTCTCTTCCAAAGGCTCTTCTGATAGATCAATCATGTGAGAGCTAAATAATGGCTTTCCATGGGTTTTATAGAATTCTTTACCAGCTTCCAACAATCCATCGATCCAAGGCAATAATTTTTTAGCACAATGGTCGGTATGCAAAATTACTGGTACTCCATATTCTTTTGACATTAAGTGCACATGGTGGGCACCGGCTACTGCTCCTGCAATCGCTGCTTTTTGTCCATCGTTGGACAAGCCTTTTCCTGCATTAAATGCAGCTCCTCCATTTGAGAATTGAATAAATACTGGGGAATTTACATCTCTTGCTGTCTCCAATACTGCATTGATGGAATTGTTTCCAATTACATTGACAGCAGGCATTGCATATTTATTGTCTTTAGCGTGATGAAGCAAATTCATCATTTCATCTCCGGATAATACTCCTGGTTTAGCCATGTTTTTATATTTTATTTTGTTAAAATTCAATTTGAACCCAAAAATGCCAATAATGGGAGAAATATAAAAGCTTGTAGTAAACTAATTGGGGTTTAAGTTAAATATATACCTTATTGGGTTAATCTAGTATTAGAATAAAATTAAATTAAGTTCTAAATCTTTACTAGGTAAAATAGAACTTTATTGGTACCAAAATGTAAAATACTCTAGAATAATAATGATAGAAATACTTAAAAAAATTACTCCAATATTCTTAAAATATCTTTTTATAGATTTCTCACTTTTAAAAGTAGATTGATCCACAATAAAAACAATTCCAAAAATCACCATAACGGGAAAAAGAAGCACAGCATTTATTTCTTCATTTCGGATATTAGCAATTGTCAATCTGACAAAAAGATATAATACCATATATATACCAGTGACATGAAGTTTTTCAAATAAAATTCTCATTAATCAAAAGTAATCAATATATACATTATCGTGGTAGCACTTTAAACAAAAAAAACAGGGAGCAAAGCCCCCTGCGTTTTCGTTTTATGGTTGTATATGAAGAAGAAAATTTTAATTTTTTTATTCTGATTATCAAGTGATTTATTATTTCAACACATAAACACTTGATAGCCACTAATTAATAACCATCGTTTTGTTCTAATTCAGTATTAGCCGCTAAGTCTGTAGCTGGAATAGGGAATATTTCTAAATGATCGCTAATAGAAGCACCATCAATATTATTTCCTTTCCATGGCCACGTATAATCACCAGCTGTATATTTTCCAAAGCGTATTAGATCTGCTCTTCTATGACCTTCCCAATAAAGTTCTCTTGCTCTTTCATCTAAAATGAAATCCAAGTTTAAGTCAGTAGTTGTTATATTAGCTGAGTTATCACCATAAGCTCTTTCTCTTAATTCATTTACAAGGCTTACAGCAGTGGCCTCACTTCCTCCACCACCTCTTAATACAGCTTCAGCATACATTAAATAAGCATCGGCTAATCGGAACAAAGGATAATCTGTATCCGCAAATTCATTATTGCTTCCTTGTTCACCTTCAGAAGTCAAGTTAGTGTATTTTGGTACTGCATAGCCTTCTGTAAATACAGTTAAATCAGCAATATCTAAATTTTGCCCATCAGTAAAGAAAATAGCTCTACTATCAATATCACCTGTTTCATCAGGGAATAATTCAACCAAGTTTCTGGTAGTCCTTAATCCTGCCCAAGCACCACTAGTTCCGTAATCATCCGAATCCATGTTTCCACCAATTGCTCCATTAATTAAAAAAGTTGAGCTTCCATATCCTTGTGTCTGAATTCCATCAGCTGGAAGAGTGAAAATCAATTCATTACTAGTATGATTATCCGCTCTAAAATTCAGTTGATAATCATCCTCAATTGAATATGGGCCGCTCAAAATTTTATCTAATGCTGTAACTGCTTCGGTATAATAACTATCTCCAGTATAAACTTCGCCATTCAAATATAACTTTGCTTGCAACATCCAAAGAGCTGCCTTATCTGCCCTACCGTATTCATTTTGCTGTGGATCTGCCATATCACCTTCTATAGCCTGTAATTCTTCAGCTATAAAATTAAATACCTCCTCAGGTGAATTTTGAACTGGTAAATCAGTTGTAATTTGCGTTACAATAGGGATATTTCTAAATAAATCCAATGCATGCCAATAAGCCAATGCTCTTAAGAACCTAACTTCATTTCTGTACTCTTGAGCATCTGCCCTTTCTTCATCATTGTAGCCATAATCAGTCAATAAATCATCGGTACTTTGCTCTAGAAAATCATTACTATAAGAAATAATTAAAAATAATCTGTAGTATAATACTCTTACAAATTGATTGTCTGATGACCAAGTATGTGTATTTAAATCTTGAATACCGGCATCTTGCCAAGCAATAACAGCTTCATCAGTGGTTAATTCCTGAGCTTTCCAATAAGCTCTAATGTAGGAAGTAAAGCCCTCATCATTTACCAAAGATAAATCGGCATCACCTGCAGGGCCTTGCTGACCAGTTAAGCTATAAGCTGCATAAATTTTTGCTAAATATCGCTCCAAGTTATTAACATCCTGAAAAGCAATATTTCCTGTATCTCCAAACTCAGGTCTTAAATCCAAATCAGTGCATGATAGGATGAAACCCGCTAGAATTATATATATAAATTTTTTCATTTTCCTTTAAATTAAAATTTTGCGTTTACACCGAAAATAAATGCTGTTGACGGAGGATAAATATTATTGTCAATCTGAACCTCAGGATCTAAGCCACTATATCCTGAAATTGGCAACATATTTTGAACAGTACCATATAATCTCAATCTAAAATCCTCTATCTGATTAAAATTATAACCGATTGAAAGGTTATCCAATTTTAGAAAATTGCTCTTTTCTATATAGTAATTGGAAAGTAATTGTCTGTTTTGAAATCCTGTCTCAATAACTGATTCATGCAAATTATTTAAAATTTGTGCCTCGGTTAGCCTACCTGACCAACCATTGGCTGAAGCTGTATTATTGTAAGTTTGACCTCCTAATTTAGCTCTTAAAGTAAGGCTTAGGTCAAAATTACCGTAACGGACATTAGAGCTTAAATTTGTAAATATAGGGTGAATGGCAACTCCTTGAGTTTGTAAGTCATTTTCATTAATCTGACCATCACCGTTAATATCTTCATAAATACTGTTGGTTCCACCCGTTAGTGGGTTTCCTGCATCATCATAAAGGTGGTTGTAGGAATAGAAAGTTGAAATCGGTTGTCCAACTTGTAAAACTTGGATTGTACGTCCAATATCACCGGAAATACCTCCAACTTGAATCCCTGGACTATCTTCATCTATTTCATTATTAAGTTTTACAATTTTATTTTGGTTATAGGTGAAGTTATAACTTAAATCCCATCCAAAACGGTCATTGTCAATAGCAATGAAATTCAAAGCTAGTTCAAGCCCTTTATTGTTCATCTCACCAATGTTAGTGGTAACCCTGTCCCCTACATTAGTAGCTGCAGCAACAGGTACATCAAAAAGCAATTGATCGGTAGTTTTGTCATATAAATCTAAAGTACCGGACAATCTTCCTTTCATTAGTGAGAAGTCAATTCCAATATTGGTAGATATTAATCTTTCCCATTGAATATTTGGATCAACTGCAGTAGGTCTTAACAACTGGATGAATTCATCACCAAATTGATAAGTTGCGCTTGCATCACTCAAAAAGTAGAATTTGTCATAAATATAATTTCCTATTCCACTTTGGTTCCCTGTTTGTCCCCAACCTACTCTTAATTTCAAATCATTGAAAACACCGGTTAATCCCTGGAAGAAATCTTCTTCAATTACTCTCCAACCTAAAGCTGCTGATGGGAAAAAACCATATTTATTACCAAAACCAAATTTAGTAGAACCATCCATTCTGCCTGTTACGGTTAATAAATATTTGTCATCATAAGAATAATTCACCCTTCCAAAGTAAGATTGTAATTGGTTGGTGATAGGAAATGCCCTATATAAATCAATAAAATCCCTTGGGATAACAGTAGGGTCATTAAAGCTTTTGCTATCATCTGTTAAATTGATACCCTCATAACCAGTAGTTTCACTAAATACTTCTTGAAATTCATATCCACCCAAAACATCAATACTATGAGCATCAAATGATTTATTATAATTTAAAGTAGTAAATAAAGTAGAGGTATAAGCATTGTTAGTTGAACGCTGCATATATCCATCTCTGTTATCATTTCTTAAGGTAAAAGGTTCAAACACTTTATTCTGTCCATTTCTCAAATCATAAGAACCAGTTGCACTTAAAGTTAAGCCTTCAACACCTGGAATTTTCAAATCAAAATTGATGGAATTGAATGATCTCCTGTTCTCCCCTATGCTCTGTGTTTGGTCAATAGTGGAAACCGGGTTGATGGGGTCTATTGAGGATACATCCCACTCATAATAGCCACCAAATTCTTCTGCTTCAGGATCATATACCGGTCTGGTAGGATCAAAGGAAACTGCAGTCCCCACTACATTTGGCTTATACTCATCATTTGTTAAAGCATTCTTTGTATTGAAAGTAATATCTAGATGATCATTCAAAACCGAGGTTTTCAATCTCATGCTCAAACGAGTCACTTGATTTCTATCTCCTTTTAATACTTCTTTATTATCCATGTGATTGACAGAAACCAAATAATTCAGCTTTTCAGTAGCACCTGAAAAAGATAAATTATGATTCTGACTTAAAGTACTTCTGGTTACTTCATTAAACCAGTCAGTATCCTCATCGCCTAATCTGTTTTCATTCTGTGGACTAAACTGACGAACAGCATTTTTAAAGTTTTGAGTACTTAAAAAATCAGGCTCTCTTAAGATTTCTGAAAAAGTAAATGAGCCATCATAAGTAACAGTATTTTGACCTTTTTTACCTGACTTGGTTGTATAAAGAATTACACCTGCTGCACCCCTTGAACCGTAAATCGCAGTAGCGGATGCATCTTTTAGCACCGTTACACTTTCAATATCTGCAGGATTCACAAAGTTATTTGCATTTCTTGTACCAGAACTTCCATCATTATTGATCGGAACACCATCTACAACAATTAAAGGTTGAGCCTGGGCATTGATTGAACCAACACCCCTAATGGTAATACCTCCACCACCAGCTCTAGTGTTTCCAGGGGTAACATCAACACCTGCAATTTTACCGGTGATCAATCTTTCTGGACTGGCAATCTGTCCTCTATTGAATGATTCTTCTTTAACCGTACTCACCACTCCTGTTACATCTTGCTCTTCTTGTTGTCCATATCCAACAACCACTACCTCTCCCAATTGAGAAATATCTTCTTGCATCTGAACATCAATGGTGGAGCGAGCACCTACTTCTATTTCCTGCTTTTTATAGCCTATAAAAGTGAAAACCAAAACATCATCCGCATTAGCTTCCAGTTTAAATTCACCTTCCAAGGATGTAGTGGTTCCTTGAGAAGTCCCTTTAATTTTTACGCTGGTACCTGGTAAACTTTCACCTGAACTGGCATCAGTTACAGTTCCAGAGACAGTCCTATCTTGCGCCTGCAATTGGAAAGCAGCGAAAACCATAAGAAAAGCTGTCAAAATCCCTTTTATGGATATTGCCCTTTTCCCGACAGGAACTCCTTTCTTTAAGTATGTATATTTGTGATTCATATTATGATATATTTAAAATTTAAAACTTTAAGAATTTTTGTTGCCGCTGTTTATTTTGATCCTGATAATTGACAAAATAAACACCAGGCTCTAAGCCAGATAAATCTATTATATACTGGTTATTTGACTTTTCCGTATGGACAGAAATTGACTTTCCGTTTAAATCAATTATGGAAATATTTTGTAACTGTTCCTCTGATTCAATGAATAATTTATTTTGGGCAGGGTTCGGATAAACCTTATCAATAGAATTGAATTGAGGTTTCTGCTCAGCTAAAACAATTTCTTCTTGATCTGCATCATCTATATAATTTTCAATAGGCTCACTGGTCAAAATCCTAAATTCACCCGCTATCAAATTAGTAGCTACCTCACTTCCAATTTCAACTTCTTTTCCGGTCAAATAATCGTACCAAGTGCCCGACTGTAAAATCTGTTGTTCAAATACTTGGGTGCTTTTACTAAAATTACCCATGAATACTATTTTCACATCATCATTATTATATCTTGCCCATTTCAAATCACCGCTTCCCGACCATTGAAAGTTTTCTTTATTCAAATAATCAGTGCGTGTTTTTAATTTAATTAGGCTTTGATAAACTTGGAATAATTTATTTCGCTCAGGATCGTCTAAATATTCCCAATGGGTTGGTTTTACTCCTAATCTGTCATTATTGAGCTCTTCATCATAACCAAATTCTCCAAATTGCCAGATCATTTTCGGCCCAGGAACTAAGAAAAACAAAGCTGCATTTAATTTTAATCTCTGCATTTGCTGTGCAAAACCCTGACTTGAACTATTTTTCAAATCCCAAGCAACACGCTCTTCATCATGGCTTTCCATATAGCCCACTACATGTGGATCATTCCAGCCTTTAGCCTGATAACTTAGACCGCTTACATTAGCACTATTGCCCTTTGCAAGATTTCTGAAATTATGATTTTCATTTCCCCAAAGCATCATGCCATAATCAGCCAGCTCCCTTTCTTCATTGTTTTCTGCAAAGTGTTCTAAAATCACATAGGAATCCGGATCAACTGACCACTGAACATCTGCCATTCTTTTTAGCAATTGAACTCTATCAGCATCATATTGTCCCCATGCCCCTACATCTCCTATAGTATTTTTCTGAGTAAAGCCTTTGGATAAATCATATCGGTAACCATCTACATGATATTCCTCCAACCAATAGGCTACTACCCTATCTACATAGTCTTGGGTATATTGGCTTTCATGGTTCATATCATAGCCCACATTAAATTCGTGACGAGGACTGATATTGAACCAAGGATTTTCAGAAGTTGGATTTCCGTAATCCCCTTCGTTATATAATCTTGCCAGAGAATTTCTTCCGAACTGATGATTAAGGGCAATGTCCAAAATGATGGCTATTCCTCTATTATGAGCCTCATTTACCAAAGTTTTGAAGTCATATTCCGTTCCATAAAACTTATCTAAAGCCAACATGGCATAAGGATTATACCCCCAACTTAAATTGCCTTCAAATTCCATAACTGGCATAAATTCAATGGCATTGATTCCTAATTCTTCTAAGTAATCAAGTCTTTCGATTACGGCATCATAAGTTCTTAAATCTGTGAAATCACGAACCAATAATTCATAAATCACTAAATCCTCATTGGCAGGTTTTTGAAAACTTTCATCCGTCCAAGAAAATTGTGGCTTATTAGTTTGTATATAACCAACAGCATGAGATGTTTTTCCTGATGGATAAGCCATCAAATCAGGATATCTATTATCATTGATGATTTCAGGGTCATCATATTCAGAGCCAATTTTTTCTGTATAAGGATCAGCTAAAGAGATTTCCCCATCTACCAAATATTGAAATTGATATTCTTGTCCAGGCGTTAAACCAGTGATTTCAATCCAAAATTGATCGCCATCATTTTTCATTAAGTATTCATCGGAAAGGCTCCAGTCATTAAAAGTGCCGATCACAAAAACATTTTCTTTATTGGGGGCAGTTAAAACAAGATGAACAGAAGTGCCATCTTCCCCATAATTGATTCCATCTTGCAAACCAGCTGGCAGGGGCTCATTGGATACAGCAGGATTAACTATATAAGAATAATCAAAAGTTTCCGTATCGGTTCCATTACTAGCTACTATACTTAAATCATGAGCCTGGCCATCATCAATTACAGTATGCTGATAAGAAAATTGTGAGACGCCAGCTTCTTCATGTTCTAAATTCCCATCTACAAAAAATTGATATTGGGCAGCTTCAGAAGAAGATAATTCTATATTAATAATGTCATTGGTTTCATAAAAACCATAATTTCCTGATGGAGAAGCAATATTTACTGAAAATCCTTGGCTTACTTCCGTTACAAAATCTTCGGTTTGGCCATCAGACCAATCATTGCCTTTTAAAAGCATACCTATTTCAGTAATATCTTCAGCATTTTGGTTAAAAAATGTCGTTGGTGTTAAAGAAATACGGAAAAGGGTTTGTCCGTTTTCAGTTAGTTTTTCAAGTTTAGCTTGATCAGTTGCTTCTGGATCAGAATCGGCTGGGTTAATATTGGAAGGTGCATCACCATTTTCTATATTAGGTAACCACATCCACATATAAGCATCATCGAGCGATGATAAACTAGTACCAGTTACATTATATGTAATGGTAATTTCTTCATCCGCAGCAAAGAATTCAGGTTCGATGGTAGGTGTAATATCTACATTTTGAGCAAATGAAGCGAATTGTAGAAATAGGAAGGATAATATGGTTAAGAATTTATTCATAAGTAAGATTTGAGAAAAAAGAATGAGACAGGATTGTCTCATTCTTTTAGATTAAGAATTGTTATTCAATGGTAGTTGCGTAATTTTCACCATCGAATGTTAATGTTACAGTATAATTACCTGCAGCATCTACACTCAAATTATCACCACCAGCATTTAATGCATTTGGATCACCACCTAAGTTAAAATCCCAACTGTCACCAGCTCTAAATTTATATTCACCTGTGAATTCTCCAGTTAAAGTATAAGTTGTAATACCATCAGCAAAACCTTCTGCTGTCATATCGGTATCAACATCCCAACTTTCTGATGGAGATCCTTCACCAACTACTCCCCATCCAGTATCTGTCATAGTTGAAATCCAAGTATCTCCTTCATCGGCAGTAGTCAATGTTATATAATAAGCTCCAGCAGCTGGTGCTACAATATCTCCTCCATTTACCTCAAGGGTAGCTTCTGAGCCATCACTTGGTAATGTTCCTCCAAGATTGAAGGCCCAATCATCATTGGTTCTGAATTTAAATCTTCTGCCATCTTCATCAACACTTTCCTCAGCAAAATAAACAACACCTACCCATTTATGAACACCTTCATTCTCACCTGTATAATGTAAATTTCTGTCAGCATCAAATCCATCAGCATTTGTACTTCCAATAATTCCAAATTGGTATTCTTCTGGGTCAAAAGTTATTTCTTCAGCCTCTCCTGTTTTATCAAAATCTACAAATGCACCACCATCATTTTGTAGTTCTACAGTTATGGTATAAATACCATCTTCTTGTGAAAATGGTATATCACCACCCCCAGCTACAAGATCATCTGCAGAACCTCCATAATTAGTAAAGGCTACATATCCATTTTCATTTTCGTCATTTCTAATGATTTTCCATGCATTATTAATTCGAAGTTTATACATATCATCCTGTCTTATTTCAACTCCTGCAACTTCGAAAATAAAACCATCTTCAGGGCTTGAAGAAACTACATCCATTTCAACATCTGACCATCCAGAAGGCACACCAATAAAAGAAACTTTTTTAACTTCCATTACTATCAGCTCAGTAGTAGTTTCATCATAAGAAATTTTAAAAAAACCATCATTTGCAATAGTAAGGTTTTCACCCTCGCTTTCTAATGAAGCTAATTGATATCCATCAAAAGGTTCTTCATCAGCATTTGCTAAATCCTCCACAGCAACTTTTGAAAGAGAGCCTCCTAAAGTAGAAGTAACTTCTTTGTTCTCAACTTTTTGTATTTTATAGTCTCCAGCTTCTAAGAAAACATAGTTCCCAAAAAAACCCTCTCTTTCTGTAGGAGCATCACCTTCACCTTCTACTTTTTCAGACAATAAAGCCTTATCAGCTACTGGATCCTCCCCTTCTACTACGAAATAGTAACCATCGGCTACATTAATACCATCTGTAACATCAATGGTAGGCTCGTCTTCTTCACATGAGACCATAAACATAGCTGCGGTCAGCAACAATGCCAGGCTCCATAATTTTGTTAAGTTTTTCATAATTTAATTGTTTAAAGTTTACTTAATGTTTAAGTCATTTAGTCGCTTTATTTTTGTTGCGCAACTTAAATTTCCATAATTCAAGTTTAGCGTAAGAATTACCCTTATGACAGCCAAAAGCTATTTTTTTTACCGCAATCGGTTGCGCAATCGTTTGCATCAATTGATATTTTTTCTGATGTTTGTTGGGAATATGTATTAATGTGGGAATTGTGTAAATTCGATTACTATTGAAAAGGAGGATCCTTACATTTAAATGGTCGGTGTGCCACCGACCATGGATTGGAATTGAAAGTAAGAGCCCTTTCCCCCCGTTTTGGTGTTTTCACCAAAACTTTCCAGAAATCGGTCAGTTTACAATATTTCCCGTGGTCGGTGGCACACCGACCACCAAGATGAAGCCTAAATCAACAAGCAATGAAGAAAGCTAATATTACCATAAAAGACATAGCAAAGGAATTGGGAGTCTCCCCTTCTACAGTTTCACGTGCCTTAAAAGACCATCCTGATATTAGCCCTGAAACCAAAAAAGAAATCAATGATTTAGCCCAAAAACTTAATTATCAACCCAATACGGTTGCTTTAAGCTTAAGACAAAGCAAAACCAATACGCTGGGTGTAATCATACCTGAAATTGCCCACTTTTTCTTTTCTGCTGTCATCAGTGGAATTGAAGATATAGCGCATGATGCTGGTTACCATGTCATTATCACCCAGTCCAATGAATCATTTGAAAGAGAAGTCATGAATACCAGGGCATTATTCAATTCAAGAGTGGATGGAATTTTAATGTCCGTGTCTAGGGAAACTGAAAACTATGATCATTTGCAAAGCTTATTGGATTATGAAATTCCACTGGTGTTTTTTGACCGAATTATTGATTCGCTCAATGCTTGCAAAGTAATAGTAAATGACGAACAAGGTGCTTACGAAGCCACAACTCATCTTATTGAGCAAGGATGCTACAGAATTGCCCATTTAGCCGGTCCTCAAAACTTAGCCATAAGTAAAAACAGATTAAATGGATATAAGGCTGCATTAGCAGATAACCGCTATATGATAGACGAAAACCTTATAAAAGTCTGTGGGTTAGGTACTTTCGAAGAAGCAGAATCCATCACCAATGAGATTTTGGATTACCGTTTTCCGCCAGATGCCATTTTTGCCAATAATGATGTGGCTGCTTATGGTGCCATGATGGCCATTCGTAAAAGAGAAATTAAAATCCCCGAGGATATCGCCATTGTTGGATTTAGCAACTGGCGATTTTCAAGCTTGATCCAGCCTGCCTTATCATCTGTTACCCAACCGGGCTTTAAGATGGGACAAGAAGCCACGCGTTTATTGATGAAACAAATCAATAAGGCAGATGACGAGGAAAGCATTACAGAAACTATCTCTTTGAAAACCAATTTGATGGTAAGGGAGTCTTCTAAGAAGATTTGAGAAAAATCTCATTCTTTCTAAATAAAGGGAAGAAAAATTAATTTTATTCCTTATTCATGCTCTATTTAAGATATAACAGTATTTTTTTAATCTAACCTGCTAATGTTTAGCACTCACTACTGCTCGCCTGTTTTAGGGGAGCTTCCGCTAGCTAGCGGATGATGGGGTGGTGGTGTTAGCCCTAGGGCAAATTTACAAAGAATGGAAGTATTTTTGAATTCTAATTTAATTTTTCACACAACCACCCCGTCCTTCGGACACCCCTCCTTTTTGTAAGGAGGGGAGCTACTCCGAGCAAATAGAGTCTCTTTAGAACAAATGTCATGTCCGGAATTTACTTTTTTATATTTAGTTGATTTTTTAAACAGAATTCTAACTAATTGCATCATTGGAAGTCTCCAGGGGATAGATCGCACAGATTCACTTAAGAAGTCAAAAGAATTCTCGTCACTTGAAATAGAATGTGCCGGAGGCACCAGTATCAGCCACCAGTGGGACGCTGGCGACAGGGTAAAATTTTCATTTACATCTGCCAATATACTTCTGGCTGCCTATGGCTTGCGGAAACTACTGCCGGCTCAGGCATTTTTGACTTTAAACAGCTTTAATACCGGGCAAAAGACACAAGTAGACATCAGAGCCTGTAGAAAGTATTTAGTTAATAACAAAAATTTAAAGTAGAAACTAAAAAATTTCTTTGCGAAAACTTTGCGGCTCTGCGAGAATATTTAAGCGTCTTTGACGCCTCTCAAGAAAATCACAAATCGTAAACCTGTAGCACTCCCACACATTTCTGGTTTTCAACCACCAATAGCGTATTGATTTTACGCTCCATCATTAATTCCTCAGCATTTTTCAATTTCATTTCCTTATCAATTGAAATAGGTGATTTTGTCATGATATCTTTTGCTTTCAGACTCAAAAAAGATTCTTTTTGAGCATTCATTCCCCTTCTCAAATCACCATCGGTTATAACACCAGCTAATTCTCCATTTTCTTCAATTATTGCGAGCCCCAACCTACCATTTGAAATGGTATGAATAACTACATCCATATCGCTTAGAGAATCAATCACAGGTAAATCTGATGAACGCATTACATCACTTACCGTCATCAATAACCTCCTGCCCAAAGAACCTCCAGGATGGAACAACGCAAAATGTTCGGGTTTAAAGTTTCGCTCCCTCATCAAGGCTACAGCCAACGCATCTCCCATAACCAAAGTAGCCGTTGTAGAAGAAGTAGGAGCCAAATCCAATGGGCATGCTTCTTGTTCTACATGTACATTCAAATGGAAATGTGTATTCTTAGCTAAGGTGGATTGAGGATTTCCACTCACACCAATGATTTTATTACCATTACGGAGGAAAAAAGGTATAATTTTTAGCAATTCATCCGTTTCTCCTGAATTTGATATCGCCATTACAATATCATCGTCTTGAATCAAACCTAAATCACCATGATATGCCTCTCCCGGATGCAGGAAATAACTTGGCGTTCCTGTGCTGGAAAATGTGGCCGCAATCTTTTTCCCTATAATACCGGATTTACCCATTCCAGTAACAATAAGCTTGCCTTTACTTTCCATAATGGCTTGTACAGCCTGCTCAAAGTCGGAAGTAAGTAATCCCTCCAAATCTTTAATAGACTTAGCTTCTATAGCAATAGTTTCTTTGGCTGATTCTATAATCCGGCTCATCAAATTAGTTTTTTAATTAAACTTCTTAAATCCTTTAAGTATAATTGGTTAGGCCCGTCACTCCATGCTTCTTCTGGATTAGGATGACTTTCTATAAAATATCCATTTGCACCAAATGCTTTTGCAGCCAATGCCATGCCAGGAACAAATTCTCTATTTCCTCCTGTTTTCCCTCCTGCTCCTCCAGGGCGTTGCACTGAATGAGTACAATCCATAATTACAGGAAAACCATGCTGCAACATATCTGGAATATTTCTAAAATCTACTACCAAATTATTATACCCATACATATTTCCGCGTTCGGTCAACATCACTTGTTTGTTTCCCGCTTGCACCACCTTTTGGCAAGGATATAACATATCTTCACCCGATAAAAATTGTGCTTTTTTAATGTTTACAATCTTGCCGGTTTCTGCCGCAGCTAATAACAAATCAGTTTGACGACATAAAAAAGCTGGAATTTGCATGATATCCACCACATCCTCTAATAATTTGGGTTGATAAGATTCATGCACATCAGTGGTTACAGGTAGATTATAAGTGGTTCTAATCTCTTTCAACCATTCTTTTCCTTCTTCCAAACCAGGGCCGCGCTTAGCAGATGCTGAAGTTCTATTAGCTTTATCAAATGAAGATTTGAAGATTATTTCAACACCCAATTCATCTTTAATACTGACTAATTCTTTGGCTACTGTATGAAGTAAATCCATACTTTCCATTACGCATGGCCCTACAATGAAAAAGGGTTTATTTGAAGTTAATTTTTGATATAATTCTTGCGACATCTGTTTGATTATAAAACGGTACAGCCCTAAAAATAATTGTAAATGCAAAGTTGCTATTTTAAATTTCAAAATAGAAATAAATGATTTGCTTTTATTAGCTTATCGTTCCTTTCGTTCTGCCATAAAATTTAAGATTAGCGAATAATTCAAAGCTTACCCCATACTCCAATGTTTCCATGATTGTTAGCAAACCGTCTTCAGGATATTAATCAAGTACTCGCAGTCTTATAAACTGAACTTCAAAAGAGAAAACAGTATACTTGTAATATTAGAGAATAGTGAAAATACATGTAGTTTTCTGCTGATTTAAATCTGTGAGAATTATCCCCTCGAGGGGATTATAGGGGTGTTGCTTGAGAGATTTAAAGGTGTTAGCTGGAAAATAGGAAATCTTGTTATTTAGTAGTAAAAACAAACAATTCTCTTTTCAAACGCTTTTATATCTTTAAAAAGCCATAAATATAAATTTTTAAATACAAAACTTTAAATTGCAAACGTCACCGCAAACGTTTGCACTAAAATTATGAATGAATCAATATCGTTCGACTTTTTTATTCAATAGTTTAGCAGTTCTTAAAAGGAATTACAGATGATTAGTTCACAAACCATAAATAAACCAAACTTAAACCTTCACTGCGGAAAAATTGAAAATTATAAGCGCAATGCTTACGGCATTTCAGGAAAAACTGAAAATGCATTTTTCAGAATCTCAGTAGTTCAAAAAGGTATATTCAAAATTCATTTAAGTCGAACTGAAGAATTCGATGAGCATTCCTATGCCGTGATTTCAAAACCGGTCGGTATTGACTTTTCTATCATTGATGCAAATGGTCATTTAGAGCTTAAAACCGAAGCTTTGACACTGGAAATCAAGAAAAACCCTTTTACTGCTATTTTCAAAGACAATGATGGGAATATAATCAACGAAGATGACCATGCTTTAGGAACCTCATGGTTGGGTGAACAGGTAACTACTTATAAAAAGCTACAAGAAGGGGAAAGATTTATTGGCTTGGGAGAAAAAACCGGGCCTTTGGATAGAAAAGGCAATGGATATCAAAACTGGAATACTGACCATTTTGGTTATCCGCCTGATAGTGACCCATTATATTGCACCACCCCTTTTTACATAGGAATCCATCAAGGTCTTTCTTACGGAATATATTTAGACAATTCTCATAAGACGCATTTTAACTTCGGTGCTTCAAACAGACGCTTTTCAAGTTTCTCTGCAGACCAGGGTGACATGGCTTATTACTTCATCCATGAGGAAAACATAGAAGAAATCATCAGTTCTTATACTGATTTAACTGGAAGAATGGAGCTCCCTCCTATTTGGAGTTTGGGTTATCAGCAATGCCGATATAGTTACAAACCAGACAAAGAAGTTTTAAGTATAGCTAAATTTTTCCGGGAAAAGGAAATCCCTGCTGATGTGATTGTATTGGATATCCACCACATGGAACAGTACAAAATCTTCACTTGGGACGGCAAAGATTTTCCCAATCCTCAGCAGATGATTAAAAAGCTAGAGGAAATGGGATTCAAAGTTGTGGTAATATGTGATCCCGGAATAAAAATTGAAGAAGGATACGAAGCTTACGATTCTGGTAAAAAAGAAGATGTTTTCATCAAATATCCTGATGGGGAATATTATGAAGGAGAAGTTTGGCCAGGATGGTGTCACTTCCCTGATTTCACTAAGCCTAGCGTTAGAAATTGGTGGCAAGAAAAATTGAAAGCTTATACAGATTTAGGCATTCAAGGTCTGTGGAATGACATGAATGAAATTGCAACTTGGGGTCAGTATTTACCTGAATTAATTGAGTTTGATTATGAAGGAGAGAAAGCTTCCACTCGCAAGGCAAGGAATATTTATGGGATGCAAATGGCTCGTAGCACTTACGAAGGAGCCAAACAAAATTCCCCCAATAAAAGAGTTTTTAATTTAACCAGGGCAGGTTTCTCAGGTATTCAAAGATATGCAGCTGTTTGGACAGGCGATAATGTTGCCGATGATGAACACATGTTATTGGGAGTTCGATTAGTCAATAGTTTAGGCTTAGCAGGTGTGGCATTTTCCGGATATGACATTGGAGGTTTTGCAGGTGATGCAGATAGTCAATTATTTGCCCGTTGGATTTCCATTGGTGCTTTTGCTCCTTTCTTCAGGGGACACAGCATGATTAACAGCAGAGATTCAGAACCTTGGGCTTATGGCGAGGAAGTGGAAGAAATCTCCAGAAACTATATCAACCTGCGCTATAAAATGATGCCTTACATCTATTCAGCATTTTATAAAGCGCACGAAAAAGGAATACCTGTAGCAAGAAGCTTGGCAATTTATCACCCACATGATGATAAAATCTACAACTCATTATATGAAAATCAGTATTTCTTTGGGCCAGACATAATGGTGGCACCAGTTGCCAGCAAAGTAAATTTGGCTAAAGTGTATTTCCCTGAAGGTGAGTGGTACGATCTATTTGATGATACTTTTTACAGAGGAAATCAAGAAGTGATTGTAGAATGCCCTATTGAAAGATTACCTGTTTTTGTAAGAGCATCTGCCATTATACCAATGCAGGATAAATTAGAAAATTTAAGCCAAAATCAGAATGATTGCCTTCATTTACACATCTATGGTGGACAAGAAAAAAATAAATATGAATATTATGAAGATGATGGCGAATCATTTAATCATGTGAGCGGAGAATATTACAAAAGAATAATTGAGTTTATCCCTGAGAAAAGACAATTGATTTTACATCCAAAAGAAGGGGGATACATTTCTCAATATCATAAAATCCAACTATTCTTTCACGGGTTTGAAGGTAAAATAAATGGTAAAATTCAGGTAAATCAACAGACAATACCGTTGGAAAAAGAATACTTTAATTTTATCGACCAAATTTCTAACTTTGATCCATTACCTGAAAATGATAGAATAAATCTGAAAGTAAATGACCTACCCAACGCTTTTTTCAATTTAGATGATGATAAAATTGAGGTCGAGTGGTAATCATACAATTTTTTATTCTTTATTTAGTTTCAAATTATATATGAGAAAACATCTTTTATTTATATTCATTTCTGTTGCATCATTGAATTTCTCCTGCGAATCTGTACAAGATGAAATGCAACAGGAAATAATCCTCACATATCCTGAAAAAGCTAAGGATATGAACATATATGAAGTCAATATTAGACAATATACTCCTGAAGGAACTATCAATGCATTTATACCTCATATTGATCGATTAAAGAATATGGGAGTTGATATTTTATGGATAATGCCGGTTCAACCCATTGGAGAGAAAAACAGGAAAGAACCATTAGGAAGTTATTATTCCATTAAAGATTATACGGCTGTTAATTCCAATTTTGGAGAATTAGAGGATTTTAAAAAACTGGTTAAAAAAGCTCATAAAAAAGACATGATCGTACTTTTGGATTGGGTAGCCAACCATACTGCTTATGACCATCATTGGGCAGAAGAACATCCGGAATACTACAATTTAGATTCATTAGGAAATCTTCAATCTCCGGTTGAAGACTGGTCAGATGTTGCTGATCTCGATTATGAAAATAAAGAATTGCATCAAGCCATGATAGATGAAATGAAATGGTGGATCACTGAATCTGATATTGATGGGTTCCGCTGTGACATGGCGGGCATGGTGCCCAATGAATTTTGGAAAAAAGCCATTGACAGTCTTGAAAGCTCTAAAGATGTTTTTATGCTGGCTGAATGGGAAGAGCCTAAAATACATGATGCTGGATTTGATATGTCTTACGGATGGGAATTTCACCATATGTTAAACGACATAGCCAATGGTAAAGCAAGTGCTGATTCTGTTGTAGCTTACATAGAAAAAGATATCAAAAAATATGATTCAACAGCTTTCCGAATGTATTTCACTTCCAATCATGATGAAAATAGCTGGGCTGGAACCGTTTTCGAAAGAATGGGCGATGCTTATGAAGCACTTGCTGTTTTAACTGCCACAGTACCTGGAATGCCCTTAATTTATAGTGGTCAAGAAGCTGGTTTGGATAAAAGACTTCCTTTTTTTGAAAAAGACAGTATTGATTGGTCAAATCTTGCATACGAAGATTTTTATAGTCATTTATTAATGCTTAAGAAAAATAATCCGGCATTATGGAATGGTACTTACGGTGGTAATTTCAAAGAAATCAATACAAAACAAAACTCTTCTAAAATTCTGGCTTTTAGTAGAAAAAAGAATAAAAACGAAGTACTTGTCATTTTGAACTTATCAGACAGTATTCAAACCTTAAAAGTGGACGAGGATTACCAAGATAAAAGCTACCAGAAAGCTGCTAATCCACAACTAACTGTAAGTTTTTCAGAAAATCAAGAACCATTACAATTTGACCCATGGTCATATATGATTTTAACTAAAAATAGTCTGAATAATAAATAATGGAAGATATATCGATTTCCTCTACCAAACCAAAATTAAACTTTTGGGAAATATGGAATATGAGCTTTGGTTTTTTGGGTATTCAATTTGGCTTTGCCTTACAAAATGCAAATGTCAGCAGGATATTTGAGACCTTGGGAGCAGAAAAAGACAGCTTACCTATTTTATGGTTGGCTGCACCGGTAACCGGTCTTTTAGTCCAGCCTATTATTGGTTATTATTCCGATAGAACATGGATTCCCAAATGGGGAAGAAGAAGACCTTTCTTTGCTATAGGTGCTATTTTAGCTACCATTGCATTATTCATTATGCCTAATTCACCTAGCTTATGGATAGCAGCAGGAATGTTATGGGTAATGGATGGTTCTATAAATGTTAGCATGGAGCCCTTTAGAGCCTTTGTTGGAGACGTTTTACCCAATGAACAGAGAACCAAAGGCTTTGCTATGCAGGCTTTTTTTATCGGTATTGGTGCTGTAATTGCCTCTATCCTACCTTATGTTCTCACTAATTGGCTTGGATTTGCCAATACAGCACCTGATGGTCAAATCCCTGAATCCGTGAAATGGTCTTTCTATATAGGTGGTATTGCCTTTTTCTCTGCTGTAATGTGGACGGTTTTTAATTCAAAAGAGTATCCGCCTGATGATATAGAAAAACTGAAGTTAGAAAATAGTGAAAGAGGAGTTTTCACCGGTTTAGCCGAATCATTTATAGGAATATTCAAAATGCCTAAAACCATGGTTCAATTAGCATTCGTGCAATTTTTCTCATGGTTTGCCTTATTTGCTATGTGGATTTACACTACACCAGCAGTAACAGAACATGTCTATGGTACAATAGACACCAAATCAGCTCTCTATAATGAAGGTGCCAATTGGGTTGGAATTATGTTTGGTGTTTATAATGGCGTTGCTGCATTTGCTGCTTTTTTATTGCCCCTTTTAGCTAAATATTTTGGTAGAAAAGGCACTCACTTGATCGCCCTATTCTGTGGAGCCGCTGGATTAATTTCTATATTTTATATAAATGAACCTAATTTTCTTGTTTTAAGTATGATAGGAGTAGGTATTGCTTGGGCCAGTATACTTTCAGTGCCCTATGCCATGTTGAGTAGTGCCTTGCCTTCTGACAAAATGGGCTACTATATGGGAGTTTTCAACTTCTTTATTGTAATTCCGCAAATTGTAGCCGCAGGTATATTAGGGTTTATTTTAAGAAACTTTTTCAACAATGATGCTATATATGCCTTAGTTATTGGCGGTGTATCCATGATTTTAGCAGGGCTTTTGAGTTTATGGGTTAAAGATAAAGACGAAGAGAAAATCGTTTAATACTAAAGTTTTGAAGAATCTTCACTAAAACTTATCCTATTAAATAATAAAACAATCGAAAATTAATCATCCATGTATGTTTTATACATATTAAAATTTCCCTATTCATTTTATTTTTAGTACAATTGTTTCCATAAAAGGCAATTGAACTTTTATTTAACTATAATAATTTTATTGTAGTGAGTTGATTTTAAATCCAGAATAAAATGAAAAAACTACTACCCTTATTTTTCTTACTTTCATTATTATCGTTTTCAATAAATTTAAGTGCACAAAATCAATCCCTATGGTCTACAATTTCTGTAGATAAAGCAGAACGATTGATTCCGGTTAAAAGCCAAACAGACTTCAATTTAAAAATTGAGGAAATAAAATCTTATTTAATACAATCTAGGCAACCTTCTTTAACTATCCCCTATCCTACTGGGGAATTTCAATCTTTTAATATACAAGAAAGGCAAATTATGGAACCGGGCCTTGCTTCCAAATTCCCTGATATTAAAGTTTATGTTGGCAAAAATCCTGATACAGGTGATAATATTCGGATTTCTATTGGGAAAGATGGTTTCCATGCCATGGTATTTTCAAAGGAAGGTACATTTTTTATTGATCCAATATCAAAAAATGATAATGTCAAGCATCAAGTCTATTACAAAAAAGACTTAGATACTGATTTAATTAAGAAAAATTTATATGAGGAAGAACCCATAATTGCCAATAAGCAAAAATTTGCCGAGGCTAAAAGAAAAGTAGAGTCAGGCTTGGTTGAACGCCCCTCAGGAACAGAACTAAGGACTTATAGAATTGCAGTTGCTACCACAGGAGAATATACTGAATTTCATGGAGGCACAGTAGAGGATGCACTCTCAGCAATTGTAAATACAATGAATAGGGTAAACGGAATTTACGAAAGGGATATAGCTGTTACCATGATTTTGGTGGACAATAACGATCAAATAATCTATACTGATCCTACTACCGATCCTTTTACAAATGACGATACCAATTCATTTATAGATGAAGTACAAACTGAAATCACCAATGCAATTGGAAGCACAAATTTTGATATTGGTCACGGTTTTTCAACAGGTGCGGGTGGATTGGCATCATTAGGATCCGTTTGTGTAGACAGCAGAAAAGCAAGTGGTGTTACGGGTTTATCTGAACCTATTGGAGATCCTTATGATATAGATTTTGTAGCACATGAAATTGGGCATCAATTTGGGGCACCTCACACTTTTAATGGCACTGTTGGATCATGCGATGAAAACAATAGAAATGCAAATTCTGCTTATGAGCCTGGAAGTGGCTCAACTATAATGGCCTATGCCGGTATTTGTGGTAGTGATAATATTCAAAACAACAGTGATGCCTACTTTCATACTGCAAGTTTGGATTTCATGACCGTATACTCTCAGGAAAATGATGGGAATAGCTGTGCTCAAATAAATAGTACAGGTAATAATCTTCCAATAGTTGAAGCAGGAACAGGGGGATTTACAATTCCTGTTAATACCCCTTTTCAGTTAAATGGTAGCGCAAGTGATCCGGATGGTGATGCTATTTCCTATACTTGGGAACAATTTGATCTCGGCCCGGCAGGAGCCCCAGATCAACCGGCAGAAAACGCCCCTATTTTTCGTTCATTTGAACCTAAGACAGATAGTTTTAGGATATTTCCTCAACTATCTGATATTTTGAATGAAACCCAAACACTAGGCGAAATACTTCCTAATTATTCTCGTGACTTAAATTTTAGATTGACAGTTAGGGACAACCAAAATATTGCAGGAGTAGATTATGATGAAATTAGCTTTAGTGTGTCAGATGAAGCTGGACCTTTTGTTGTGGAAGAATTCACAGGTAGTTATGATGGTTTATCCACTGTAACAGTAAACTGGCAAGTCAATAACACTAATATAGCCCCAATTAATGCCGAATTTGTTGATATTTTTGTTTCAACTGACGGAGGAAACAGCTTCACTGAAAAAGTAGCTGAAAACACTGCAAATGATGGCTCTGAAGTAATAACATTACCCAATGTCAATACATCATCGGCTAAAATTAAAGTTGCAGCATCAAATAATATTTTCTTCAATATAAGTTCTGGCATATTCTCAATTTCTGAAACTACAGATCCAACTTTTACTATAGCTATAAACAAAGATTTAGATGACTACTGCCCGAATGATGAAGTTACTTTCACTGTTGAAAGCGAATCAATATTAGATTACAGTGAACCGATAGATCTTAGCATAGATCCATTAAATGACTTCACAGCAACTTTCGATAATCCTACAATAAATCCTGGGGAATCCACTACCCTTAGGCTTAGTAATGACAATCAAGTTTCGGGTACATTTACCTTAACCTTAAATGCCAACTCAGGCAGTATATCAAAATCAGAGGATGTAACATTTACCGTTACCAATTATCCAGAAGTTCCTAACATTACTTTCCCAACTGACGGCTCAACGGATATATCCTTAAGCCCAATAATAACCTGGAATGATAATAATATTGAATCAACCTACAATATTGATATAGCAACAGATGTGGATTTTACTAATATAGTGGAGTCAGGAACTACAAATGAAAAAGAATATACTGTTCAAGATAATTTAGAAGGAAGCACAACTTATTACGTTAGAGTAAACTCCGAAAACTTTTGTGGAACAAGCAATTTTTCAAATATTTCATTTACGACAGCCGAAATTACTTGTAATGAAGCTGTTGCTAATGATTTACCAATTGTAATAGATGCCTCCTCGCCCAATACTATTGAATCAATTATCAACATTGATTTAAATGGGACTTTAGAAGAAATAGAAGTTAAAAACATTTCGGGTACCCATACTTATATTAGTGATTTAAGTTTCAAATTGGTTAATCCAAGCGGAACTGAGGTGGTTCTATTATCTAATGTATGTGGTAGTGAAGAAAATTTTGACATCTCATTTAGTGATAATGCCGAAAATTCCTCTATTCCTTGCCCACCAAATGACGGAGGAACATACCAACCCCAATCTCCACTAAGTGCTTTCTTGGGTGAAGGAGTATCTGGAGATTGGAAGCTAGTTATTGAAGATGGTATTGCTGAAGATGGTGGCGAATTGCAAAATTGGCAACTTTCATTATGTATTGGAAATATTCAGGAACCTGAAATTATTAGACCATCCAATTTAACAGCTGTTGAAAACACTGATGCTACCATCACTATTAATTGGACAGATAATTCAGATAATGAAGATGGTTTTATTATCGAAAGATCCGATGATGTAGATAGTAATTTTATGGAAATAGGCAGCAGCGATAGTAATACCAATAGCTTTACTGACAACAATAATTTATCAAACAACACTACTTATTACTATAGGGTAAAAGCTACTTTAAGCAATTACAGTTCAAATTATTCAGATACAATAAACGTATTATTTGAAGGCCCGCAAATAACGGCTCCAAGCAATCTTTTAGCTCAAGAAAATGTGAATGGAACTGTCAATTTAACTTGGGATGATAATTCAAGTAATGAGACCAGTTATATCATTGAAAGATCAACAAATGATGAAACAGATTTTGTGGAAATAGGAAATGTAGGTACAGACGTTAGTTCCTTTGATGATAATACAGTTGAAGGTGAAACAGATTATTTTTACAGAGTAAAAGCAATGTTTAATGATTTTAGTTCAGATTATTCTAATTCGGTAAATATTTTCACCCAACAACAAGTCCCGGCTGCGCCAACAACAATTACGGCTGCCAATAACCCAGATGGTTCTGTCCTAATTCAATGGACGGACAATGCTGATGACGAAAGTGGATATATAATAGAAAGATCAGTTGATAACAATTCAAATTTCGAATTATTATCAGAATTGGGCATGGACAGTTTTTCTTATACTGACGATTCAGTTGAAGAAGAAACTATTTATTTCTATAGAGTAAAAGCCTTTAATGAAAACGGTGAAAGTGAATATTCACCAGAGGCTCAAGTGGAAACACTCATTAAAATACCTAGCGCCCCTACTAATCTGGAAATTACAGTTGAAAATGATAGCATAGCACAATTAACATGGACAGACAATGCTTCAAATGAAACATCATATATTGTACAGAGAGCTTCAGGATCTAGAAGTTTTAATCAAATATCTGAATTAGCCGCTGACTCACAAACTTTTGAAGACACCCTATCAAATGGGACTTATAAGTATAGAATTGCTGCTAAAAATAGTAGAGGAATTTCTGAGTTTTCAAATGAAGTTTCAATTGAAATCAATACTGAAAATGATGTATTAAGCAATATAGAGGAATGGTCAAGCAAAATTTTAATGTTCCCAAATCCTGCAAAGGATATGGTTTACATAAAAAACGAGAGCAATGTGAAAATAAGTAGAATTCAGCTCAGAAATACTTTAGGGCAGATAATTCAAAATAACTTGATTTCAAATCAGGATAATCAAATTGAAATCCCAATACAATCATTGTCAAAAGGACTTTATTTGATTCATATAGAATCCAAAGAAGGTAATTTACGCAAGCAGCTGATAGTTGAATAGGATTTGAAACAAAATAAAAGAAGCTGCATCTAGGTTTGGCAAGCCCAAATTAGATGCAGCTTCTTCTATTATAATCCTTGGTATATTTTAACCTATAGTTTCCAATACCAAGTTGTGATTAGTGTAAATACAAATATCAGCTGCAATGTGTAAGCTTTCCCTTACAATATCTTCAGCAGACAATTTATCTCCCGCATGCTTTTTCAATGCAGTTGCAGCAGATTGTGCATACATGCTTCCAGAACCAATAGTGGCTATTTGATTATCAGGCTCCAACACATCTCCAGTACCGGAAATAATTAAAACCTCATCTTTATCGGCTACTATCATCATAGCTTCTAGTTTTCGTAAATAGCGGTCGGTTCTCCACTCTTTTGCTAATTCGATAGCAGAACGCTTCATATTGCCTCCAAAAGCATTGAGTTTTTCATCAAACTTCTCTAACAAATTGAAAGCATCAGCTGTAGAACCAGCAAAGCCAGTTACGATTTTTCCATCTTGTAATTTTCTGATTTTCTTTACATTGCTTTTAGCAACAGTATTGCCCATAGTGGCTTGGCCATCAGCTCCGATTGCTACTTGACCTTTGTGAACTACTGCACATACGGTAGTTGAATTTATTTTTTGCATAAAATTCGAATAATTTTTAAATCTTAATAGCTGATTAGTCTTTATTTCTCAAACTCTCTAAATCAGGTAAAAAGAATAAACCTATAAGAGTAAATGCTAAGAAAATTAAAAAGATAATCAATAAATACATTACAGTTCTTTTATTTTATTTGCTTTCCCTAATCTCCAATTTGATAATGGAAAATAATGCGTAAACTCCTGCTGCTAAAAAACTGAAGGTTGCAATTATCGCAAAAATTGATGAAATATCCATTGTCACTTTATTTGATTAATTTTCTTAAATATACGGTTTACCAACCATATTGTTAATATAATCAATATGCATATAAAAGAAAATCCTACTATGGAAATAATGATTTCTTCCAAAGCAGGATCTCCTTTTAAATATAGTGCAAAGCTACCAGCAGATATAGTGATTAGAAGCGTTACAGATAAACCTAATAACTGCCTCAAAAAAGCTATTTCTTACTTTAGCTTTTGCGGGTTCATTATACTTTTTATATCAATATTCTCACGGGGTCTTCCAACAATCCTTTCAAGGTTTGTAAGAATGCAGAACCCACTGCTCCGTCTACCACTCTATGATCACACGAAAGCGTTACTTTCATCACATTTCCAGGAACCAATTCACCATCTTTCACAACAGCCGTTTGTTTGATCCCTCCTACTGCCAAAATACAAGCATCGGGTGGATTGATAATTGCCGTAAATTCTTCCACACCAAACATTCCAAGGTTGGAAACGGTAAAGGTATTGCCTTCCCAATCTTTTGGCTCTAATTCTTTATTTTTTGCCTTTTTAGCAAAATCTTTGGCTTCAGTTGCAATGTGTGATAATGATTTATTATCAGCAAAGCGGATAACAGGCACTAATAGACCTTCTTCTACAGCAACTGCCATTCCCACATGAACGTGATTATTCCTTCTGATTTTATCTCCCATCCAAGAGCTGTTCACCTTAGGATGCTGACGTAAAGCCGAAGCCACTGCCTTGATGACAATATCATTAAATGATATTTTTACTGGAGATAAATCATTGATGCTCTTTCTTGCTTCCATGGCTTTGTCCATATTGATTTCCATGGTCACATAGAAATGTGGAGCAGTAAACTTGCTTTCAGAAAGTCTCTTGGCAACAGTTTTTCTCATCTGAGAAACTTTCACCTCTTCATAACTTTCTTCTCCCACAACTTGAGGAATACTCATAGCCTGATCTGAAGACTCTTGTTTTCCAGCCTCTTTAGATTTTTGCTTAGGAGTGAAGTTTTCGACATCTGATTTTATGATTCTGCCATTACCACCAGAGCCTTCCACTTCTGATAAATCAATCCCTTTGTCTTTAGCAATTTTCTTTGCTAATGGGCTGGCAAATATTCTTCCACCATCTTTTCCATTTTTCTGCTTATTAGCAGCTTCTGCAGGCGGACTTGGTTTAGCACTGCCTGAATCAGCTTTACTTTCAGATGATTTATCTTCAGATTTTTCTTTCTTTTCTTCTTTATCTTCTTTCTTCTTGCTCTCTCCTCCACCTGAAGATTTTTGCTCATGTGCTTTTAACAATTTCTCATAATCAGCACCCTCTTCACCCACTACAGCAATTACGCCATCAATAGGGGCAGCATCACCTTCTTTTATTCCGATATACAATAAAGTACCATCCTCGTAAGCCTCCAGTTCCATAGTGGCTTTATCAGTTTCTACCTCAGCCAATATATCCCCAGCTTCCACTTTATCACCTTCTTTCTTCAACCATGAAGCAATCACACCTTCTTCCATGGTGTCACTCATTTTAGGCATGGTAATCAGGCTTGCATTTACATCTGAAGCATCAATCTCTTCTCCACTATCTTCCTCTGATTTTTTATCTTCTGATTTATCCTTCTCATCAGATTTACTTTCTTCTGACTTTTCAGATCCTCCTCCCTTTTCGATTTCTTTTAATAAATCATCAATATCTTCTCCTTTTTCACCTATGATGGCAATTACACCATCAACGGGGACAGCATCACCCTCTTTTATACCGATGTGTAAAATTACTCCGTCTTCGTAAGACTCTAATTCCATTGTGGCTTTATCGGTTTCAACCTCAGCCAATATATCTCCTGATGATACCTCATCGCCCACTTTAACTAACCATGAGGCTATTACGCCTTCCTCCATGGTGTCACTCATTTTGGGCATTTTTATTACTTCAGCCATATATGTCGATTTCTATTAAACTTGTCAAAAATAATGGGAATTCAACCTTAATTCAAATTAATTGAAGTAAAGTATTAAGAATACCCGAAATCTTTCCTAATGTTTTAAATTTAGCAAAATTAAAAAGCCCGCACCATTTAAGGAACGGGCTAAACAATAAAATTAAAATCTTTTATTCAGAAGTCGTAGCAGCTTCTTTTTCATTATATGCTTTATTTAAACCTGCTATTACGTCATTGGTAATTTCCAATCCGTCATTAGCATACAACACATCACTTCCTCTTGAATAAGTTAAAACTAATTGAAGATTATTATCATCTCCGTATTTCTTCAAATAGTCACTAATGGTTTTGTATAATTTGTTATTTAATTCAGCTTCTTTTTGACGCAATTTTCTTGATAAATCTTCTTGATAAGCCCTTAAGTTTTGCTGCTTCTTCATTAAGTTTTCTTCCAATGCCTTACCTTGAGCTACTGTTAGGTTTTGTGAAGTTCTTTGAAAATCACTGATTTCATTTTGTAACCCTTGTGCTTTATTCTGATATTCCTTTTCATATTTCTGAGAAAGTTCGCCCAACTCTGATTCAATTTCTTGCATGAAATCGTATTTTGCTAATAAAGAATCAGAATGAACATAAGCAATGGCTACATTTTGATATATTTTATCATCTTTTTGTTCAGTTGATGTATTCTCTGCTGCTATTTCCACTCCACTAAATTTGTCAATAAACAAATAAGCAACTGCTACAATTAAAATAATATTAAGTACTAGAGATAAGTTTTTCATGTGTATGTGTTATTGTTTTTAAATTGTCACCCCGATTAGTCGGGGCAGGCTATACTCCAAAGGAATCCCTTCGGGAGAATTCACTACAAATTTTATTCATCATTATGTTTATAAAATAGGATATCTAAAATTGATGGTCATTTCACGTTTATTTATTTTAAATTAGGTTTTATAAACGCTTGCAAAGTTAATCAAACAAATTAAAGTGCAAAGTTAAAAAAAACAGATTCAGCCTAATTTATCATCTTTATTCTCATCCTCTTTTTTGGATTCTTTATATTCATATAAAAATTGATGGTCAGGGTTAGTAAAATTATAATGTTCACCATCATCTTCAAACTCCTCTTCTTCCCAATCTTTTTCAAAATAAAGTTTTAACTCAGCTTGTCCCGCAAATTCATTCCGCATCCATAATGCCACCAAAAGACCACTTAACAAACCCATTAAATGAGATTCCCATGAAATATGACCGTCCTGCGGCAGAACCCCATAAAACATTCCGCCATACAAAAGCAAAACAACAAATGAAAGTGCCAGGGAGGATTGGTTTTTTCGCACAAGCCCACTAAATAAAATAAATGAAGCAATTCCGTAAATTACTCCACTTGCGCCTATATGATAGGCTTCACGAGCTATTATCCATACGAAAACACCCGTTACTATGTAAATATAAAGCAATGCCTTGAGGGCAATTTTATCATAAAAGAAAAAGAGAATGATTATCAGAAGCATTAGGGAAAAGCTATTGGAAAGCAAATGCAAAAAATCACCATGAATAAAAGGCGAAGTGAATATCCCTATAGTCCCCAATAAATGTCTCGGCATAATACCAAAATGGGCAAAATTGGCAGCAAAAGCCCATTCAGCAGCTTTAACCAGCCAAAGGATTAAAATAATGTAGCTACCAAATACCACACTCTGCCGAAAAAGGGATTTTTCTTTAGACATACATTAAAGATACGGAATTCCTGTAAAAAGGTGGTGATTTTCAAAAGTAGATGTCTTGGGCAAGACGGTAAGTATTGGCATGAGCCTCAATAATGTGAGCAATTTTTTCAGAATAACCGCCTCCCATGCTAGCTACAACAGGAATCTTATTTTTATAGCAATGCTCAAAAACTATCCTGTCCCTTTCTTTACATCCAGCAATGCTCATACCCAATCTGCCCAATTTATCCGTTGCCAAAACATCCACTCCCGATTGAAAAAAGATAAAATCAGGTTGCTGTTCATCAATCAATCTTGGGAGATTTTCCCTTAAGATTTTCAGATAGGTTTTATCATCTGTCTTATCCTCCAATTCAATATCCAAATCTGAGGTTTCTTTTTGCATAGGATAATTCCCTTTTCCATGCATGCTAAAAGTAAATACATTGGGATTGTGCTGAAAAATTTCTGCTGTTCCATTGCCCTGGTGCACATCCAAATCGACTACTAAAATCTTTTTGGCTTTGTTATTTTTCAATAAGTAATGAGCTGCAATGGCTATATCATTTAATAAGCAAAAACCCTCTCCCTTGTCAGTAAAAGCATGATGAGTTCCACCCGCAATATTCATAGCCACACCGTATTGCAAAGCAAAATTGGCAGCATCAATGGTGCCCTGATTAATGATTCTTTCTCTCTCCACTAAAGCTGTGGACAAGGGAAAACCAGTCCTCCTTTCTTCCTTTCTGCTTAAAGTTAAGTTTTTGAGCTTATGCCAATATTCTTCCTTGTGGATAGCTATAATATCCTCTTCAGACAGTAATTCAGGAGAAAAGAAATTACTATCCGTTACTGTTCCCTCATAAATCAATTGTTGTGGAAGCAAATCATACTTTTCCATTGGAAAGCGATGATTTTCAGGAAGTGGGTGAGCGTATTCTTTTCTGTAGGCGATTTTGAGCATATAACTTAAATGAGGAATAAGGGGAAATGTTTGAGTTTTTATAAAAGAGAATGAATAAAATTTGCTGAATCTTTCAATCCATTATTTCTAAATCTATCCAAAATTTCAAACTCATCTAAATTTGGATTGGTTCTGTTCATTACTAAAGCACGAAATGCCTCAACAGCAAGTTCAGGGTTTAAATCTATTGTATCCGTTATAAAATCATCAGCACTTTTGGTATTTAACCCAAATTTAGCTAAATATTCTGATGGGAAATCTTTTAAGTTATTAGTCACGATGATATTAGCATTGGTTTTAATTGCAGCAGCCATAACATGTCTGTCTTTTTCATCAGGAAGTTTAATTGATTCTATCAAGGATTCATAATTTCTCACTAATGCATCTGGAAAAGCTAAATTTGCCTTTTTAATTCTCTTCTCAATTTCCTTTTTTGGTATTCCTTTTCTCTTCATAACATCATACCATTCATCAAAGATATGCTTACTCCATTTTGGAGTAAATAAATCATAGGAAGCAAACCAGAAAAGCAAGTCCCTTATATCAATTGGGAAAATCACATTAGTATCTAAGACACAGGTGAATCTAACACTATGAATCATACAATCCAGTTTCTTCGTCAGCTTTCATTATTTCAATCAATAATTCACGCTGCCTTGATTTTAGCTTCTTTTTATAATTAAGAACATCTTCATACTTTAACCTTCTATGTTTACCGATTTTAGTATAGTCAATTTCACCATTTTCCAAAAGCTTTACCAAGTGTGGTCTTGAGCAACCAAGCAGTTCTGCTGCTGCCTGAGTAGTAATTTCAGTTGCAATAGGCACAATGGAAATAGGTCTACCCTTACTTGTCTCCTGTAAAATTGTAGCGAGAAGCTTAAGTGTATTTCTTGGAATTTTAATTCTCTCTGAAGTTTCCTCAATCTCAATCTCAGGATATTCAGTTTTTATATCTTCCAACATAGAAGATAAAGCATTAAATGATTCCATAGCGGCTTTTTGTTCTTCTTTGGTTGGCTTCTTTATTTCCTCTAAAAATTTCATATTATGATATTTTATTTTCTACTACAATAATAAACGAAATATTCGAAATATGATTCGTTTATTTTGAATAAATTGAAATGAATATAAAAAAATGCCGACTCATCCGAATCAGCATTATATTATTTTATCCAACAATTTCACACCTTGTCACCTGCCCCTTGCTAATCTAGCAATTACAGAGATGACCAGTAGTACCAAAAATATATAAAAAATTATTTTTGCTATTCCCGCGGCTCCAGCGGCTATCCCTCCAAATCCTAAAACAGCTGCGACTAGCGCAACAACTAGGAAAATTAAAATCCATCGTAACATAGTGTAGTTTTAAAGTTAAAAAATGATTGTTCATCGATTATATAACTTTATGTACGAGAATGAATCTTAAAAGATTAATTTTAAAATTAACTAGGCTAGCCCGCTATTGCTTCAAAATTTTTAGTTGAAACTAACTATTTACAAACGGTCTGAATCCTAAATTAATAATCGAATTCAGGTTGCTAATAAAATCGTTTAAATGAAAACAGATTTAGTAACCACGCCCCCGTTTGGGTGTTTTCACCCAAACTTATGCATTGAATCTTCCATGAAATCTCACAGAAACTTGAAGGTGAAAACACCTTCTCAAGTGGGGAGTAGTTTTACCATAAATAGTGAGGGATTAAATTAAATATATGCAGCTAGGTAGTTACAAATAATTTTTAGGGGAAATATTATTTAATGTTCTTAATTTTCATCAAATTCCTCTTCATTGGATACAAAAGAGTAAAGCGTATCATCTAATTTTAGATTATCTTCATTAAAATCAGAGACAAATTTATTCATGACTTTATCATCCACTTCTTCCACATTTAAACCAATATCAAGTCCAATTCCGTACTCTCCGCCATTGTCCATATCCACATGCTCCTGAACCTTTACAAGCTCTTCATCTTCAATATCATCTATCATCTCTGCTATATACAGGCCAATCTCCTCCTCTACATCATCAAGGGCTCTTAAATCACCATTTTCATCCTCTTGAAACTTGATTGGCTTAAAATTCGGGAATTTTTGTGCAGCTTTATGTTCTGCCAGTTCGTAAACTTCGCTGGCATGATGTAGACGCAAAGTATAAATTACAGCATCATAAATTACTTCCTTCCCTTCATACATCCCTGTAAAGCGAAAATGCTTATACTCATCATTATTGTCATCGGTATCAACCAAGACAAAGTTGTTTTTCTGTTGAGCAATTTTCTGCTTCAATTTGTCGATTTCTGCGGCATCGAAGCCTGGGTTTTGAGCACTCATAATTTACTGGTTTGTATTAAGAGAAATAAATTACAATATTTTTTCAGAAAACGCAATAATAAAAACTTTATTCGCTCTTTTTACTAACACTTTCAAAAATACTGTTAACGATAGCCAAAATAACACCAAATAAAAGTGCCCACCAAAAGCCGTCCACATAAAATCCGTCTACTAAATAGTCTGCCAGCATAATCATTAAAGCATTGATTACCAGCAAGAAAAACCCAAGCGTAAATACTGTTACTGGAATTGTTAGTATCACCAATAAAGGCTTTAATGTAGCACTGAAAAGCGCCAAAAACAATGAAACCACAAGGGCGTCAAAAAAACCTTCTACATGAGCTCCTGGGAGAATATAAGAAGCTACAATTACAGCCAATGAGGATAAAAGTAATTTGATTAAAAAGTTCATTCTTAAAAATTAATCTTAATAATATCTTTCTTCCAACACCTTTTGATGGTGCTTCCAATGCCCGACAATGATATACCACAAACTTAGAATTGAAACGGGCTTGCCATCAGCTTCGCCTTCTTTCCTTAAGATTTTTTCAGGCATTGAATGGAATAAAGATAAGTGACTTTTTCTTAAATGATAAAATTCTTCTGCCATTTTTGATTTATCCATACGGGAGTACTCTGAAGCTGCCGCATAGTCGTTTTCAGAAAACCCAGGTAGTGAAGCCGTTTCTCCCCTAGCCAAGGAAAGTGCCCGAAATACCATAATGCGTTCTGTATCAATACAATGCTGTATTAATTGAGCTACGCTCCATTTTCCTTTTTCATATCTATATTTCCATTTATCATCAGGAATATTATTAATTAAAACAGATATTTCGCTGATTTGATGCTTTAGTTCAGTTTCAATATCATCTTTTACTAAATCAACATATCCCTGATAAAAAGGAGCGTGTACTAAGTTCATATAATTTCATTTATTCATTAATGGCATCCATTTTTTTGGCTACCTCTTCAGCTTCTGCCATTTTCTGGTCAGCCTTCTTTCTGTCAATACTGCTCAATTTATGATATTCTGCAAGAAGTTTTTTGTATTCTTCATTTAACTTCTCTTTTTCCGACTTCTTTTTGAATAATCCGAACATAGTTTTTTATTTATCAATGAGAACAGCCCCCTATTCAATTTGTTTGAATTACTTTCAATCCATCCAAAAGGAAAGTGATCAAATCTTGCTTTCTTTCTGGCATTTCTTCCACAGGGAATTTAATGCTCAGTTTAATGAAATCAGTATTCTGAAGATGGTCTTCTATTTCTTCAGAGCTCACTTCATTAAGAGGTACGTAATTATTGGATTTATAATCGTATTCCCAAGGAGAATTATTCACACAAAAGTAAATCCCCTTAAAATTCATAAAGTTTTCAATCAAAACCATTCCATATTTTTGAACAAATCGACCTTGCAGGTGAAAAGTGGAAGAAATGAAATTGCCCCAATAGAACATTGTTCGAAAAGCTAAAATATCATTCTTTGTAAAAAAAGCTGGAAAATCAAGCATCATATAAGGTAAGCGCTTGTAATTTTCACCCTTGGATATTTTCCCGTGAGCTAGATTTAATTCTTTAGGTAATTTACCATTAAAAGGATCGAGTTCCTTACGGATATCTACTTGCATTTCTTCCAGAAAATCCCAAACTTTTTCCATCATCCTATATTTAATCAATAGGATGGTGGGGTCTGAAGCTAAATCTAATTCTTGGGTGGTGAATTTTGACATAAAATAAATTGAGGTTTAAAATAAACATCACATTTTCAATATCCGATGAATACTTTTAATATTGAAACTAATTTTCATTAAATTTAGAATATTCAAATAATTGAACAATGGTAAAAATTGAATCTAACCCTAAGATAATGAAAGGAAAGCCTGTTATTTCTGGAACCAGAATAACGGTAGAATCAATATTGGAAAGATTGTCTCTCGGAGAAACTCGAGAACAAATTTTAGAGGCTCATCCTCATTTAACTGACGATGCAATAAATGCCGCTCTTTCTTTTGCTGTTCAAGCATTAAAAGCTGATGTAATCTACCCTGTTGCATCATGAAGCTAGTTGCTGATGAAAGATGTGAGAATGTTTCTCGGACTAACTAACTTAATCCGAGAAAGTAATGCTAAATTAAATATGATAATTTCAAAACTGATCAGGCTTCTGAATGATTTTTAAAACCACCTCATGCTGATCATTATCTTTGTCCGTTAACTTTACTTTGACCATTGGGTTATCTGCTTTAATATTATCTTCCACACCAATTATTTTAAATTGACTCAACTTGCCTTCAATTTCAGGAGTTAATTCCTTAATAGCTTTTGCAAACTCCACTTCAAGCTGACTTGGATTATATTGCTTTGTGATCATAGTTCTTTCTGTTTTTCTTAAATCTATTATAATATAGCAAAATTATATTCAAAATAAGATAATTACCATCTAATTAATGCAGAAGCCCAAGTAAATCCACTACCAAAAGCAGCTAAACAAACCAAATCACCTTCTTTTACTTTTCCTTCATGCCATGCTTCACTTAAAGCTATTGGAATAGAGGCTGCAGTTGTATTGCCATATTTTTGAATGTTATTGAAAACATTATCATCCGATAACCCCATTTTAGATTGAATGAATTTTGAAATTCGTAAGTTGGCTTGATGAGGCACCAACATATCAATATCAGATGGCTTCAAGTTATTAGTTTCTAATGCCTCATTAATAACTTCCTGAAAGCGAACCACGGCATGCTTGAAAACCATATTTCCATTCATATAGACTTTATAACCTGAAGTATCCAATATTTGCTCAGGTTGCCTTTCTTCCCTTGGTCGGCTGCTACCAGGATCTTTTACATATAATTCTTCGGCATAAGTCCCTTCGGCATGCAAATGAGTAGACAAAACACCTTGCTCATCAGTTGCACTCATAATCGCCACTCCCACTCCATCACCAAAAATAACGGCTGTTGAGCGCCCTCTATCTGACATATCAATAGCTGTAGATTGAATCTCACCACCTACAACCATAATATTTTTATACATCCCAGTTTTAATAAATTGATCTGCCACGGACAAACTGTAAACAAAACCTGAACATGCATTTCTAATATCTAAACAACCGATTGTTCCCATACCCATTTCACGTTGCAGTAATACACTTGAACCTGGGAAGAAGTAATCTGGGGTGATACTGGCAAAAATAATTAAATCTATTTTATCTTTATCCATTTTTGCATTCCCTAATGCCATGTCAGCAGCTTTTTTAGCCATTTTAGCCAAAGATTCTTCAATCTCAGGATCAAAAAATCGTCTCTCTTTTATCCCAGTACGTTCCGTTATCCATTCATCTGTGGTATCTATCCACTTTGCTATATCATTGTTAGTCACCACCGTTTGAGGCACAGCATGACCTAAACCTACTATTTTTGAATTTTTCATTGTCATTTACTTATCGTTTCCTGTTGCTTTTGAAATAAATTAAATTTTCAAAATGCGCTCCAATATAGAGCAATCTTAGATTCTAATCAAAAATAGTAGTCATGCAGAGTATCCAATAATACTTCTTATTCAGGATCAATTATTCTTCAAACCAGGTTTTATAAAGCGTGTAATTTTTGGCTGTCCTTTCGAATATTTCAGACAAATCACCTTCAATTTTCTTAACTTTTTTGGCGGGTACTCCTGCATAAATATATCCCGACTCTACAATTGTATTTTCCAATACCACTGCACCAGCTGCTACCATAGCACCTGACTGAACCACTGCATTATCCATTACAATAGCTCCCATTCCTACTAATGCTGCATCCTCAATCGTGCAACCATGCACAATGGCTTTATGCCCTATTGATACCTTATTGCCAATAGTAGTCGAAGCCTTTTGATAGGTACAATGAATAACAGCACCATCCTGAATATTAGTTTTATCTCCAATGGTGATACTATTTACATCTCCTCTTACCACGGCACTCCACCAAACACTACATTCTTTCCCAATTGTAACATCCCCAACAATCACAGCATTATCTGCTATGTAAGTATTCTCTCCTATCAAAGGAGTTTTACCTTCACATGTTTTAATTATTCCCATATAAAATTGTTTTTAGCTATTAGTGTATCAACATATTATGATTATGTATTTTTTTATATCTTTATAAACCTTATAAAAAATCAATCGTTTACCGAGTAAATCAATAAATGCCACTAATCTATGAAAATTTTAAAGACATCGGGAATTTTAACAATAGCTGTTTTGATGATATTGGCTTGCACATCCGATCCAAAAGGAGATGAAGCAAAAGTAAGCGAAGCAGAAGAAGTTAAGAAAGCAAAAGGAATGAAGATTAAGGTAACTCCTGATGATGCCGACATGGAATTTGTTGGTACAAAACCTACTGGAAGGCATTATGGTAAAATTGAACTTTCAGATGGTTCAATAACCATCAAGGACGGAAAAGTTACTGGAGGAAAATTCATTTTTGATTTAAACAAAATTAACATAACAGATTTGAAAGATGATAAAGAGAACCATCAGAAATTAGTAAACCATTTGCAGTCAGATGACTTTTTTGATGCGGAAAATCATCCTAAAGTCACTTTCGAATTAGTGTCCTTAAAATCATTAAACCCTGAAAAGGAAGCTTCAGAGTATGATTCTTATCAAGATGATATGGAACAACCTGCTGAGGACGAAAAAATTATGGAGCTTCCTGAATTTGAATTGGAAGGGGCAACCCATGAAGTTACAGGTAACTTAACAATGAGGGGTAAAACATTAGCCATTACTGTTCCAGCTAAAATTAATGTTACTGATAATGGAGTTGAGGCTTTTACTAACTTCAGCATTGACAGAACTAAATGGGGTTTAAAATATGGAGATGAATCCAAAGTTGATGATAAATTCAAAGATAAATTCATTTACAATAGAGTAGGTGTTGGCTTCAATATTGATGCGAAAGCAGAAAATATGTAATTCAATAGTTTCAAAAAAAATATACTGAAGGTTGCTAATATTTTTTAGCAACCTTTTTTTTGTTCAATTTTGCGAATCAAATTCATCCATTTGAAAACAATAAAAATTGACATATCGCAAAACCCTAATTACTGGGAGCTATTATTGAGTTGGAGCAAACAGTTTAAATATGTTGCTATTTTCCATCCACAGCAAGTAGAACAATACCCATTTGGTGCATTCCCTAAATGCATTGCTCTTGCTAATGATAAATTAAAGCTTAAGTCACCTTACTTCCCTACTCTCAAAACTTACCTAAAAGAGAATCCTAACACCAAACTCTTTGGCTACCTGGGATATGATTTAAAGAATGAACTGGAAAACTTAAAAAGCGAAAATCCTTCCATTATCAATTGGGAACCCATGAAGTTCTTTGTACCTGAATGCATAATTTCATTTGATGGAAATGAAATTAATATTCAGAGTGACAAATTAAATTACTTTCAAAAAGAAATCACAAATGCACTTTCGACTAAAACTAGCCAAGAAATAACAAACGCCTCTGTCAATAATTTAAAAGCATGGACAAGCAAGGAAGAATACATTAACACCATAAACAAATTAAAGCATCACATTGAAGAAGGTGATATATATGAAATTAATTATTGCATTAATTTTTCCGCAACTGCTAAAAAATTAAATCCAATTCAAGTTTTTCAGAAATTAAGCAAAAACTCCCCAGCTCCTTTTGCTTCATTTTTGAAAATGGTTGATCAATATATTATATCAGCCTCTCCTGAACGTTTTATCAAACTCAAAAATAGTAAAATAATCAGCCAACCAATTAAAGGCACTGCAAGCAGAGGGAAAACAGAAATAGAGGACGAGCATAATAAAAAGCAATTATCAGAAAGCGAGAAGGAACGAGCTGAAAATATGATGATTGTGGATTTGGTCAGGAATGACTTAGCCAAGTCATCGAAAAGTGGAAGTGTAAAAGTAGATGAAATATTTGGGATTTACAGTTTTCAGCAAGTACATCAAATGATCAGTACTATCTCAGCCATTAAGCAAAAAGAAGTACACCCTTGTGATGTCATCAAGAATGCTTTCCCTATGGGCAGTATGACGGGAGCACCAAAAATCAGGGCAATGAAACTGATTGAAGAATATGAAAACAATAAAAGAAATGTGTTTTCAGGGAGTATAGGTTATTTCAATGGAGAAAATGAATTTGATTTTAATGTCCTCATCCGAAGCATTTATTTTGATGAAAAAACTGACAATATAAATTATCAAGTCGGAAGTGCCATCACTTATGATTCCGATGCAGAAGCTGAATATAAAGAATGTTTATTAAAAGCTCAAGCAATAGAAAAAACACTTGGAATCAGTTAATCTAATAATTCTGATACCATGGTTGGTGGCGCACCGACCATGATAATAGCATTTCCTTCAAGCCATCTGAAGGGAATGATTAAGGTTGAGGTTTTAAATCTTAAAATTCCTCAGGAAAAACTACTGCCATAATGTCATTTTCAAGAATTATTGGCTACCTTTGCCTGTTATTAATTAACACAGTACAAAGCACTTTATAAATATAAAATATGAGTGAATTGATTAAAGATTTGGACATCATTGCAGAAGAAACCAAAACGGATGAATCTTGCGCTGTTCAGGTATCAAAAGAAGAAAATACAGGCAAAAGCCGAAAATTATATATAGAAAGCTACGGCTGTCAGATGAATTTCTCTGATAGTGAAATCGTCACTTCCATTATGAAAGAAAATGGGTTTGACACCACCAATGATTTCAACAATGCCGATGTGATATTCTTGAATACTTGTTCAATCAGGGAAAAAGCAGAGCTGACAGTTAGGAAAAGATTAACAGACTTCAATAAGGTAAAAGCAAGCAAGCCTGAAATGCAAATTGGCGTATTGGGCTGTATGGCAGAGCGACTGAAAACCAAGCTTTTAGAAGAAGAAAAGATAGTTGATATAGTAGCTGGGCCAGACTCCTACCGTGATTTACCAAATTTAGTAAAAACAGTAGATGATGGTAAAAAAGCAGTTAATACTTTCTTAAGCAGGGAAGAAACTTATGCGGATATCAGTCCAGTAAGGTTAAATTCCAATGGCGTAACTGCATTTATTTCCATCATGCGTGGTTGTGATAATATGTGCTCTTTCTGCGTGGTGCCATTCACCAGAGGAAGAGAACGAAGCCGTGATCCATTTTCTATTGTAAAAGAAGCACAAGATTTGTTCGATAGAGGATATAGAGAGGTTACCTTATTGGGTCAAAATGTAGATTCCTACAAATGGTCTGAGGAAATCAACAATAAAGCGAGATTAGAGAAAATTGAGAAAAAAGAAGAAGTTGAGGTTATCAATTTTGCCAATTTGATTGAAATGGTAGCCAATGTTTCTCCTGATTTAAGAATAAGATTCTCAACATCTCACCCAAAAGATATTACAAATGAAGTATTGCATACTATGAAAAAGTATGACAATATCTGTAAATACATCCATTTACCAGCTCAAAGTGGCAATTCACGTATTTTAAAGATGATGAACCGTACTTATGACAGAGATTGGTACATCAATAGAGTAGATGCAATTCGTGATATTTTAGGAGAAGAATGCGGGATTTCCTCCGATATGATTTCTGGCTTTTGCTCCGAAACCGAAGAAGAACATCAGGACACTTTGACCTTGATGGATTATGTGAAATATGATTTCTCTTATATGTTCTTTTATTCTGAAAGACCTGGAACTTTAGCTGAAAAAAGATATGAAGATGATATTCCATTAGATGTCAAGAAAAAAAGGCTTCAGGAAATTATCAATAAGCAAAGAGAGCATTCATTGGAAAGAAATCAATTGGATTTGAATAAAGTCCATCAGGTTTTAGTAGAGGGCACTTCAAAGAGATCCGATGAACAACTTCAAGGAAGAAACACAGCTAATAAAGTGGTTGTTTTTCCAAAGGAAAACTACAAAAAAGGAGATTATGTTGATGTGTATGTAGAAGAATGCACCGGTGCAACATTAATTGGTAAAGCGGTCTAAATATTTTTTGCTTTGGATATTCAAACTATCAAAAATAGATTTGGCATAATCGGAAATTCCGATCATTTAAACTTTGCCATAAAAGTAGCCATGCAGGTTGCTCCTACTGATATGACTGTGCTCATTACGGGCGAAAGTGGTGTTGGTAAGGAATCATTCTCTAAAATCATTCATCAATTAAGCGCCAGAAAACATGGCCAGTTTATTGCTGTAAACTGTGGGGCAATTCCTGAAGGAACTATAGATTCAGAACTTTTCGGACATGAAAAAGGCTCGTTTACGGGTGCATACGATGCTAGAAAGGGGTATTTTGAAGTAACAGATGGCGGAACAATCTTTTTAGATGAAATTGGTGAAATGCCACTTCCTACACAATCGCGTTTGTTGCGGGTTTTGGAAAATGGAGAATTCATAAGGGTTGGTTCTTCCAAAGTGATGAAAACCGATGTTCGTGTAGTTGCTGCTACTAATGTAAATTTGATTCAAGCAGTTGAGAAAGGGAAATTCAGAGAGGATTTATACTACAGATTGAATACTGTTCCGATTTTTGTTCCGCCTTTGCGTGACAGAGGAGAGGATATTGAATTATTATTCAGAAAATTCACTTCTGATTTTGCAGAGAAACATCATGTTAACCCCATAAAACTTACTGAAGGTGCAAAGCAAGCTTTAATGGCTTATCGTTATCCTGGCAATATCCGTCAGTTGAAAAATTTAGCTGAGCAAATTTCCCTTTTGGAAATGGAACGTGAAGTCGATAAAGACATTCTACTGAAATATTTACCTCAGGAAGGCAATATGATGCCTGCGCTTTATAAAAGTGAGGGTAGCAACGGTGGTAATAAAGATAATTTTTCCGAAAGGGATATTTTGTATAAAATCCTTTTTGATATGCGAAATGATGTGGAAGAACTGAAAAAGTTAGTCCACAATGTTTTGAAGAACGAGAATTACGGAGAAGAAATCATCAAAGACAATGAAGATTTGTTTGAAGTTAAGCAAAATGAGTTTAAAGAAAATGCTGAAGGAATCAGAACTCCCTATTTGTTAGACAGCCGCAAAGAAGAGGAAGACGATGCTAACGAGAGCTTTAATTTAGAAGATTACCAAGATGCCGAACATGAAGTAGAGGAAGAATCATTATCATTGGAAAAGAAAGAAAAGGAGATGATAGAACGGGCTCTTTCCAAAAACCAGAATAAGAGAAAATATGCGGCACGGGATTTGGGTATTTCCGAGCGTACATTATACAGAAAAATTAAGCAGTATGACCTTTAAAAGTTTATTAACCTTTTTATTTTTAGCAATATTCACCAGTTCTTGTGGTGTTTATAGCTTTACTGGAGCTTCTATTTCTCCTGATATAAAAACCATGTCCATTCAATATTTTTATAATGATTCAGGAAATGGACCACCCAATTTACAACAAACTTTTACGGAAGAAATTAGGGATTATTATCAACAAAACACTAGTTTAGAGTTAGTTGACAATAATGGCGATCTACAGCTAGAAGGCTCTATTACTGGATATAAAGTTCAACCAATTGCCGTTACAGCTTCAGGAAATCCTGAACTAGCAGATGCTGCAGGTGCACAAAGATTGACCATTACAGTAAAAGTGAGTTATGTAAATACGAAAGATGAGGTTTTTAATTTTGACAATAAGTCTTTTTCTTTCTATGAAGATTTTGATGCTACATCTACTACTTTAACCGCAGTGGAAGATCAATTGATAGAAACCATTACGGATCAAATTATTTTAGATATATTTAATGCTTCCGTAGCAAATTGGTAAAATTTTGTAACTTTAATTCTTTAACTTAGAACCAAGTGGACAAACAAAGGCTTACAACCCTTATTAATCAACCAGATAAAATAGAAAAAACAGACTTCAGAGATTTAACAAATCTGAAGAAAGAACACCCCTATTTTCAAGCCTTATCACCATTAATCACTATTGGTTCAAAAAAATTCGCCCCTCAAAGTGAGAAAAAACTATTACAATCTGCTGCTATTTACGCTTTAGATAGAAAACATCTTAAAGAAATCTTAACCAAAGATTACGACTCACTAGCTAAAGAAAAAATAAAAGAACAGACAGAACAGAATAAAGTAATTACTGAGGAAAAAAATAAAGTTGTCGAAGCTCCAAAGCAAGGACAAAAAAAACAAGAGCAGAAAAAGGAAGATACTTCAGATTCGAAGATTGAAGTTACCGCAATCCCAGATTCATCTCATTTACCTGACTCCTTTTTTGATGAATTGTTCAAGGAAATGGAAGCTTTAAAAGCTGAAAAAGAAAATTATCAAAAAACATTAGAAAAATTCGAGGCAAAAAAATCGGAAGAGGCAAAACCGAAAACTAAAGCTAAAACGGCAAGAAAAACAACTGCAAAGACTGGAAGTAAAAAAACTACTACTGCAAAAACTTCCACAACTAAGAAACCTACTACAAAACCTAAAACCACAAGTGCTAAAAAGCCTAGCACAACGAAAAAATCAACAGCTGCTAAAACTACAGCTAAAAAAACATCTACTGCAAAGCCTAAAGAAAGTGCTAAGAAAACTTCTAGCACAAAGACTAAGAAAACAACAAAAACTGCAGAAAAGAAGCCAAAAAAGGATGAACATGATATAATTGAAGAAATAACTTCAAGAAAAGAATTAAAAATCAGTGACGCTCACAAAAAGGAACAATTAAATATTATCAACAACTTTATTGAGAAAGAACCTGTTCTTAAAAAAAGAATAGACCCTGATAATCAGTCGAATAAGCAAGAAGCAGAAGATCTTTCAGCTAGCAGTACCAATCTTTCTGACGATGTAGTCTCAGAAACTTTGGCGAAACTGATGATAAAACAAGGAAGAAAGCAAAAAGCCATTGATATTTACAAGAAATTAATTTGGAAATTTCCACAAAAAAAGACGTACTTTGTCGAAATTATAGATGAGTTAAAAAAAGAATCATAAATACATGTTAACATTATTAATTACTTTAATCATTTTAGTTGCCATTTTGTTGGTGCTGGTAGTATTAGCTCAAAATTCTAAAGGCGGTGGTTTATCCAGCCAATTTGGAGGTTCTGGAGCTAGTCAGGTTGTAGGTGTAAAAAGAACTGGTGATATACTAGAAAAAATCACTTGGGTATTGGCTATTAGTTTAGTGGTATTAAGCTTAGCTTCTTCTTTTGTAATCAAAACTTCAACAGTAGACACTGGCTTTACAAGTCCAAATATTGAGAAGGCTCAAGATGAAACAATACTTCCTGACATGGAAGGTGGCGGAGAAGAAGAAGGGCTGTTGCCACCATCAGAAGGTGAAGGTAATTCAGAAGGTCAAGAAGGTGGAAATCAAGAAATAAATGAAGGACTTGAAGGGTTAGAAGAAGATGATTCAGAAGAGTAATCTTAGATTATAGATATTAATATAGAAGGGAATCCGAAAGGCTTCCCTTTTTTGTTTTTAATGAATATTATTCTTTACTTTATTAGAAACAATTGTAAATGAAGTTCTATATCTGCTCTATTTTTGTTTTATTCTTTTCATTTAACTCTTTAGCCCAAAGAGTTAATGAAAAATTAGATATTGCTGATAATTCAAGAGAATTCAATAGTTACATTGCTTTTGAGGTCAAGATTGTAGATTTTGAAAATAGCCTCTATGTTAATGATTTTAAAACCACTGAATTTCAATTAGAAAACGGCTTTCATTATAATATTAATAAACTTATTAATATTTCACTTGGTATCAACGGAGGAGTGATTTTAGGTATTCCTTATAAAGATCGAATGCAAGCTTACTTCAATAGTGGTAATATTTCAAATATTGACACCTTTCTTAAATATTACGATGAAATCGATTACATAGATCAAACTTTGGCTAAAACCAGATATTTCATCGGTTTTCATCCTCAGCTTAATTTTAATATTTATAAAAAATGGAAGCTTCAGGCTGGAACAGAAATGCGATATTATTTTCAACCCTTCTTTGATGAAAGATCTTATTTTGGCAACACCTTCAAAGAAGATGGAGTACATTTTGACTTTTTAGGAAATCTTGGAATAAGTTACTTACCAAATGATCATTTATCAATCGGAATAAATTATGATAGAAGTTTTCATGCTCTGCGTTATATAATAAGTCCTATTTTAAAGAGTGTGGTCAGATACCATAGTTTAGGACTAAATATTAGTTATTCTTTCTAATCTTTTTTTCAGAAAAGGGAATCCCAAAGGCTTCCCTTTATTGTTATTATTAAATATTATCCACTATATTTATTAGAAACAATTGTAAATGAAATTCTATATCTGCTCTGTTTTTGTTTTATTCTTTTCATTTAACTCCTCAGCTCAAAGAGGTAATAAAGAATTAGATATATCTGATAATTCAAGAGATTTCAATAGTTACATTGATTTTGAGGTCAAGATTGTTGATTTTGAAAACAGCCTCTATGTTAATGATTTTAAAACCACTGAATTTCAAATAGAGAATGGATTTCATTACAATATTAATAGACGCTTTAATATTTCTCTTGGTATCAATGGAGGAGTGATTTTAGGTATTCCTTATCAGGATCGAAAAGAAGCTTACATCAATAGTGGTAATAATTCTGGTATTGACACCTTTCTTAAATATTACTATGAAATCAATTTCATAGATCAATCTTTGGCTAAAACCAGATATTTCATAGGATTACACCCTCAAGTTGGTTTTAATATCACAGATAAATGGAAAATAAATTCTGGAACTCAAATACGATATTATTTTCAACCGTTCTTTGACGGATATTACCTTAGTTTAAAAGAGGAGGAAGTACATTTTGATTTGTTGGGAAACCTAGGGATAAGTTACCACCTCAATGAGCAATTATCTCTTGGTCTGAATTATAATAGAGGATTTTATAACTTACGATATATCACAATTAGCAGTAATATCGCTAGTACGTTCACTAGCTCTGTTAGATACCATAGTTTAGGTTTGAATGTAAGTTATTTGTTTTAATCTTCACTAAACCTGTCAACACGCCAAGCTGATAACTTGCTAACTTTTTTTAGGACGAGTCAGTCACTTAAATACCTCATAACCTAGTCACCTCAACACTTTACCCCCTCTTCCCCAACTCAATCACCTCTAACTTTTCCACTTTTCCTTTATTAATCTCAAACCTCATCATCGTCCTCATTTTATGAAAACCTTGATTACCAGCTGCTCCAGGATTTAGGTAAAGCAAATTCCCGTGTTTAGGATCAGGCATAGCTCTGAGAATATGAGAATGCCCACAGATAAAAACATTGGGCTTTTCTGATTGAATTAATTTTCTGACTCTTGGATTGTAAGATGGCGGCTTCCCTCCTATGTGGGTCATAAATATTTTTACGCCTTCTCTTTCAATAAATAAATTTTCTGGGTAAGTCCTTTGAAATTCAGGAGTATCGATATTTCCGTAAACGACCAAAGTTGGTGCAATCTGATTTAGCTTCTCCATTATTTCACCTGCTTCCCCCACATCTCCTGCATGCCAGATTTCATCGCAATCTTTGAAGTATTTTGGGATGGTTTCATCCCAAAAGCCGTGTGTATCGGAAATCAAGCCTATTTTCATTTTTTGGAGGTTGTTATTTGGTAACAAATTTAAGATCAGACAGGTATTTTAACCTTCGGTTAAAATCAATAGATTCCCACCTTCGTGGGAATGACGTTCTAATCTAATTTTGTCCTTTAACAAAAAGTTAATCTCTATAAATTTTGGATCAAAATATTTGAATTAACCTAATCACTAAATTCCGTGCGTTCTTTCCTGCGTAACCTGTCCCGTACTTTAGTCGGGAGGCAGGAATCTTGTCTTATTGAAACTTGTTTCAATACCCACTACAAATCCAAGCCATCCAAATAAGACTTTATGATATCACCTAATTCAGCAAAATCCTCTTCAAAGCTTTCTTTGCTCCTCAATTTACCTTTCACACTTACATAGAACTTAATTTTAGGCTCTGTACCAGAAGGTCTGGCAGAAATCTTACTTCCATCCTCTAGGAAGAATTGCAATACATTGGAAGAAGGAAAATCCAATCGGCTCTTTTTACCACTTTCCATATCCAAAATAGTGGATTTCTGATAATCTCTTACCTCCACAACTTTAGTTCCTGCCAAGCTCTTTGGTGGTTCTTCTCTAAACCTTGTCATCATGGCTTTAATTTCCTCACTTCCAGATTTTCCTTTTTTAGTAATGGAAACCAAATCTTCACGATAAAAACCAAATTTCAAATACATCTCAATAAGATATTCGTATAATGTTTTTCCTTGAGATCTCACGTATGCCGTCATTTCAGCTATCATGGCAACGGAAGCTATTGCATCTTTATCGCGTACATAATCACCGATCATATAGCCATAGCTTTCTTCTCCTCCACCAATAAAAGTCTTCTTTCCTTCAAGCTCACGGATAACCGCAGCAATATTTTTAAAACCAGTTAAAGTATCAAAACTTTCAACTTGATAGGCATCCGCTATATTTTTGAAAAGTTCTGTGGTCACAATTGTTTTTACTATATATTGATTGCCATCCAGCTTTCCTAAATCATTCCATCTGCTCAATAAATAATATATCAATAATGAACCTGTTTGATTTCCATTCAGAAGTTCGAACTTATTCTTAGCATTTTTAATAGCAATTCCTACTCTGTCTGCATCTGGGTCGGTTGCCATTACAATATCAGCATTTACTTTTTTACCCTTCTCCAAAGCCATAGACATGGCTTCCTTTTCTTCAGGATTAGGATAAACTACCGTAGGGAAATTACCATTTGGCTCAGCTTGCTCCTCAACAATATGTACATTTTTAAAACCATACATTTCAAGGGCTTTAGGCACTAAGGTGATACCAGTACCGTGGATAGAGGAAAAAACAATATTAATGGATTTATCTTCTTCGGTAGCATCAGGAAAAAGCGATATTTTCTTTACTTCTTCCAAATAAGCTTCATCAATATCCTCTCCAATACTTTCAAGCAAAGGTTCTTTTCCTTCAAATTGCACATCATCTATTGATGTAATGGACTGCACTTCATTCATCACATTCAAATCATGTGGAGCAACCATTTGAGCACCATCTGTCCAATAAGCTTTATAGCCATTATATTCTTTAGGATTATGGGAAGCTGTTAAAACCACACCACTTTTGCAGCCTAAATGACGGATAGCGAAAGATAATTCGGGAGTAGGTCGCAAGCTGTCAAAGAAGAACACCTTGATATTATTGGCAGTAAAAACATCTGCTACAACTTTAGCAAATTCTTCAGCATTGTTTCGACAATCGTGAGCAATAGCTACAGAAACTCCATGTTCTTTAAAGGTTTTATTTAAATAATTGCTTAACCCCTGAGTAGCCATGCCCAAAGTATATTTGTTCATTCTATTACTACCAACGCCCATTATGCCGCGCAAACCACCAGTTCCGAATTCTAAATCTCTATAAAATGACTCCTCAAATTCCTCCTTATTATTTTCCTGAAGATCTCTTATTTGCTTTTTAGTGGCTTCATCTACTGAATTGCTATCTAACCATTGTTGGGCTTTTTCCTGACTTGTCATATTGGTTCTATATTTTTAATGATTTAAGATCTAATTTTCAAAAGCTTAATGCTTAAATACATGATTTTCTTATGTATTATAAGGCTTAAATTACAGAATAATCAATTAGCAAAAAATAAATACTATTCGAAAAATGGCATAAAAAGAAAAAACCATAGAAAATCATTTCTATGGTTTTAAAATTTTCAATTAGCTTTCTATAGCGCAAGCATCCACTTGTGCTGATTTGATCCAAGCGGACGCTTGAATCAATTGGGACACCCAGCTTCTATAGCGCAAGCGTCCAATGCTGGCGAATGCTGGCGCTCGCGTGTCGCGTGCGCCATCCCTAAATTACAAATTACCCCTCAATTCCTGTTCCTTGCTGGCGCACGCGTCTCAAAGTTGGCGCACGCGTGTCGCGTGTGCCATTGCTAGCTTAAACTTAGTTTTACAAATTACCCCTCAATTCCTGCTCTCTCTCAATAGCTTCAAACAAAGCTTTGAAGTTTCCTTTACCGAAAGATTTAGCACCTTTCCTCTGGATAATTTCATAGAAAACAGTTGGTCTGTCTTGAACAGGCTTAGTGAAAATCTGAAGCAAATAACCTTCATCATCTCTATCTACCAAGATATTATTCTCTTTTATTGGTTCAATATCTTCATCTATTTCACCAACTCTATCAAATAAATCATCATAATATGTTTCAGGTACACGCAAGAATTCAACCCCTCTTCTACGCATTTCGGATACAGTATCTACTATATCATCCGTTGCAATAGCGATATGCTGAACACCTGCTCCTTTATAAAAGTCAATGTATTCTTCAATCTGAGATTTCTTTTTCCCTTCAGCAGGCTCATTAATAGGGAATTTTATAAATCCATTTCCATTAGAAACCACTTTCGACATCAAAGCAGTGTAATCCGTAGAAATATCTTTATCATCAAAAGTAATTAGCAAGTTAAAGCCCATTACATCTCTATAGAAATCAACCCATTTGTTCATTTCGCCCCATCCAACATTACCCACACAATGGTCAACATACTTCAAACCTATTGGACTAGCAGGTAACTCACTTGTTTTTTCTACGAAACCTGGCAAGAAAACACCATTATAGTTTTTTCTATTTACAAAAGTATGAAGCGTTTCCCCATAAGTATGAATAGAGGCAACGGTTACTTCACCATGCTCATCTTTAATGGTTTTGGGTGGAGTATGTGATTTCGCTCCTCTCTTAGTGGTTTCATTATAAGACAACTCAGCATCATCCACCCAAAGTGCTAATACTTTTACGCCATCTCCGTGCAAATTCACATGTTTAGACACTTCCGTATCAGGCGCTAAAGAAGAGGTCAAAACCAATCGGATTTTCCCTTGCTGCAACATATAAGAAGCCCTGTCCATGATACCCGTTTCGGGGCCTGCATAGGCTTTCAACTCAAATCCAAAAGCTGTCTGGTAATACATAGCCGATTGCTTTGCATTCCCCACATAAAATTCGATGTAATCGGTGCCATTAATAGGCAAAAAATCCTGTTCCATAGTAGTTTAAATCGATTGCATAATTATTTCCAGTTCAAAATTATGTTTTTTAAGCGGTAATTGAAATATTTCTCAAACTATTCCTAAATAGTCTCCCGTTTACTTGGAAGTTATTGGCAATCTAAAGAATTTTACGCTCAGAAAATAACAGCATTTAAGCATGATAGATATTAAAAAGTTAGACGAGGATTTGACAGCATTAGTAAAAGCAAAAATTGCTTTAAGTAAACTCACATACGCTGATAAAGACTACGACAAAATTGAAGAGGAGCTCCATGACATGGAAGACGACTTTCAAGAAAATTACGGGGAATATTTAGAAGAGGCATTGGCAGATGTTCATGATGAATTTTGTCCTGACAATGATGTCTTACTTCCGATAGCCTACTTAGCTGATGAGTATGTTGTCAAAGAAGATACAATAGATGTAGCCCCAGGACAAGGAGTTTTAGTTGAAGCAGATGATTTTGCAAGTTCTAAAGTCACCTTAGCCTTAGCTCCTCAGCCAACAAGAATTGTCCTACAAGCTGGGAATGATCATAAAGAAGTGGTTTGGCAGGCTAAATAATTATTATTCCACAAAAAATCATTATTAGAAATCCTTCTCTGATGCAGAGAGGGATTTTTTTGTTATTCACCTCTTGAAAATACAAAAGGCACATGCTAAATGAATGCGTCAACTGACTGGAGCACAAGCGGATGCTTGCGCTAGGCATTGGGCTCACCTACTCTGCTATAGTTCAAGCACCCGCTTGGACCAAGCTGAGAAGGCACACGCGACACGCGTGCGCCCAATGTCATTAAGTTAGTGGATTCTTCGTTCTTATTTTGCCCGCATTTGTGCCTGCCTGGGCAGACAGGTCTCCACAAATGCAAAGAGGAAAGCTTAGCAACATTCTGCAAACTGGTTGTGAAGACACAACCA
>JBNJFX010000035.1:0-54973 GCA_051747245.1 Bacteroidota bacterium
TGTATTCTGCAATTATTTAATGTATTTTTCCTTTTATAAAACGAATCAAAATTATGTTTACCGAAGCAGAAATAGCCGTTATCATTGAAAATCAAGAAATTGACAAAATAGTAGAGGACTTTAGAAAAGAATTCCTCCAAGAAGTGGCTCCCTATTTTGAAATCAGCAACCATGATTTCTTATCATTGATTTTGTTGAGCCCAGTGGTAGGGAAGGCAATGGCAAATAATAATATAAGCTTTAAAGAAGAGATGTCATTGCAAAAGAAAGCAAGGAAATTATCCAAAGGAGGGTTTTTCTTGTCAAAAGATCCTGTGGCAGATTGCATGAAATTCTTGATTAAAAAGTTTGATACATGGGAGGATAAGTTTTATACGATCATAAATAAAATATTTAACATTCTATTTGAAAAAGAAACACTGGATAAGGCAAACGATACCTCTATCCCTTATAAAATTAGGGTAATGGAATGTCCATATATACTTGTGAGATTTATTTCTTCATTGTTTTTGGAACGAGAAGAGGATATTTTGAATCCCGGAAGGATAAGAAATATTGAATGGGAGAAAATTAAGTCCATAGGGGAGAAAACAGGTTTGTCTGAAATGAATTTATTTAATGAATTCATAGAAGCTTTTGAGGTTAAATGAATGTTTTAACATGCATTAGCATAATTTTTGTATTTTTGTGCTTCAAAACTATCATTCGTTGGGGAGAAACCGATTTAATATAATATCTTTTAGTTGTTTTATTCTTCTATTGGGTGTCATGACAATGTCGCCTGTAATGGGGCAGGTGTTTAATCCTTGGGGGGCACCACCTAATGATAAGGATATTGACGCCAATTTTTTACGAAAAATAGCTAATCATTTTTCTGCTGAAGTTGCGATTGGTTATGGTTCTACACGTTACAGGCAAAAACTTGATGATCACCAAATTTATAGCAACGATTCTCAATTATATTTACTAGCTGAAGATTCTTTAGGAAATACAGTAGGAATCGGAAATTGGCTCAATAGACCAATTGTATCAGATACTTTAGATACATCTTCTGCCATTTTTTACCAGAGCAATTTAAATGAACCCGATCAAAATAGAACTTATGTGATTGATAGTTTAGAAAAACGATTGGTAGGAGGTGGGAATGCTATTCCAATACATTTGAAAATTCATTTTAATTATGACAGGTTTAGGGCTGGAGCAGGAGCTACCTTTGAAATCAATTCTAAAGCAAATCTGCAGTTAAAAGGTTTTCCTGATTTTATTTCCACCTATGAATCTGATTTTTCAAGGTTTTTTACCCGTAAATATTATTTAACAGCGGGTGTACGTTATTATGATTTTTGGGATTTTTCCTATTTTGCGGATATTGAATATGGCAATTTTAGATTGTCAGAAAGTGCTTTTCCTGGTGAAAATGTTTCTACAAGCAATTATTGGAATATAAGTTTCCCTATTGAAAAGAATTTTTCTGAATATTTCCGCTTGGTCATGAGGCCTTCGGTTGACTTAAAGTCCATTAACACTTTAATGCCAACAGGTGAGTCCATTAAAACCAATATGTGGAATCTACAATTTCAAGTAGGGATAAGAGTAAGTTTCCCTTTGTTTAAGAATTGCCCTATTAGCAATTGCGAGGCAAAGAAAGAGCATCATCATATTGATAAAAAATTTAGAGGACAACCCATTTATAAATGGCAAAATCCAAAAGTAGGTGAAAATGATCCATATAATCTTAATGAAAAAAGAGGGGCGTTTCCGTTTTTAAAACGCAAATGAAATGATTATTTTTGTCTCCGCTTAATAAAAATCTTTAAATTGCACTTTATTTATTTTAGACAGTAAACAAATCTATGGCTGAAGGAGAAAATGAAAAAATCATCCCAATAAATATTGAGGATGAAATGAGAGGCGCCTACATTGATTATTCAATGTCGGTTATAGTTTCCAGGGCTTTGCCTGACGTTAGGGATGGCTTGAAACCCGTACACAGAAGAATACTTTTTGGTATGCAAGAATTGGGCCTAGCCCACAATAGGCCCTATAAAAAATCAGCCAGAATCGTTGGTGAAGTTTTAGGTAAGTATCACCCACATGGTGATTCTGCTGTTTACGATACCATGGTCCGTATGGCTCAGCCATGGTCTCTTCGCTATCAAATGGTAGATGGCCAAGGTAACTTTGGTTCTATTGATGGTGATTCTCCTGCGGCTATGCGTTATACTGAGGCACGTCTAAAGAGAATCGCAGAAGAAATGTTAACCGATATCAACAAAAACACCGTTGATTATCAGTTTAACTTCGATGATTCATTAAAAGAACCAACCGTATTGCCAGCCAAAGTGCCTAATCTATTATTGAATGGTGCTTCTGGTATTGCTGTAGGGATGGCCACAAATATGGCACCTCATAATTTAACTGAGGTGGTAAATGGTATTAATGCCTATATCGATAATAATGATATCACAATACCCGAATTAATGGAGCATATCTCTGCTCCTGATTTCCCAACGGGTGCTGCAATTTATGGTTATCAAGGTGTTAAAGCAGCATTTGAAACGGGTCGAGGCAGAATCGTGATGCGTGCTAAAGCTGAAATTGAAGTGCTTAAATCAGGTAGGGAAAGGATTATTGTAACCGAGATTCCTTATTTGGTGAATAAAGCCAATATGATCGAAAAGACTGCGGCCTTAGTAAATGAAAAGAAAATTGAGGGGATTTCTGATATCAGAGATGAATCAGACAGAAATGGATTAAGAGTTGTTTATGAAATCCGTAAAGATGCTATTCCAAATGTAGTTTTAAATAATCTTTATAAATATACACAGCTTCAAACTTCATTTAGTGTAAATAATGTGGCCTTGGTTAAAGGTAGGCCAGAAACACTGAATCTGAAGGATATGATAAAACATTATGTTGATCACAGACATGATGTTATTGTCAGAAGAACAAAGTATGAATTAGATGAGGCTCAAAAAAGAGCTCACATATTAGAAGGCTATCTAATTGCCTTAGATAATCTTGATGAAGTAATTAAACTAATTCGAGAATCAAGAGATCCTGAAATAGCCAGAAACGGATTGATAGAGAAATTTGAATTATCTGAAATTCAGGCGAAAGCTATCCTGGATATGAGGCTTCAAAGATTAACTGGTCTTGAAAGAGAGAAAATAATTCAAGAGTATGAAGAAATTAAAAAACTCATTGAATATTTAGAATCTGTTCTAGCTGATGAAGAATTAAGAATGAAGATCATCAAGGATGAGATGCAGGAAATTCAGGATAGATACGGTGATGAAAGAAGAACGGAAATTATCCACAGTGCTGAAGAATTCACTGATGAAGATATGATTCCGAATGAAGATGTAGTCATCACCCTGTCTCATCAAGGATATATCAAAAGAACTCTATTAAATGAGTATAAAACCCAAGGAAGAGGTGGAGTTGGTTCAAAAGGTGCAGGTAGTAAGGATGATGATTTTACGGAACTGCTTTTTGTTGCCAAAACACATAATTATTTATTAATCTTTACTGAATTTGGTAAAGTCTACTGGATAAAAGTTTACAGATTACCGGAAGGCTCTAAAACTTCTAAAGGTAGAGCAATTCAAAACTTGATCAATATTGAATCAGATGATTCTGTAAGGGCAGTTATTAATGTTGAAAATCTAGATGATGCAGATTATATCAACAATAACTTCTTAGTAATGTGTACTGAAAAAGGTACTATTAAGAAAACTACCTTAGAAGCATATTCAAGACCTAGAGCTAACGGAATCAATGCAATCTCTATTAATGAAGGCGATAAACTTTTAAATGTGAAGTTAACCAATGGAGATAATAATATTATCATAGCAGCACGCTCAGGAAGAGCTATTCGATTCCATGAAAGCAATGTGAGGCCAATGGGAAGGACCGCAGCAGGAGTAAGAGGTATCACATTGAAAGATAAATCTGATGTGGTGGTAGAAATGGTAGCCATTACAAGAGAAAATGCCAACTTGTTGGTAGTTTCCGAAAAAGGGTATGGAAAGCGATCTGATATAGAAGATTACCGTATTACAAAAAGAGGTGGTAAAGGAGTTAAGACCTTGAACGTGACCGAAAAAACGGGTGAGTTGGTAGCCATTAAAGAAGTGATCGACTCAGATGACTTAATGATTATCAATAAGTCCGGCATTACTATCCGTATGGCAGTTGAAAGCTTAAGGGTAATGGGTAGAGCAACTCAAGGTGTTAGATTAATAAAAGTTAATGAAAATGATAGTATTTCATCAGTAGAAAAAGTAGAGAAAATTGATGAAATAGATGAAGAGATCGATGGTAATGCTGAGGCACCGGAATCTCCTGATAATTCAGATGATGTTAACGAAAATGAATCATAATTCAATAAAAGTAGTATAATAGATTAATAATTTTTAAACAAAATAAGATAGAAATGAAAAAACTTGCATTTATTTTCGCCTTTGTTTTGGTTGCAGGGCTTACGTTTGCGCAAAATAAAAATGTTCGTAAAGCAGATAGAGCTTTAGAAAAAGGTGATTTACAAGAAGCCAAAGAATTGATAAATGAAGCAGCTGAGCATGAAAAAACAATGGATGATCCTAAAACTTGGTATACAAGAGGGACTATTTATCAAGCGATTCTTAATGAAGAAGGATATTCTGAAGAGATAGTGAAAGAAGCCTCCAATAGTTATGATAAAGTATTTGAAATGGTTGAAGAAAATGATAAGTACTATACTTTAACTGATTTGAAAGTACAGGAACTTTGGGGTGGATTTATTAATGAAGGATCTGAAGCCTATTCAGCTGAAGATTTTGAAAAAGCAGTTAATGCCTTTGAAAAAGCTTTGATGGTATTGCCGGAAGATACTACAGCAACCTTATATGCTGGAATTGCTTCACAACAATTACAAGATAATAAAACTGCTCTAAAATATTACTATAGATTAATAGATTTAGATTTTCATGACCCTGATATATATCAGAGTATAATCTCCATTGAAAAATATGCTAATGAAGATATCGACAAAGCACTTGATGTAGTGAATATGGCAAAAAAACAATTTCCTGACAATGATGAATTCGAAAAACAGGAAATTAATTTGTTAATTGAATCTGAGAGGGTAGATGAGGCAAAGGATAGGATTAATGAGGCTATTGAAAAAGAACCTGATAATGCTAATCTGTATTTTAATTTAGGTTATTTACATGAGCAATTAGAGAATCCTGATAAAGCCGAAGAAGCTTATTTGAAAGCTATTGAAATTGATCCTGAATATCTGGATGCTAATTACAATTATGCAGTATATTTCTATAATAAAGCTGCAGATTTGTTTAAAAAAGCTAGAAATATGGATTTGGAAACCTACAAAAAGGAAGGAAAACAAATTGAAGAAGAAGCTATAGGGTATTTAGAAACAGCAAAGCCATATTTTGAAAAAGCACTGGAAATAGCTCCTGAAGAATTAGCTATTATTGAAACACTTCAAACACTTTATACTCAATTAGGAGAAAATGATAAAGCTGAAGAAATGATGAATAAAGCTGAAGAATTAGGTGGTGGAGATGGTGAAGCAGAAATTGAAGGTCAATAAAAATTAAAGTAACATATCATTCTGAAAAAGGTTATCTTAATAGATAGCCTTTTTTTGTACATTTTTTTAATTATAGGGTTGTTGAACTCTATTCCTTGTCTCAAAATATAGGGCTAATTATTTATAAAGACGCTAAGTATGAGTAATGAAAATATAAATATTGAAAAAGCTACTTTTGGAGCTGGTTGTTTTTGGTGTATAGATGCTGTATTAAGAAAACTCAAAGGAGTTGAAAGTGTTGAATCTGGATTTGCAGGAGGTCATATAAAAAATCCCGCATATCGTGAGGTGGTTCAAGGGAGAACAGGGCATGCTGAAGTGGCACAAGTAACTTTTAATCCAAATATAATACCATATAAGGAGTTGTTAGAAATATTTTGGCAAGTACACGATCCTACCACTTTAAATAGGCAAGGAGCTGATGTTGGCGAACATTATAGATCAATCATTTTAACCCATAATGAAAAGCAAGAGAAGACAGCAAAAGAAATGAAGCAAAAACTTGATGCTTCAGATATTTTTGATGATCCTATAGTAACTGAAATTAAACCATTTGAGGCATTTTATCCGGCAGAAGAAGTCCACCAAGATTTCTATAATAGAAATGAAGGAATGCCTTATTGTACTTTTGTTATCAAGCCTAAAGTAGACAAATTAAAAAGGTTGTTTGCTGAAAAATTACAGTAGTTTACTTTCTCAAAACCCTAAAGTCAACTGCCCATCCTCTCCAATTTTTTCCTCAATCTCAAAATTGGAAAGGGAGCACCCTACTAATCGAACTGATTGGGTTAATTCAAAGGAATCCATAAGGTTTTCTAAGCCTTGGTCAAATATAGCTGCTGATTCTATAGCTTCATCATAAGACTTACTTCTGGTGATTTGCTTAAAATCATCAAATTTCACTTTTAATGTAATAGTGTGAGCATTGGCATCACTTTGTTTATATCTTTTCCAACATTTTTCGGCTATTGGCTGTAAAGCTTCCCAAATTTCATCTTTGTTTTTCAAACTAGTAGAAAATGTGTTTTCAGCACCCACTGATTTTCGAATTCTATTTGGATTTACTTTTCTAAAATCCTCACCACGACTTACAGAATAAAAATACCTACCTTGTTTACCGAAATGTTTGACCAATTCTTTTACCGTTTTTGATTTAAGCTCAGCTCCAGTGGTAATATTTAATGAATGCATTTTCTCAGCAGTCTTTTTTCCAACACCAAAAAACTTCTCAATAGGTAATTCTTCTATAAAAGGGATTACTTGATGTGGTTTAATAATAAAAATACCATTAGGTTTACGATAATCAGAAGCAATTTTCGCCAGAAATTTATTAATGGAAACACCAGCTGAAGCAGTTAAACCTATTTCTTCTTTAATTGATTTTTTGATTTCCAATGCAATATCAGTAGCAGTGGTAAGCCCCATTTTATTTTCCGTAACATCCAAATAGGCTTCATCTAATGACAGCGGTTCAACCAGGTCAGTATATCTAAGGAATATTTCTCTAATCTGATGGCTTATTTCTCTATATCTTTCAAAGCGTGGTTTTACGAAAATGAGTTCTCTGCACTTTGAAACTGCAATTTTTGAAGGCATTGCAGAATGGACACCAAATTTTCTAGCCTCATAACTGGCAGCCGCAACCACACCTCTTTGTCTATTTCCGCCTACCGCAACTGGTTTTCCTTTTAGCTCAGGAAAATCCATTTGCTCAACCGATGCATAGAAAGCATCCATATCTACATGAATTATTTTGCGTTCTTTTTCCTTTTCCAAAGCTTATCCGCTTAAAGTTTTCTAATGCCGTTTATCCTTTTGTATTAGCTAAATAATGAAATAAAACGGATATTATTTCTATAAAATAAATCAATTCATTTTTAATATAAACCAAATGAAGAGAAGAGAGTTTTTACAACTAGCAGGAATGGGTGTAGGAGGAGCATTATTAACCGTGCCTTTGATAGGTAATGCGGTGGATATGGAAAGACTTTTAGAAAACCCAATCGATGTATTAGAGAAAAAAAGATTAGCTGATATTGGATTAAATGCAGCTAAAGCAAATGGTGCAACCTATGCTGATGTCCGTATAGGAAGATATTTAAATCAATATATTTTCACCAGGGAAGATAAATTACAAAATGCAGTGAATACCGAATCCTTTGGAGTTGGTGTAAGGGTAATTGCAAACGGCACCTGGGGGTTTGCTTCCACATTAGATGTTAGCGATGCCGGAATTCAAAAAGCAGCGGAAACCGCTACTGCCATTGCTAAAGCAAATGGTAAAATCCAAACAGAACCGGTTCAATTGGCTCCGGTACAATCTCATGGTGAGGTAAGCTGGAAAACCCCACTTGAAAAAAACGCGGTAGCTGTACCTTTAAAGGAAAAAGTTGATTTACTGTTATCTGCAAATGCTGAAGCTATAAACAATGGTGCTAATTATGTGAATAGTGCTTTGTTTATGATCAATGAGCAAAAATATTTCGCTAGTACTGAAGGCTCTTATATTGATCAAGATGTTCACAGAATTTGGCCAAACTTCAATGTAACTGCTATCGATCCAGATAGTGGGAAATATAAATCAAGACAAGCTTTAAGCTCTCCTATGGGAATGGGTTTTGAATATATGGATCCAAGACCTTCAAGCAAGAAAGAAGGGCCTGGGGGCACTGTACATTATTATGATCGCTATGATATGATCGAGGATGCAGGATTAGCAGGAAAACAAGCAAAGGATATGCTGAAAGCAGATTCTATAAAAGCGGGTAAATACGACTTAGTTTTAGATCCTAATCACCTAGGCCTAACCATTCACGAAAGTGTTGGACATGCAACCGAGCTGGATAGGGTTTTAGGATATGAAGCAAATTATGCAGGGACAAGCTTTGCTACTTTAGATAAATGGAAAGGTAAGGATTTTAAATACGGTAGTGATATTGTCAATATTTTTGCCGACAAAACACAAACAGGTTCCTTAGGTGCTGTAGGTTATGATGATGAAGGTGTAAAAACTAAAAAATGGGATTTAATTAAAGATGGTGTTTTGGTAAATTACCAAGCAATTAGAGATCAGGCACATATCATTAACGAAGATGAGTCTCACGGCTGTTGTTATGCTCAAAGTTGGAATGATGTACAATTCCAAAGAATGCCAAATGTTTCATTATCTCCCGGCAAGGAAAAATACAGTCCAGATGATATGATTAAGGATGTTGAAAAAGGAATTTATATTGTAGGACGTGGTTCATATTCAATTGACCAGCAAAGGTATAATTTCCAATTTGGCGGCACTTTATTTTTCGAGATAGAAAACGGAAAAATTAAAGGGCCAGTGAACGATGTGGCATATCAATCCAATACCCAAGAATTTTGGAACTCATGCTCTAAAATTTGTGATGAAAATGATTATAAAACTTTTGGGTCATTCTTTGACGGAAAAGGTCAGCCATCACAAATCAGTGCAGTGTCGCATGGTAGTGCTACCACTCGTTTCGATGGGGTAAATGTGATCAATACTGCAAGAAACATTTAATTCTAATTAAAAGATTTATGACTTTTTAAGGTCTTTAAATCTGTTAGTCTAAATTCTAAAATCTTTAAAAATGGCAATATTATCAAAAGAAGAAGTAAAGCAAATATTGGATAAAGTGATGAGCTTTTCTACAGCTGACAGTTTGGAAGCAAGTCTTTCGGGAAGCGGTAGGGGGAATATTCGCTATGCGAGAAATACAGTAAGCACAAGCGGTTTTAATGATGACATCAGCTTAGGCGTAACCGCCAACTTTGGCAAGAAATCAGCATCCTCTACCATAAATGAATTTGATGATGAATCATTGAAGAAAGTGGTTAAAAGAGCGGAGGAACTAGCCAAATTAGCTCCTGAGAACCCTGAATTCATGGAGCCTCTTGGCCCTCAGGAATACAAGGAATCAAAAACCTATTTTAAGAGTACTGCAGATATTAAACCTGAATATAGAGCAGAAGTAGCTAAAAACAGCATTGGCCCAGCTAAAGCTAAAGATGTTACTGCTGCAGGTTATTTAGAGGATTCCAGAGGGTTTTCTAGTATAATGAATTCCAAAGGCTTATTTGCGTATTCTCAAAATTCCGAATTGGAATTTACAGTTACCATGAGAACAAATGATGGAACTGGTTCTGGCTGGGTAAGTAGAGACTACAATGATGTAAACAAATTCAATGCTGAGGAAGCTTCTTCAATTGCTTTAGAAAAAGCAATAATGAGCAGAGAGGCCAAAGCAATTGAACCTGGAAAATACACCGTAATATTAGAACCTGCTGCCGGTTCTCAACTTCTTGGCAACATGCTTTATAACATGGGAGCAAGACAAGCTGATGAAGGAAGAAGCTTTCTGTCTAAAAAAGGAGGCGGAACTAAAATCGGTGAAAAAATAGTGGATGAAAGGGTAAATATTTATTCTGATCCTTTTGATGAAAGAGTTCCGACCAATGCTTGGTCTGGTGATGGTCTACCAAGGGAGCGTACAAGCTGGATAGAAAATGGTGAAGTAAAGAATATGTCTTATGGTCGGTATTGGGCTAAAAAGCAAGGTGTTGAGCCTGTTCCAGGCCCTTCCAATGGTATTATGGTTGGGGGTGATGCTACTACGGAAGAATTGATTAAAAGTACAAAAAGAGGTATTTTAGTTACACGTTTGTGGTATATAAGAGCAGTTGATCCTCAAACATTACTGTATACAGGTTTAACTCGTGATGGTACTTTCTATATTGAAAACGGTAAAATAAAGCATCCTATTAAGAATATGCGTTTTAATGAAAGTCCTATAATTATGTTGAATAATTTAGAAGAATTAGGGCAACAACAACGGATTGATGGTAATCTTATTCCTGTTTTGAAAATTCGTGATTTTACTTTTACAAGTTTATCGGATGCTGTATAAATTTTAGGATTAAATCAGTTAAAAATGCTTTGAATAAATTCAAGGCATTTTTTCTTACATACCTATCAAACAAATAAATATCTTCAAGTAAAATTATATCCTTATAATATTTAATTTGTAGTTAAAATAGATTAACTTACAATGGTAAATAAATATCAGCAATGGCATTTCAATCAATATTTAGCAGGAAAAACAAACCTTTGATTTTTGCATTTGCTATAAGCTTGGTTACTGCTGTTATATTTACTATTACTATTATAATTAGCCTCCAATATTACCAAAAACAAAAAGTCCAACAGCTACAATCGGAATTAAATCTTGTAACTGAAAACATCCGAAAAATCATGACCAACAGTAATTTAGCAGCCTTTTCTGTTGGTATAACAATAGATCCTAGCCAAGATACAATTAAAAATTTCGATTACGTAGCCAAGGAAATTATAGAACGCAATCCATATTTATTTGGGGTACAAATTTTAAGAGGGGGTGAAATTCAATTCGTTTACCCTTATAAAGTGCATCAATCCGTTGTTGGTTTTGATATTTTGAAAGATCCTAAATCTAAAATTGAAGCACAAAAAGCCATTGATAAAAAGGAGATTTATTATGCTGGTCCTTTAGAATTTCAACAAGGTGGTAAAGGTATAATAGGAAGATTACCCATTTTCCATGAAAAAGAATTCTGGGGGTTTTCAGCTGTGCTAATCAGGATGGAAGAATTTTTAAGAGAAACAGGTATATCTAAATCAAAGACTGAAGATATTAGTATTCAATTATCCAAAATCAATCCAAATACAGGTGAGGAAGAGTTCTTTACTTCTAATAATGTGGATAGTAATCTTTTTTTAAATTATAAAATTGAAGAATCCGGGTGGAAAATTACGGCAGTTTATCAAAAAGAGCCTTTTATTTTTTTTCTTTTTGGCGTGATTATAATTTTAGCTCTAGCTTCATCATTTGGTAGCGGACATTATACATATCAGATATTAAAGCGACCTGAGAAATTAGAGGCTTTACTTACAGAAAAAACCAAGGAAATTGAGGAGAATAATCAGTATTTAACCTCTATGGTTCAAGCCATACCGGATTTAATTTTTATTCATGATAAAGAGGCTCGATACCTTGATTTTCATGCTTATTCAGAAAGTTTGCTGTTTTATAAACCTAAAGAGTTTATCGGAAAAAGTGTTTATCAGTTATTTGATGAAAAATTTGCCAAGGATATCCATAATGTCATACTTAAGGCAATTGAATCAAATGAAATTGTAGAACATTCTTATCATTTTAATTTTAAAGATGGTAGGAAATATTTTGATTCTAGATTTAAGGCCATTAATTCAGAAAAGGTATTGGCGGTGGTTCGGGAAGTGACCGAAAGTAAAATTTCAGCTCAAAATTTAGAAAAAAGTGAACAAAAGTACAGAAACTTAGTTTCTCAGGCTTCAGATATGATTTTTCTATCTGATGAACAGGGAAATTTTTTAGAGTTAAATAAGAAAGGTCATCAATTGACTGGAATACCACCTGAAGATGTTCAAAAATATAATTTAAATAATTTTATTAAACTTGAAAATATAGATGGCTTTTCAATAATAAGTATTATTCATTATAGAGGGTCGGCTTTGGAAGAAGCAAGCCTAATCACGCTTGATAATAAAAAAATTGCAGTGGAAATTAGCTGTAAAATAACTCCTTCAAGGCAAATCCAAGGTATAATTAGGGATATTACAGCAAGAAATAATTATATCAGGTCTATTCAAAAACAAAATGATCGATTAAGGGAAATTGCTTGGATTCAAAGTCATGAAGTTAGAGCTCCCTTAGCCCGATTATTAGGCTTGTTGGATTTTCTTGATAATTATGGTAATGTAAGTCAAATTGATAAAAACAAAGCTATTCAATCCATTAGAGATAGTGCTTTGGAATTGGACAATATAATCAGGGACGTGGTAAAGAAAACAGAACAAACAGAAAATGCTAAGCCATAAATGGGAATCTAGCTAATCTATAGCTATATATCCCTGCTATTCATTACCTTTGATGTAAACTGCAAAGTTTCAAATCAATAAAAATTAAGAAATTGGAATTTAAAGAATTAAATTTTCATCCTACGCTGAGTGAAGGCTTGGATATGATGGGCTTCCAAAAAGCCACCCCTATACAAACAGAAGCCATTCCCAAAATATTAGACGGCAAAGATTTAATAGCCTGTGCACAAACAGGAACTGGTAAAACGGCTGCCTTTGTATTGCCTGTTTTACATAAAATTGCCATCGGTGGTGAAACGAAAGGTGTAAATACCCTAATAATTGCTCCAACTCGTGAATTGGTTCAGCAAATAGATCAACAAATAGAAGGGTTCTCTTATTTCACCAATGCCAGCAGCATCGCTATTTATGGTGGTGGTGACGGTGCAGCATGGGAACAACAGAAAAAAGCCATTAGAGCGGGCGTAGATATTTTAGTAGCAACTCCAGGTAGACTTATTGCATTACTTAATTCAAATGAAACGCAATTGGATAATGTGCAACACCTCATTTTAGATGAAGCCGATAGAATGTTGGATATGGGTTTTCATGATGATATTATGAGGATAGTAAAGCAACTTCCAGAGAAAAGGCAAACACTTTTGTTTTCAGCTACTATGCCTCCAAAGATCAAAAAATTGGCGGGCGCTATTTTAAAGGATCCTGAAGAAATCAGCTTGTCTATTTCCAAGCCTGCTTCGGGAATTTCTCAAAAGGCTTTTTTAGCTCATGATGGACAAAAAACCCCTCTATTAAAATTCATTCTAGGATCTGGAATCTATGAAACTGCTATTGTTTTTGCAGGCAAGAAAGATAAAGTAAAAACCTTAGAGCGTGAACTGAAGGATATTGGCATGTCGGTAAAGGCTTTTTCCAGTGATTTAGATCAGGCTGAAAGGGAAATTATAATGCGTGATTTCAGGGCTAAAAAGGTTCAGGTTTTAATTGGAACCGATATTATTTCTAGAGGAATTGATGTTGAAAATATAAGTCTGGTAGTGAATTATGATGTACCAGGTGACCCTGAGGATTATGTCCATAGAATTGGTAGAACCGCCCGTGCAGCTACAAAAGGAGAGGCCATAACTTTTATCAATGAAATGGATATGGAAAAATTCAACCGCATTGAAGCCTTAATAGAAAAATCTATTATGAAAACGAATAGTTTGCCAAACCAAATTGGACAAGGCCCTGAATATGAGGAAAATGCTCGTAAAAGAAAACCAGGCGGTTTTAAAAAGAAAAAGCCTTTTAGAAAAAAGAATAGATAATTTCAGGAATATAAATCATGACATTTAAAGAATTAGGAATATCCGATAAACTCATCAAAGGGTTGTCAGAATTGAATATAAAGAATCCGACCAAGATTCAAGAATTAGTTATTGGTCATTTAATGCATAATACTGGAGATTTGGTTGCTCAGGCACAAACCGGAACCGGGAAAACTGCTGCTTTTGGATTGCCTATTTTAGAACGCATCAATCCTAAAGATGATAAAATACAAGCTGTAATCTTATCACCTACAAGGGAATTAGCACAACAGATCAAACACCAATTGTTTAAGTTTACCAAATATTCTGACAAGGTTTTTATGGAAGTTGTGTTTGGCGGAGAGAAAATCGAAAAGCAAATTCAAAACCTGAAAAGACCTACACAAATTTTGGTAGCTACTCCGGGAAGGCTGAATGATTTAATAAGAAGAAAGGCAGTTGATATCAGGGATGCTAAATTAATGGTATTGGATGAAGCAGATGAGATGCTGAGTATGGGTTTTAAAAAAGATTTGGAATTCATTTTGAACACCATGAAGCATAAAAAGGATATTTGGTTGTTTTCAGCTACTATTCCAACGGATATTAAATATATCATTAAGCAATATTTAGAGCCAAATGCTAAGCAAATCAAAGCATCAGGAAATGAATTGGTAAATGAAAAAATAATGCATCAATACGTGCCATGCGATGCTGATGATAAAATGATGGTATTGGATTATTTCCTAAAAACCCAGAAAAATGAGAGGGGGATAATTTTCTGCAATACTAAAAACTCAGCTAGAGCCCTTCACGAGAAATTAAATGCAAAGAAAATACCTACAGGAATATTGGAAGGCGATATGCACCAAAAGGATAGGGATAAAGAAATGAGGGCTTTTAAGAATAAAAAGCTTGATTTATTAATAGCCACTGATGTAGCTGCAAGAGGGATTGATGTAGCTAATTTAGCATTTGTGGTTCATTATGAAATTCCTAAACAAGTGGATTACTATGTCCATAGAAGTGGAAGAACTGCCAGAGCTGGAAAAACAGGTGTGAGCATGGCTTTGTGTACCAAAAATGAAGTGACTCAAATCAAAAAAGTGCAACAAGAACTGGGGATTAAGATTAAGCCAGTTCCTTTTGGTTAGAACCAATTTATCTTATTCATTTAACAAAAGCCGTATTTCATTTCAAAAAATCATATTATACTGCCATATTAGCTTTCCTTAAAAATCTATAAAAGATGGCAGATCAAAATGCATTATGGGGTATCGATTTAGGCGGCACCAAAATTGAAGGGGTAATCTTAAAATCAAAGGATGAACCGGAAGTTTTACTTAGAAAAAGAATTGATACTGAGGCTGATTATGGTTATGATCATATCATCCAGCGAATTAAATTGCTGGTCAACCAAATGGCAGAAGAAGTAGGTTCTCAACCTAAATCAATTGGTATTGGTACTCCGGGTTCCACAGACCCGGAAAGCGGATTGCTGAAAAACAGTAATTCTACAAATCTCAATCAGAAACCGCTTCATCAAGACCTTAAGAAATTATTGAATATCCCTGTTTTTATGGCAAATGATGCGAATTGTTTTGCAGTGGCTGAAGCACAAATGGGAATTGTTAAAGAGCAATTCCCTAAAGCGGAAGTAGTTTTTGGAGTGATTATGGGTTCAGGAGTTGGTGGCGGTTTGGTCATCAATGGAAAGGTGTGGAATGGAAAACATGGCATAGCAGGGGAGTGGGGACATATTTTTTTGGATGAAGATGGAGAAGATTGTTATTGCGGAAAGCAAGGATGCGTGGAGACCATATTAGCTGGAAAGGCATTGGAGCGTTTTTATAAAAAAATTTCCGGAAAGGAAAAGCGGCTTAAAGATATCATGGCAGATAAGGGTGATGATGAGTATGCTCAAAAAACTTATGAAAGATTAATTCATTTTTTTGGCAAAGGCTTGTCTGTCATAGTGAATATAATTGATCCTGATGTGATTATAATTGGAGGTGGAGTTGGTAATATTCCACATCTTTATGATGAAGGAGTAGTGTCTGTAAAGCAATTCACTTTTAACCCTGATATGAAAACACCTATAGTAAAACCAAAGTTAGGGGATAGTGCCGGAGTTTTTGGTGCTGCATTTTTAACCGCTTAGGTGTTCAGTAAATTCAAATTTTATATCTTTGCCGAATGAGTCATTTAATAGCCCCTTCCGTATTAGCCGCAGACTTTGCCAATTTGCAAAGAGATGTGGAAATGTTGAATGAAAGCCAAGCAGATTATATCCATGTAGATATTATGGATGGCGTTTTCGTTCCAAATATTTCATTTGGATTGCCCGTTTGTGAAGCAATCTTTAAACATGCCAAAAAACCTTTGGACGTACATTTGATGATTGAAAAGCCTGAAAATTATATTCAAGCCTTTCATGATGCTGGTGCTGCTACTATTTCTGTTCATTATGAAGCTAGCCCTCATTTGCATAGAACTTTGCAAGCCATTAGAGATTTAGGCTTGAGAGCTGGAGTAGCAATTAATCCGCATACAAATGTGTCATTGCTAGAAAATGTGATTCAGGATACTGATTTAGTTTGTATGATGTCTGTAAATCCTGGTTTTGGCGGACAAAAATTTATTGAGCAAACCTATACTAAAGTTCGTCAACTAAAAGAATTGATAGCAGACCAAAATGCTTCTACTTTAATTGAAATAGATGGTGGTGTTAATATAGACAATGCACCCAAGTTATTAGAAGCTGGAGCAGATATATTAGTAGCAGGAAATTTTGTTTTTAAATCAGAGAATCCAATTCATACTATACAGGAGCTTAAAGACGTTTCTATTTGATAAATAGCCAGCAGTACATGCGCCCAATTTTATTTCTAATTTTATCATTTTCAGTTTCTTTTATGACTTTCGGCCAAAACCAAAGCTTAAAGGGTAGAGTGGTAGATGCAAGAAATGATGAAGGGATACCGTCTGCTGGTATTCAATTAGTTAGTACGGAGATTAGTACCCAAACAGATAGTTTGGGTTTTTTTAATTTACAACTTCCAAAATTATCCAAATATCAATTAAGAATCACCCATGTCAGCTTTATAAACCAAAATGTGGATATTCAGGCTGGTGATTCTGTTTTAATTCAAATGCAGGTGGATAATCTGCTTCTACAACAAGTAAATGTAAGCGGGCAGAATGATAGACTACCCAAGAATGGATTACAAAAAATAGATCCGATTTCAGTAAATGAAACAGCCACTCCCTTTAATGAATTTAACCAATTAATTGCCACTTTGCCTGGTGTGGTTTCCAATAATGAGCTGAGCAGTTCTTATGCTGTAAGGGGTGGAAACTTTGATGAGAATTTGGTTTATGTAAATGGAATGGAGATTTACAGACCATTTTTAGTAAGGGCGGGACAACAAGAAGGCTTAAGTTTTATTAATCCTGATTTAGTAGGCAATATTGAATTTTCTGCAGGCGGTTGGGAGGCAAAATATGGTGATAAATTATCCAGTAATCTACTGATAGATTATAAAAAAACCGAGGAAACTGAAGGGAATGTAAATGTTGGGCTTTTAGGAGCTTCTGGCTATTTATCAACTCAATTCAATGAAAAAGATAATCTATTACTAGGATTAAGATATAAGAATGCAAAATATCTTTTTAATTCTTTCGAGACAGCAGGAGAGTATTTACCAAGATTTTTAGATTTTCAAGCTTTTTATAATTATCGGTTTTCTGATAAAACCACTTTAGATATATTGGGGGTGTTTGCTCAAAATGATTACCGAATAGAACCGGCTTCAAGAGAAACGGATTTTGGTTCCTTTCAGCAAAAGCTTAGATTTTTTGTGGCTTATGAGGGGGCAGAATCCTTAAGTTATAGAAGTTTTCAGGCTGGGGCTAGATTGCGCCATTTGTTTTCAGATAACTTCAGAACATCAGTGATTTTATCGGCTTTTTCCACTTCTGAATTTGAATATAATAATACAGAAGGTTTTTATAGGTTGTGCGATGTGGATAGAGATTTATCCTCCGATACTTTTGATGAGTGCATTAGTCTGAGAGGTGTTGGGGCAAATTATAATTATGCACGCAACTTTTTATATGCACAAGTCGCTCAAGCTATTATCAGAAACGATTGGCAAATACAGAAAGAACATTTATTAGCTTTTGGAGTAGAATTTAAACAGCAATATGTAGATGATTACCTAGATGAATTTGAATTCCGTGATTCTGCAGATTTTGCTCAAGTGAACAGAGTGATTAATCAAGAAAATAATCTTCAAGCTACTTTCGCTAATGTTTATGTACAACATGAATGGCAAATTAACAATCGCCATTCACTAAATTCTGGCCTAAGATTAAATTATGGTTCAAATACAGGAGAATGGTTGTTAAGTCCGAGAGTGCAGTATCAAGTTATATTACACCCTGATAAAAGCGGACAGTTCAATTTTTCAACAGGACTCTATAGACAATATCCATTTTATAGAGAACTAAGGGATTTCTTTGGCAATATAACGCCTGATGTAAGAGCACAATCGGCCTTACACTTTGTAGGTTCTTATTCTAAAAATGTAGAGCTATGGGACAGGCCTTTCCAGCTTAATTCTTCGGTTTATTATAAGCATTTATATAACATCATCCCTTTTGATGTCGATAATATCAGATTGCGTTACAGGCCAGAGCTTACGGCAGATGGTTATGCTTATGGAGCAGATTTTCGGTTTAGTGGTGAATTTATTCCAGACATGGAATCATGGTTTAGCCTAGGATTGCTTTCCACTAGGGAAAATGTAGCAGAAGATAGTAGGGGCTACATTAGAAGGCCTACAGATCAACGAGTGACAGCTTCAATCTTTTTTCAAGATAATTTTATAAACGATCCTAGTTTAAAGGTGAATCTGAAATTACAAATAGGTTCAGGACTTCCTTTTGGGCCTCCTAACAGTTTAGAAAGCCGTAATATTTTTACAGGAGAATGGTATAGAAGAATGGATGTTGGGTTTTCCAAGCAATTTATGGGTGATAAAATCAAGAATCTTCAGTATATTGAATCGTTTTGGATAGGATTAGATGTATTAAACGTGCTAGGAGTGAGTAATACCATTTCTTATTCTTGGATTGAAGACGTAAATGCACAGACTTTTGCAGTCCCTAATTCCTTATCGGCAAGATTTTTGAACCTAAAAGGAATCGTAAAATTTTAAAATAAAATGAAAAACATCATCCTTCTTCTAATTAGTTCTTTAATGATATCATGCAGTACTCAAAAGGTATTGAAAACAGATACACAGCAAGACATTGACTTAAGTGGTAGGTGGAATGATACCGATGCTGAAATAGTCACTAGTGAACTTTTCAACAGCTTAATTACGTCATCATGGCTGAAAGAGCATAAGACAAATAGCGATATAAAACCAAGACTTGAAATATTAGAGTTTGAAGAAAACTTTAAGGGAAGTGGAGAAGTTTTACGTAACTATTTTGTACAGTATGCGAAGGAAGATTCATCCTTGGAGTTTATATCATCAGATGAGGATATATCACCTGATTTTCAATTAAGTGGAAAAATTACTGCCGAAGAATTTATAACAGATAGCCAGAATCATATTGATTATATCATAAGAGCACAATTGAAAGATATGGATGGAAAAGTCCATTGGCAAGATAATACCACAATTAAAAAATATATTAAGGATTGATTACTTACCAATCCTTTCTTTTAATTCCTCAACAGTTTTTTTGGCGTTGCCAACATAAAGCTCGCCATTAATTAAAAATACTGGTCTTTTCAAAAAAGTATATTCATTCAATAGTAAATTCTTATAATCATTTTCAGAAAGCTCTTTCTTATTTAATCCTTGCTGACGGAATTTGATGGCTCGCTTATTAAATAGTTCCTCATAAGACTCAGTGATAACGTACAACTCAAGTAGTTGAGGCTCAGTAAGTGGATTGTTTTTGATGTCCACTTTATCAAAATCTTCCAGCTTTAATTGCCCCATAATTTTCTTGCAAGTGTCACAAGTGCTCAAATAATAGACTACTTTTCTCATATTTCTTACTTTTATGTCATAAAATAAGGAAAAAATTTGCCTTATGACAACAAAAAGCTTTAATTCGGGTTTTCAAAGATAGTAATCAATTCAATAAATCAAATATCAAAACAATTATGAAAAAAATAGTGAAACAAGGAATGTTGGCATTGGCAGCATTAGTATTATTAAATACTACGGCTGTAATGGCACAAGATTCAGAAATTACGGACAAGGATTTGTACAATTTCGCATTGATGATGCAGGTAATTGAGCAGATGAAAGCGGAGGTAAGTCCGGCTATACAAGCATTGATTGAAGAACAAGAAGGTTTTGACACTAAGAGATATAGTGAATTGAAAAGTGCTGGAGATAATGAAGCGAAACTTAAGGAATTAGGCGCAAATGATTTTGAAGTTCAGTTTATGGGCTTAATCATTAAAGAAAAAGATAAAAGAATGAGTGCTATTAAAGAAGCATTAAATGTTTTAGCTAAAAGCATGGTAGGTGTGAAGAAATACAAAACTATTAAATCTACACTTTCTGTAGATCCAGACTTAAAAGCTAAATACCAAGAAATTTCAGAAAGAATAGCTCCAGCTGATACTGGTGCTTGATTTTTACTTTTTCAAGTTTATAAAAAAGGCTGCTTCTCAATCATGAAAGCAGCCTTTTTTATTCATCAAATTCTAAGTATTAAGTTTATTACAGAATATGCTTGATACTTATTATTTTCAAATATTCATAGAATCGGGTTTGATATTGTACACCCGTCATCCATAACCCGATATCCATTATTCCAAACTAAACCATATTTCATCTCCGGGCTTAAGCTGTCCTAGTTGGTCTAAATCTTCATTTATAACATTGGCAATTCTGGGATATCCACCTGTAGTTTGTGCATCATTTAATAAAATGATAGGTTGACCATTCCCCGTGATTTGAATAGTTCCGGGTATAATCCCTGAGGATATCATTTCCTTTTTTTCTTCAGATGAAGATAATAAATCAGTCATCAATCGATAACCCATTCTATTAGCATCTTGAGAAATTTTGTGACCTTGCCCAAAAAACTTTGCTATAGCCATTCTTGATATAGTATCAAATTCTGGTCCTGGTTTTACCCTTAACCTTACTTTATTAGCTAGAATTGGAGTGGATTTATTTTTATCCCAAATACCTGTTTTATTGAGATGAGCAGAATCTATTTTTAACTTTGTGCCTTTATGAATAAAGCTGCCCGGTGTGGCCTCACTAACATGTATTAAGGGACTTACACTATCTTTCCATTTCTTGGCCTTCCAATTACCTGCAATAGCCAAATAAGCCCTGCAGCCAGCGTTTAATTTACCAAACTTTAAAACAGAACCACTTTTCACATAATAAGCTTTATTATTTTCAATTATTTTATCATCGCAAAATAAATCAAAATGTGCACCGCTTATGCCAATTAAAGCATCCGCATCAAATAAAATCTCCGGACCTGTCAATGTAATTTCTAATAAAGGATTGTCTAGGGGATTCCCAACTAAATGATTGGCCATTTCAGCAGATGAGTTGTCTAAGTATCCACCTATTGGTATGCCTAAATACTGTAAACCAAGTCTTCCTCTATCTTGAAGAGTGGTTTGTAGACCTGGTTTTAGAAATGTTAAAGTCAATTCATTTCTCATATTGCTTTAAGAGTTTTATATTTTTCAACGCTAATGGATTTGAATTTCACTTTATCTCCCATTTTAATAAGAAAGGGTTCTTCCTTGAGCGCATCAAAAATTTTAAGTGGAGTTTGACCGATCAATTGCCAGCCTCCCGGGGCATCGCTAGGATAAATTCCAGTTTGATTTCCAGCAATAGCAACACTTCCTGCCTTAACTTGTTTTCTGGGAGTGGATTTCCTTTTGCATTCTAATTCATTAGGGAGTTTTCCTAAGTAGGGGAAACCTGGAAGAAATCCCATCATGAACACATCATAAGTAACCGAAGTATGCATTGAAATGATTTTATCAGGACTTAATTTTAATTCTTTAGCCAGAGATTCTATATCTGGAGCATATTCAGCTTCATAACAAACCGGGATTTCAATGATTTTTCCATCAAAATTCGTTTTATCATAATTAATTTCCAGCTTTTCAATTTTGGATTTTAAACTTTCATAATCTGTGAATTCTTTATCAAATACTACGGTAATCGAACAATAAGCTGGTATTTGGTATTTAACTTCTTCAAATTGATCTATAGTATTAAAATAGCTTTTTACCAACTGATGAATTTTAGTATCTATTTTTTGCTCAAAATTAATAAGCAAAGCAGTATCCCCATAAGCCTGAATATTCATCATAGTTGAAAAGCTTTAACCGTGATGTGATCCTTTGAACGATGGATTTCTTTTAAAATTTCCTCTGCCAACGGATTATCCCCATGAATACATAAACTATCAACTTGCATAGGAATTACATTTCCATTTGCTGTTTCAACTTCGCCTTTTTGTGAAATTGATTTAAATTGCTTTAAGCTGTCCTCCACTGTTTCCAAAACAGAATCCCTTACTTTCCTTGGCATTAAACTACCATCTTCTTGATATCTCCTGTCCAAAAAGCCTTCTCTAATAAATCGAAAACCATGATTTTCAGTAATTTCTTGAAAAGGACTACCTGCTAATCCCAAAATTGCTAAATCAGGATTTATTTCTTTAACAGCAGATAAAAAGACTTTTGCTTCAATTTCATCATGAGCAATTGAATTATAGAGTGCACCATGAGCTTTTATATAATTTAGCTTTCCTCCTTGACTTTCAACCATGCCTTTTAATGCAGAAACTTGATATTTTACTGAGGCTTTTAGTTCTTCAGATGATAACAGGATTTTTCTTCTTCCAAATCCAGCTAAATCAGGATAGGAGGGGTGAGCCCCGATTTGAACATTATATTTAATTGCTTTTGCAATAGAATTTTCAATATGTAATGGGTCTCCACCATGAAAACCACAGGCTATATTGCAAGAACTGATATGTGGGAATATGGCATCATCATTTCCCATTATAAATTGACCGAAACTTTCCCCTAAATCGCAATTAATGTCTATTGAATTCATCTTTTAGATTAAATAATTTCAAATGCTGAAAATATACTTTTTAAACCTAGTAGTAAAGTTACTGCTATAACCACAACGCCTAATACATTTATGAGTTTTGAATTGACATGTTTTCCCATGAGTGCTTTGTCATTGACAATCCATAATAGATAAATGGCTAAAATGGGCAATAACAATCCATTAGTGACCTGTGCAAAAAGGATAAGGGCTGTTGGTCGCAATCCTAATGAAGCGATAATAATGCCTGTAAATAATACAAATGCCCAAACCATTTTAAATTTTTTGTTTCTTAAACCATCTTTCCAATCCAATATTTCAGAAGTTGCAAAAGCTGCTGCCAATGGAGCTGTAATGCTAGAGGAAAAACCAGCAGCTAAGAAGCCAAATGCAAGAAAATAAGTTGACCAATCACCCAGAATTGGTTGTAATTGTTCTCCTAATGCTTCAATACCTTCTATTTCTTGAGGATTTCCTTCAAAAGCTACTGCTGCTGTGATCATTATTGCCATAGTAATCAACCCGCCTAAACTTACAGACAGAATTGTATCCAACTTTGATAACTGCAAGGAATCACCATTTTTCCATTTTGCTTTACTAGCAGAGGCATGGAGAAATAAATTATAAGGCACCACGGTTGTTCCGATTAATCCAACAACCATTAACCCTGCTTTTTCAGGTATTACGGGTATAAAAAGTCCTTTTATAATTTCAGTAATAGAAGGATTTAAAAGTATTGCAGAAAAGAAGAAAACAATACCCATTAAGCTTACTAATAGTACTAGAAAGCGTTCTATGTATTTGTATTTGCCGAGAAATAGCAGAATAAAAGCTGTTATTCCTATTAGGATGAGTAATAGATTTACACCAAATAATTCTGGAAAGCCCTCAAATCCCATTACTGCCCCAGCCAAATTCCCTGACTCATAAGCTGCATTACCGATTACAATAGCGCTTATAACCAATGCAAAACTTAAATACCGTAAAAATTTATTGGTGGATTTATGACGGATTGCTTCTCCCAGTCCCATTTTAGCTTGCGTTCCTAATCGGGCAGTCATTTCTTGCAAAATAATGGTGGCAAGAATTGAGAAAAGCATAGCCCAAAGTAAGGTGTATCCATAACCTGCTCCAGCCATACTCGCAGTTGTAACTGTTCCAGGGCCTATAAAAGCCGCAGCCACTATCATTCCCGGTCCCAATTGCTTCAATTTTTTAAGCATTCACTTTTTTGCCAAAAGTTAAGGAAATTATTGGGATTGGAAGAAGATATTCAGAATGCTAAAACCTATAAGGATTTTTCTTTAAGTTTTTCAGAAATAAAAACTTTAATAACACTTTGTCTAGTTACTCCTAATCTTTTAGATACCTTATCAAGTTCTGTTACCATCCATTCTGGAAAATCAATGCTAACTCTTTTAGGTTTATTTGTAGCTCTCACAGCATTTTCTAAGTCTAAATATTCAGATATATCCTCTCCATTATCAAACTTATTGTCAAATTCAGATGCTTTTATAGATGTCTTTTTCATTTTTTCTAGATTTTCTGACTGATATAATTCTAATATTGTTTTTTCTAAAAGTGAAAACGGCAGATCAAAAAACTCCATGAACTATACCTATTAGTATGTATCGTTTCTCATCAATAATCTATGAAGGAATAACTAACCGTGAGGGATCGTCCCACAGTTTTTTTGCCTCATTAAAATCAATCCCATGTTTTGATTTATTTGAATTACTTTTTTCAGGATCAAATTCAAACATAATTTAAATTTAAGTGTTAATTAATATGTTTAATAATAAAATTGAAAGATTCTCTACGTTTCAAAGCTGTTTAGCAAAACCTTGATTAGGTTCTGTTTTCTGCTTCCACTACAAAGAAAAAGTTCACTATCGGGGGATATGTAGCGTCTGACTGTTCGAACTGTCTATATATAGCAAAGAAGCCATCACAGATTCTCTTCCTAGGCTACAAAACGGTTCCAACAGTCAGACTAAGAGTTGAGAATGTTTTTTAATGACTTATTCTTAATTCTTTCTGTCAGTTATTAGGTCAGAATATTGCCTTAACTTAACAATATTGCGAGGAATTTAGGGGACTTTAAGCCGCCTCTTTATCCTCGTGATCAAAAATACTGCTATCATCAGCAAACTTCTCGATCAGGTCTAAATCCAATCTATCAGTCAAGCTTTTTGAATAATGCAGTTTCTTTAATCTTAATCCTTTATCTACCAAAAATTCAGCAGGAATAGTATTTAAAGATTCCTGGGCTTCAGGCATGTTCATTGGAACTCCTTTAAATTTGGCTTTGATAGCTGTTTGAATAAAGCTTGTAATGTGACTTTTTGTTGATATGGATTTGGATTCTTCTAAGCCATATTTTGCATAGATTTCCTTTTCAGGATCAGAAATTAAAGGGATTGGAGAAACTTCCTGATGAAAAGTACTTCTTAATAGAACACTCTCTTTAGATTCAAAAAAGAATATCATCTCAAGTCCTTTAGCTTTTAATTTTTCATGAGCTTTAGTTAGTGCGTGTACTCTTAAATTGCAAAATGGACAACCGGCATGTCGGAAGAAACCAATTAACAGCTTTTTATCTTTGTAATCTTCCAAGTTAATTTGACGTCCGAAAATATCTACTTTATTAAATAATGGTGCCAATGCGGTTGAATGTAAACTCATATCATTTATTTTTTTAGTTGTAATGACTTAACAGATATACGACAATATAGTTATAATTGGTTTTTAATATCTTATAAATACTACTTTGTCAAGCTCATAGTCGATATGAAACCTGTCAGATTTCCATCGAGGTTTAAATGGTTGGTGTGCCACCAACCATGGATTCTACCCCGGTCGGTGGCACACCGACCGGAAACTAAAAGGATTAATTAAGCTGTTTTGAATGATTTATCTATTTTCTCATTAACTTTGCACTTTCTACCAATAAAAGTTGTTGGTATTCAAAAATAAATGTGTCACCAAAGCAGGACTGTGAACCCTGTGAAAACGTGAATTATGAGCAAAAAAGGAAGAGTATTAGTAGCCATGAGCGGTGGAATAGACAGCTCATTGGCAGCCGTTCTATTACATGAACAAGGCTATGAAGTCATAGGAATGACGATGAAAACCTGGGATTATGCCTCTTCAGGCAGTTCCAAAAAGGAAACGGGCTGTTGTAGCTTAGATTCCATCAACGATGCCCGAAACTTATCGGTTAATTTGGGCTTTCCACACTACATCTTGGATATTCGAGAGGAATTTGGCGATTATGTAATCGACCATTTCACGGATGAATATTTGGCTGGAAGAACCCCAAATCCTTGTGTGTTGTGCAATACGCATATTAAATGGGATTCATTATTGCGCAGGGCGGATAAGCTGGGTTGTGATTATATTGCTACTGGTCATTATGCTAAAGTGCGTGAGGAAAATGGCAGATATGTAATCTCTAAAGGAAAGGATTTGAACAAAGATCAATCTTATGCACTTTGGGGTGTTTCTCAAGAAAGTTTGAGCCGAACCATTTTGCCATTGGGTGATTTAACAAAACCTGAAATACGCAAAATGGCGGAAGACAAAGGCTTTTATGAATTAGTAAACAAATCTGAATCTTACGAAATCTGTTTCGTACCTGATAATGATTATAGAGGATTCCTTAAAAGAAGAGTAGAAGGATTGGAAGAAGAAGTTAAAGGCGGAGAATTTGTATTAGAAGACGGTACTGTAGTTGGAACTCATGAAGGTTATCCTTTCTACACTGTAGGTCAAAGAAAAGGATTGGGAATAGCATTGGGCTATCCAGTTTATGTAACTGAAATTCAAAAGGATAAAAACAGAGTTGTGTTAGGTACTTTTGACGAGCTTTCTAGAGACGGAATGTATGTCAAAAATTTAGTCATGAGTAAATATCCTTCTTTGGATGAGAGATTAGATTCTGTAACTAAAGTTAGATATAATGATGATGGCGCTCCTGCCGTAATTGAGCAAGTAGGCGATACCATGAAAGTGTTTTTTGGAAATGGTATTCCAGCAATTGCTCCAGGGCAAGCCGCAGTATTTTATGAAGGTGATGATGTTATTGGCGGTGGCTGGATTCATTCATCTTTCAATCAACAAAAATTAAAAAATGAGGCTTTATCTAATTCTGTTTAGTCTCATTATAGTTTTCACAGCCTGTGAAAATTCAACTGTAGCTCCAAATGAAGAATTTTTGGGGCTACAGTTTTTTCCTGTTGATTTCAAAAATATCGATAGGTATGAAGTAGAAGAAATCAATTATAATAACGATGGCACTATAGACACGATCCGCTATTTTCTACAAGATGAGTGGACAGATTCCATATCAAGTAATGGTGATGTGAAATTAGAAGGCTATCGCTATAGAATTGATCAGGATGGTCAAAAAGAAATTGTGTCTACTATTATAAAAAACCGCACACCTAATCTGGCTAAACTTAAATTAGGAAATAGTGAGGAAGTAAAAATAAGCTTTCCCATTTCAGAAGGTAAAAGCTGGAATGGAATGCCAGAAGAATTTGAAGAAGATAAATTCACAATCTTTAAAGCATTTCAAGCTTACGAATTAGGAGACTCTACCTTCGAAAACACAGTTCAGATAATTCAAGAAGATAACCAGGACTCTATTTCTAATTATGATCAAAGAATTGAAGTTTATGCTGCCAATACGGGCTTAATATTTAGAATTTCATCTCAATTAGAATTTTGCCGTGATACCGAATGCCTAGGGCTACAAGAAATCGAGTTTGGAAAGACAATTAGAATGAGAAAGGAATTTGATAGTCCATAGATAATAGAATCTATTACCTAGAACCTCAGTCCTACTTCGAGCCTCAAACTTCCGACTTTTAAACTCTTAAACCCAACACCATGCTTATCAGAAAATCATATCGTACTCATAAAGCAGGTTCTATTAATCGATTAAAACTTGTAGAAGAAGAATTAGCAGACCCACAAGCACATGAAGTCCAAGTGAAAGTAAAAGCTATTGGGCTTAATTTTGCAGATGTTTTTGCCATTTTAGGCTTGTACAGTGCCACTCCCGAAGGAAGTTTTATTCCAGGCCTTGAATATTCAGGCGAAATCATTGCGAGAGGTAAAAAAGTACAGGATTTCGAAATTGGTGATAGGGTAATGGGCGTTACCAGATTTGGAGCTTACACTTCTCATGTCAATATAGATGCAGTCTATGTCAATAAAATACCTGAATCTTGGTCTTTTGAAGAAGGAGCTTCTTTTTTAGTGCAGGCTTTAACGGCTTATTATGGGCTTTTCCATTTAGGAAATTTAAAAAAAGGAGATACCGTTTTAATTCATTCTGCAGCTGGTGGTGTAGGACTTTTAGCCAACAGAATGGCGCAAAGAATGGGAGCTTACACAATCGGGACAATAGGTTCAGCCGCTAAAATTGATTTACTTAAAAAAGAGGGGTATCATAAATACATTGTTCGTTCAAAGCATTTCAAAAAAGATTTGGAACAAGCTTTGGAAGGAAGAGACTTAAATCTAATCATGGAATGCATAGGAGGGAAGATTTTCAAAATCGGTTATGATATGCTGGCACCCCAAGGGCGAGTAATTAATTATGGGTCAGCTCGATATGGAGACACAAGTAATTCCCCTAATTGGCCTCGATTGGGATGGCTTTATTTAACCCGACCAAAAATAGATCCCCAAAAAATGATTGAAAGCAATAAAGGGATTTTAGGGTTTAATTTAATTTGGCTTTACGATCGTAAAGAATTGATGCAGCAAATTTTGAAAGAACTGGAAGAGTTTAATATGGAAGCTCCATTTATTGGTCATCAGTTCAAATTTGAACAAATGCATGAGGCCCTAAAACTATTTCAATCAGGTAAAACAATGGGTAAAGTGGTGCTGACTTTGGATTAAGAGTTAGACTCTCTTGATTTATTTCCAGCTTCCAACACCTAGCTTCCCACTTATTTCAATACCTTGTCTTTCACAAATTGCCAAAAATCCCTTCTTTCTTCGGCTGAAGTTAAAAGTGATTTTAAAGTGTTTCCGAATGTAGCCTGTTTTTCTTTATCTGGTTTTATATCAGGCAAGGGAGCAGGTTCATCTTTAGGTTGAGGAGCTATATCTGCCTTTGGCTCTTCGGTTTTTTTCATGCCGAAGTTTTTCGGGTCAATTTTTTCAGCATCCTTATAATGTTGCTCTGCTTTTTTATGATTCCCCATTTTTCCTAATACCAGCCCTAAGTTATTATGAGAAATGGCATCTTCAGGGTCAAGCTCTAAAGCTTTTTGATAATCTTTTTTAGCACCCTCCAAATCATTCAAGTGGTCTTTGATAAAAGCCCTGCTGGCATATCTAAATGGATTTTGGGGCTCCATATCTACCGCTTTGTTAAAATCAGCCATGGCATTATCGGGCTGTTTTGCCATATAGTAAACCAAGCCTCTTTCTGCAAAAAGCTCGGCACTTTCAGGTTTTAATTTTATGGCTTTGCTTAAATCTGATTGTGCAGCCTGATAGTCTTTAATTTTGAAATAAGCTTTTCCTCTTTGGTAAAAAGCTACAGGATTTTGATTGTTTTGAGTGATATATTGAGAATATAAATGAATCCCTTGTTTGAAATCGCCTTTTTGGCAATAGGAAGAAGCGGTTTCTAGAAGTATGTTAAGTTCTTGCATTATGGGTATTGATCTTTTTCTTTTAAGATGTAACAAAATTACTAACTATTTCTTAGCATCTCTGTTTCATTTTGCGAAAAGACTAATCGATTTTTTGATGTGCTTAGGCTTTGCAACTTAATTCTTATATTTTTGAAATTTAATAAAACCAATTAAAAATGATACAAGCTTGGATGCGGGGTGTTTTGCTAATTGCCTCAGTTTATAATATTGCGTGGTCGGTTTTTCTATTCTGGAGCCCTAATAGTTATGTAAAATGGATGACAGAGGGAGCCCAAAATGAAAATCAATGGGTATTATACCAAGCAATTGGAATTCTTGTAGTGGCATTTTTTCTTTTTATGGGCTTTTTAAAACCTATTAAATTTAAATGGTTTATATTATTTTCTTTTCTTGCTAAATTATTAGGCGGCATTGCAGTCTATTTTTTAATTATGGAATCAGAATTTACCAAAAAATTCATGTTCCATCTTCTCATGAATGACTTGGTATGGTTACTGCCCTTACTATCAATTGTTCTTACTGCATTCAAATCAGAAAAAAGCCGTTGAACTATAATTATTTGGTCAAAGGCAGTATTTTAACTAAATCGCCTTAAAATTTTATCAAAATGAGATATTTACTATCTATTTACATATTTATTTTTTCTGTATTCATTTCAAATGCTCAGGTAAAAGAAGCTGTCCCTGCTTCTGAGTTATTGCACCAAATGCAGAAATTGAAGAATACTACCAGGGTTTTATATGTTGCAGCCCATCCTGATGATGAAAATACTCGATTGATAGCTTATGTTGAAAACGGTAAAAAGTTTGATGCAGCCTACTTATCGCTTACTAGGGGAGATGGTGGTCAAAATGTTATTGGGCCAGAATTGAGAGAAGGATTAGGCTTAATAAGGACACAGGAATTATTAGCCGCTAGAAAAATTGATGGTGGGAAACAATTCTTCACTCGAGCCAATGATTTCGGATATTCAAAAAATCCTAAAGAGACATTTAATAAATGGGGAAAGGAGGAAGTATTGTCTGATGTGGTTTGGACAATTCGCAATTTTCAACCTGATATAATTGTTACAAGATTTAATCAAACCCCTGGAATCACCCACGGACATCATACGGCCTCAGCTATTTTAGCAAATGAAGCATTTAAATTAGCTGGAGATGAAGATGCATTCCCTGAACAATTGAAATGGACCAATACTTGGCAACCAAAGAAGATTTATTGGAATACCTCATCATGGTTTTTTAGAAGAAATGAAGACTTCGACAGGTCACAATATATAACCGAAAATGCTGGTGGATACTCACCACTTTTAGGAATTTCCTACACTGAAATGGCAGCCTTAAGTAGGAGCAGGCATAAATCACAAGCATTCGGAACTGCTGGAAGCAGAGGGGATGAAGTAGAATATTTTGAATATTGGGATGGCCCAGAAAATGAAAATGAATTGTTTTCCGGCATAGATCACTCTTGGAATAAATTTAAAAATGGCAAAACCATTCAAAAGGCAATTGCTAAATTAATTGATGACTATCAATCTAATCAACCAGAAGCTTCAATTGCTCAACTTTTTGAAATAAAGAAACTCATCGAGAAACTTGATGAATCAGCAGTAAAAAAGGATAAACTAAAAGCTATTAATGATCTGATTCTTAATTGTGCAGGATTCTACGATTTACTTTTTTATGATAATGCTTATGCATCTCCTGGTGATGAAATTAATGTTAATTTAGAATTGGTAAATCGTTCAAAAGCTGACATCGAATTAGTTTCAGCAAAGATTTTACCTACACAAGAAAAGCTATCCATTTCAGGGAATTTGGAAAATAACCAGGTGAAATTAGAAAGTTTTCCCCTTAATATCCCGGATGATTTTCCATACTCCAATCCTTATTGGCTTAATGATCCCTCTGCAAATGGGCTTTATAATGTTAATGATCAGCAATTGATAGGAATGGCAGAAAATGATCCTGCTCTTCAAGCTGAGATCAATTTAAAAATTAATGGAGAGGATTTCAGTTTTAACAGTCCATTAAAATATAAAACATCGGATCGAATTAATGGTGAAATCATTCAGCCGCTATATGTTGTGCCCCCTTTGTCAATTGAATTTAATGAAGAGGTTTCTATTTTCACTAGTAAAGGACAAGAAAAAGAAGTTTCTATTAAAATTACAGCTTTGAAAAATGAGGTGTCAGGAAGTTTAGAATTGGATTTACCGGAAGGATGGCAGGTAAAACCGCAAAACAAGGAACTCTCATTTAATAATTTAAGTAAAAACAGCACTAAAGATTTTAAGATTAAATTAAGCTCGGGAAATCAGGAAGGTAAATTCCCTTTAAAAGCGAAGGCCATAATTAATGGTAAAACTGTAGATAAAAGCATACAGGAAATCAAATATGATCATATCCCAAATCAAGTTATTCTAAGGCCCGCACAACAACAAGTGGTATTAGCGGATGTAGAGATTATTGGAAAAAAAGTAGGCTATATAGAAGGTGCAGGTGATGCGGTGGATGAAGCAATAAAAGCTATGGGCTATGAAGTTGATCATATTGATATAGAAAAAATCAGTGTAGAGGAATTAAAGAAATATGATGCCATAATTGCAGGAATAAGAGCCTATAATGTAAATTCTGCATTGCAAATTCATTATGGAAAAATGAATGAGTACATGGAATCAGGAGGTGTTTATATGGTGCAATATAACACAACTTATAGCTTGCCTGAAACAGATTTCTGGCCATATACGCTTAATTTGTCCAGAGACAGGATAACAGTGGAAGAAGCACCAATGAAGTTTATTAATCCCAATCATCCATCGCTTAATTATCCTAATAAAATAACAGCTGAAGATTTTGAAGGTTGGGTACAAGAAAGAGGACTTTATTTTCCTAATAAATGGGATAAAAACTATGAACCTATTTTAGCTGGAAACGATCCGGAGGAAAACACTACCAAAGGCGCATTATTAATAGCAAATTATGGAAAAGGAAAGTTTGTTTATACTGGCCTAAGTTTTTTTAGAGAACTACCTGCAGGGGTACCGGGAGCTTACCGACTTTTAGCCAATTTATTAGCCCCAAATCCCAATCCTTGAGGGATATTTATTTGTTTGTCAAAAAATATTGACGTTTGGTCGATTAAATGTTTAAACAAGGAAACAAAAAGCATACTTTCGTGTTTAATGTATTGACAATACATATTAAAGTAATGTTTAGTTGACAAAATTCGAATTAAAACAATAATTAAAAATGAAATTAGAAGAAGAAATTAAGCAGTCAAAATTTGAGACTGAAAGACAAAAAGCAATTTTAAATGTAATTTACACTGCTAACTGGATAGGTTCTGTACAACATAAAATTTTTAAGAAGCATAAATTAACATCACCTCAATATAATGTATTAAGAATCTTAAGAGGTAAATTTCCTGATCCTTTAACAGTTTCCTCTATTCAAGAAAGAATGCTTGATAAAATGTCAAATGCATCTCGATTGGTTGATAAATTAGTGGAGAAAGGATTGGCTGAGCGTTCAACATGCATGTATGACAGAAGGCAAGTTGATGTTTTGATTACAACTGCTGGTCAAAAATTATTAAAAGAGATTGAACCGGAGCTTTCAAGTTTCCATAATGAGGAAATGGTATTATCCGAAGAAGATGCGGCTGCAGTTAATAAGGCATTAGATAAAATAAGAGGATAATTTTTTTTATATTGGGTTGTTTTAATCAACGAAAATTAAAATGAACCTAATAGCAAATTTTGGTAGATTCCTATTTGCCATTCCAATGGTAGTATTTGGGGTATTCCATTTTGTAAATACTAGAACTTTACAAAATGTAGTACCCTCTTTTATTCCTGGTCAAACTTTCTGGGTTTATTTAACAGGAGCGGCATTGATTGCAGCAGGTATTTGTATTTTAATCAAAAAGCGAGTTCAATTAATATCAAATTTATTGGCTCTTATGTTGTTGATTTTTGCTTTTTTTGTACATTTTCCTTTAGCCTTAGAAGGTGACCAATTAGCAGCTAGTTCGCTATTGAAAGATATTGCACTTGCTGGAGGAGCTTTAATTTTAGGACACTATTATAGAAATGACTAAGCAATGAAATTATGAAAATCATCAAAAAAGTTTTAATTGGCTTAGTAGTCTTAATACTCTCTTTAGTGGTACTGTATTTTTTGGGCCCCAAACTTGAAACTCCCAATTTTTCGAAGAATATACCTGAAATTCCTGCGGATATTATTACCCTGGAAAATTGGTTAAATGAAAAGGAAAGTAAGCTAACGGATATTAAACCTAATAATCAGGCTCAGATCGTATGGCATGGTGAAAAGTTTAATTCAACGGATTATGCCATGATATACCTTCACGGATTCGGGGCAAGTCAACAAGAAGGATATCCAGTACACAAACACTTGGCCGATAGTTTACAGGCAAATTTATTCTTGGCTCGTCAGAAAGGGCACGGTTTATCGTCTCAAGATGCCTTTAAAGGTTTGACAGCTGATTCTTATATGATGTCGGCCATGGAAGCACTTTCTATAGGGCAACAATTGGGTGATAAAATCATACTAATTGGAACTTCAACAGGTGCGGCACAGGCCATTTGGTTAGCAGCTCAATTTCCTGATCAAGTTGAAGCATTAATTTTATATTCGCCATATATAGCCTTAAAAAATTCTTTTAATGAGAAATTAGTTCTCGGTCCATGGGGAAAAACTTTTACTGAATGGGCTATGGGAGGGGAAGTGAACCGTGAAGTAAGACCCGATTCTGTGGCGGCTTATTGGTCAGAATTTTACCATTTGGATGCCTACTATTCACTTTTCAGCATGATAAATCAGAGCATGAAGCCAGAAATCTTTGAAAATGTGGAATGTCCTGTTTTCATGGCATATTATTATAAAGATGATAAAAATCAAGATAAGGTAGTATCGGTGAGTGCAATGAAGGAGATGTTTGATCAGTTGGCAACAGACAATAAAAAGGCTATAGCATTTCCGAATACAGGAAATCATGTTATAGCTTCGGATTTACGTTCCAATAATTGGGAAGCAGTAAGAGACAGTAGTTGGCAATTTTTAAAATCAGTTTTAAAGTAAATTTTTATTCATTTATTGCTATTCTTAAAACTTTAGCATAATTCTTGTTTATTTGCAGTTAAGATTTTAATTGAAGTAATTTTAGCATTTCATTGCAATAAAATTTTAATGAAGAAAATAGATAAATTAATCCTAAGATCATTTATTGGGCCGTTTTTGATCACTTTTTTTGTAGTTGTGTTCATACTCTTGACTCAATACATGCTCAAGTATTTTGATGATTTTGTAGGTAAAGATTTAGGCTTTAGTGTTTTTGCCGAATTGATAGCTTATTTCAGCATTAACATGACACCAATAGCCTTTCCTTTGGCTGTTTTGCTTTCATCCTTGATGACATTTGGAAATCTTGGCGAGCATTTTGAGCTAACCGCCATTAAGAGTGCCGGTATTTCACTTGTTAGAGTACTCAGGCCACTATTTGTTTTTGTAGTCTGTTTAAGTGCATTCGTATATTATTCCAATAATTTTATTGTGCCTAAAGCTAATTTGGAAGCTTATAGTTTACTTTATGACATCAAACAGAAAAAGCCCTCCATTGATATAAAAGAAGGTGCTTTCTATGGAGGCATCCCCGGCTATAGCATTAAGGCCAATAAAAAATATGACGATGATAAATCATTAGGGGATTTGATTATTTATAATCATTCAGATCGTAAAGGCAATAAAGAGGTTATTCTTGCTGATTCCGCTTTAATGTATACCATTTTAGGTGATAAATATCTTGTGATGGAACTTTTTGATGGTAAAAGCTTTACAGAAGAAGAAGCCAAAAAGCCTAATAAGCCAGATAATTATATTAGAAATGTTTTTGAGCATAATAAGGTTGTATTTAGTCTTGCTTCTTTTGAAATGGAGCGTACAGATAAAGAGTTGTTTTCTTCTAACCGTTTGATGAAAAATGAGAAAGAACTGCGGTATGATGTGGATTCAATGAAGACTGATATCATAAAATCAAAAAGAACTATACATAGGTATACTTCTAGGTTTTTCAATATGCACATGCAAGATGTTGAAGATATAAAACCTATGACAGTCGTTAAATGGGAGAAAATGCAAGCGGATACAGCAAGTCAGGATTCTGATTCATCAGTTCAAAACAAGAAACAATTAAATAGCTCAGATATAGATTCATTGAAACGCACAAATGTAAATAAATCAAAGTTAAAAAATAAAGACGCCTCTCAATTACAAAAGAAGACCGACCCAATTAAAAATAAGGTTAAAGAAATCAACACCTATGACTCTGCACTACTGGCTAAAGTAGACAGTGCTTTCGCAGAAAGGAAAAGGGGCGGAAACAATTTGGTGGACAAGCCTAGGTTTGCTAAAAACAGGTTAAAAGGAGAAAATAGGCGAATTGATAATCGGGATTTCGAAATTAATGTGTATTCAATTGAAGCAAATAAAAAGCTATCAGACGCAATGGCTTGCATAGTCATGTTTTTGATAGGAGCACCACTAGGGGCTATAATTAAGAAAGGGGGGTTAGGATTTCCTGTAATTGTTTCCATTTTATTTTTCATTGTTTCTTATGTAATCAATACAACTGGTATTAAGCTCGGAAGGGCAGGAGACATTAGTAACTTTTGGGCGGTATGGGCTTCGAATTTTATATTGCTTCCGTTTGGTTTATTTTTTCTGAGGCAAGCAAGAAATGATTCTAGATTATTTGAAACGGATTATTATGCAGTTAAAATTGCTAAAATTTTCAAGTTTTTTAAGAAGGAAAAATAAAGAGGTTTTTGATCACAAAAAAATATACGTATATTTGCGCCTGTTTTAAAATAATTTAATAAACGCTAACTATGTATTTAGACACAGAAAAGAAAAAAGAGCTGTTCAAAAATCATGGTCGGTCAAAAGCAGATAATGATACAGGTTCGGCAGAATCTCAAATTGCGCTTTTCACCTACCGAATCAATCATTTGACGCAGCACCTTAAGGTTAACAAAAAAGATCACTCATCAAGAACGGGTCTTTTGAAACTTGTAGGTAAAAGAAGAAGATTGTTAGATTATCTTTACGATAACGAAATTGAAAGATACAGAGCAATTATTGCTGAATTGAAATTAAGAAAATAAATTACTTTTCATTATAAAAAGGGAATCTTATGGGTTCCCTTTTTCCATTATTATCACCTCATTACAAATACCACATCTTTTATAGGACGTGTATAGCAAATGCGGAAAATTAACAACAAGACGAGAAAACAGTAAAAAAAAATTATTTATGGCTATACCAAGTGCAATTAAAAAAACATTCAACCTACCTGATGGCAGGGAAATAAGCATAGAAACAGGAAAATTAGCAAAACAAGCAGACGGATCAGTTGAAGTAAGAATGGGTGATACCATGATTTTGGCTACCGTTGTTTCCAACCAAGAAGCAAAAGAAGGAGTTGATTTCCTTCCGATGTCTGTAGATTACCAAGAGAAATTCGCTTCCTCAGGTAAAATTCCTGGTGGATTCTTAAAAAGAGAAGGTAAACTTTCTGATTATGAAGTTTTAACTTCCCGATTAGTGGACAGGGCTTTACGTCCATTATTCCCTTCTGATTATCATTCAGAAACTCAAGTAATGATCCAGTTATTTTCTTTAGGAGAAGATGATTTACCTGATTCATTAGCGGCCTTAGCAGCTTCTGCTGCATTAACGGCTTCAGATATCCCATTTGAAGGACCTATTTCTGAAGTAAGAGTTGCAAGAGTAAATGGTGAGTTTATTGCCAATCCTACCTCAAAGCAATTAGATGAATCGGATATAGATATGATAATTGCCGCTACCATTGATAACATCATGATGGTAGAAGGTGAAATGAGAGAAATTTCTGAAGCTGAAATGGTGGAAGCCATTAATTTTGCTCATGAAGCTATCAAGCCTCAGTGTCAAGCACAGTTAGATTTAGCTAAAGATGCTGGTAAAACTGAAAAAAGAGAGTATAATCACGAAGAAGAGCCTAATCCTGAATTAGAAAAAGAAATTTTTGATAAACACTATCAGCAGTATTTTGATATTGCAGCAAAAGGATTAGCGGATAAAAAAGAAAGAGGAACATTATTCAAAGAAATAAGAGATAGCTATATCGATGCTATTCCTGAAGATTCTGAAATCAGTGTTTCACTGGTAAAAAAATATTTTCAAGACACGCAAAAGAAAGCAGTTAGAAATGCAACTTTAGAGACTCGAAGCAGACTTGATGGTAGAAAATTGGATGAAATCAGACCAATTTGGAGTGAAGTAGATTACTTACCTTCTGCTCACGGGTCAGCTGTTTTTACTAGAGGTGAAACGCAATCCATTACTACTGTAACGCTTGGTACTAAGTTAGACGAGCAAATGGTAGACGGAGCAGTTCATTCTGGATACAACAAATTCATTTTACATTATAACTTCCCTGCATTCTCTACTGGTGAAGCAAGACCAAACAGAGGCCCGGGTAGAAGAGAAGTAGGACATGGTAACTTAGCATTAAGAGCATTAAAGCAAATTTTACCTTCTCCAGAAGAATTACCTTACACAATTCGTGTTGTTTCTGATATTTTAGAATCAAATGGTTCATCGTCTATGGCAACAGTTTGTGCTGGTTCATTAGGATTGATGGATGCTGGTATTCCTATTAAAGCACCAGTTTCTGGTATTGCAATGGGATTGATTTCTGATGCTGAAACAGGAAAATATGCTATTCTTTCTGATATTTTAGGTGATGAAGATCATATTGGTGACATGGACTTTAAAGTAACGGGTACTGAAAAAGGTATTACGGCTTGTCAAATGGACATCAAAGTGGACGGTCTTTCTTCTGAATTATTGATGGAAGCATTGAATCAAGCAAAAGCAGGTCGTGACCATATCAGAAATGAAATGTTGAAGACTATTTCTGCTCCTAGAGAAGATTATAAACCAAATGCCCCTAGAGTTGTTAATATCGAAATCGATAGAGAAATGATCGGTGCCGTAATCGGACCTGGTGGTAAAGTAGTTCAGGAGATTCAAAAAACTACTGGTGCTACAGTAGTGATTGAAGAAACTGAAAAAGGCGGTAAAATCAATGTTTTTGCTGTAAATAAAGAATCTTTAGACCAAGCGGTTAAATGGATCAAAGGTATTGTTGCTAAACCAGAAGTGGGTGAAGTATATGATGGAATTGTGAAAGCAATTCAACCTTACGGGGCATTTGTTGAAATTATGCCTGGTAAAGATGGTCTTTTACATATTTCTGAAATCAAACATGAGAAAATCGATAATCTTGAGGGGATTTTAGAAATAGGAGAAGAGGTTAAAGTGAAGTTGATTGATATCGATAAAAAGACCGGAAAACTGAGATTATCAAGGAAGGTATTATTGCCTAAACCGGAAAAAGAAGAGAAATAATTTCATTTTTACTGAAATATTTACATTTTTGATGTATAGAAGGAACTGTTTGGTTCCTTCTCTATGTTAAGAGTTCGTTTAAATTTAAACCTAATAATAATTAATGAGACAGCTCAAGATTAGCAAGCAAATCACCAATCGGGAGAGTCAATCACTCGATAAATATTTACAAGAAATAGGTAAAGTAGATTTGTTGACCCCGGACGAGGAAGTAGATTTAGCCGTTCGGATTAAACAAGGTGACCAACTTGCACTTGAAAAATTGACAAAAGCCAATTTGCGTTTCGTAGTGTCTGTGGCCAAACAATATCAGAATCAAGGTTTATCCTTAGGAGACTTGATTAATGAAGGAAACTTAGGTTTGATCAAGGCAGCACAAAGATTTGACGAAACGAGGGGTTTTAAATTCATTTCTTATGCAGTATGGTGGATCAGACAGTCCATATTGCAAGCATTGGCGGAACAATCTCGTATTGTACGTCTTCCATTGAACAGAGTAGGATCTTTGAATAAGATATCTAAAACCTTCTCTACTTTGGAACAAAAGTTTGAAAGAGAGCCATCTCCGGATGAGTTAGCTGAAGTTTTAGAGGTTACTTCTAATGAAGTGGTAGACACCATGAAAATCTCTGGTCGTCATGTATCCATGGATGCGCCTTTCGTTCAAGGTGAAGAGAACAGCTTGTTGGACGTATTGGAAAATGACGGTGAAGAATCTCCTGATGATGAATTAATGAACGATTCATTAAGAAGAGAGGTACAAAGAGCATTATCAACTTTAACTCAAAGGGAAGCGGATGTAATAACACTTTATTTTGGATTAAATGGTGAGCATTCAATGACCTTAGAGGAAATAGGGGAGAAATTTAATTTAACAAGAGAAAGAGTACGACAAATCAAAGAAAAAGCCATCAGAAGGCTTAGACATACTTCCAGAAGTAAAGCCTTAAAGCCTTACTTAGGATAAATTTTTCGTAACAAATGATACATAAAAGGTCTTTTTTAAGACCTTTTTTTATTTTATTGATTAAATTCACATCTGTTTTAGGAGAAGACCGTAACTTTATTTAAGAAATTATTGAGTGTTATGACAGAAGAAAAAGTAAATGTACTAATTGTAGGTTCCGGACCTGCTGGTTATACAGCAGCAATTTATGCAGCAAGAGCAGGATTGAAACCAGTTTTATATCAAGGTGGCCAACCAGGTGGTCAATTGACCATTACCAATGATGTAGAAAATTACCCAGGTTATCCTGATGGGATTAATGGGCCGCAGATGATGGTTGACTTCCAAAAGCAAGCCGAAAGATTCGGAACTGATGTGAGGTTCGGAATGGCTACTAAGGTTGATTTTAGTGGCTATCCTCACAAAGTGATTATAGATGATAAGCATGAAGTTACTGCTAATGCCGTGATAATCTCTACTGGTGCCTCTGCCAAATGGTTAGGGCTCGAGTCAGAGCAAAGACTTAATGGAATGGGCGTTTCAGCCTGTGCCGTTTGCGATGGATTCTTTTACAAAGGACAAGATGTTGTTGTAGTAGGTGCAGGAGACACAGCAGCGGAAGAAGCAACATACTTATCCAATATTTGTAATAAAGTCACCATGATCGTTAGAAGAGATGAAATGAGAGCTTCTAAAATCATGCAAAGAAGAGTTGAAAAAGCTAAAAACATAGAGATTCTTTGGAATACGGAAACTGAGGAAGTTTTAGGAAAAGATGCTGTGGAAGGTGTACGAGTTGTTAATAATGTTACGGGTGAGAAATCAGAATTAAAGGCAACTGGCTTCTTTGTAGCTATCGGACATAAGCCAAACACTGAAATTTTCAAGGATTTCTTAGACCTAAATGAAGCGGGTTATATTATAACAAAACCTGGAAGTACTAAAACAAAAGTTGAAGGTGTTTTTGCTTCAGGAGATGCTCAAGACTTTATTTATCGTCAAGCCGTAACGGCAGCCGGTACTGGTTGTATGGCTGCTTTAGACGCAGAAAGGTTTTTAGCTGAAAAGGAAGATGAATTAGAAGAACAAGAGGAAGTAGCTGAAAAAGCTTCATAAATCTATTGAGGAGAGTTTTTACTCTCCTTTTTTAATGAAATTATCAATGTTTATACATCTTATGTAACTGTAGTTAGATAGGATTTTTTTACCTCGATATATTATGAAATTGAAAGTTTTAGCTTTTGCAGCTCATCCAGATGATGTAGAATTAGCTTGTTCTGGTACTTTAGCCAAGCATGCTGAAATGGGAGAGAATGTAGGTATAATTGATTTGACGGAAGGAGAGATGGGGACTCGTGGAACTCCTGAAATGAGATTGAAAGAAGCCGCAAAAAGTGCAGATATTTTAGGTTTAAAAGTAAGAGAAAACTTAGGTTTTGATGATGCTTTTTTTAAAAATGACCTTCCACATCAAACTGAAATAGTTAAAAAAATCAGACAATATCAGCCAGATATAATATTGGCTAATGCCATATCCGACCGTCATCCTGATCATGCCAGGGCATCAAATTTAATTTCTGAATCAGTTTTCCTTGCGGGTTTAAAGAAATTTGAAACTACAGATGATAATGGTAATATTCAAGAAGCCTACCGTCCATCGAAAGTCTATCATTATATTCAGAGTTTGCCTATTACCCCCGATTTTGTGGTAGATGTAAGTCAACAATGGGAGAAAAAAATGAATGCCATTCGTGCTTATGAATCGCAGTTTTATAAGCCTGAATCGGAAGAGCCTGAAACTTATATTTCAAGTCCAAGATTTATGAAAATGATTGAAGCCAGAGCAATGGAGTTTGGACAAATTATAGGCGTGGATTATGCTGAGGGCTTTACGGTGGAGAGGTATTTAGGTGTGAAAGATTTGAATGGGCTTATATAATTACGAATCTTTGAATTACGAATTATCAGTTCTGCGGTTTGACGGTTACAACCGTCTAATTGCTAATGGTGGTTCTTAGGAATATCGGTCAGACGGTATAAAAGGCTAAAACCGAAGTAATATGAATCATCAATGGTCTATGAATTAAATTAATTATCATGGCGAATAAAACCGTCAGACCGAGGCAGATCTCTTCTTATATCAGACTTTGAAAAAGTCTGAATTATCTATTATTAAATCCGAATACGCACAGATTTAGATTAGAACGTTCCCGATTAAAATACGGGACAGGCTATTCCTTCGAAGGAAGGAATCTTAAAAAATTGAAACAAAGTTTCAATTATACCTTAGCCTTCAGCATCCAATTCCCTATAAATCTTAAGTAATTCCAAAGAAGATGAATCACTCGTATTTTCCAAACCTATCGCTCGCAACAATTTACTTGATTGATTGACTAATCCTTTTTCAGGATAATAATTATCTCTTAAATAATGAACCAGTTTTAGCATTTTGAAACCATTGAACCATTCGAAAAAGCGTTCTTTAAAATGTTGTTCATTTTTAGATTGAGAGTGGATTTTTTCTAACTCGCTCCATAAATTGGTTTCCTTCAAAAAATCCATTACTCGTGCTGGGATATTTTCAATGAAGTTATCACCTTCTGTTTTTTCTAAAAACTTCTTTATTAGCTTAAAACACTCAAAATCATAACTTATATTTAAGTCTTTGGATTGATTTTGATGTTCCTGCATTGCTCTTCCCGTTCCAAAAGGCACTCGATCCGATATTCTGGCAGAAGGAATTACTTTTGTATTGGAGATATTATGAAAATTACCCAATGGAATAATTTTGTGCAGGAAATAGAAGTCTTCTCCTGCCTTTCTTTGATTCATCCCCCCTTGTTTTTGATAAACCGAAGAACGTACAGCCATACTGGAACCTATGGTATGAAAAGCAAAAGGATAAGCTGTGTATTTTAATGCTTGGATGTAATACCTTAAATGCAATTCATATAATATGATAGCTTCATTTAATTTATTATTATCTAAATATAATGGATGTTCATAATGAATTGAAGCACCGTTGCATTTAGGGATATTTGAAAAATGACTTTCTATTTCTTTAAGGTAATTGGGTTGACATTGGCTGTCTGCATCAAAACAGAGTATTACTCCATCTTGATTAATGGAATTTAATCTAAAAGCGGCTTCATCCATTCCTATTTTTCTGGCTAAACCCACTCCAGCCTTTTTAGCTGGCAAATCAAAAGCCTTAATGATATAAAAAGTTAATTCAGAAGGGTTTTGATGGATAAAACCTTCAATTTCTTCTATTGTCTTTTGGCTTTGTTCTTTAATGCTTTGCTCAGCATTTTCAGGATGATTTATTACCAATATTATTTCAACTGGGTGTTTTGTCTTTTCACATGCAGCCAATGATTTTAAAGTAGGTAATAAATTTTCCTCTTTATAAACGGGAATTACCACACTTACAAAAGTGCCGTTTTTAATAGGCTCTTGTATAAAACGATTTGGATAAGCATATCGCTCGAAATAAATATTAGACATCAAGGAGCCAATCTTTCAATCTTCCAATTCTTAGTTTCTGAAAAAGTATATCGAATTCTATCGTGTAATCTGCTGGGTCTGCCTTGCCAAAATTCTACCATATTGGGTTTTACGGTATAGCCGCCCCAATGAGGTGGTCTTTCCACTTCTTTATCATTAAATTTCAACTTTATTTCTTCCAATCGTTTGTTTAAAACATCTCTGCTTTCAATGACCTCACTTTGAGGAGAAACCCAGGCGCCAATTTGGCTTGCTCTAGGTCTACTTCTAAAATAAGCATCACTAGTTGCTTCATCCACTTTTTGAACTTCACCATCAATTCTCACTTGCCGCTCAAGTTCTGGCCAAAAGAAATTTAAAGATATCTGAGGGGATTTTTCCATTTGCTGGCCTTTTGAACTGTTATAATTCGTGTAAAAAACAAATTCTTCGTTTTCAACGCCTTTTAACAACACTATTCTTGAAGTTGGTTTGTTGCCGTCAAGAGTGGATAATGTCATAGCATTTGGTTCTGTGATTTGGGCATTTAGTGCCATATCAAACCAGCTTAAAAACTGATCGACAGGGTTTGCATCTACTTCTGAAGCCTTAAGGGAAAGTGCTGTGTATTCTTTTCGGATGTCAGCTATGGATTGTTGCATATATTTTTTTGAGATTTCTCTTTAAATTATTAGCGGCTTAATGAATTTAAATTTATTATTGTTTCAAATTGATTCCAATTATAGGGTAATAAATAGTTAAATTATTTTTCATAAATGAAGTTAAGGATTGATTTAAAAGCAGAAAGTAGTCAGGAATGGATAGAAACCGTAATGGCAGATTTTGACAGTTTTTTGCAAGACCATGCCAATTGTGAGCGAAAAGCTTCAGGTATGGCCATGAGTTTTGTGGCAAAATTTCCTGATAGGTTAAAAATAATTCCTGAACTAATCGATACAGCAGTTGAGGAATTGGAACATTTTCGTGATGTTTACGCTATCATGCAATCGAAAGGAATACAATTGCCGCATAAAATCGATAAAGACTATTATGTGGATGATTTAATCAAAACGTGTAGATCAGGCAGGGAAGACAGATTTATGGATCGCTTATTATTAGCTTCCTTAGTGGAAACCAGGGGAGCTGAGCGTTTTAGAATGGTTTATGAAGCTTTGCCAGAAGGTGATTTAAGAAAATTTTATCATAGATTGTGGGCATCCGAAGCCAAGCATGGAGAAATTTTTGTAGATATGGCACTTCATTATTTTGATAAAGAAGAAGTATATAATAGATTAGATGAAATGAGTGAGGCGGAGGCCGAAATTCTTAAAGCATTACCTTTAAAAGCAGCACTTCATTAAATGGAGTTTTTTGAATTTAAAAATATCGAACAACCACAGAAAGGAGATTTATTGCTCTCGGAACCTTTTTTGCCTGATCAAAATTTTGACAGGACAGTGATCTTATTATGTGAACATAATGAAGAAGGTTCTTTTGGCTTTGTGTTAAATAAGTTATCAATTTTAAAAGTAGATGAAGTATTACAAGAAATAGGTACCTTCGAAGCAGATTTATATGTTGGTGGTCCGGTTCAACAAAATACACTTCATTTTATACACAATATTGAGGAATTAAAAGAGGGTGGTCAAAAAATTAATGAAGATCTTTTCTGGGGAGGTAATTTTGAAACCTTGCAAAATTTAATGCAAAAAGGAGAACTCAATAAAGAAAAGTCACGCTTTTTTGTTGGATATAGTGGTTGGTCAGAAAATCAGTTGCAGGAAGAAATTGATCATAACAGCTGGATTATAGCACGAGGAGTGCACCCATCCTATATATTTAACAGTCCACCTGAAACGCTTTGGAAAAGTATTTTGGAGAAAATGGGAGGTAGGTTTAAGATTTATGCCAACTACCCATCGGATCCCAACCTTAATTGATTGAAACTTTTCACAATTTTTAATTAATATTGTACCTTAATAATACAAGAGAGAAAGCTAAATTATTATGATAGACGAAAAAGGTACTTCTGAAAATCCACAGGAAAATAATTCTGGTTTGGATAAAGAGAAGGAGCATGTGGAACCCACATCAGAAAATCAAGTAGAAGGAACAGCATCAGAACAAGTAAATGAATCTGATGCAGAGATAGCTGGTGATTCTACTTCAGAACCACAAGAGGAAAAATCTAAAGATGAAGCCCCTTCTCAAGAAAATGAGGCTAAAAATGCTGATGAAGCAAGTCATGAAGAAGATCATGATGAGCATGACGATCACGAGGAATTGCCTGATTATTCCGAATTTAATAAGGAACAGTTAGTTGAAGCCATCAAGGAGATTTCCAAAAGTGATAACTTCAAAAAAGCAGATCGCATCATTAATGAAATCAAGCCGGTTTTCGATGAAATTTATGAGGCAGAAAAGAAAGAAGCTTTAGATAAATTTCTGGCTGATGGGGGAGAAGAGGCAGATTTTGCCATGAAGCATGATGAATTGAATGAACGCTTTGAGGCTAATTATCAATTATATAGAGACAGAAGAAAAAAGCACTATAGGGAACTCGAGCATCAAAAAGATGAGAACCTTAAAACTAAATTAGAAATATTAGACAGATTACGTGATTTGGTTGATGGAGAAGAAACCATCACAAGCCTAAATGTAATTAAAGATATACAAAAGGAATGGAAATCGGTTGGCCCGGTTCCAGGTAATCAGTCTAAAACACTATGGGCTAATTATAATGCGCTTTTAGACCGCTATTATGATCAAAGAAGCATTCTTTTTGAGTTAAAAGAATTAGATAGAAAGAAAAATTTAGAAGCCAAGACAGAACTCTGTGTAAAGGCAGAGGAGTTAGCTCAGTCTGAGGATGTCCCTTATGCTATAAAGCATTTAAACGATTTACATGAGGAATATAAGCACATTGGCCCTGTTCCTAAAGAAGAACAGGAACCACTTTGGCAGAGGTTCAAAGCGGCTTCTGATGCTATATATGAAAAGCGTAAGGAATTTGTTAAGAATTTAAAAGAAATTCAAGCTGAGAATCTAGAAAAGAAAGAGCAGATTATTGAAAAACTTAACCCTTTCCTAGAATTTGATTCAGATAGGATTAAAGAATGGAATGCAAAAACTAAGGAGATCTTAGCCATTCAAAAAGAGTGGGAAGCCACAGGGCAAGTTCCAAAAGAGAATGCTAAAGAGATCAATAAGAATTTCTGGGGCAATTTTAAACAGTTTTTTGCCAATAAACATGAGTTCTTCAAACGCTTGGACAGCATGCGTGAGGAGAATTTAAAGAAAAAGCAGGAGTTTGTAGAGAAAGCTAAAGAGCTATCAGAAAGTACTGACTGGAATAAAACAGCTGATCAGCTGAAAGGTTTGCAAAGACAATGGAAAGAAGTTGGTCCTGTGCCTGAGAAATTCAGGGAAAGCATTTACAAAGAATTTAAAGCTGCTTGCGATAAGTTTTTTGAAAATAAAAGAGCTGGCTCTAAAGATGCCCAAAAAGAATTTGAAGATAACTTAAAGGCTAAGGAAGATATTATAGCCCAAATTAATAGTTTAGAGCCTGGTGATTTAGATCAATTGGAAGCTTATGAGCAAGCTTATGGCAAAATAGGTTTTGTACCAAAGGAGGCTATTCAAAAAGTTAAAGAAGATTTTTCTAAAGCAATTCAAAACTTCATCGATAAATCTGAGGATGTCTTAGATGATGAGCAGAAAGAGAAAGTAAAGTTAATGGCTCAACTGACCAAAATTATGTCAGGACCTAATTCTGATCGCAAACTAAATCAAAAAGAAAATTCCATCCGGAAGAAGATAGGAGATTTACAGAATGATATTGTGACTTGGAAAAATAACATGGAATTTTTTGCTTCCTCTAAGACTGCAGATAAAGTTAAAAAAGAATTTGAAGAAAAAATTGATGAAGCAGAAAAGGAAATCTCACTGTTAAAGAAGCAGTTACGGATAGTTCGCTCCATCGATTAAAAATTTCTTTAATAATTTTATGAAAATGGGTTTGGATTAATAAAAACAGCCTTTATATTTGCATCCGCATTCAGGGAAAACAAAAGGTTAAAAACTGAAAAAGCGATTAGAATCCGTTCTAAAATTACTTAAAGCCTCCTTAGCTCAGATGGTAGAGCAACTGACTTGTAATCAGTAGGTCGTTGGTTCGATCCCGACAGGAGGCTCTTGATTATCAGCCACTTATAGTGATTTTCACTGTAAGTGGCTTTTTTTTGCATTTTATTTAAATACAACCAAGTATTCAATCTTGATCCGTGATTGCCCCCACTGGTCTTAGGGTCTCCCTAAGAGCAATTCTTACTCAAAGATGGCGCTGGTATTTTCGTATATGTCCATAACAAAACCAGCCCAAACTGGTTTCATAAGTGGTAATTATATTAATGATGGAAAATGTATTGCAGAATTATCCATCATTTTTATGATTTTTTATTCTCATTTAATAAGTCATGCTGGTCCTTGCCAGGTACGAGTAGACATCAATAGCCGCTGGCAGTAGGAGAGGGTTTTGAAGAAATAATAGATCAGCCTTGATCTTTGTATACAAAAAAAGGCTGGAATGAATCATCCCAGCCTTTCTAAAATTAATTAAATCTTTTATTTACATAGATTCAATTTTGTTGTCAACAGGATTTCCATCCTCATCAACTTTTATCACTTCTTTGATATTTAATTCTTTCACACCTTCCAACTGAGTTTCGGCATCTCCTACTATGATATAATTCATTTCATCAACATTCATATATTGATTCATGATTTTCGTCATATCCTCAACGGTATATGCCTTTAACTCTTCCTGATTTTGCTTTATGAAATCCTTAGGCAAGCCATAAGAAGAAATCTGCTGTAAAACATTTAGTTTTTGTCCTAAAGTCTCATATTCTCTAGCTTCTTTTCTAATTAAAGCAGTTCTCGCTTTTTCCAATTCAGCTGAGTCATAATTTTGCTTATAATCTTCAATCACTTCTTTAAAAGTAGCTACAGATTGAGGAGTAGTATTAGTTTTAACACTGGAATAAGCAGCAAAAGGTGCTTTTTGAGTACTTGAACTGATATTAGAATAAGCTCCGTAGGTATAACCTTTATCTTCTCTTAATACCTGAAACAACTTACCACCAGAATTTCCACCTAAGCCATAATTTGCAACGCTTAATGGATGATAATCAGGATGGTTTCTTTCTACTGCTAATCGCTGCAACCTAATAACAGATTGCTTGGCATTAGGGAAATTTGCAAAATAGATTTTACCTTCTTCATCAATTCCCCTCATTTCATACTCAGGGAAAGTTACTTCTTTAGATTCCCACTTCTCATTCAAACCTGAAAGTGCTTCTTTAACTTGAGCTTGCGTTACGCTTCCTGCGATTTGCAAACTAGCCACGCTTGGAGAGAAATTCTTTTCATAGTAAGCTTTTAAATCATCAATTGTGATAGCTTCCACTGATTCTTCCGTTCCGCTTAATGGCTTAGCAAAAATGTGATCCTCACCATAAGTTATTTTATTTGCCACTGATCCTGCAATTGCATTAGGATTAGCATTTCTTTGCTTGATATTATTGATTTGAGCTTTTTGTAATCTGTCAAATTCATCCATATCCCAACGAGGCTCCAACATCATTTCTTCAATGATAGCTATAGTTTCGTCAAAATAACGAGCAAGGCAATTTCCATAAATAACAATTTCCTCATTGCCGGTATTCATACCGATATTAGCACCTATTTGGCCAATTGCATCTTCTAATTCTTCAGGAGTCTTGTTTTTAGTACCTTCTTGCATGATGTCGGTAAATAAATTAGCAACACCTGGTTTGTTAGGGTCGTCTAATAATCCGCCACCTTTTAACCTGATACTGAAATTAACCAATGGTAACTCATCATTTTGAATACCTAAAATCTTCATTCCATTTGCTAATTTGGCTTCGTAAATGCTTGGAGGAGTAATGAGAGGCATCTCACCTAATTCCGGTTCTTTACTTCTATCAATTTCACTTGGCGTTCTTTCATATTCGGCATCCTTATCTACATCAGCCATTGTAGACTCATCCATTGGCTTAACTTCCTCTATTTTAACAGTAGCCTTTTCCGAACCTTCAACAATTAAATCTAATTGATCTTTTGGCACAAAACTGGTGATTACTGCCGGTTTATCTTTGATGTATTCATTATATACACGCATTACATCCTCTTTTTCAACTGCTAAAATCTTGTTGATGTCTTCTGTTATATACCCAGGATTACCAGCAAATTCGTTGTATGTACTTAATTGAAAAGCCTTTCCTAAAATACTGGAAATACCATTATAAAAGCTTGTTTCTTGCCTTGCCTTAATTCTTTGCAAATCTTTTTCAGAAAAACCTTCTTTTTCGAATTCATCCATTGCTTCCTGAACTGCTGCATAAACCGAATCTAAATCCACACCATCTTTGGCACGGATTCCAATGTTAAACTCACCGGCTAATTCACTGGAATTATTGTATGCAAATACATTTGGAGCATACTCTGTTTCTTCTACCAACTTTTTATATAATACAGCTCTTTTACCTCTGCTCATAATTTCTGCAAGTGCTGATAAAGCCCATGAATCAGGATGATATTGCTCCACAGTAGGGAAAACCATTCTTAAATCAGGCACTTTAGCATAGTCATCTTCATGATATAGCATTTTGGTTTCTTCTATAGTCACTGGTTTAGGAGACATCACTTCGTCATTTCCCCTTGATTCGATCTCACCAAAATATTTCTCTATCCAAGCTTTCACTTGCTCTTTGTCATAATCACCGGCCACAACTATTGTTGCATTATTTGGGCCATACCAGTCATTATAGAATCCTTTTACATCATTTAAGGTGGCAGCCTGTAAATCTTCGAGCTCACCAATTACTTCCCAATTGTAAGGATGACCTTCAGGATATAAAGCATTTTTAATCACATAGCTTCTGTGGCCGTAAGGTTGGTTATCCACCCTTTGTCTTTTTTCATTTTGAACAACCGGCTTTTCTCCTTCCAAATCTCCTTTAGTGATGGCATTAATGAAGAATCCCATTCTATCAGACTCCATCCAAAGGATTCTTTCCAATGCATCTTTAGGAACCACTTCATAATAAACGGTTCTATCACTAGTTGTAAACCCATTAAAAGTCCCCCCTAAATCATTAATGTTTTTAAAGAATGCTCCTTCTTCTACATTTTCTGATTTTTGAAATAGCATGTGCTCAAAAAAGTGGGCAAAACCTGTTCTGCCAGGCTTTTCACGACTCGAACCTACATGCATTTGAATGGCTACTGCTGCAATGGGATCTGACTTATCCTCATGTAGAACCACTTCCAAACCATTTGGAAGCACATATTTTTCATAATCGATGGACAGTTCTGCTTTCTCGTCCGACTTTTCGCTTGGTTGACAAGCGGCCATTATACCTAAAAATAGTAATAATGACCATGTTGATAATTTTCTCATATTTTAATTTCCTTTTTAATTTGGTAGTTAATAAAGATATTTTTTAACTAAAAACCGAATTGATACTATATTAACGGAAAAGAAAACGGTTAAATGGTATGCTCAGAAATGGATTAGGGTTTTTCAAATATGTCTTTGGCTGTCCTATTGATTCAAGATGTTTCCATCTGTACAAGTTCTATTCCTTGCTTGTAGAAAGAAAATCAAGAAAAAGTCTAATACAATTCGTTCTTATAAAATCATTTAAACTTACTTAGCACTTACGTCTTGGTTTCGGTATTTTCACGCAAACTTACGCATTGAACCTCCCATTAAGTATCACAGAAACTTGAAGGTGAAAACACCTTCAAAGGGGGTGGTTGAACTAGAAATGGTAAGGGGTTAACATATATATATGTAAATAAGTAGTTATGTAATTCTAAATCATTTCACAGTAGTCTAAACTGTTTTTGAAAGCTGCTTCAATGGATGATCTTCAGCTAGTTTGGAAAATGAATTTTTAGCACTTTCATAGCCTATCTCATAGATCTCATTTGCTTTAGATAGGGCAAAAACTTTATATTTAGATAAATCTTGGGGCTCAATAAAAATATCGCACAATTTAGCCTGTTCTTTTGTTTGATAATTGATTATCATTAGCATAGTGCGCTCCAACATATCCTTCATGCCATCATTTTGTTTTGCATCACCTACGGGATTACAATTGACACCAATAGTAAAATCAACATGAGGTTTTAATAAATTGGCAGGAAGATTATTGGTGATTCCACCATCCACAAAGGAGTCTTTCCCAATCATGATTGGTTTAAAAATCACAGGGATACTAGCCGAAGCCAGAAGCGGTTTTATTAATTCTCCGGATTCAAAATTCACATTTTCTCCTTTGGTATAATTGGTAGTGGAAATGATCAATGGGATTTTAAATTCACTAAATGAATTTTCCGGAAAATATTCCAATAGCAGGGCCGATAACTTTTCTAAATTGACCAAGCCAGACCATGACATAGCCGGCCTGAAAAATTTCAGGAAATTTATATCTGAAATAATCTCCATTGTTCTTTTTGGCTCATAGCCAGCAGCTAAAAAAGCACCAGCTATGGCTCCGGCACTTGTACCGGAAATCATATCAGGACGAATATTTTGCTCATACATGTACTGAGCTATACCCAAATGAGCAAAACCACGTGCTCCGCCCCCGGAAAGTGCCAATCCTATTTTCATGTATATGATTTTTTAGTTGTTATATGGAATCTTTGTTTAAAATTCATCTTCGGTATGTCTAAAATCCAATTTGAATTTTAATGTCGATTTCATATTATAATACCTCGGATAGTTTAAAAGTTTGATCTAATCGCACCCCTTTTTCAGTATGCTTCACAGTACAACATTCATTTTGTGCATCATGTTCTAAAAAGATGATGTAATTGTTGTCTGCCGCTTCAATTAAAAATTTCTCTTTTTCATCTAAAGTAATTAATGGCCTAACATCGTAACCCATAACGTAAGGCAAAGGTATATGACCAACAGATGGCAATAAATCAGCCGCAAACACTATTGTTTTATCTTTATACTTTAATTTAGGCACCATTTGCTTGTCTGTGTGACCATCAGCATATAAAATATCGAATTGGGAAAATGGAGAAGGCTTGCCTTTATCTGCAAAATGCAAATGTCCACTTTCTTGCATCGGCATAATATTTTCCTTTAGAAAGCTGGCTTTTTCCCTTGCATTAGGTTCTGTTGCCCATTTCCAATGATCTTGATTGGACCAATATTTGGCATTTTTAAATTCAATATCCAATTTGGTATGGGCATCATCCTGCCACTTTACACCACCCCCACAATGATCGAAGTGCAGATGGGTCAAAAACATATCCGTTACATCATCTTTAGAAAAACCGGATTTTTTCAACGAACCCTCTAATGTTGCATCTCCATGTAAATAGAAATGGCTGAAAAACTTTTCACTTTGTTTATCTCCAATTCCATTGTCAATTAAAATCAATTGATCACCATCTTCTATAGCCAAGCATCGCATTGCCCAAGTGCACATATTATTTTCATCAGCAGGATTTGTCCGAGACCATAATGATTTGGGCACTACTCCAAACATTGCGCCTCCATCTAGCTTAAAAAAACCGGTTTCTATAATATGTAAGTTCATAAATCTTCTTTTTATTTTAATTTGAAGGTATAAAAAAAATGGCTTTTAAAAATGCTAAATCACACATTCTTAAAAGCCATTTCAATAAATAATCAATGTCACTTAGTAAGTGCTTTACTTTACAGCACCCATCGCACTAAATTTATTAATTCTGTCTTCTATTCTTTTATCAACTGACTTTTTATCCAATGCCTTGAAGTTTTTAAGGATATTCTTTTTCACTTCATCCGCTACGGCCTTCAAATTAGTATGTGCACCGCCCAATGGCTCAGGGATGATACCGTCAATTAATTTATTTTTAAGCATATCCGGAGCAGTTAGCTTCAAGGCTTCCGCTGCTTGTTCTTTATAATCCCAGCTTCTCCATAAAATAGAAGAGCAAGATTCAGGGGAAATCACACTGTACCAAGTGTTTTCCAACATCAAGACTTTATCACCAATTGCAATCCCTAAAGCTCCACCTGATGCACCTTCACCTATGATTATACAAATAACAGGAACCTTTAGCATAAACATTTCCTTAAGGTTACGTGCAATAGCTTCACCTTGACCTCTTTCCTCTGCTTCTAATCCAGGAAAAGCCCCTGGAGTATCAATAAAAGTAACGATAGGTTTATTAAATTTCTCTGCCATTTTCATTAATCTCAAGGCTTTTCTATAACCTTCAGGATTGGCCATTCCAAAGTTTCGCATTTGACGCTGTTTGGTATTTCTACCTTTTTGCTGGCCAATAAACATAAAAGTTTGGTCATCAACAGTACCAAAACCGCCCACCATGGCTTTATCATCCTTTACTGATCTATCACCATGCAGTTCAACAAAGTCTTCGGTGATTTCATAAATGTAATCCAATGTGTACGGCCTGTCGGGATGACGTGAAAGCTGTACTCTTTGCCATCGGGTTAAATTTTGAAAAGTCTCTTTCTTTAAGGACACAATTTTATTTTCAAGTTTTTTGATGGCATCTGAGATATCAACATCGCTTTCTTCGGCTAATGATTTCATCCCTGCCAATTTATTTTCTAATTCAACTATAGGTTGTTCGAATTCCAAAAGCATTATTTTAGTATTTATATAAACGTAAAATTAATATTAAAATCTGAAGTCACACACAAAAATGCATAAATGAAAAAAAAATGAAAAATTTTCACAACAAGTTTTGCAATTAACAATTAAGCACCTACATTTGCATCTCCTTAAACGAAAGGACAAGCGAAAAAGCTTTGAATAAGTGATTTAAAGCCAAAAAATATTGAAAAAATAATCGCAAATAAGTTTTGAATATTAGAAATAAAATTCAGTTATTTGCACTCCCAATTCGAATAGCGAAAGGGTAAAGAATTATAATTTTGGTCTGGTAGTTCAGTTGGTTAGAATGCCTGCCTGTCACGCAGGAGGTCGCGAGTTCGAGTCTCGTCCAGACCGCTAAAAGCTCACTTTTTAAGTGGGCTTTTTTTGTTTATACTCATTTTACTATTTTAGAAAAATCTTATTGTCCTTCCAAGTGCCTCATAAAATCCAAATTAAGTTTGTCCAGGTGCAAGGAGTCAATACAATTAGTTTTATTGGGTTTTGCAGGAGTTTGTAAAGGACACACACGAAAACGCGTGTGCCAACTTTTAATGAGAATTGGTCTTAGGGAGACCCTAAGACTAGTGGGAAGGTCGCGAGTTCGAGTCTTCCCGATACTCGGGACAGGCTGTCCAGACCGCTAAAAGCTCACTTTTTAAGTGGGCTTTTTTTGTTTATACTCATTTTACTATTTTAGAAAAATCTTATTGTCCTTCCAAGTGCCTCATA
>JBNJFX010000036.1:0-51499 GCA_051747245.1 Bacteroidota bacterium
ACAGAAAAGTTATTAGAATTGATATTGGTAACAATCAAATCGCTTCTATTATCTCCATCTATATCTGCAACAAAAGCATCCATAGGCGTTGTACCTGTAGGATAGCTTTTATAGGATCGAAGAGAAGTACTACCGGGTGATGAATTATTGAGAAGAACAACTGCTGCGTTACTAGGGCCACTTGATGCCACTACATCTGGTCTTTCATCACCGTTTATATCACCAACATCAAAACCACCATCAGAAGAGCTGCCCCCGCCAGTCGAATAAGTCTGTCTTCCATCAAAACTTATTGAACCAGATGAAATATTCCTATATACCTGCAACCCTACAGGTTGATTACCTGGTGCAAAACCTACAATATCTGTTTTCCCATCAAGATCAAGATCAACAAGCTCTATTTCCTTTACAGAGTTACTTGCTAAACTAGGTTGTTCAGAGAAGCTAAATGTCCCTACTGTACTATTATTTTTGAAAATCCTTATTGAATTTTGATTCGCAATCACAATTTCGGGCAAATGATCTCCATCTAAGTCGGCAGCGGCAATTGCCAAACCTCCAGCGCCTAAATTGATTGCAGGTGCAAAACTTATAGCACCAACACTACTGGTATTTCTTAAAAGCTTTATCCCTCCATAAGTTTGAGCAAGAATGTCCAGTTTTCCATCTCCATCCAAATCCGCCACAGCTAAACCCGGTTTTTCCTGGTCAGTAACATCAAAAGATTGTTTAGGAGCAAAGGAAACAGAACCCGGTGTACTGGTATTTCTTCTGATATCAACAGCACGTAAAGCCCCAATCTCAATCATATCAGGTAAACCGTCTCCATCAAGATCTCTGGCCAACAAGGGTTGGTATGGGTTAAAAGGTTCATTAAAAGATACTTGGGAAAAAGAAACACTGCCAATATTCGAAGTGTTTCTATACACATAGAAATTTCCCGAATTCCTGGAGATTAATACATCATTTTTACCATCCCCATCAATATCTTTAACATCAACACGTTCTGGGCTGTCCCCGGTTGCGGTATTAACAGGCGAACTAAACGAACTATTGTCAATTGTGGGATGGCCGTAGGTAAAGGTTGGGGTAAAAAATTGGGACGATTCAGCTATAAGACCCGTACTGGTAAGTACTTGAATTTTACTGTAATAAGAATTTTGTGGTAATGTAACGGTAAGTTGAGTTGAAGACCCCCCTGTAATGCTTGCTTCTACTCCACCAATAAACACACGATTATCAGAAAATGTAGGGTCGAAATTTACACCGTTTATGGTAATTTCATCTCCCACATTGCCAACAATAGGGCTAAAGTCGGTTATTTGTGGTTCACTTTGCGCTTGCAAAAGGTTTGTTGCCAGTGTGAACAAAATAGTTATGGCGATTAATTTGACGTATTGTGAGAAATGAATTTTCATATTATGGATAATGATAATAGGTGCTAGTATTACAAATGGAATAAGTTCTTTCTTGACTCCTTCCACTTGTTTATTAATTGCATTAATTATTGCTTGCTTCCACATCATGTTGAGCCACAGGCTTGTCTGGCTTGCAATTGAATTTGTGAAGACAATATTTCATTGGTGCCATCATTTACTGAAAATAAACTTTTATTGGCCCTGTAAATATTATCATCGTATCCGGTAGAAGTATGTGTGGTAAGTTTTACTGCCATTTCTTTTGAGATTTAGGTTAAATAGTGATGTTAAGCAATCGAGATAACATCTAAATAAGCATAGTACAAAGGTAGGCAAACGGCTAATCCCATAAATCCCATAAATATGGGGTAATTGAATTTTATTAACTTATTTTTGAATTAAGTGTATATGATTTGATTAGATATCGCCTTTTAGCGACTTTGAAACAACTTGGGATTTACTATTCACCTGAAGTTTGGAATAGATGTTTTTGATGTGGTGTCTTACCGTTTCAATACTTATTGAAAGCTCATTTGCCACTTGTTTATATGACAGGCCGTCTACTAGTTTTTTTACCACTTCTTTCTCACGTTCGGTGAGGTAGGTTTTCTGCTTTTTTTTAAGCAATAAGCTTTTCTTGGGCTGAAAATATTGAATTATTTTTTTTGCAATTGCCGGAGACATTGGTGCGCCATCATTTTTTATTTCCAGGATTCCGTCCTTTATCGCTGGCAATGGAGTGTCTTTCAATAGATAGCCGTCAGCTCCATTTTTAAATGCTTGAAATACCTTTTCTGCATCTTGATGGATGGTGAGCATTATAATAACCAATTCAGGATATCTGATTTTTATATTTTTAATGGCATCAATGCCATCCACGCCAGGCAAGTTAATATCTAACAACATTACCTGAGGAGGTGTCACAAATTTTTCGCAAAAGAAATCTTCTACGCTTGCTGTGGCTGCAAGCACTTCTATTTCCTCTGTCTTTTGAAAATACTCGCTTAATCCTTCCCGAATTAGCTGATCATCTTCAATTAATACGATACGAGTGGCTTCCATGTATTACAAATTACAAAGATTTTATAGGAATTGTAATAAGAACCTGATAAAAAGAATGTTTCTTTAGTACTTTATAGCTGCCTTTTAACGCTTCTGATCGGTTTTGCATACTTTTAGTTCCTTTGCCACCCTTTCTGGGTTCATTCTTGCTGTCGGATAGATTTGCCCCATCATTTTGGATGCTCATTACTAAATTATTCTTTTCCCGATATATCATTACCTTGATAAATGATGCTTTAGCATGTTTTAAAATATTGTTAATGGCTTCTTTGAAGATTAGAAATAGATTCTGTTTGGCTTCAGTCTTAACCATTATCTGCTGATCCAAATCCCCTGCCTTAAAATCAAAATCTATTGTAGTATGTTTTACCATTATATGTAAATGGTCTCTCATTCTACCTATAAGCTCTTCTAATGTATTGTTTTCACTGTCTATTGACCACACAATATCACTTAAAGTTGACGTAGCCTCTTTACTTAAAACTGAAAGTTGATCAAGCCGCTGACCATTTTCTTTAGCCAATTCTGAATACATGCTTATTCTTGTTAATGAACTTCCTAATTCATCATGAAGATCACGGGCGATTTTTGTCTTCATACGTTCTAGTTTTAGCAGCTGGCGAATTCTGATCTTATGACCGATCCATCCTATAAAAAGAATAACTATGAAAACAAGCAACAAGAACCATACTTTCTTATAAAATACTTCTTCGATTGTCAGTTGAATGGCTAGCTCATTATCGCTCCACTGACCTTCGCCACTAGTTCCTTGAATTTTAACAACATATTCACCAGCCTCCAGATTATCTATCACTAGTTTGTTTTGAGTCCCTAAATCAACCCAATTTTCATGAAGGGATTCAATTTTGTATCGAAATTGATTTTTTTCAACACTGTAGTAATTATCCAAGGCAAAGTAAATTGAAAAAAAGCGGTCTTTAGGAGCTAGGGTGAAACTTCTTTGATTCGTAATTTGAGTCTTTTGATGCACTACCTTTCTTTCATCACCATCATATTTACTGAATGCAGTGAGCATCATTTTCTTATTTAAAAATTTTTTGGTTAATTTAGAAGGGTCAAATATATTAACCCCATTGATTCCACCTATATAAATCAATCCATTTGAATGGTTCAAAACAGCGTGTTTGTTGAATTCATTATTTGAAATCCCGTCTTTTTCGAAATAGTTAGTAAAGGTATTTGTGCTTCTGTCAAACTGGGATAAACCTAAGTTTGTGCCAATCCAGAGATATCGGTCATTGTCAGAGGAGATGATCGTATTGACAGCATCAAAAGCCAGTCCATCTTGCTTTTTCCATTGGCTTAATTTCTTTCTTTGCTCATCTAGCATCAGTAATCCATGCTGCCTTGTGCCAAACCACAGTTTATTATCGGATGTTTCAAAAATTACCCTTGCTTCATAATTTTTACTTCCAGTAACAGAAAAATCATTAAACTCACAATTTCCCGTTAAAGTATCGAGTACATATAATCCTTTATCAGAAGCAATCCATAGTTCTCCCTTATTGTCTAGGTGTAAATCATTGATGCGTTCACCGATTAATGATGGATTGCCTTTTTCATTCTTTACTTCCTCCATAATCCCAGTGAACTTATCATAAGAATACAGTCCTTTATATTCTCCAATATAAATTAAGCTGTCAGTTTCCACTAATGAAGTAAGATAGCGAGCCGGGTGTCCACCGCTTTCGTGGGTGTAAGTAAGGTGTTTGATCGTTCTATCCTTCGAATTAAATTCGAGCAGCCCGGTTCCCTCAGAGGCTGTCCAGTAGGTGTTGTCTGCTTTAGGAATCATTTCATAAAATGCATACCAAGGTTTTTTAACAATACTGTCCACTTTATTTCTTTCATTCAAAAAGTGCAATCCTGTGTATGAGGAAACCAAGATTTCATCATTTTCCAGTTCGGCTATATATCGAATGCTGTTAAGTCCTTGATTGTAGTGTAAAATCTTATTAAAGTGAGATGATTGAAAATCTACTTTGTAAAGCCCGGAATTTGTAGCTAACCATAGTAGATTGTCATCCTGAAGAAGTGAGTTTACAGTACTTTTAGTGGATAAGCTATGTGATTGTTTTTCATGAAAAATTGTTTTACGTTCAGCTGAATTGAGCTCCAGAATTCTGTTTTCAAAATCTGTTAACAGAATTGACCCATTTTGTAATTTCGACATGGAGGCCGCCCTTGTTAAACTGCCTAAATTGTGGTGTTTAATTGGGATTTCGTGGCCGTTTATATGAAACAGTTTAAGATGATCATTGGTAGAATGCCATATTAAGGTGTCTTGATCTAAAAACGCACTTCCCCTTTTTTTAAATTGATCACCGTTGAAAACTACATTTACTTTCCCTTTTTTTTCAGAATACTGCCGTAAAGTTCCATCCAGCCTGCCCCACCAAACACCTTCGGAACCTTCCCCCATGGTGTTAATGGAATTTATTTGTGCTCTTACCCAAGGCTCAGGCGACTGGGTTTCTTCAATTTTTTTAAGTGTCCCATTCTTCAAGATACAAAATACTTCATCCTGATTGCCCACTAACCAAACTTGATTTTTGCTGTCTTTAAATAAGCGTGTTACTGCTATTTTTTTATACTCCTTCCACTCATAAGTTTTAAGGTTGAGTATCAGTAAGTTGGATTGTGTCCCTACCCATAACTTATCTTCAACCACAAGAAGTGCAGTAATTCTGTCATCCGTGATTGTTTCGGTGTTTTCAGAGTTAAAATTCAGGAAATCATAGCCATCAAATCTACTTATGCCAAAAGAGGTGGCAATCCAGATAAAGCCGTTATTATCTTTTACAACTTGTGATACCTCCCGATCAGGAAGACCATCCTCAATAGATAAATTATCTAATATTAATTTATCCTGAGAGGTTGTATCATGGACGAAAAAGAGGGTCAAGAGTACTATGACTAGAAGTTTCTTCAAAACTATTTAAAAATCCGAGTTTAAAGATGATATTTATCTTATTATAAAAATATTAAAGTATCCTTTCTGATGTATTAGCATTTGTAAATGAGAGTAGAACGCTGCTAAACCACTTAACAGCTTCATAAACATTTATGATGTAAGAGTATAAATTCATAGAAAGAACTTTTCTTTTTACGCATCTACAATATTCAAAGAAAAACACACAAAATTAAGAAATATTAATATAGAATTCCCAAGTGAATATAATTATTTATAGGAATGATTAAATAGAGTGTATTATGGATTTGATAAAGTATGAGGTAAGGTTTTTGCGCTTAAATAGAATTAAAATGAGCCGGTTTTAGACAGGCTTTCGGGTTTGTCATTAAAATGATTGATCTGCCATTTTTTAAGGAAATAAATAAAATTGCCAATGAATTGGAGAATACAATTCTTAAACTCAGTTTAAGAATAGACTTATTAAATTTGCGCCACACTTTAACCAATTTTTTTCCTTCACCTCATTTAAGTTTTGTATTATTGTTGATTGTAATCTATGATACAGGAGTTAAAAAAATATCTGGAAGCACGCTTAGCACAAGAACTGCCTGGGGATAATGCCCATCAACAAATGATGGCGCAACCCATTGGTCAGCGGTTTAAAATGCAATATGATAAGCCACCCAAAAAAGGAGCAGTCATGATTGCGCTATATCCTGATGAGGGCAAGATCTATTTTCCATTAATGCAAAGACCACCTTATCAAGGGATTCATGGTGGGCAAGTAAGTCTTCCAGGTGGGAAAATGGAAGATTCTGATGATAATTTAATTGAAACCGCTATCAGGGAAACTTTTGAGGAAATCGGGGTTAAGATTTCTGATAAGGAAGTGATCGGGAGTTTATCCGATTTAAATGTTACGGCCAGTAATTTTATAGTGAAACCAGTTGTCAGCATTTTACAGCGAAAACCCGAATTTATTAAAGACCCACGCGAAGTGGAACATATTTTTAAAGCTGAATTGCAGCATTTAATCCATCCCAAAACTTTACAAGAGAAAGAATTGACTGTAGCTCAAGAAATTAGATTAAAAGCCCCCTTCTTTGATATAGAGGAAAAGGTAGTTTGGGGCGCTACTGCCATGATTTTAAGTGAATTTGTAGAAATTTTGAAAGAACATTATACCTAATGGAAAAACCACTAATCACCAATGATGCCGTAGTTTTAGGCCTGTTAATGTTAATATTGGCAGCCATTTTTATCACAGCTTCCAGCAAAAAATCAGGCTGGCAGAAATTCTACCGATTTGTCCCTTCTGTTTTGCTGTGCTATTTTATTCCTTCATTATTTAACACTTTTGGCATTATCTCAGGAGACGAATCCAATCTTTACTATATGTCATCTCGCTATTTATTGCCCAGTGCTTTAGTATTATTGACGATCAGTATTGATTTAAAAGCTATTACAAGATTGGGGAAAAAAGCCATCATTATGTTTTTTGCAGGTACTGTTGGGATTGTAATTGGCGGCCCGCTTTCCATTTTAATTGTTTCATCTTTTGCGCCCGATATAGTTGGGGGCGTTGGTCCCGAGGCAGTCTGGAGAGGTATGGCTACAATAGCCGGAAGCTGGATTGGTGGAGGAGCCAATCAAGCAGCCATGTTTGAAACTTTCGGAGCCAGTGAAGATTTATTTGCTACCATGATTACTGTGGATGTGATCGTAGCCAATATTTGGATGGCATTTTTACTTTACGGAGTGGGGATTTCTAAAAAGCTGGATAAAAGATTAAAAGCGGATGCTTCTTCCATCGAAGAAGTGAAAAATGGAATTGAGAAATACCAGGCGTCTATTATGAAAATTCCAACTCTACCAGAAGTAATGACCGTTTTGGCCATTGGCTTTGGAGCTACGGGAATAGCACATTTTGGAGCAGATATTATTGCACCATGGATAGGCGAAGTAGCTCCGCAATTAGATAAATTTAGTTTAACTTCTTCCTTCTTTTGGTTGGTCGTAATTGCCACCACCATTGGCTTAGGACTATCATTTACCAAAGTCCGAAAATTCGAAGGCGTAGGCGCTTCCCGTTTAGGAAGTGTGATGATTTATGTCTTAGTGGCTTCAATTGGGATGTTAATGGATGTAACCGCCATATTCGACAACCCTGGTTTTTTTATGGTAGGTTTGATTTGGATGGCAGTCCATGTAATCGTTTTATTGGGAGTAGCCAAAATCATTAAAGCTCCTTATTTTTTCGTAGCAGTTGGAAGTCAGGCAAATGTAGGAGGTGCAGCTTCAGCTCCAATAGTAGCAGGTGCTTTTCACCCTAGCTTAGCACCTGTTGGAGTGCTTTTGGCAGTTTTAGGCTATGCTTTGGGTACTTATGCAGCCTACATTTGCGGATTGTTGTTGCAGGCGGCAGCGGCTGTTTGAATGAAATATTTTGATAATATGTTATATTAGTGAAAATGTTCAACTCATGAGTCTATCAAAAGATAAAATAAAGGAACTTAAAGATTACTTTGTCAGCAAACCTGTCCACAGTGCTTCAATTTTTGGTTCATTCAGTAGAGGTAAGGAGAATGAAAATAGTGATGTGGATATCTTACTGGATTTAGATTATTCAAAGCCTATCGGACTAAAATTTATTCAAATGAAAATTGATTTGGAAAAAATATTAAATCGAAAAGTCGATTTACTGTCTAAAAATGGTCTTGATAAAGATATAGAAAAAGAAATTGATACTGACAAAACTTTGATTTATGAAAGAGGAAGTCAAAGATAAAAGTAGATTAAAACATATCATTCAAGCTTTAAAAAAGATTTGGTAGTAACAAGCAAATCGAAATCATCAAAATAATCTAATCCCATCATTATATGCAATTACATAGATGAATTCTAAAAAATGGATGTTGATTTCTGTATTTTCTTTTTGTGTTATGACAATTGGAATTAAAGAAATGAGCGATAATGTAAATTCATTTCAAATTATATTTTTTAGATCATTAATTGGACTTCTCACCATTCTTATATTCTTTAAAAATAAATTATCAAGACCAACTTTTTCCATTATAAAGGAACATTTATTTAGAAATATATTTCATTTAATAGGGCAATACGGCTATATAGTAGGAATTATTTATTTGTCATTGGCTGAAGTAACCGCTATTGAATTTTCTGTACCGATATGGATATTGATAATTGCTTCTGTCTTTTTAAAAGAAGAATTGACAAAATCAAAAATCATGAGTATCATATTAGGGTTTATCGGTGTACTAATAATAATTAGACCTGGTTTTGGTATAATAAATACTAACTCAATTATTGTATTATTATCTGCTATTAGCTATGCAATTGCTCATTCTTCAACTAAAAAATTGACTAAAAAATATAAGCCGTTAGACATAGTTTTCATTATGTGTCTAATTCAAATTCCTATTTCATTTGGGCTTACTATAACAGATATTAATTTGCCTAACATAAGAGACTTTTCGTTTTTATTTATTGTTGGAATATCAGCAATTACTGCTCATTTTACAATGGCTAAAGCCATGACGGATGCTGATATTAGTTCTATTATATCAATTGATTATTTTAGACTTCCTATCTTGATATTGTTAGGTATATTACTTTATAAAGAGAACTTCAATGCTGCCTACTTAACTGGTGGAACTTTGATATTTATTGGAAATTGGATTAATAAAAAAAGCAAGCATAAATTGCGGGCTATTTAATAATCAATTTGCTATAAGGTGTTGATTAAATGGGTTTTGATACTATGTAGCACAAGTTTTTCGCACTAATTCTTAATAAAATAGATCATTACAATTACCGTAAAGATTGGTATAAGTGCTTGTAGGAAACTGAAAGCAAAATCCGATAATTCAATTTTTCTATTCTTTGGATATTTATACCTAAAACCACCTAAAGGGGGATGACCATCAGAGCTTGACGCTGATGTTACACAGGGGTCATGACCAGTTAAATTCTTAAATAGTTTACTTAGGAGCCTAAAAGTTGCTAGATGAAGTAATGCGATAGACATCACTACAAGGGTTATTCCCTCTGTCAAATTGAATGTCTTTGTGAATTCGAAAGCTAATCCAACTATTGACGAAATAACAGCTGCAATTAGGTACTTTCTATAAAAATCTGGATTTCTTAAGTCGTCAGGGAAAACAAATCCTATCATTGCTGTTCCTAGTCCGTATGCAAATACTATATACATTGTAACTTCAGAATTCATAAGCTGCTAATGGAATTTGTGCTAATTATTTGCTATCGCTATTGTTGATATTTATTATTATCGCATTAATCTAATGGATTTTATTTTTAATTCAATGTAAGTAACATCATCAAATATAAACCTGATTTGTGGCTATTTATTGAATTTTCCTTACACCGGCAAGGTGGAAGCTGCCATCAGAGAGTGTAATTATTTTAATCCAGCTTGCTTTAAGATAGCGTTTAATGTGCCTTTGGGTATGTCTTTGTTGTGAAGGGGTGCTATTGTTCTTTTTCCGTTAGGATGTTTATAAGTGATGGCTGCCTTTAATTCATTGGAGTATAAAACCATTTTTTTCTAATAACTTTATTAACTCTTTAGCTTTCATTTTAAGCGACAGTTAATGATAGCTCAAGGCTATTATTGTCATCCGGCACATTTTCACCAGAGGAAATTAAATCTTCAATATATAATTCAATAGCTTCTTTTGCCATTTCTTTAGCTTCCTGAATATCTTTTCCCCATGTAATACATCCAGGTAATGCTGGAACTATAGCCGTGTATCCACCATCAACATCAGGGTTTAATACTATTCTGTAAGTTCTTTGCATATTTATTTCATTTATCAATTAACAAATTAACAAAAAAAGATTTAAAATAATTTATATACAAGAATTTGCAGTTTTTAAACCATTCCTCGTGTAAGAGAATATGAATTTATTTTAATAGTTCGTTTAATTTATCAACTATAATTTTTCTTCTTTCTTCAACTGTAAATGGATTAATGTGACATTCAATGATTTCGTTTCGAGAAGGATGGCTTAGTATCTCGTTGCTCATTTCTTTTAGAAAATCCTGAACGTCTTTGTTTGCATTTTGCACGTCCTCCACAACTTCTATATTGTTATCAATTTTCAAAGTCATGGCTAGTTCTTGGATCACTTCCTCTGCTTTTAAATGCTTCCCATTTTGTTGCTAAGAAAAGACTTACAGGTAATATTTTAATTTCAAGATTGCCAATATTTATAGGGTAGGCTTTTTCAAAACCGGGCTTAAGCCAACTATTAGTGGGACCAAGTGGAGTTTCTTCAAAGGGTATGAAGTCAATTAGAATATCTTCAAAAGAATAACGATACATTACTTTTTCAGAGGGTGCAGGGTAGATTTTCTTTGAGGCTAATTTTTCCCTTAACTCCTCCATTTGTGCATATGTACTTATTTGAACTGATATATCTATGTCTTTTGTAGGTCGTGGTTGTTCAGCACCTTCGTCAGTTACGTATAAACTGACTACAGCCCCACCAACATATAGTACATCATTGTTCAGCTCTTCAAGAGATAAAGCCACTTTTTCAACTACCTTAATATTGATTGTTTGGTTCTTAAGCATTTTCAATTTTTTCTTTTAGATACTCAAAAGCCAAGTTTTGCTCTCTAGCTTTACCGATTCTAATGGCATCAGTAAGTGCCATTAATTCGTAATACTTTGAATCATTTAAGCAAGCTTCTGGAGTTTTAGGATGTAGGGGTTCTATGGCTTGGCCTCTAACATTTCCTTTGCCATATGGCCAAACGAAGTTTTCATCAGTAAAAAAATCCCCATTTAAGGGGGGAGCGGAAATGGATGTGCCAATACCTCTGGTAATTGAACCCGGTTGTTGAGGGAAAACGTATCGTAGACCAGACTTCAAGAAATCAATAAGCGCTAATTTTCGTAATGTTTTCTTGTCACTGCTAATTAGTCCTGCAATAACAGACCTGTTTATGCTTTCACTAATTTCACTTGAGCTTATTTTCAATTCATGAGCCAAGTCTTTCATATACCACTTGTCAATTCCTTTACTGGCAATTTTTAACAGTACTGCAATATCATGTGGTCGCATTCCACTATGCTTTTTCATATTTCTAAAGTTCTTATGACTGTAAATATAAGATTTTATTTGCAATTCGCGAATCGCGAATTTACTGGGTTTAAAACTGAATTTAAAAAGCCTTAAAAAATCCCCTTTGCGAAAACTTTGCGCTATTGCGTCTTGGCGAGACATTTTCAATGTCAAAAGGCGCCCGCAGACAAGTTTTATTATTTTTCAGAAAGAAAAATTAAAGGTAATACAAACGACATTTCAAGCCAATTCAAAAATAATCCCCACTCAAATTTGGAATTGTAGAATAGCTGTCTCTATATTTGAGGCATCATATCGGTTTCGACCGATTTATATAGATGAGGTGAGAGAACAGGCTCGTTGACCCTCTGGCAACCACCAAGCAATTTGGAAAGGTGCCAATTCCTGCCCAACGAAGGGAAATATAAAACGGTAAAACAATGAACAAACAAAAGAATTACATCTCGAACAATCTCCAATTTGATTTACACAATCAATCATTGGAATGCATGTCTATTTCTAAAAATTCAAAACAAATTAGCATTTGCTGTTGTAGCAACTGCTGTTGTTGATTTTCAATTTAAGCTTTTGGGTAATGGTTAGAATTTGCACAGGGATTTAAATCCTAAGCAATTCACTAACGCCTTTTAAAAGCTTTTCCAACACATATTTTGTCAAACTCAATTTCCTCCAGCGGGAAAACTATAACTAATATATTTATGTCTCAACATTTCGAAACCCAAGCTATCCGTACCCAAGCTGCCCAAAGTAGCAACAGAGAACATGCTGTTCCGCTTTATCTTACCTCGTCCTTTACTTTTGAAAATGCCGAACAAGCAAAAGCTTTATTCAATGACGAAGAAGAAGGTAATATTTATTCCCGCTTTTCAAATCCGAATAGTTCGGAGCTAATTGATAAAATGGCACGATTAGAGGGCTTGGAAGACGGTTTTGCCACGGCAACCGGTATGGCGGCTATGTTTGGAAGTATGGCAGCTCTGCTCCAGCAAGGGGATCATATTTTGGCTGCAAGATCATTATTTGGTTCTACTCACCAATTACTGACGCAGATTTTTCCGAAATGGGGCATTTCTCATACTTATGCCGATATCAGCAGAACGCATGAATGGGAAAGCTTGATTAAGCCTGAAACCAAAATGATTTTTGTGGAGACACCCTCCAATCCTGGATTGGAAATCATTGATTTGGAATGGTTAGGGAAATTGGCGGAAGCGCACAATTTGATTTTAGTGGTGGACAATTGCTTTGCTACTCCCTATTTACAACAACCTGCCAAATGGGGAGCTCATATTGTTTCCCATAGCGCTACTAAATTTATTGATGGACAAGGCAGGGTGTTGGGCGGTTTGATCATGGGTTCCAAAGAATTGATTAAAGATGTACGCTTTTTCAGTCGCCACACTGGACCAGCAATTTCGCCTTTTAATGCTTGGGTGCTTTCCAAAAGCTTAGAAACTTTGGCAGTGCGCATGGACAGGCATTGTGAAAGTGCCTTGAAAATTGCGGAATATTTAGAGGGACATAAGGAATTGGAAAGCGTGAAATACCCCTTCTTGAAATCGCACCCTCAGTTTGATTTAGCCCAAAAGCAAATGCTAAAAGGAGGCGGTGTTCTCACTTTTATAGTAAAAGGTGGAGGTAAACGATGTAGCAAATTTGTGAATAATCTGCAAATGCTGTCGGTTACTTCCAATCTTGGTGATACCCGATCTATTGTGACGCATCCTGCTACGACCACTCACAGCAAATTGAGTGAAGAGGAAAGGCATAGGGTAGGAATTGCCGATGGACTTATCCGCTTGTCGGTCGGTTTAGAAAATGTAAACGACATAATTGAAGATATTGAACAAGCACTAAAAGCTTCTAAATAATGAAAATAAGGATAGAAAATAGGATCTGTTTTATGATGTGTTGCAAGGCTCCTCCGGATGCTGCATGATATCGCTATAACCAAATTATAGTGCCTCTTGCAGAATCCAAACTTCCGCAAGAGGCATTTTTTTTACTCAAAAAATTAAAATTATGACACTATTAAATGAAAACTTAATATTACCGAAGCCAGCTAAAAAAGACATAGCTGAGCTTGAAAATAAGATTGAACTCTTCCGATCCGGTCAGATTGATGAAGAGAAATTTAAAGCCTACAGATTAACACGTGGGGTTTACGGACAAAGGCAACAGGGCGTGCAGATGTTCCGATTGAAAATCCCTGCTGGGAGAATCACAACCGATCAATTGAGAACAGTTGCGGATTTGTCTGATCAATATGCAACGGGAAATTTACATTTGACCACAAGGCAGAATATCCAATTTCATTATGTGAAACTGGATGATTCCCCAGCCATCTGGACTGCTCTGGAAGCTTCCGGATTAACCGCTAGGGAAGCTTGTGGAAATACAGTTCGGAACATCACCGCAAGTCATAAGGCAGGAATTGATCCGCATGAGCCCTTTGATGTGACACCTTATCTGGATTCAGTTTTTAGATTTTTCCTGAGAAATCCGATTTGCCAGGAAATGGGCAGAAAAATTAAAATCGCTTTTTCATCAAGTGAGAAGGACACGGCTTTTGCTTTCATTCATGATTTTGGATTTATCCCAGTCTTGAGAAAAAATGGAAAAGAAGAAGAAAAAGGATTTCGGGTTTTAGTTGGGGGTGGATTAGGTGCACAAACTATTCTGGCACAAGAGTTCTTTGATTTTCTTCCTGAAAACAGACTGATCACTTTTCTGGAAGCTGCCTTGAGAGTTTTTGACCGTTTTGGTGAGCGAGAAAAAAGAATGAAAGCCAGATTAAAATTCCTCATCAAGAAAATCGGACTGGATGAATTCAGAAGATTGGTGGAGGAAGAAGAAAAAGTGCTACATCCCAAGCCATTGGATTTGAAGCCCAGTGTGATTACTGAAGCAAAGCCAAGAAAAATCTATTCCAGCTATGATGTTAAAGATCAGTGGGCTTACCAACAGTGGTTGGATTCCAATGTTTTCGAGCAAAAGCAGGAAGGTTATTATGGAGTTTTGGTAAAAGCGCCTTTGGGCGATATCGATCATTTGACTGCCAAAAAGTTAGCAGATGTGATTGACGAATTTGTAGGCGGAGATTTGGTCATCAGTGTATATCAGGGATTGGTCATTCGCTTTGTCCGAAAAAATGCTTTACCTGTTTTATTTGAAAAGCTGGGTGAACTGGGCTTGAATCAATCCGGTGCGGAAAGTTTTGCCGATATCACGGCTTGCCCTGGAACGGATACTTGTAATCTGGGTGTGACCAATAGTACCGCTCTAGCGGATATTTTGGAAAAGTTTCTTTTGCAGGAATTCCCACATCTGGCGCATAGCAAACTGATCAATACCAAAATCAGCGGATGTATGAATGCTTGTGGGCAGCACATGATTGCGGGCATCGGGCTTCACGGCAGTTCCATCAAAAATAAGGGAAAAGTAGTGCCAGCTATGCAAATTGTATTGGGCGGTGGATTGCGAGCTGATGGAACTGGATTGGCAGCAGAAAAGGTCATAAAATTGCCGACCAAAAGAATCCCGGAAGCTTTTAGGGTTCTGCTGAACGATTATGAAACTAATGCCAATGGAGCATTTTACCCTGATTATTTCAGAACAAAAGAAAAAAAGTACTTCTATGATTTGCTGAAGCATTTAGGTGATTTGACCGACATCAGGGATGAGGATTATATCGACTGGAATCGAGATCAGGAATTTACCCCTGAAATTGGCTTGGGAGAATGTGCCGGAGCCAGCTTTGATTTGGTCAGTACCATTTTCAAGGAAGCAGAGGAGAAGCTAAATGATGCTTACGAACAATTGCAGGAAGATCAGCTAGAGCATGCTTTGTACAACAGTTACAATGTATTGGTCACCACTGCCAAAGCTCTTTTGCTGGCGGAAGATATTCAGTGCAATACACAAGCAGGCATCATAGCAGATTTTGATACGCATTTTGTGGATACCGAAAAGTTTAAGCTGGAAAGCTCATTTGCCGATTTGGTTTACCAGATAAAATCACAAAAGCCAAGCGAGGAATTTGTACAGCACTATCTGAAATCAGCGCATCAATTTTTGGAAGAAGCCAAGAGTTTGAGAGGAATAGAATCAACAGAAAAGAAAGTCATTAATCATTTTTATAAAGCATAATCATGGAAAAGAAATTAAGTTTAGTAGGAGCAGGTCCGGGAGATCCGGATCTGATCAGCGTGAAAGGAATCAAAACATTAGCGCAGGCTGATGTGGTTTTATATGATGCTTTGGTGCATCCCGAATTATTAAATTATGCTCCATCAAAAGCATTGAAAATTTATGTAGGAAAGCGAGCCGGCAAGCACAGCTATAAACAGGAAGAAATCAATGAGTTGATTATTGAAAATGTATTCAGCCACGGTCATGTAGTAAGATTAAAAGGAGGAGACCCCTTTATTTTCGCAAGGGGAAAAGAGGAAATTGATTATGCAGAAAGTTTCGGGATTTCCACTTATGTGGTGCCCGGCATTTCCAGTATCAATTTAGCCGGAATATACGGACTGCCTTTGACTACAAGGGGCGTGAATGAAAGCTTTTGGGTGGTGACGGCTACCACCAAAAGTGGGGAGTTATCTCAGGATGTAGCTAAAGTAGCCGAAACTACAGCCACAGCGGTCTTTTTAATGGGATTGCGAAAAGCTGCGGCTATTAGTACGGCTTATAAACTGCAAGATAAAGCGGATCTGCCCGCAGCCATAGTTTCCAATGGCTCGTTGGCAAATTCGAAAGTTTACCGGACAACGGTCGGACAATTAGCCCATACCATTAGCGAGCAAAAAGTAGCTTCCCCCGGGATCATCTTAGTAGGGGAGTCGGTAGCACAGCAAAATGATTTCATCGCCATCAAAAACATACAGCAGCATGTCACACAGATCTGAAGGAAATCCATTATTCCCTGTTTTTCTGAAGCTGAATAAAATCCAAACGCTGGTAGTGGGTGGAGGATATGTAGGCTGGGAGAAACTGGGAGCTATATTAAAAAATGATCATGAAGCCAAGGTGAAAATAGTGGCACCTGAAATTAGGAAGGAAATCAGGGAAATTGCATCGGTTCACCCAGCCATTGAACTGGTGGAAAAGCATTATGATCCAAGCGATTTGGAAGGTATTAATTTGGTGATAGGAGCCACTAATTTTTATGAGGTGAACCAAGAAATTTATCGTGATGCCAAGGCAAAAGGAATTTTAGTGAATGTAGCAGATACTCCCGAGCTATGTGATTTTTACTTGGGGAGCACGGTCAAAAAAGGCAATCTGAAAATTGGGATTTCCACCAATGGAAAGTCGCCCACATTTGCCAAAAGGCTAAGGGTAATTTTGGAGGAGGTGCTGCCCGATAATACAGATGATATTCTACACAATCTGGCAGAGATCAGAAAAGGCTTAAAAGGTGACTTTGAGAAGAAAATGGAGGTGCTTAATGAGATCACTGCCTCCTTTGTACATGACAAAAAGGAAAATTGATATGGACAGTATCGTGGGATTTTCGCAAGCTGATTTTGAAACCTATTCCATAGAAGAAAGGGTGCGTTGGGTTTTCGATCATTTTGCTGAAGATGAGATTCTGATGACTTCCTCTTTTGGGAGTTCATCTGCCTTGCTTTTGCATTTGATTCATAAAATAAGCCCCAATCATCCCATTTATTTTTTGGATACAGGCTATCATTTTGAAGAAACCAAAGCCTATAAAGATAAACTGCAGGCGCAATTAGGCTTAAATGTAAAAACCATTGGAGCTCCAGAAAATAAGCATCGCTTTACGGAAGAAAACTATACTTATCAGCACAATCAGGATTTATGCTGCTTTATCAATAAGGTGGAGCCATTGGCAGCATTGCGCGAATCCCATAAAATATGGTTGTCGGGTTTGTTCAAATATCAGAACGAGAACCGCAAGAACCTGACTTTTTTCGATCAAAAAGATGATATCCTAAAAGTCTATCCGCTATTGGACATGACCCCAGAGGAGGTGCATGCCTATTTTTTCATACACGAACTGCCCAGCCACAAATTAGTGGCAAAGGGTTATAGCTCCATTGGCTGTACGCATTGTACCGTGAAAGGAAACGGCAGGGAAGGACGCTGGGCCGGCAATGCTAAGGTGGAATGTGGGATTCATTTGTAGGATGAATCCCTACTTTTTAAGCCAACTTATTTTTGCCAAAGCGTATAACCGATTTTAATTCCTAGTGTTAAATGCGTGACTATGGATTCTCCTTCAAATAGATCAGGTTGCGGAATCCATTCCACAAAAATATCTACACCTTCTTCCAGGTTGACAACATTAGTGTAGGAAATACTTCTTTTAGCAAAGCCAATTCCACCATAAAAATCAACATTTAGGCGTTTTAAGGCAATGAAATTGACCCCGCCTTTAAGGTGAGTACCCGTTTTTCGCTTGCTGAAATTAGCGCTTTCGTAATAAATTCCAGTAAAAGGATCTTCTTGCTGATACTCACCTGATTTTAAAACGTCTTTCGCTGAACTATGAAATAATTCTATTGCAGCATACATAAAATACTCTTTGTTTTCTATAAAGAGATATTTGATTTCAGGTCTTATTTCATAGTAAGAATATTCCTTTCCCCACTTTAAACCATTTAATCCTTTTAGGCTCATAGCATGATTACCCATGCCAAAATCAAAACTGTAGCCTAATCTATTATGTGAAATATATTCCAATCCGATTCTATGCCTGGGATAATGAGCCAAGACTGAAAGCGGCATAACCTTAAAAATTAAAGTATTGCTTTTAGCTGGTTTTTCTTGCGAAAAGCTATTATGAATTAAAAGGAAGGATAGGAGAATGATGAGTACTAGTTGTTTCATTATGGTTCGTTTATGATGGATAGAATTGTGGTTTATTAATATTAATTTCAACTATAGACACCTATAATGACTAAAAAGGATGGAATGTCTTGAGAATATTTTATTTTGTTAAGGGTGGAGCAGGTAGATAATTTTATTTATTGATAAGAGGAGGTATTAGATTAATATTCAATAGATATCAAATGAAAATGGATAAATCCATTTCGACAACATGGGGTATCATAGCCCACGAATGAATTCGCGGGCTATAGCTCATTCCATCCGTTGACAACATCCATAAGCCCAGGTATTAGCCTTGGGTTTAGAATGTGGGACAAGCCGTAAATCAATCCATAATCAAGGGTTAAAACCATAAGCGGGCTATCCATCTTTTGGCGACATCCATAAGCCCTGGTTTATACCTTGGGTTTAGAAAATGGGTAAGCAATATATCAATCCATAAGCCAGGGTTTCAACTGTGTCTTATAGGTGCAGTTGTTAATGGATAAATCCATTGGGAAAATATTGTCTATGCATTATAGCCCACGAATGAATTCGAAGGCTATGGCTCATTCCATCCGTTGGCAACATCCATAAGCCCCTGTTTTAGCCTTGGGTTTAGAATATGGGACAAGCCGTAAATCAATCTATGATCAAGGGTTAAAACCATAAGCAGGCTATCCATCTTTTGGCGAAATCCATAAGCCACGGTTTCAACCGTGGCTCAAAGGAAATTGAATGAATCCAAACCGTTTTAACGGTTTACCTCATGAACCAGATTATATAGAAATCAATTGAAAATGGATAAATCCATTAGGTGATCATTGGAAATATAATAGCCACGAATGAATTCATGGGGTGTTTAACATCATTCATTAAGGAATGGGTATTGGTTATAACCCTATCATAGCCATAGCCTACGGTTTTAACCGTTGGCTATTTTTTTGTGAAGTGAAGATTTTATAAAATTGTGTATAATTAAGAACTATTGTATAAAAACCAAAACCGATAATGCCACATTCATTTAATAAAATTTGGATACACGCCATTTGGGCAACCAAGAATAGAATGCCATTAGTACATCCATCGATTGAACAAAAAGTCCATCAATTCCTCAGAGATGAATTAGTAGAACTGGGATGTCCGGTAAGAATTATTAATGGGATGCCAGACCATATCCATTGTTTGTTTTTATTAAGCCCTCAAAAATCTATAATGGAAGTACTTAAACAAATTAAAGGCAGCAGTTCGTATTTTATCAATCAAAATGATTTGATTCCCGATAAATTCGCATGGCAGACAGGATATGCTGCATATTCCGTTTCCGAATCTGGAATTGATAAGGTTTATCAATACATAAAAAATCAAAAACAACATCACCGTAAAAAATCATTTCAGGAAGAATATGAGACCTTTTTAAAGTTGTACGGTTTTGAGGGGGATAATGAATAAAAATGGATAAATCCATTTCGACAACATGGGGGTATCATAGGCCACGAATGAATTCGTGGCCTATGGGGCAATCCGTAATTCCAATGCCGCAACCATATACCTTGATTTCAAATATGGGTTTAGAGCATGGGTAAATCTGTGTCCAAAACATAAATCACTAATGATATTATAGGTAATAGGTAAAAATGGATAAATCCATTGGGAAAATATTGTCTATGCATTATAGCCCACGAATGAATTCGAAGGCTATGGCTCATTCCATCCGTTGGCAACATCCATAAGCCACGGTTTTAGCCTTGTCTTATAGGCATCAGATAAAAATGGATAAATCCATTTCGACAACATGGGGCAAATCCGTAAATCAATTGCCACCACCATAAGCCACGGTTTCAACCGTGGCTCAAAGGAAATCGAATGAATCCAAACCGTTTTAACGGTTTAATTCACCAGCCCGATTTACCCATTTCTAGGTATTGCAAATCTCAAATAATAACTCCAACTTTAGTATGTATTTAATTTTAACTAAAACCTATTCCTATGAGAATCATTGATTTAGATACGCTTTCCTTTATAGCTTCCCCTAATGAAAAAAAGTTTATTCTGTTAAGGGCTGAACAGGCTGATGATCAAAATTTTTTAGAAAACTTTGCCCTTCCCAAGATTTTAAATCGACAAGCCGCCAATAAAATCCCCGGGGTTTGGGGCACGCTCGGTTATGCGGATAATCAACCTATTGATTGGGCTGGTAATTTGCAGTGTTCCAATAACGGCAATGATGATTTTACGCCTAATTCCACAGTGGAGGAGGAGGTGGAACTACTGCAGAAAATGTATCCCGAGCTGCATATTAAGGGAGAAGTGAAAGAGAAATTCATCAATTTAAGCGAGCTGGAAATCCCTTATCCTGAAGTCTTTTCATTGGAGGAATTGCCCCAATTAAGATTGGATGTTTTCCTTGGACCTGATGAAGGGGCTTTGGCTTTCTATCAATACCAAATTGAAAATAATGAACAGGCCGAACTGGATTATATTTTGCCCCAGGCAACGGAGGGTAATAATACCAATCAACGTGACCGCTTGACTTATTTATTTAATGTCCTGCCGCAGAAATCAATAGAGCCAATTCCCGATATTCCCAATCGCTACCGCCTATCTACCCATTTAAAACACGAACAATTTATTGTGAAAGTCCTGATTTTTAAAAGGGCTTTTCGGAATAATAAAGAAAAAGCCTTGCCTTCCACCAGTCGGGAGATTGTGGAATTGATAGAGGAGGAATTGGCTACTTATAAAGACGGATTACTGGTGAAAGACCATCAGTTATTAGTGATGAATAAAAGCAATGATAAATTTCATCGCGCTCTTAAAGGGACAATTGATCCTACAAAAAAGACTTTGCTTTTACTGCATGGTACATTTGCCAGCACACGCGGTTCTTTTAAAGAGGTCTATTCTTGGATTCACGAATTTCAAAAGGCAAATCAATACGAGCAAGTGCTGGCTTTTGATCACCCCACCTTTTTTTGGGATGCCGAACAGAACATCCACAAACTACATTTCATGCTGAATGAATTGGATGTGCAGGCATTTGAACAGGAAGTGGATATAATCGGTACCAGTCAGGGCGGTTTATTGGCGCAATACTTAGCCAATAGTCAGCAAAGCAGTATTCGAGTGGGGAAAGTTGCTTTGGTGTCTTCCGCTAATGGAGTGGGCTATTTATCCTTTGCAGAAGGAATGGCTTTTGGCTTTAAGATGATGCGAAAAGTAATGTTCCGTATGGGGCTAGCTCCCTTGGCTTTTGTGGCTGCGCTGCTCCAACATTCCTTTCAATGGGTGATCAAACAACCCGGCATGGCTGTGATGAAACCCGGTCATGAAAAACTGAATGAAATTATTTATAACACGCCTACTTTGGAAACTACACGCTACTTGCCTGTTGCAGGTAATTATGAACATAATGGTTGGTGGGGAAGCAAACTGGAATTAGGCATTGACCTTGTCCTTTCAGAACATAATGATTGGGTGATCAGCAGTAAAAATCAGTTTACTTTACCCAGTCAATATGTGGCAATAGAAGGCTATAATCCTGCGAAATATAAAGAGGAAATGATCAATGATGCGCTGCATGGTCGCTTGATTGAAATTGATGATTGCCAAAATAGAATAGAAGAATTTTTCTTTAGCACCGCATCCGAGAAAATAGATTATCAAAAACTACTCTCCAAAGATCATTTTGATGCGCACTGCCATTTGTTTGGAAGAAATGTGATTACAGGTCGATTGATTTTAATGCTGCTGGGCGATATCATCGATTACCTAAAAGAAGACAATCCCGATGAGCAATTGGAACCAATTGACCTAAGAGAAGACAGTACTGTAGGACATGGCATTGGAAATGTCATCCGAAATCTTTTTACCTATTTCCTATTTAATAAAACGGGGCGTGATATGCTGCATGATCTGGAAGAAGATTATGGGAAAGTGAAGAGCCAAACCTTTCGATATATTCCGTTAATGTTCGATCTGGAAATGACTTTCCGAAATCAATATGATGAGAACAATGCCGCTTCCGTGATTTCCGAAAAAATGGATGAATTTAAGGGGAAACATGAGCAGTTTTTAACTAAAATGGATGAGTTAGTCCACCGCTTTGAGGATCATGATGAGTTTGTTTTTAACGGGGCCAGGGTAGCGAATGAAAATTCAGTTCAGGTATTGAAATATGCCAAAAGCATTTTAAAAGGTTTGAATCTGGTGAATGCTGCGGTTTTAAAGGATGCGGAGGATTCCTACGCTACGCAAAAGACAGAGCTAAAGCAATTGAAAAGCCTTTATGGAAATGATTTATTTCCCTTTTTGGCAATTGATCCCAGAAGGGAAAATATGTCAGGGGAAATTGAAGAGCTGATAGGAAAAGACAAAACTTTTCACGGGGTGAAACTCTATACGCCCAATGGTTATTCTCCCACGGATTTGAATTTATTTGACCCCTCTAAAAAATTCATTCAGGACACCAGCCTTTATAAATGGTGCGAGGAAAATCAAATCCCCATTATGGCGCACTGCTCCGATTCGGGCTTTGCTACTTTTACCGACCGCCTTCAGGTATATGGTAATATTTGTACACAAGATATGGATACTGAAGATAGTGACTACACCTACCAATTAGTCTTTAAGGATAAGGAATATATTGACTTTGAGCATAATATTTTGAGTGGAGGCTTTGATAAAGCCGTAAAAGAAAGAGCGCATCACTTAAACCATCCTACATTATGGCGGAAAGTTTTGGAGAGCTATCCAAACCTTAAAATCTGCCTGGCACATTTTGGTGGAGGCAGCCACGAATGGCAAGATGAAATCAAGCGTCTGATCCTAGACTATGATAATGTTTATACAGATTTATCCTGTCAGACCAATCCGGAAATGCTAGCCACCATAGCAGACCGTTATTTTAAAACCGACACAGCCGAAAACAGAAAGCTCCAAAGCCGCATCATGTATGGCAGTGATTATTTCCTGAATATGCTGCAAGGCATAAAGTTTAAAAATTACTACGGTAATTTTAAGGCTGTTTTTAGTGGTGAGCAGATGGAGAAGATGTCGGTAGGGGTGGTGAAGGAGTATTTGGGGATTTAGTTACGAGCTGGGAAGTTCCCAACAGCAGTGACTTGTGGAACTCGCCAGCACGTATGGCTCTCACATATAAATTCTTAGATATTTTGTAAAATATTAATTTCTAATATCTTAAACTGCACACAATTCCCTTTGTTTCTTTTCAATCTTTTCTTAGAATTTTTTATGTTCATATAAAGAAAAATGCATTAAAATGCAGATGCAGAAAAAATTACAATTATTTATAATAACTGTTGCAACAATTAGCTTTTCGATTCTTGGTGAGTGGTTACTGGATTCACTAAGCTTTCTTGGACAGTTTGACAGGTCAATTTTCGATTTCGACCTTACAGATTTATATTATTCCAATTATTCCAACTCTAAAGAAGTAGTACCAGATGAAAATATAGTTTTAGTGAATATCGGCAAACTCAGTCGTAGTGAAATTGCTGATCAGCTAAATATTATTAATAAATACCAACCAAAGACTGTTGGATTATATGTAAGGTTTTTAGACAAACAAGATAGTGTTTTAGACCTGAAACTTGCAAATGCACTGAGAAATACGGATAATTTAGTAATGGTTGGGAATCCCAGATATGATAGTTTGGGTAATTTAGAATTTATTGCTACCAGTCATCCAATGTTTACAGAGCATTCGACAATAGGAATAACCCACCTGGATGGAAATAATATTACAGGTGTTCTTAGAAGCTATAAAGTATTTGAGAAATGGAATGATAAAACCTATTACAATTTTGCAGCTCTGCTGGCACAGCACTATGATTTATCGTCCTTTGAAGACTTAATAGTTAGAAAAAATAAGAAGGAGCTGATTAACTATAAGGGTAATATTAATAATTCATACAATGGCGATGTCAATAAGTATTCTACTTTAGAAATTGAAGATGTTTTTAAAGAGAATTTTGAACCTGAAAAAATCAAAAGTAAGATTGTTATTTTCTGTTATTTAGGCGATAACCTTGCAGATAAGTATACAATTGAAAATAAATATTATTCTCCATTAAACGAAAATCTTTTCGAAAAGAATTTTCCAGATATGTATGGGGGTGTCATTTTTGCGAATATTATTTCGAATATCTTGGATAGAGATTTTATCTTTCATAAAACATTTATTGATTGGGTAATTTTAATTATTGTTGGAATTTTATTAGCATTAATTTTTCGTTTTATATACATGAAATTTGAGAGGCACTACCATTTAACCTCCAAAATCATGGCGATTTTCTTTTTTAATCTGGTGATATTGTTATCTCTGTCTGCTTTCGGTTATTTTAGAGTGAAAATTGATATTAGTTATCTTCTACTTTATATACTATTTATTCCAGATGCCACGGAGATGATTTTAAAATGGCTTAAAAAAGGTCAAAATACGATTTAAAAGCTAATGTAAGCCTAATTATAAGTACTTATGGATTTATAGTAGTTGCTTTCAATAATTAATTTTTGCTACTTAATGTAAATATGAATTATTCTTTCTCACAATAATCTCCAAAATCATGTAATTATGTTTAGAAATGCGCTCAATACTACTATACCCCCAAATAAAAAAGCCTGCTTAATTTACATTAAACAGGCTTTATAGTAGCGGGGACAGGACTCGAACCTGTGTCCGCTAGCTAGCGGATAAGAGCCCAACGAGCTTTTAAGACATAAAAAAACCAGTCTTGAAAAAGGCTGGTTAGTAATTTTAGTAGCGGGGACAGGACTCGAACCTGTGACCTTTGGGTTATGAGCCCAACGAGCTACCAACTGCTCCACCCCGCGATATAAACTCTTGATTATAACACTTTTTCTGGTGTTTCTCTCAAAAGGATTACAAAGGTATGATAAGGTTTTCGAAAAATCAAGTACCTTTGCAAAATAAATTTTAATTAATGTCAGAAGATCAGCATAAAGCCGGATTTGTAAGTATAGTAGGAAAACCAAATGTGGGAAAATCCACCCTGATGAATGCTTTGGTGGGTGAACGCCTTTCTATTATTACTTCAAAAGCTCAAACTACCCGACACAGAATTATGGGGATTTTGAGTGGAGAAAACTTTCAAATCGTTTATTCTGATACGCCCGGAATTTTAAGTCCGCAATATGAGCTGCACAATTCCATGATGCGATTTGTGAAAGCAGCCTTGGAAGATGCTGATATTATGTTGTTCGTGACGGATTTATATGAGAAATATGAAGAGGGGGATGTCTTGATCGATAGAATCAAGAATAGTGGTGTCCCGATTATATTGATCATGAATAAAATTGATCAATCGAAAGGCTCTCAGGCAGAAGATAAAATGAAATATTGGGCAGAAATTATAGAGCCTGATCATCAAATCATGGTTTCGGCTCTTGAAAAGGTGAATATTGATGGGCTTTTCAATAAATTGATGGATTTGTTACCGGTTCATCCGCCTTATTTCCCTAAAGAAGAAATGACGGATAAGCCGGAAAAATTCTTTGTGGAGGAAATTATCAGAGAGAAGATATTTCAAAATTATAAAAAAGAAGTGCCTTACAGCTGTGAGGTAGTGGTGACGGAATTTAAAGAAGATGAAACCATCATCAGAATAAGAGCGGAAATATATGTAGAAAGAAAATCCCAAAAGGGGATTATCATAGGTAAAGGTGGGGAAGCAATTAAAAAAGTAGGCATAGAATCCCGCAAGGATTTGGAAACCTTCTTCAATAAGCAAATCCACCTGGAAACCTTCGTAAAAGTGGAGCAAGACTGGCGGAAGAAAGACTTAAAATTGAAGCGATTCGGATACTGAGTAATTACGAATTATCAATTGAAAATTAAGAAGGACATTAATAGATTTTATATCTTAACATCCTAAAATTAGTAATTCACCAAAACTTTTAAGAGATGAAAAAAGAGAATGTAATTCAAAAAAAATCGTATCAATTCGCCTTGGACATTATTAAAATTGCTCAATTATTAAAAAAAGAAACCCATTTTGAAATATCTACTCAATTATTAAAAGCTGGAACATCAATTGGAGCAAATGTAGAAGAGGCTATTGGGGCACAATCAAAAAATGATTTTTCAGCCAAACTTGCCATATCATATAAAGAAGCAAGAGAATCTCATTATTGGCTAAGACTTACAAAAGATGCAGGTCTTTTAGATGTGAGCATTGCTTTAGATATGATTTTCAAATGTGAAGAGATATTAAAAATTATTGGTTCGATTCAAAAAACCATGAAATCAAAATATTAGATTGAGGTAGTTGCTTTTGCCTCAATTCGTAATTAAAAAATTTATAATTCGTAATTAGAAATGTCAAACATAGTAGCAATAGTAGGGAGACCGAATGTCGGTAAATCCACCTTTTTTAATCGTTTAGTGGAGCGTAAGCAGGCGATTATGGATAACGAATCGGGTGTAACCCGCGATAGACAATACGGTGAGGCGCAGTGGATAGGAAAGAAATTTACCGTGATAGATACGGGCGGATACGTAACCGGCTCTAACGATATATTTGAAAAAGAAATCAGAAAGCAGGTAAAGGAAGCTTTAAAAGAAGCAACTGTTATTTTATTCATGGTCGATTGCCATACCGGTTTAACGGATATGGATAAAGATTTTGCCAATGTGGTAAGGGAAGTAGGCAAGCCTGTTTTTGTGATAGCCAATAAAGCCGATAACACCGAAAAAAGCTATATGGCAGGTGAATTTTATGGTTTGGGCTTCGATGAAGTTTTCAGCATGTCCTCTGCCAGCGGTTCCGGAACTGGTGAGGTATTGGATGAAGTAGTTAAGCTTTTCCCGGATGATGATCATAAAGATGCTTATGAAGGTGTTCCAAGATTAGCAATTTTAGGTCGCCCTAATGCAGGAAAATCCTCATTTCTAAATGCTTTATTGGGAGATGAGAGAACTATTGTGACGGATATTGCCGGTACTACTCGTGATTCCATTAATACGCATTACAAATTATATGGTAAAGATTTCATTCTTACCGATACTGCAGGATTAAGAAAGAAGACCAAAACAAAGGATGATATAGAATTTTATTCTACTATCAGGGCCATTCAAGCTTTGCAGGACAGTGATGTTTGTATAGTGATGATTGACGCTACCCGTGGCTTTGAGTCTCAAGATATGCAGATTATTGGCTTGGCCCATAAAAACAAAAAGGGCATTATGATTATGGTCAATAAGTGGGATTTGATAGAAAAGGATGGTAAAACACACGATAAATTTAAAAAAGAGATTCAGGAAAAACTGGGGCCATTAGATTATATCCCAATTATTTTCACATCTGTAACGGAAAAGCAAAGAATTTTTCAGGCCATAGAATTGGCAACAAAGATTTATTACAGCAGAACTGAGAAGGTCAGTACCTCAGCATTAAATGAGGTAATGTTAAAGGAGATAGAAAAATATTCTCCCCCTGCTTTAAAAGGAAAGTATATTAAAATAAAATATGTAACTCAATTACCTACCTATACCCCAACTTTTGCTTTTTTCTGTAATCTTCCACAATATATTAAACCACCTTACGAAAGATACCTAGAAAACAGATTAAGGGAGCATTTTGACTTTGAAGGGGTTCCAATTAAGCTTGTTTTTAGAAAAAAATAGTAAATATACTTTTGTCAGTCTTAATAATTAGATACATTTATATCTTTAAACCATAATCTATTAAACTATGAAAAAATTATTCACATTATTTTTATTGGGTGCTTTCACCTTAGCAGTATTCGCTTGTGATAACAAAAGCGAAAAAGAAGAAGCAAAAGATCAGATGGAAGAATCTACTGAAGAAGTTAAAGATGCAGTAGAGGATGCAGCTGAAGAAATTGATGATGCAGCTGAGGAAGTTAAGGAAGAAGCTGAAGAAAAAGTAGAAGAAGGAGAAGATGAAGCAGAAGAAGCTGTAGAAGAAGGAGAAGATGAAGCTAAAGAGGCTGTAGAAGATGTAAAAGAAGAAGTTGAGGGGTAATTATAATTACCTTTAAAAATTTAAAAAAGACCGCATCTGCGGTCTTTTTTTATGTGCTTACTACATTCTGTAAATAATAGCATTGATGTGCATTCCAGCTCCAACAGATGCTAAAATAATATCATCGCCTTCCTTTATTTCATGTCCTTCAATTTCTCCTTTTAAAACCATGTCGAGCATAACCGGTACGGTGGCTACTGAATTGTTTCCAAATTTCTGAATGGTCATGGGCATCATGTCCTTAGCTTCTAATCTTAAATCATATAATTGACCTAATTTTCTTAGAATGCCCTCGTCCATTTTTTCATTTGCCTGATGAATTAAAACCTTTTTGATATTTTCCATGAAAATTCCTGAGCGCTTTAAGGCAGATTGCATAGCACTGGCTACTTCATCAAGTGCATACTCATATATTTTCCTGCCTTTCATTTTAATATATCGGGCTTCATTATCCATATTGGGTTTATTGGATTTCCCCATTGCTAGGTAATTCAATTCCTCATTGGCATCTGTCCTGTTGGCAAAACCTAATATGCCTTTTCGGTCATCATCATAAGAGGCAGAAACAATAGTGGCGCCTGCTCCATCAGAAAATATCATTCCATCCCTGTCATGCGGATCAACACATCTACTTAATGTTTCGGATCCTATCACCATTACATTTCTGCAAAACCCGCTTCTTATCATTTGAAAGGCTTGAATAACACCTTGTACCCAGCCAGGGCAACCAAAGATAATATCATAGCAAACCACATCAGGGTTCTTAATTTCTAATTTATTCTTCACTTTAGCTGCTAAACTTGGCATGTTATCGACCCTATTGGTGCCAACTTCCATATCGCCAAAGTTTTGGGCGTAAATGATGTAGTCTAATTCTTCCTTATCTATAGTGCTGTTTTTTAGAGCATTTTCTGCTGCTAGGTATCCTAAGTCAGAATTAAGTTGGTCGTCATTGGCATACCGCCTTTCTCTAATTCCGGTAATTTTTTCAAATTTCCTTATAATTTCTTCATTGGGAATGTCAAATGGCTCTCCTGTTTCCATGTAAAATTCATTGTTTAGGAAATCCTCATTCGCAACAATGTTTTCTGGCACATAAGAGCCAATCCCGTTAAAAACTACATTTGGTGTCTTCATAATTTTATGTTTGTAATAATAAGTGTCGTTTTTTTAAATTCTTCTCACAGCATCCCAACAGGCATCTGCTGCTTGTTCTATGCGTTCTGCACTTAAATGTTGTTCGTGATCAATTTGTAATTTTGCCAAAGAGGTAATCGGCCCGTACGATAATGAAATAATGGTATAGACCGGTAGATCTTTCATGGCCTTTGCTCTTTTGGCTTCTATAAAAAACATCATGACAGGAGACATAATCATAAAACTTTCTTCTCTTGTTAATTTGCTCATATAAGTAGCATATCGATGTTGTTCGATAAACTGAAAAGCCTTTGGATGTTCCATAAAATAATTGATCAAATTCATCCATAAATGCTTAAACCTATCCTTAAAACTTTCCTCTTCATTATAACCATCCAGCATGGCATGCATTACCCGCCTTTTGATTTCTTTAAACAACTCATTGATTAAATCCTCCTTATTTTCAAAGTATCGGTAAATAGTCCCGGCACCTATTCCTGCTTTTTCAGCTATCATGGAAATTGGAGTGCCATGAAAACCATTTTCAGAAATGAGATCTAAGGTGGTTTCTAGAATTAATGTCTTCTTGTCTAGTTTGTTTTCAAATACGGAATGAACGTTCATTCCGTAAAGTTCGGGTGATTTTATTTACTTTCAAAATTTTTAATTAAATTTTTAAAGCACTGTAAATCAGATACTAACGTTTGTTAGGGTGCTGGGTATTGAAAAATTTCTTTTTTGTAAAGAAGTGTTCTGAATGTGAAAATAAAGAACTATCATTAAATGGAAATAGTGAGGAATTTCACATGCATTAAATGGTTTTAAACTTTTACTTTGGCAATTGACCGTCAATTCATTTATCTTTGACCCTCCAACGAAAACCTGTAATAGGTTTTGATATAAAATTGAAACAATATGGCTTGGTTTAAGCGACAAAATAAAGGGATATTAACCCCTACAGAAAATAAAAAAGAAGCACCGGATGGATTGTGGTACAAAACCCCTAGCGGTAAAATCATTCACATGCGTGAGTTAAAGCAAAATGCTTATGTAAGTCCTGATGATGAATATCATGTCCGCATCGGTTCTAAAGAATATTTTGAGATTCTTTTTGATGATAACAAATTTACTGAACTGGACAAAGACATGAGTTCTGGTGATCCGCTCGAATTTGTGGATAGCAAACCTTATCCGGTAAGAATTAAGCAATCTCAGGAAAAAACTGAATTAAAAGATGCAGTTAGAGCCGCCCATGGCAAAATGAATGGCTTGGATTTATGTGTGGCTTGTATGGATTTCAGTTTTATCGGTGGATCTATGGGATCAGTAGTAGGGGAGAAAATAGCTAGAGCTATAGATTATTCCATCAAAAAGAAAGTGCCGTTCTTCATGATATCTAAATCAGGTGGTGCCAGAATGATGGAAGCAGGCTTTTCACTTATGCAAATGGCGAAAACTTCGGCAAAACTCGCTCAACTTTCAGAGGAAAAAATCCCTTACATTTCTTTATTAACAGATCCGACCACTGGTGGTGTGACCGCATCTTACGCAATGTTAGGTGATTTTAATATTGCTGAGCCTGGTGCTTTAATTGGATTTGCTGGCCCAAGAGTAATCCGTGAAACCATAGGCAAAGATCTTCCAAAAGGTTTTCAGAGTGCTGAATTTGTTTTAGACCATGGATTTTTGGATTTCATAGTGGACAGAAGACAATTGAAAACTAAGCTGACCACTTTATTGAAGATGTTGAAATAGAATTATAATGAATATAAAAACAAAATGCCTGTTCTTGGAGCAGGCATTTTGTTTTTTAAGCTTAATTGATTTTAAATATTTGGATTACTTTAGAGTATTTTACCTAATATTTCTCCTCAAACCATAAATTCCAGCATTAGTTGAATCAATTTCCCTGATGAAATAATCATTTGATTTAAAGTCAAACCTACCTTTGTGTACCTGTACTTTTTTACCATCAATAACAGCATCGAAACCAAATGTACCAGCTATAATGCTCTTATCTTCTTCCACTCCTTCGAAAGAGGTTTTCCTTATGATTAATTGCCCCTGCTGAATTATCCCAATGGTATCAACATATTCATTATGTATAGTGTCGCCTGATAATATTTTTGTATTGGTATTGTTTAGATCAAACGGAATTCCTTCCATTTGAGAAACATTTGAGAAGTCAAAATCTTCAAATGAGCCAAGATTAAAAAGAAACATGTAAATTCTTTTTGAATTTTTCTTTTTACCACTTAAACCTAGATATGCGGAATCAGTAAGTGTGTAGAATCGTGCAACATCTCTATAATATCTTGTGGCATTAAATGAATTGGAGTAATAAAGATAATCGGCTTCCCAAATATCTTCATTCATATATACACCAGCAGCATTATTGCCTTTTTCAGTATATCTTGGTAAGCCTAATTCATTTATATCTTCTTCAAAAACCCCTCTATCTGCACAAGAAAAGCTTAATAAAATAAGTATTGTAATTATTGAGTATCTCATCATCATTTATTTTAGTATAAACATCCCTATTCCTAGACTAAAGCCTTGTAATCTAAATCCAGAAAATGGTTCAGATAATGAGCCGTAAGAGCCAACGGACTGATAGCCAGTCATATGTTTTGAGAATGATAATTTATAGTTGGCGAAAATATTTAAGCTCGAATTAGGAATTAGATAATGTGCGGTAGCAAAAATTCCAATATCAATTAGATTGATAAAATCATAAGGAAGGCTTTTTTTTGTGAATTGATTTATATCTCCTTCATAATGAACCATATTTAATTCACCATATCCCCCTAAACCAAACTGAAAAAGGTCTTCTTTTTTTATAGAGATGTATAAAGGCATAGAGGAGGAAAATGTGTTAAAATTATAATCGTGTTCAGCTTTGAACTCTGTATTATTCGATTCAAATATAAAGCCTGAATTAAAATATAGAATTAGGTCTTTACCTATAGTTCCTATAGAGTTAAAACTAAACAAAACACCTCCAGTATATGATAATTTGTAATTAGATGTTCCCAATGGCTCTGTTCCAATAAATTTTGAAGTCCTTAAGCCTGCTATGACATTAAACCCTTCTTGACTATATGAATTGAGGCTAAAGCATATTAGGAAAAAAAACAGTAAAACTTTAAACTTCATCAGTAAATGTGTATTTGATTTTTGGATATAAAAATGACACAGCTAAAAATAAATTGGTTGTATCACCACAAGAAGCTAATTTCTAGAATTTGTAGATAGCAACAAACCCAAATGAGTAATTGAGTTGACCCATTAATATTATTTTTGCAAATTCGCATATCAACTAAATATGTAATCATGAAAAAAAATACTATCAACCTTTGTACTTGTTTTTTTAATCACTTCTATCGGATATGCTCAGGATACCGTATCCTCTAAAAGAAATTTCTCTTATGTGGAAGTAGGGGGAGCCGGCTTGTTCTATTCTGTAAATTACGAGAGGCAAATATCCAAAACTCCAGGGTTTTCCTGGCGAGTTGGTTTAGGTGGATATACTGACGGTGATTTCTATGTAACCTATAATACTGGATTTGCTTATTTATTTGCTTTAAATGAGGAGGAGAGTTCTTTTATTGATTTTGGGGCAAACTTCACTGTCGCCAGAGAATATATAGGCTTTTCTGCTGAGAATAAAGAAGCAAATATATTTGAAAGCGTAGTTCCAGGAGTTTCATTCCGAAAACATTTTAATAATGACATTGTACTTAAAGCTGGGATAAATGCTATTATTAATGGAAATGGGCATGGGCCTTGGCTCAATTTAGGCTTTGGAAAAAGATTTTAAGCTATTGCCTTCAATATTTTTCTAGCTTTAGATTTAAATCCTTTTGAAGCATTTTCCATTTTATAAAGGAGGATTTCTTCTAATAAATGATTTAAATCTTCATTATTTTTAGAAAGCTCAAATGCAGTAGACATGGCGAAAATCTCTACTGCAATTGAGCTTTTTTTGTTTTCAAGTGTTTCAAATGCTAAATGAAGACACTTTTCCTGATGTACCTCTGGAATTTCAATAAATTGGAAAGTACGCCATATATTTCTTTCCACTCCGACCGAGACACCTTTTTCTAAGAACTTTAATAGAAGTCCTACTTCATTTTCTTTTATAATTTTTGGTTGATGCTCAACAACTCCACTCATCACCCATGCTGCTTTATCTTGAATTTTGGGGTTGTTGAGATGCGTTAATAAACTGTTAAATGAATATTGACCTGTTTGGATTTCTTTCTGAACCTTAAGTTTACTCTCTTTATATTTGATTTTAGCTAAATCCGATTCTTGAAGTTTCATCATAAAAGTAATTCTAAAATAAACTCTTAAAGTAAAGTGTTTTCAAGAAACTTCCCTCATTATATTTAAACATTGTGAATAAACAGGGTTAGTATTTCGAAAAGCTTCTTCCTAACTTTATGCCATGCGACTGATTCGAAAACCCATTTTATGCAATTACTATGTGACCTATCGTTGCAATGCTAGTTGCTATTTTTGTGATATATGGGAAAAACCTAGTCCTTATATTAAGGTGGAGGATGTGGAACAGAACTTAAAAGACCTCAAAAAACTAGGGGTGAAAGTGATAGATTTTACAGGTGGCGAACCTCTTTTGCATCATGATATTCATCTTTTTCTGAAGATGGCTAAAGAAATGGGCTTCATCACTACCCTTACTACCAATGGCTTGCTCTATCCCAAAAAAGCGGATAAATTAAAAGGATTGGTGGATATGCTTCATTTCTCATTAGATTTTGCTGACGCTAAACAGCATGATGAAGTGAGAGGGGTAGGCTGTTTTGATTTTGTGATGAAATCAATAGAAGTAGCAAAGGAGCTAGGGGAGAAGCCTGATATTTTATTCACTGCTATGAATGAAAATATAGGGGAATTGGAGAAGGTTTATGAAACCATTTCTTTGCCCAATGATCTGGTGTTGATCGTTAACCCTATTTTTGATTATAATGCTGTGGAAACAGGAGGAGGTCTGACAAATGAGAATTTGGATTACCTTACGCTAATAGGGAAAAAGAAAAACATTTATTTGAATGAAGCTTTTATTGAGCTTAGAAAAAATGGAGGAAATCATGTGGACGAGCCAGTTTGCAAAGCGGCTTCATCTTCTTTAGTGATTTCCCCAAAAAATGAATTGGTGTTGCCTTGTTATCATTTGGGGAAAAAGGATTACCCTATAAATGGGGATTTATTTAATTTGTACAAATCCGATGAAGTGCAGAAATTGGCAGCATTAGAAGGAAGGCTTCCGGAATGTGAAGGATGCGCCATTAATTGCTATATGCAGCCTTCTTTTGCAGTTGAAATCAACCAATATTTCTGGAAAGCTTTACCTTCAACAATCAAATACAATAGGCTAAAAGGAACATGGAAAAATATTTTTTAATAAATTTTTACTTTCAGCCAACTTTTTGAATGATCTAACTGTTAGATTTGCGAATATATTATCAGAAAAATATCGAATCGAACTTATAGGTTTACATTTTAAGTAATATATTTGCAACTCAATTAATTGAATCATTTAGAACAAAATAAAAGTTCATGACATCAGTAGTTATAACCTCAATTATTGCATTCACCGTCTTAATACTGTTATTAGTATTGATACTGTTGTTTGCTCAGTCAAAATTAGTTCAATCCGGCCCCGTTAATATTTATGTTAATGGAGATGAAGACAATCCAATTGTAACTTCTGCAGGATCCACATTACTTTCTACTTTATCGGGTCAAGATATTTATTTGCCTTCTGCTTGTGGTGGTGGTGGTACTTGTGCCATGTGTAAGTGTGTAGTTGAAGATGGAGCTGGAGATGTATTGCCTACCGAAGAAGGTCACTTAAGCCGATCTGAAAAGAAGGAAAATGTTAGGCTTTCATGCCAAGTGAAAGTGAAGGAAGATATGCACATCCGCATACCTGAGGAAATCTTTGGTATTAAGAAGTGGGAATGTACTGTTAAATCCAACTACAACGTATCTACTTTTATTAAGGAATTTGTAGTGCAATTACCAGAAGGTGAAACACTTGATTTCGAATCTGGTGGTTATATTCAAATTGATGTTCCTGAAATAACTTGTGAATTTAAGGATATTGATATTACTCCTCATCCGGACTTAGGTCATAAAGAAGATATTTTCCAAGAAGATTGGGATAATTTCGGTATGTGGGATTTAGTCATGAAAAATGATGAGCCTATATTTAGAGCTTATTCTATGGCGAATCACCCAGCTGAAGGAGATATCATCATGCTTAATATTAGAATTGCTACTCCACCTTGGGATAGAGCTAAAAATACTTGGATGGATGTTAATCCTGGAATTTGTTCTTCCTATGTTTTCACAAGAAAACCAGGTGATAAAGTAACGATTTCAGGTCCTTATGGTGAATTCTTTATCAATGAGTCTGATGCTGAGATGATATACATTGGCGGTGGTGCAGGTATGGCTCCATTGCGTTCTCATATTTTCCATCTATTCCATACACAAGGAACCGACAGAAAAGTTTCTTATTGGTATGGCGGTAGATCAAAAAGAGAATTGTTCTATTTAGACCACTTCAGGGATATAGAAAAGAAAAATCCGAATTTTGAATTCCATGTTGCTTTATCTGAACCTTTGGAAGAAGATAACTGGAAAATCAAGAAAAGCTTAGACGATAAAGAAGGTGATGGTTATACTGGATTTATCCATAATGCTTTATACGATAACTACTTAAAGCATCATAAAGAGCCAGAGGAAGTAGAATTCTACTTATGTGGGCCTCCAATGATGAATGCAGCAGTATTAAAGATGTTAGATGATATGGGTGTTCCACCAGAAAATGTCCGATTTGATGATTTCGGTGGATAATCTTAATAATATTAGATCATAAAAAAAGGGGCTTTCGAGCCCCTTTTTTATTGTCAATTATCTTTGTCCTCTTCCTCTCTTTTCTTTTTTCTTCTCCACCAAAAGTAGGCACCTATTAAAATTAGAATAGGCAGCCCTATGTAAAATATGTAATCAAATGGAGTTTGTAACAGAAGGGGTTCACTATCATCAGGATGTGGAACGCCTATAGGGATTTGAGCTAAAATTTTTAATAAAAGTGTCATCTTAATAGTTGTTTATACTTAATCAACGGGAATAAGCGATTGCTGTTTTTTTTCTAAATCTAAAATCTTGCACCTGAAAGATAGCATGAGCTTCATAGCTCGTGCTTGAATAGTCCCTCGTAGCGTCAAAATTAACCCATATTCATTTTTACACATCTTTATACCTGAAAATTCGTTTTCTAAGAATCATTCTTCTTAAATAAGTTTTAATACCAAATAAAATATTTTTTCAAATATAGTATGCATGCATACTATATTTTTGTATATTTGAATTCCATAGCCTTTCCCGATTTATCAGGATGGCAAATTAAGTCTATCATATATATGAAAAGAGAAGAATCCATAGACTACAATATAAAAGCAGCCTGGCATGCCATTTCACGCATGTATAACCAGCAAGCTGTCAAATACGGAATCACTACTTCCATTGGTTTTGTATTATTAAATATCAATACAAAAGAAGGAACTCCCGCTACTAAAATTGCCCCTCTTATGGGCTTGGAAAGCAGGAGCCTCACTCGCATGTTAAAAAGCATGGAGGAAAAAGGGCTTATTTATAAAAAGCCTGATCCAGAAGATAAACGATCTGTTAGAATCTTTTTAACGGAATTAGGAATAGAGAAAAAAGCAATTTCAAGAGAAACGGTAAAAGCTTTCAATGAAGAGGTGTTCAATACTATTGAACCCGATAAATTGGAAGCTTTTTTTGATGTTATTCATAAGGTGAATGACATAATCGATAAAAATGAGATTTACAATAATAAAGAATCAATTCATTAATTTTTAAAATTTAAACCACAGCGACTAAATGAAACGAAACATTAAAAAAGTAGCCGTTTTAGGTTCGGGGATTATGGGTTCAAGAATCGCCTGCCACTTTGCCAATATTGGTGTGGAGGTACTTTTACTTGATATCGTGCCTTTCGAACTTACGGATGCCGAAAAAGAAAAAGGTCTAACTAAAGAGGATCCACAAGTACGAAACCGCATTGTGAATGAAGCTTTTGAGTCCACTTTAAAAGGAAAGCCTGCTTCATTATATCATAAAGATTTTGCCAAGAGAATTTCCTTGGGAAATTTTGATGATGATATGCACAAAATCAAAGATTGTGACTGGGTATTGGAAGCTGTTGTTGAGCGACTGGATATCAAAAAGCAAGTTTTTGAGAATGTTGAAAAACATAGAACTAAAGGAACCATCATTTCTTCTAACACTTCGGGTATCCCTATCCACATGATGTTGGAAGATAGAAGTGAAGATTTCCAAAAGCATTTTATTGGAACTCACTTTTTCAACCCACCGCGTTACTTAAAACTATTGGAAATTATTCCTACACCAAAAACGGATCAGGAAATCACTGATTTCTTAATGCACTATGGTGATTTATATTTAGGTAAAACCACGGTTTTATGTAAAGATACGCCTGCCTTCATCGCTAACAGAGTTGGGATTTATGCCATCTTGAAGGTGGTGGAATCCATGCAGAAATTAGGCATGAACATCGATGAGGTGGACAAATTAACAGGCCCAGTAATTGGTCGTCCTAAATCTGCCACTTTCAGAACTTCTGATGTTGTGGGTTTAGATACGCTAATTAAAGTAGCCAACGGATTGTATGAAAACCTTCCGAATGATGAAGCTAGAGACACCTTCAAATTGCCTGATGTAATCGGCAAATTGGAAGAAAACAAATGGTTAGGTGATAAAACCGGACAAGGTTTTTATAAAAAGACCAAGAAAGATGGCAAAACTGAAATCTTGACCTTGGATTTGGATTCTATGGAATACAAGCCAAAGACTAAACCTAAGTTTGATACGCTTGAATCTACTAAGCAAATCTCTAGTCTTAAAGAGAGATTCCCTGTCTTAATGGGAGGAAAAGATAAAGCCGGTGAATTCTATAGAGATTCATTCTATGGCTTATTCCAATATGCTTCAAACCGTATTCCTGAAATTTCTGATGAGTTATATAGAATCGATCAGGCAATCTGTACAGGTTTTGGCTGGGAAATTGGTCCATTCGAAACTTGGGACACATTAGGTGTTAAAAAGACGGTTGAGAAAATGGAAGAAGCAGGTTATAAACCAAATCAGTGGGTTTATGATATGATGGATTCCGGTGTTGACTCTTTTTACAAAGTAGAAGCAGGTCAAAAGCAATATTATGACCTTGACAGCAAGAAATATGTGAATATCCCGGGTACTGAGGAATTCATTATTCTAGAGAACTTAAAAGAAAGTGGAAAAGAAATATGGAGCAATGCCGAAGCTGGAATTATCGATTTAGGTGATGGTATTATAAACGTTGAATTCCGTTCTAAGTCCAATTCTCTTGGAGGCGGAGTAATAGAAGCAATCAATAAGGCCATTTCGATGGGCGAGGAAAAATACCGTGGAGTAGTAATTTCCAATGAAGGTTCAAACTTTTCTGTAGGTGCAAATCTTGGAATGATTTTCATGTATGCTATCGAACAAGATTATGATGAATTGGATTTTATGATTCGTCAGTTCCAGCAAACTATGATGAGAGCTAGATATTCAGCTGTACCGGTAGTAGTTGCGCCTCATAATATGGCATTAGGTGGAGGTTGTGAACTTTCCATGCATGCCGATCATGTTCAAGCTTCAGCTGAAACCTATATTGGATTAGTAGAAGTTGGAGTTGGTGTGATCCCAGGTGGTGGAGGCACAAAAGAAAATGCCCTTCGTGTTGCCGATAGATATCAAGATGGTGATGTAGAATTAAATGCTTTGCAAAATGCATTTATGAATATCGCTATGGCTAAAGTGGCTACTTCTGCTTATGAAGCTAAAGATATGGGTATTTTAAGACCTTCGGATGGAATCAGTATAAACAGAAGTCGTCAGATTGCAGATGCAAAAGCAGCAGCTATCAGATTAGCAGATGCTGGTTACACTATGCCGGTTCAAAGAGAAGATATAAGAGTTCAAGGTAAAACTGGAATTGCGCTTTTCAAAGCAGGTATCAATGGAATGAAGATGGGTAAATACATTTCAGAGCACGATCAGAAAATAGCTGAAAAATTAGCTTATGCGATGTGTGGTGGTGATTTATCTTATCCTCAAGAAGTTTCAGAGCAATATTTATTGGATTTAGAAAGAGAAGCATTCTTGTCTTTATTAGGTGAAAAGAAAACGCTAGAAAGAATCCAAGCGGTATTGCAAGGAGGAAAACCTCTAAGAAATTAATTGACAGTTGACAGTTAACAATTGACAAAATGGAACGGGGATATCTTAAATTAACAGTATATCAGAAAGCTTTCAAGCTTGCGATGGAAATTTTTGAATTGACCAAAAGTTTCCCAAAAGAAGAAAGGTACTCTTTGACTGATCAAATAAGAAGAAGTTCACGTGCTGTTGCTTCGGCAGTTGCTGAATCATATAGGAAAAGACAATATGAAGCTTATTTTGTAAATAAAGTTTCCGATGGCGATATGGAAAATACTGAGACTCAAACTTGGTTGGATTTTGCATATTGTTGTAAGTATGTGATTAAAAGTAAGTATGATGAATTGATGGATGAAAGTATTCAAGTTGGGAAAATGTTAAATCATATGATTGAACACCCTGAGAAATACCGCAGAAAATCAAGCTCATAATAGATTGGATTGCAATCAAATTGTCAACTGCCGATTTATCGGTTTGTCAATTGTCAACTTTTAAATTAAGTGTAAAAAAGTTAAAAATTTTAGAAATATTAAATTAAAGAACTAATGGATGCATATATAGTAGCAGGATATAGAACGGCAGTAACAAGAGCCAAAAAAGGAGGCTTTAGATTTTACCGACCCGATGATCTGGCTTCCGATGTAATCAAACACCTTGTTTCTCAAGTAGAAGGTGTAGAAAATAAAATGGTAGATGACCTTATTGTAGGAAATGCTGTGCAAGAAGCAGAGCAGGGAATGCAAATGGGTCGTATGATTTCGCTTTTAGCATTAGGACAGGATACGCCTGGGATGGTAATTAACCGTTATTGCGGATCAGGACTGGAAGCCATCAATATAGCGGCTTCTAAAATACAATCTGGATATGCGGATATCATCATTGCGGGTGGTACTGAGTCGATGTCTATGGTGCCGATTATGGGGTATAAAACAGCTCTTAATTACAAGATAGCTACCGAAACCCCAGATTATTACACCTCAATGGGATTAACAGCAGAGCAAATTGCTCAGCAGTGGAAAGTTTCTCGTGCAGATCAGGATGAGTTTGCTTACAACTCTCACATGAAAGCAATTCAAGCACAAAAGGATGGCAAATTCGATGATGAAATCGTGCCCATCAATGTGAAGGAAACTTATGTGGAAGACGGCAAAAAGAAGACTCGTGACTTTACAGTAGATAAAGACGAAGGACCGAGAGCTGGAACTAATACTGACCTTTTAGGAAAATTGAAGCCTGTATTTGCTCAAGGTGGATCAGTTACTGCCGGTAATTCTTCCCCTACGAATGACGGAGCTTCATTTACAATGGTAATGTCAGAAAGAATGGTGAAAGAATTGAATGTGAAGCCGATTGCCAGAATGGTAGGTTTCGGGGTGGCAGGAGTCGAACCTAGAATTATGGGTATTGGTCCGGTAGAAGCAGTGCCAAAAGCATTAAAAAGTGCTGGCTTGAAACTGAATGACATAGATTTAATCGAATTAAATGAAGCTTTTGCGGCTCAGTCTTTAGCTGTAATTCGTGAATTGGATATCGATCAAAGTAAATTAAATGTAAATGGTGGAGCCATTGCATTAGGTCACCCATTAGGTTGTTCTGGAGCAAAACTTTCAGTTCAGGTATTGAATGAATTGAAAAGAACCAATGGAAAATACGGTATGGTTACCGCATGTATAGGTGGTGGTCAAGGTATTGCCGGAATATATGAAATGATGTAGAATCAGTATAGAGTATCAAGTAGCTAGTATTTTACTAGCACTTGATATTCTTAATCTATTGAAAATAAAATAAATAATCATAAACCCATTTAGTATCAAATATCTGAAACGAAAATCTAGATACTTGATACCAGATATTAAATACTAATAACATGAGTACAAAAGAAAAAAAATTCACAGCAAAGGGCGGTGCTTTTTTGATTGAAGAAACACCAGCTCAGGCAGTTTTCACTCCGGAAGAGTGGACGGAGGAGCAAAAAATGATTGCTCAAACTTGTAAAGATTTCTTAGATCAGGAGGTTTATCCTCGTTTGGATGAAATCGATGATGTTAAAAGCAATCCTGATATAATGCCGGAATTACTGGATAAATCAGGTGAATTAGGTCTTTTAGGAACTTCAGTTCCGGAAGAATATGGTGGATTTGGCATGGATTTCAATACTTCCATGCTAGTGGCTGAGGTAATTGGAGCAGGGCATTCCTTTGCCGTTGCTTTATCTGCTCATACCGGTATTGGTACTTTGCCAATCCTTTTTTATGGAACTGATGAGCAAAAGAAGAAATACTTACCAAAATTAGCGACCGGTGAGTGGAAAGCTTCTTATTGCTTAACTGAGCCGGATTCTGGTTCTGATGCTAATGCAGCTAAAACTAAAGCAGTTTTAACGGAAGATAAAAAGCACTACATTGTCAATGGTCAGAAAATGTGGATCACTAATGGTGGTTTCGCAGACATCTTCATCGTATTTGCCAAAATTGATGATGACAAAAACCTTTCTGCTTTCATTATCGAGAAAGATTTTGGTGGGGTAACCATGAATGAAGAAGAAGCCAAAATGGGAATCAAAGGATCTTCTACTCGTCAGGTATTTTTCAATGATTGTAAAGTACCGGTTGAAAATATGCTTTCTGAAAGAGAAAATGGTTTTAAAATAGCGGTGAATATTCTAAACATCGGTAGAATTAAATTAGCAGCTTCAACCATTGGTGCTTGTAAGAGTATCTTAGGAAATGCATCACAGTATGCAAATGAAAGAAAGCAGTTTGGAACTTCTATTGGTAACTTTGGTGCTATCAAACACAAATTAGCTGAGATGGCAGCTAGAACTTATGCTTCAGAATCTGCTGCTTATAGAGCAGGTCAAAATATTGACGATGCCTATGATGATTTAGTGGCAGGCGGCATGCCAGAAGCTGAGGCTAAATTAAAATCAGTTGAAGAATTTGCGATTGAATGTGCAATCTTGAAGGTACATGGTTCTGAAACTTTGGATTATGTGGTAGATGAAGGTGTTCAAACTTATGGTGGAATGGGCTTTTCAGCTGATGCACCTATGGACAGAGCTTACCGTGATGCTCGAATCAACAGAATTTTCGAAGGTACAAATGAAATTAACCGCATGTTAACCATCGACATGTTGTTGAAGCGTGCCATGAAAGGTAAACTTGATTTGATGACGCCTGCTATGAATGTGCAAAAAGAATTGACTTCTATTCCAGATTTTGGAGCAGATGAAGATGATTCTTTATTTGCTAAAGAGAAAAAAGTTTTAGCGAATTTGAAAAAAGCAGGCTTGATGATTTCCGGTGCTGCCGTTCAAAAATACATGCAAAAACTTTCTGAAGAGCAGGAAATTTTAATGAATTTAGCTGATATGTTGATTGAGGTTTATGCTGCTGAATCTGCTTTATTGAGAACGGAGAAATTGGTAGGTATCAAAGGAGAGGAAGCTTGCAAGCAACAAATCAATATGACAAAGCTTTATATGCATAGAGCAGTTGAAATTTCTAATAAAGCGGGTAAAGAAGCAATCTTTGCATTTGCTGAAGGCGATGAGCAACGTATGATGTTATTGGGATTGAAGAGATTCACTAAGATCGATCCTATAAACTTAAAAGAGGTAAGAAGATCAATCGCAGATCATGTTTTAGAGAAACAAGCTTATGAGTTTTAATAAATAAGATTGAATAGTTAATTTAAATTTAAAGCCTGGAAAACTCCGGGCTTTTTTAGTATAAAAAAACTAGAATTATAATTTCATTTCTGTTTCAATTAGTAAATTGTAAACAATAAATGCATGTTGTAACAAGAAATATTTTGTATTTTAATTAGAAAAGTAGTTTAATAATATTAATTTTCTAATAATCTAAAAAAAATTCTTTTCAGGTCTTGACGTTTTGAAAAATTCATTTTACATTTGAAACATCTTATACAAGTCAATGACTTTGTAAGGTTTTGGTTGAAATAGAAAGGCAGCTGGGGAGCTGCCTTTCGCTTTTCCTACCCTTTTGTATTTCAATCAACATTTAACCACTTTTTCTCATCAATTTTTCAGATTCAGTTGTATTATAGCTTGAAGCAATTTTTTATTCCTGAAAAATTGAATACTATACTTTTCCTGCTTTCCTCGCGGTGACACCATAGCTATCCAAAGAACAAATAATTTAAAAGTATATAGAAATAAGTTAAATCTGATTTATGTAGGGAATAATAAGATTGAATTTATTTGGTCAGTATATTAATAGCTAACTCCCCAACTTTCGCCTTAAGCGAAAAAGTGGGATGGAGGGTAAAATGGCGGGCCAGCGCTGGCATTTGCGGGAAGTAGCTTCATTTTACCTAGATTTTTTGCTTACTTTTTCATCAATGGAAAAAGTAAGAATGGTTAAGCTAGAATTAAAATGCAAAAATCAGCAATTTAATGCATAATTGTGCTCTCTGGAACACCACTAAATATTGAAAAGTACCTTTAAACCAATAAGGTGGACTTTTTTAATGCTACCGAGAAAAACAGCTGCCTTCCGCTTTTCCTACCCTTTTGTATTTCAATCAACATTTAACCACTTATTTCTCATTAATTTTTCAGCATCAGTTCTATCAAGATTTTCTTTTAGGATATATCGAGTGTAATACCCGCCTTTTTCAGTTTTAATAGTGACCTCTCTCAAATTATTGTTCCTGAAAAATTGAAAGTTATAAGATGTATCTTCTTCTATTTGAAATGCATCCTCCATTTTCTCTAATTTCTGCTTATCAATACTTATTAATTTATCTCCAATTCGAAATGCTTTTTCAGCTGGACTAGCAGGAGCAATCCCGACTACTGTTCCTTCATTTATTTTTAAACCAAAATAATGTGAGAATGGATTTTCATTTGGCTTCAATTCCATTTCAAAACCGAATTTATTCAACAATCCATTCAGTTCATTTTCAACTGGCTCACACCCTGTTATGAATTTATTGGAATATTCAGTTAAATCTTGACCAATTACTTTTTCGGCTGTTTTCAAATAATCTTCTGGGCTATAGCCTTTATCCTTTTTATAGAAATCAGTCCACAATTTTCTCATGACATCATCCAGACATTTTTTCCCTTTTGTCTCCAAAATGATTTTTAGATCTAATATCAAAGCAATTAAAGCTCCTTTCACATAAATAGAAACTTTCCGATGGGGAATTCCAGCTTCATATCCATCCAGCCACAAATCCCAGGATGATTCTGCTACAGAAGTGTTAAATCTCCCGTAATTCTCAAAATGACGCTTGAAAAGCATATTTATTTCATCCATATACCAATCCAAATCTTTTACCCCACTTCTGACAAGGAATAAATCTCCATAGTAGGTGGTCACGCCCTCTGCTACATATCCTGTGGTAAAGTAATTTTCTTTTTCAAAATCATAAGGATACATTTCTTCAGGTCTGATTCGAATGATGTTCCAATAATGAAACAATTCATGCGAGCTAATTCCTAAAAAGTTATTGTAAAAACTCTCCGTATTAAAATCCTTAGCAGGGCCTAAAACTATACAAGTGCTATTTAAATGCTCCACTCCATGGTAGCCTTTTTCGTCTGGTATTTGAAATAAAAAGTGATAGTCTTCACTTTCAAATTCCCCCATAGTTCCCATCTGAAAGGCAGTGAATTTTTGGAAATCATCTAAAATCTGATCTTTGTTTTTTAAATCTGCTTTTCCTCTAAACCATAAATGGAAATTTGTTTCATGTACTTTGTATTCTAAATGCTGTAGATGTTTACTGGCTAGGGCAGGACTATCAACCAACTCATAATAACTCCCAGCTACTAATTCATCACCTTCTTTTTTCAATCCACAGGCAATTGTCCAATCATTAGGGATATCAAGTTGTACTTTATGAACTTGATACATTTCATTTGGCTGATAAAGCATGCAGTTAATAAAATTCAAATACCAATGCTCCTCATCTACAAAAGTGCTGCCTCCATCAATAACAGAAGTGTATATTTCATATCGAATGATGCAAGATTTCTCTTCGCATTGGATCAACCAAGTATTTTTATTAGTCTTTCTAGAATTTAATGGCTTCCCGTTTTGATCAAATGCTTTAAAATTTCTTAAGTATTTTGAAAAGTTACCTAACTGATATCTGCCTGGTCTCCAGTCAGGAAGTTTCATTTCAAAATCAGCTTTTGAAGGCTTAATCAATATTTCTACTTGTAGAAAAGAATCGTGTGGGAACTTTTGTGATAATCTATAATGAATCATTATCAATATATTAAATTAATCGACTTACATTTGTGTTGTAAAGTTGATGATTTATAAGGAGATATAAAACGAGATATTCTTATAGTATTTTGAAAAACAATTTTGCGAAAAGAAATTAACTGCTTATCTTTGCAGCCCTTATAATAAAAGAACAAGAGAAATTTAAAATATAAAGATATGAAACGTACATTTCAGCCTTCTCAAAGGAAAAGAAAGAACAAGCATGGATTCAAAGCTAGAATGGAATCTGTTAATGGGAGAAACGTTTTGGCGAGAAGAAGAGCGAAAGGTCGTCACAAATTAACTGTTTCAGACGAAAAAGGTAAGCATAGAAAATAATCCTTCTATGCAAATAAGCGCATGTCTGTAATCTCGGACAATAACGATTTTTCTTTTAAGAAAACTGAGCGCTTACATCACAGAAATGATATTCAGGAGCTTTTTGAAAAAGGCTCCTCTTTTTATTTGTACCCATTTAAGGTCATTTATATTGCTGAGCCTCTTGATTCCAAAATCAAACCTCAGCAATTATTGATTTCCGTTCCCAAAAGGAAATTTAAAAAAGCTCCAGACCGAAATTTCATCAAAAGACAAGTAAGAGAAGCCTACCGCCATCACAAAAATTTGATTGATCCTGAAAAACTTAATAAAAGTTTAAGGATTGCTTATATTTACACCTCTGATAAAAAGATGCCCTCTGCTGCCTTAACAAAAAAACTAAAAAAGACTTTAGAGCGTTTGCATCAAGAATTCGTAGTTTAATAACCGAATTTTAGAAACTGTAGAAAATAGTGACAAAGCTTAAGTTTTTCTACAGATGTAAATCTGTGCGACTGTCCCCGCCAGCTGGCGGGGACTACAGGGGTGTTGGTTGAGCTGGGTAGGTGTCGGCTTGAAAAATGAAATCTAGTTATATAACCGTAAAAATATTAAGTAAATAACTGTACATGAAGCTTTCAAATAAAATAATAATAACACTAATCGCTATTGGTTTAATAGGCTTAGTGTCATTTCAAGTAAAGAAGAACGATAGGTATTTTGAAATCATTAAAAACCTGGATGTTTTCACCACCTTATATAAAGAGCTTAATACTTATTATGTAGATGAGATCAATCCAACCGATATAATGGAAATAGGTATTGAAGCCATGTTGGAATCTTTAGATCCCTATACCAACTTTATTCCTGAAGATAGGATTGAGGATTATCGCATAATGTCCACTGGTCAATATGCTGGGATTGGAACTACTATGGGTAAAATTGAAGATCGTCATGTGGTGATGATGATTTATGAAGGTGCCCCAGCTGAAACCTCTGGTTTGAAAATTGGTGATGAACTTCTTGAAATTAATAATAATCCGATTGAAAATTATTCCACAGATGAGATTAACAAGCTCTTGAAAGGACAGATTGGGACAGCAGTTGATGTGAAAATCAAAAGAAAAGGGACTAGAAAGCCACTGAAATTCAATATTAGTAGAGAAACTATCAATATTGAAAGTGTACCTTATTACGGATTGATTGCGGAGGACATAGCCTACATTAGATTAACAGAATTCTCAAGTGGGGCTGGCTCTTCAGTACGATCTGCACTGGTTGAATTAAAAGGAAAAGGAGCCAAAAAAGTGATTTTAGATTTAAGGGGGAATCCGGGGGGATTACTAAATGAATCCATCGAAGTATCAAATGTTTTTATCCCTAAAGGATTGGAAGTGGTAAGTACAAAAGGCAAAATTGAAGAATGGAATAAAACCTATACTGCTAATAAAAATCCAGTGGATGTAAATATTCCTATAGCTGTTTTGATTAGTAATAATAGTGCTTCTGCTTCTGAAATTGTAGCAGGAGTTATGCAAGATTATGATAGGGGAGTGTTAGTAGGACAAAAAAGTTATGGAAAAGGCTTGGTGCAAGCCACTCGCTCCTTAAGCTATAATAGCCAATTGAAAATAACCACCGCTAAATATTATATTCCTAGCGGTAGGAGTATCCAGGCAATTGACTATAGTCACAGAAATGAGGATGGAAGTATTGGTAAGATTCCTGATTCATTAAAAACTGAATTTAAAACTAAAGCCGGAAGAATGGTCTATGATGGAGGAGGAGTTTCTCCAGATTATGCTGTGGAAAATAAAGGCTATGCACCTATCACCATTCAACTAATCAAGAAAGGATTTATTTTTGATTTTGCAACGGAATATTATTACGAAAATGTTGATTTAAATCCTGACCCTAGTGAATTCGTAATATCAGATGATTTATATGATAGATTCACAAAATGGGTGTCTGGAAAGGATTATAGTTATACCACTGCCACAGAAAAAACCATTAAAGAGCTAAGAGAAACTGCTGATAGTGACAAATATTTCGAGTTTCTGGAAAAAGAAATAGAAGCACTGGAAAAAGAAATAGATGCTCATAAAAAAGAGGATTTAAAAATTTTTCAATCTGAAATTAAACGGGCAATAAAAGAAGAGATCATTTCCCGTTACCATAAAAGACAAGGAATGATTGAATCCTCATTCGAAAACGATGAAGAAGTAGATGAGGCGATCAAGCTTTTGAATAATGAAGATCAATACAGAAACCTTCTTCAGGCTGGCAGATAATGGATTTTTACTTTTTATTATTTTTAGCAGGCTTGGTAGGAGGGCTAATATCTGGTCTTTTAGGCGTAGGAGGTGGAATTGTATATATCGTGATTCTCCCTATTGCATTTCAGTTTATAGGGATTCCTTATCAGGAAATTGCTCAATTTACAATTGCTAATTCCCTTTTTGGGACTTTTTTCGCAGGGCTTTTTGCTACTTATAATCATTTCAAGCATGGAGAGTTTTACCCAAAGCATATCTTAATTATAAGTATATCCTCTATCATAGCTGGATTATTATCATTGAAATTTATTGTGAATACACCCTTCTATTCTAAAGAGGTATTTAATATAGTGGTAATATTTTTATTGGGAGCCATGCTCTTCTCTACTTTATCCAACGCTAAAAAGCAATTAGATTTTAAAGAGAAAAATGAGAGAACGAAAAGATTGTTGAGTTTCACAGGAATTTCTGCTGGTTTAACAGCTTCCTTAACGGGTTTAGGTGGAGGTATCATTATCATCCCCTTTTTGAATCAAGGTTTTAAGATGGGCGTAAAAAAAGCCAAAGCGATTTCCTTGGGAGTCATTACTATTACTTCCCTTGCTATGGTAATATTTAATCTTTTTCAAGTCCCGATGCAAAACATTAAAATAAACCATACAGGTTACATCCTATTTCAGGTTACGGGCCCATTAATAATTGGTACATTATTAACCGCAAGATGGGGAGTGAAATTAAGCAGAAAAATGAAAGCCTCGGCAGTTAGTTATCTGTTTTCAATTTTTATAATTTTAGTGATCATTAAAAAAATGATAGAATTGTTATGAGCTATATTCTAAGTATTGAAACTTCAACGCCCATTTGTTCTGTTGCCATTCATAGCGATGGAAAATTATTGGCAAATGCAGATCTTTATTTAGAGAAGTCTCATTCCAATTCTTTAAATCCTCTTATTGAACAATTGCTTAAGCATTGCGACTTGAAGATGACAGATATAAATTCAATTGCAGTCTCTTCAGGGCCGGGCTCCTATACAGGCTTAAGAATTGGCTTAAGTACTGCAAAAGGGTTGTGTTACGCCCTCGAAATCCCTTTAATTTCTATTTCCTCTTTAGATAGTATGACTACTCAGGTCTTGAATTTCCATAAGGATGATAAGTCAATATACATCCCAATGTTGGATGCTCGCAGGATGGAGGTATTCTATAAAGTTTCTGAAGGAAATTTGGTAGAAGTGGAAAAAATATCAAACTTGATCTTGGAGAATAATTCATTTCTAAATTATGTGGCTAGGTATGAGAAGATATTCCTATTTGGAAATGGTGCTGAAAAAGCTTGGGGGATATTAAAAAACCAATCTGAAAAATTTATTTGGATAGATAATGTTAATCCTTCCGCTCAATATTATGGCGAAATAGCTTTTAAAAAGTTTATAAATGAACAATTTGAGGATTTGGCTTATTTTGAACCTAATTACGGGAAAGAATTTTATTCCCCTAAATCAAAAAAGAAATCATTTTTGAATTTAAATCGTTGAGAAGCTGAGATTATTTTAAAAGAATAGTGATGGAAGAGCAGATAGTTAATAGAGTAAAGAAAAGTCCCTTAGTTTCATTTGACTTAGAGGAGATAGTTGATAAGACAACGGAAAGAAAAACTATTGATTTGAAAGAAAATCTTTTTCAAGGATTAGTTTTAAGAGAGAAAGACTTTCGTTCCTTTGTTAAGGAACATGATTGGGATCAATATGATGACTGCTATGTGAATTTAACTTGCAGTACTGATGCTATAATTCCTAATTGGGCTTACATGTTACTAGTAAGTAAGCTTTCATCTAAAGCTATGCTTATTGTTCAAGGTGAAAAAAGAGATTTAGAAAAAGAGGTTTTAAGATTAAAGCTAAATGAAATTGACTATAATCAGTTTCAAAATGCTAAAGTTGTAATAAAGGGTTGCAGTGATTTGTCGCATCCTGAGTTTGCTTTTACAGAAATCACCAATAAGATGATGCCCTATGTGAGTACAATAATGTATGGTGAACCATGCAGTACAGTACCGATTTATAAAGCTCCAAAAAAATAATTTCCTCATAAGGTACTGATAATAAATTTCTTAGTGTAATCTGTTGAAATTATTTCAATTTATTTCCCTATCACCTATTGTATCCCAATAAAAAGGGTTTACCTTTGCACTCCCAATACGGAAAGCGTGAGGGGAAAAGGAGTTGAAGGCATGGGAGCGGGGCGAGGAAGTGCAATCCCTTGAAAGAAGAAAGAGGGTAAAAAACTTTTTCAAATTAATTTTCAAAAAGGCATTGCGGAATTAAAAACTTGTTTTACCTTTGCACTCCCAATCACGGAAAGCGCGAGACGGAAAAGAGAAAACAGACATGGTGCGGGTGTTTTTTAGGGAGAGAAAACGGGCTTTGAGAGCTTGAAGGAACCCAAAAAATAAAACAAAACTTTTTCAAATTTATTTTGGAAAACAGGAAACAAACCGCTTATCTTTGCATCCGCTTTCGGAAATAACGAAAAGCAAAAACAGTCCGGAAAGAAAGTTTCCGGATTAAACAACAAAAAGATTTTATGCCTTGCGAAAGGGGTATGATCACGAAGCGACCCGGCTTCGTTCAAGGTGTCGCGCCTTACGAGAATAGAAAGAGCGTGACGGTTGAATGGGCCGTAAAGGGGAGCAAAAGTTCTTTGAATGAATGTACGACAAGATAGCAAACCGCTTGAATACTATTATAGTACTTTGAGAAGTAGCCACGGTTCAAACACATAAGCCG
>JBNJFX010000037.1:0-50598 GCA_051747245.1 Bacteroidota bacterium
GGAAATGAAGATGCGGTGGCCAGTCTCCATTCTCAGGAAACGGACCCAATTCACTGAATTTTTCGCCTTTTTTAATTTCATCACCTATGGCAAGTTTTTCTAAACTAGCTAGGCTTAAATGACCGTAAAGTGTGAAGAATTTCTCATTATTTAACTCATGTTCCAGAATAATGGTAGGACCATAATCACCAAAATTATTATTGTCGGCAAAGCTGTGGACTTTGGCATCTAGTGGGGCATAGAGTGGGTGAAAAGCTTCACACCAAACATCAACTCCCAAGTGCATACAACGTGATTCGCCTTGTTGGAAATGCGTGCTTCTTTGATAAATCATTCGGTTTTCCAAGTAACCACCATGACCATATTTCTTAGCTTTTTGCTTTAAATAACCAAATATGTAATCATTGAAATTCTGGGTTGATTGTAAGTCAAGCTTTAATAAATCAGCATTTTGATTGGAGAAATCTAATTGTATACTGTTTTCTAAGTCAAGCCATTCACCCATAATAGGGAAGATGATTTTTTGGTTTATTTGCATATTGTAGTAGTGATTAATTCTGTCAAATGACAAACTTAGTATAACAATTATAGAATTCTTGCAGAATTAAGTGATTTCGTTTATAGGCAAGGATTAATTAAACAGCTCCTTTACATTTTTCTCAATCTTCTCTGATAACTCCTGAGTAGGTAAATCATTAGTATCGCCTCCAAATGGCTCTTCTATTTCCTCTGCTATCAATTCCACACTAACTAGAATAAAGAAGATAAATATCACAATTGGAATAGTTATATAATGAAACTCGGTAATAAAAGCCAAAGGTAGTGTAACGGTATAAGTGAAAATAAATTTTTTGATAAACATGCTGTAGGAATAGGGAATAGGCGTGTTTTTTATTCTTTCGCAACCGCCTAAAATATCAGAAAACTCCTTCATTTCTTTATCTAATACAAAGAATTGATGTGAGTTTAGCTTTCCTTCACCAAGTAGTTGATTTAATTTTTCATAAAGTAATCCTGTAACAGCATTTGGAATATGCTCCTTATTTTCCAATTTCTTACTAATTTCTTTATTGGTGATTTTTAAGTGCATAATTTTTGAACCTTTCCGCAAATGGTCTTTCATCGCAAAAGCAAATGCTGGAATCATTTCTTGAAAAAATGCCCTGTCTGTTTCATTATCTTTAGAGATAAAAGCATTGAGTTTGGAAGCCAGGTTTCTAGAGTTGTTAAGCAATAATCCCCATAATTTTCTTCCTTCATACCATCGGTCATAAGCCGAATTTACTCTAAAAACCAAAAATAATCCCAGGACAATACCTAAAAGTGAATGAACTACAGTTGTGCTGTTAAATTCTAATTGAAAATAATCCTCCAATAGAAATGTAATAATTGCAGTATAGGCAGCCATTAATGTTAAAAACGGGAATAGAGTTCTAACTACTTGCCGGCTATAGGAGTGAAAAATTAGACCAAACCAGTTTTTAGGATTGTATTTAATCATGTTATTTAAGAATTGAAAACAAAAATAGGTTTTACGATTACAATATTATGAGAAATTATACTCAGATTAAATTTTACTTGATAAATTTAATGTTTTAACCTTCAGATTATCATAAACTCAAAATGAAATATATTATTTCCCTTTTCTTTACTTTAAATTTCTTTTCAGTTTCAGCTCAAATCTCTCCTGAAAATATTGATATAGTCCGTGATCAATGGGGAGTAGCCCATATTTATGCTGAGAAAGATGCTGAAGTAGCTTATGGATTAGCTTGGGCACATGCGGAAGATGATTTTAAAACCATTCAATCGACCCTGCTAGCTGGAAAATTAATGGCTGGAAGGCAGTTTGGTAAAGAGGGAGCTGGAATTGATTTCTTTACCCAATTTATTGGAGCTCCTGAGGTTGTTAAAGAAAAGAAGAATGAATTATCTCCTGAGTTTATGGCTCTTTTAGATGGCTATATTCAAGGTATTAATTCCTATGCAATTCATCATAAAAATGAAGTTCTGCATCGGAAAATATTTCCAGTAACTGAAGTTGATATGCTCACAGCTTTTGTTCTATCACTATCCGCCATGAGTGGTGCAGATAAAATGGTGGGTGACATTGTAGCCAATAAATCATTTAATAATCCTTATGTGGGGATTGGTTCTAATGGAATTGCCATTAGCAAGAACAAAACCATCACAGGAGAAAGTTTTTTAGCTGTAAATTCCCACCAGCCATTTGAAGGGCCTTCCAGCTGGTATGAAGTCCATTTGAACAGTGAAGAAGGCTGGAATATGCTGGGGTCATTATTCCCGGGAAGTCCTACTATTTTCCATGGAGTGAATGAATATTTGGGATGGGCACATACGGTTAATCACCCAGATAAAATGGATGTATATCAATTACGCATGCATCCTGATAAAAAGGAACATTACTTTTTTGATGGAGAAGTTTTAGAACTAGATAAACGTAAAGCCAAATTGAAAGTCAAGATTTTAGGAATCCCAATTCCATTGTCTAAAACTTATTACCAAAGTGTTTATGGCCCAACCTTAAAAAATGATAATGGTTTTTTTGCATTAAGTTTTGCTGCCAATCAGGATTTGAAAGCTATTCAACAATGGTATGAAATGACTAAAACAAAAAATATGAAGGAGTTTAAAAATGTGGTTTCCCAGCTTTATCTGCCTGATTTCAATATAGTTTATGCCGATAAAGACCACCATATATTTTATGTGAGTAATGCAAGGTTACCAATTCGAAATCCCGACTTTAATTGGAAAAATGTTCTACCTGGCGATACTTCGGCAACGCAATGGAAAAAATATCACGCTTTTAATGAATTGCCTCAATACACGGATCCAGCGGCAGGCTATTTATTTAATTCGAATAACACGCCTTTTAATGCTACTGCTCATGAAGAAAATCTTGATTCCTTGGATTTCCCATCGGAAATGGGATTTTCATTAAAAGATAATAATAGAAGCATTCGTTTTCAAAATTTAATAAGACAAGTAGAGAAATTGAGTTATGAAGATTTTAAAAGAATAAAATTTGATATTCAATATCCAGATCAATTTCAATTTGAGGAAGATATCAATATCATTTTTGAAATGAAGCCTAAAGTCTATCCTGAAATTGAAGAGTATTTGAAAATCCTTCAGAACTGGGATAGAAAAGCAGAAAAGGAAAGCATAGGTGCGGGATTGATGAAAGTTTTGATCAATAATGCAAAAGGAAATTCTATTGATAGCACCACAGCAATAGAAATTGTAAAGGAATCAAAGAATCAGTTAATGGATGAATTTGGAACTATTGAAGTGCCCTTAATGAAATTACAAGTGCATAAGAGAGGGGAAAAGGAAAAGCCAATTGATGGATTGCCTGATGTCATTGCGCCCATGTACACTAAAAAAATGGGAGAGGGGCTTAAAGAAAAAACCTATGTTGGCGAGTCCTATATTTTATTAGCCCGTTTTGGAGAAGGATTACCGAAATTAGAATCTATTATGCCGTATGGAACTTCTTCTAAGCCTGAAAGCCCGCATTATACAGATCAGATGGAGATGTTTGTAAACAAGGAGTTAAAGCCTATGACCTTGGATAAAGAAGAGATTTATAAAAATGCTGCTAAGATTTATCATCCTCAGGTTGAATGACTGTTTCCATATAACTCTCCATATCAAAAGCAGATAATTCTGTTGTCTTTTTAAGATAAAGAGGATGTCTAGGATGCCCTGCTTTTAAGGGTTCTCCAGCAGAAAGCCACTGACAATCATAAAACTGGCTTATATTAAAAATATCTGATAGGCAATGTCTCAAAAAAAGTCTGGAATCAATTAAATTACCCCAAGCTGCCCATATGATTGGATCACTTTCTTCAAATAGTGATTCTATGATTTCGAGGTTTTCCTCATGATATTCTTTTTCGATTTTATGATGAATCATTGAGGGTGAGGTAGCTCGTTGCGGATAAAGATTGATCATGATCCAACCATCATAATTATTATGGAGCGATATTCTTTCCACTGAAGAAACGGTACCGTCATATTGCCCTGGACGAGCCTGACTAGGATTTACACCTAAACAGATTAAAGTTCTATTACTTGGTTTACCCAAAGTATAGCGATATTTGTCGCTGGGGTCAGTATGATAAATCCATTTCAAATTGGTTGTAGAATATAAAATTGATAAGGCGATAGTATTAATAATTCACCTAATGTAAAGGTACCTCCACTAAAAAGACTAGTTCCTTCAAAACCTGCAATTTCAGTTGGAAGCGTGAAGTTGACTGAATTATTAGTTAAATTAACAATTACAAATATATCCTCATTATTCAATGATTTTTTAAAACACAATACATCATTATGAGGAAATACTGTGTTTTCTCCTTTTCTTGCTACTGCTGAATTAGCATAAAACTGTAATATTTCCTGATAAACTCTTAACATTTCAGGATTGTTATCCCAATTAATGGTAGAGTTGGTAAAAAACGGAACAGTATTGGTTGTGCCCACTTCTTGGCTACTGTAGATCAAAGGAACTCCACCTGTAAATATTGTAGCTACTGATGCAGCCAATGCTCCCTCAGTTCCATTGAACAAACTAATGGGAGTGGCATCCCAAGCCGATTCATCATGGTTTGTGGTAAATCTCACCCAGCTTTTATCTTCTGGGGTTTCTGATTTTTCATTTTCATCTACTTCAAGAATTTTTCCAGCTGTTTGATTATTGAAATCCTGTTTTACAGCATCATAAAATTGCCAACTGAAATTCAAATCGAATCCTGCGGAAAAGTGGTCATCTCTTGTACCTTCAGCAAAATATATAAATTCCCTGTCTGGAATTGAGTCTAAATTTTGCCAAGCTTCTTGCCAAAAGTCAAATGGAACGCCATCTGCGTAATCGCAACGGAAGCCATCTACATTTGCTTCTAGCAACCAGTATTTCATGGCATCTATCATGGCAGTTCTCATTTCCTCATTTTCGAAATTCAAATCGGCTACATCTTCCCAATTAGTACCGGGAGGATGAATTATGTTACCATTCGCATCTTGACTGTACCAGCTTTTATTTTGTGTCCAATTATTATCCCAGGCTGTGTGATTTGCAACCCAATCCATAATAACCGCCATTCCTCTGGCATGTGCTTCATCTGTTAGCTTTCTTAAATCATCCAAAGTACCATATTCCGAACCAACTTCTTTATAGTCTCGAACAGCATAAGGTGAGTTTACAGAATTTTCTTCGCCATCTGGATGAATGGGCATTAACCAGATCACATTTATACCTAAGCTTTTAATATGATCCAATTTATCAATAACACCATGTAAATCTCCTTCAGGACTGTAAGCCCTCAAATTCACTTCATACATAATGATATCCTGAGTTTCTGGTATTTCCTCAAATGGGGTTCCGTATTGTTCATATTCATTTTCTATGTTTTCCTCTTCATCAGTAGGTGGGATATTTAAATCCTCTTTACATGAAAGATGAATTAATATGAAAATCGAGAATATTAGAGATTGACTAATTCTATGCATATTACTTTAGTGAATTTTGGAAGCGTAATAGAAATAACTTCTAATTTAATTAAATATTACACATTCCAATAAAGATAAATTAAATCCGTTTATTGAAGAATTCCATTTTAGTGAAAAATCATTCTTCATCAGCCTGCCCAAGCAATCCTTTTTTCTTTTTCTCAATGTAATGCGCTAAATCCTTCCTTACTTCGCCTGACATAATGTAAAGTCCAATCATATTCGGAACAGACATGGCTAAAATCATCATATCTGAGAAGTCTAACACAGCTCCTAAACTTACAGAAGCCCCAACAACAACAAACACCAAGAAAGTGATTTTATAAGCCAATTCTGATTTGTTGGTTTTACCGAAAAGATAAGTCCAACCTCTCATTCCGTAATATGACCAAGAGATCATTGTAGAGAAAGCAAATAGGAAAACGGCAATAGCCAATACATACGGGAACCAAGAAATTACAGAACCGAAGGCCTGAGCTGTTAATTTTACACCTGTTACATCCGGCACCTCATGCATTCCTGTGAAAATCAATACCAATGCAGTCAGTGTACAAACCACAACGGTATCAATAAATGGCTCCATTAATCCTACAAATCCTTCAGAAGGGGCATTATGTGTTTTTGTAGCACTATGTGCTATGGCAGCAGATCCAACTCCAGCCTCATTGGAAAAGGCTGCTCTTTGGAATCCAATAATTAGTACTCCTAAAAATCCACCTTTCAGTGCACTTGAATTTAGTGCTCCATTATAAATAGCTGAAAATGCTGGCCCTATATTTTCAAAATTGATTCCAATGATAATTAAAGCAGCAATAACATAAACGATTGCCATAATAGGGACAACTTTTTCAGTCACCTTAGCAATACTTTCGATTCCTCCTATAATTACCACGCCTACTAAAACTGCTAGTCCTATTCCAAACCAAAATCCCCAGCCTTCCAAAAAGGTAAATTGAGAAGCCATAATTTGGAATGATTGATTAGATTGGAACATATTACCTGCCCCGAAAGAAGCACCTATACAAAGTACGGCAAAGACACCTGCCAATATTTTTCCTAATCCTTTAATATTACGTTTTTCAAGACCATAACGTAAATAATTCATTGGCCCACCGAAAATTTTACCATCGGCTTTTATTTCCCTGTATTTTACACCCAGTGTGCATTCCACGAATTTGGATGACATTCCTAAGAAACCAGCAAGTATCATCCAAAATGTGGCACCAGCTCCACCGATAGAGACGGCTACTGCCACGCCTGCTATATTGCCCAAGCCTACTGTGGCGGAAACCGCAGTGGCTAAAGCTTGAAAGTGTGTTACTTTTCCTGGGGCTTTAGGATCACTATGTTTTCCCCTTGCTAAGTCGATGGAATGCTTGAAACCACGGATATTGATGAATCCCATTCTAACGGTAAAGAAAGCAGCTCCTGCAATTAACCAAACCACAATAAATGGAATACTGTTTTTTCGAACATCTCCATTTGGATATAAAAGAGGTTGCTCTTCATCAAATTTGATGCTGGCAAAATATTGAGCGCCTTGTTCAATTAAATCTTTTGTGTTGTCAGGACTAAATATGACATTACCTTCTTCCACATTGAAATTGATTTCTCCATCAGCGGTGGCTTTCACTGTATCTGCATCTTGCTTATCTATGGAAACAATAGCAATAGGATCTCCTTTTTTGACCTTATTGCCGTCAGCAACTAGTTTTTCTTTTAGAATAAAGGTTTTATCCGTTCTAGCATTCCAATCCGGTGTTTTGATCATTTCTTCATCCGTCTTGACAACTGGGTCATACAATCCCATGGTGGCAAAAGGATCCCAAAATAAAACTTTGCCCATAATTACAACCACTGGATCAAAAATGGCATTGAAATTCTCTGTAATAGACTCAGCCTTAATGGTAATTTTTTTATCAATAACTTGCTTATTAGCATCTGATATTCTTACTGTATATTCCTTTCCTTCTATAAGTCCGGATGCTTTAGAAGCTGTTAAGGCTGTATTTTGATTAGACCATCTGTATTGATAAGGTTCTTTTCCACCGCTCACATTCAACTGAATTTCCCCATTATTGATGGAGGAGGAAGGATTAGTAACTTCCACTTCTACTTTCAGAGAATCATTTGTTTGTGAGGATTTGGCTTTTAAAATAAATTGGGGTAGAGAAATTAAAATTATTATGATGAGAATTAATCTTAAAATTTTGTTCATAGATAACTTAATAGTTAATTAAAAACTGATTTTAAATTTTAATAAACTTAATTGTGATTTTCTTAAATATGTAAAGCCATTAATAGCGATATGCATAGCAAATTGTTACAAAAGCAACTTGCTCAAGTAAATTTTGTTCAAAGCTAGGAATTAATTAATGGCTTACCAATTGATAGCCATTCTGTATTAAAATGCAATATTTTAGAATATGATTAAGGAATTCTAATTATATATTACTATAAAAATAGTAAAATAATTTAATAAATAGTTGTATTACTATATTGATAGTATTATAATTGTATCATGAAGGAATTAACAAAAGCAGAAGAACAATTAATGCAACATCTTTGGAAGCTAAAAAAAGCTTATCTTAAAGATATAGTGGATGAATATGCAGATCCCAAGCCAGCTTATACTACTATTAGTACCGTAGTAAATGTATTGGTGAAAAAAGGAGTTATAGGATTTGACTTACATGGAAAGGCTAAACATTATTTTCCGCTGGTAAGCAAAGAGGAATATTCTAATCAATCCATCAAAGGATTGGTAAGTAATTTTTTCAATAATTCCTACAAGCAGTTTGCCTCTTTTTTTACATCCCGAAAGGAATTATCTGTGGACGAATTAAAGGAAATCAGGAAAATGATTGATGACGAAATTAAAAAGAAAGCCAAATGAATGCCTTATTAATCTATCTACTTAAAGTTATTGCCATTCAAGGCATCCTATATTTGATTTATATATTAGTTTTTCATAAAAGTGGGAGACATGCCATAAATAGATATTATGTAATCTTAGCGTTAGTTCTTAGTTTTCTTATTCCCTTTATTTCTGTTTCCATACCCAATGATAAATTTTCTGAAGAAGTTGTAGAAGCTGAAACTCCTGTTTGGTATGAGATAGCAGAGTTGACTACTAGTAAAACTGAATTAATTCCTGTTAAAAACGATAATCAAGCTGATTTTAAGTATGAAATGGTATTTATTGGTATAACTTTTATCAGTTTGCTTTTACTATTGAAGTTAATCTATAGCCATTTTCAATTGCTAAGACTAAAAAGAAAATCAGAAAGGATTATTAAAGATGGTCTTCCGATTTTTTGTAGTAAAATAGATAGTCCTTTTAGTTATTTTAGATATATTTTCATTCCTCATAACATATTAGAATCCTTGTCATTTGATACAATACTCAAACATGAATTAGTTCATGTCAGGAAATGGCATTCAGGGGATAGAATTTTTATAGAGCTTATTTTAGCTGTATTCTGGTTCAATCCATTTCACTATTTATTCAGAAATCGCTTAATAGAGACACATGAATTTCAGGCTGACGAGGAAGTGATTTCTACTCAGAAAGACCCAATTCATTACCAAGAGATTCTCTATCAACAGATTAATTCCAGATATGCTTTGGCAACTGCTAATCATTTCAAATTGAACACTATTAAAACTAGAATAAAAATGATCAACAAGAACAAAAAACTATCGAAAAAGTATTATTTACTCATTTTACCTTTAATTGCGCTTATCACTTTTTCTTTTGCAAATAAGGAGAAGTCAACATCGGTAGCTCCTTTGAAATCCGATGTTTCAGGAGTTATTGAAGATATTTTGAGTTCCCCTGATAATTTTACTCCTTCAATTTTCCCACTTAAAGATGCAGAAGGTGTTAAACTGACCTCAGGCTTTGGCAAAAGAATGCATCCAATTTTAAAGGTTGAAAGAATGCATGAGGGAATTGACTTGAAAACTTACAAAGGAAATCCGGTTTTGGCTACTGCTGATGGTATTGTAGAAGAAGTTGATTCAGTGTTTGGAGGATATGGCAAACTGATTAGATTAGAGCATAATGGAATATATCAAACTGCTTATGCCCATTTATCTGAAATTAAAGTAAAAAAAGGAGATCAAGTAAAAAGAGGAGAAATAATCGGAGCTGCAGGGACTTCAGGTCGATCAGTCGAACCTCATTTGCATTATCAAGTAAAAGAAATTGGTGAAGATGAGCTTGATCCAATTGACTTCATTAAGGATTTTGACTTTAAGAAAAGTTCATCTTCAATTATATTAAATTCAAACACCCCTTCAATTCTACCTTTGAAAGAAGCCGATAAAACTATGTATCACACTGGTATAGGGAAAAGGGTTCATCCCATTACAAAAGACACGGTATTTCATAGTGGACTTGATTTAAAGGCATCAGTAGGTGATTTAGTAATTGCTACCGCAGATGGTGTAGTAAAAGAGGCAGGTGAAATGGGACGTTATGGTAATAATGTAATTATTGATCATGCTGGACATTATTCAACATCATATACTTATTTGTCAGAAATAATGGTTAGTAAGGGAGATGTTATTAAAAAAGGAGAAGTTATAGCAAAAGCTGGGATGACCGGAGAAGCGACAGCCCCTCATTTACACTATGAAGTAAAAAATGCTGAAGGGAAAATATTAGACCCAATTGATTTCATTACCAACTATGATTTTGAAATTAATTCAAAAATAAAAAAACTGAAGTAACTTAATTTGAAAAGTCCGGTTTGATACTTGATTTATTCTTAGCTTATTTATGAGAACTATACTTTTAATCATTTTCTTGTCTAGTATATTGTCATCATGTGGAAACGTGAATGAAATAGAATCATCCTATTCTGATTTTGAAGTCTCAATAGATACCATTCAAGTTGATCCTGGAAAAGAAATTATAATGGCGGGTGCTGATATTCAGAATCCGGCTATTTCTAATGATAAAATGAAGTTTTATAATTGGGATCGAAAAAATTATGCTCTGGAAATTATTGATTTAGAAAATTATCAACTTGAGAATAAAGTCTATTTTGAAAAGGAGGGACCTAAAGGTTTACAATCGAATTATTTGTTTTCAACGAAGCCTTTACCAAATAACCTATTTGGTTTTGAAGATAATACCTCATTTAAAATTCATGATTTGGAAGGCAATTTATTCAAAAAAGTAGATTTTGAAGAAGAATGGATAATTAAAGATTTAGATGAATCAGAAAGCTTCGAGCTGGTAAATGTAAATGGTAAGGGTACAGAATTAGCAGGTATTCATTTTGGTTTTGATAAATATAAAGCTATGATGTTCATTTTGGATATAGAGGAAGAAAAGAAGAAAAGCATTCCTTTACCAAAATTTCAGAGGCTGGAAAACTATAAAATTGTTTTGCATCGCAATGAAACTTATTTGACAAGTGTAAATCCTAAAATTTATATTGCTTTCCTAGGAGATAGTATTCTGATTTCAAATAACCATTTTAACGATCTTTATATTTACAAATCAGATAATTTAGAGTACAAGACATTTAAACATAAGTTAATTCCAGAAGGAAAGGAAAAGGCTTACAAGAAAAAATCTGAATCGCGGGAGGAAGTTGTTCAAATGGTATTTGACATGAATAAAGAGGTATCCTTTACTCGATTTTTATTTGATGAAAAGGAAAATAAATTTTATCGTTTTTCAAATCAAGCAGTATATGCTGAAGGAAGTGATGAGCCGACTTGGGAAGTCTCCATGATGGTATATGATCAAGATCTTAATTTAGAAGGTGAAAAAGAAATCATGACATTCGATAATTATGCCGAACCTCTATTTGTAAAGGATGGCAAAGTCCATTTTCACTTAAATATGGAAGATGAACTGGGTTTTGTAAGAATCGGTCTGAAAAAATAGCCACCAAAACACATAAAAACCTCATCACCTCAACACTTGAATCCTTGCAAGTCCAAACAATTAATTTCAATTTTGGCTTTTTATTTTGGAACTATAATCACTTCAGTCAGTTTTAAACATTATGGCAGAAACATCTCATTGGACAGGATCCGAAAAATATTTATGCGACCCCGCTTTGGCGCAGGCTTTTCACATGGCAAGAATTTTAGGAATGCCGCTTCTTATTGAAGGAGAGCCCGGCACGGGGAAAACAGAATTACCTATTCATTATGCAAAAGACAGAGGATTAGACTTAGAAGTTTATCCTGTTGGCTCAAAAAGTAATGTGGAGCAGTTTGTGGCTCGCTTTGATCATGTAAAATATTTACGTGATTCTCAAATAGAAATCTTGAATGCACAACGGGAAGAGAAAGGATTGGACAGTAAACTGACAACTGGCGATCGTAACCCAGAATCTTTAAATGATTATGTGGTGAAAGGGCCAGCTGCAGTGGCTTACAGCAAACCCAATTCTGTTTTGTTGATAGATGAAATTGATAAAGCTCCTCGTGAATTTCCTAATGATTTATTGTATGCATTAAGTCATAGAAAATTTATTATGCCAGAATCAGGTGAGGTGATTGAAGTTTCGGAAGAAGATATGCCAGCTATCGTGATTACTTCCAATCGTGAACAGGAATTACCAACTGCCTTTAAAGGAAGATGTATTTATCACTATATCGATTTTCCTGATCAAGTGACCATGGGAAAAATAATTGATAAACATCATCCTAAAATGGATGAAAAAGTGGTTCGAGTTGCTTTAGATGTATTTTATCATTTGAGAAGATTAGGCCTGGAGAGAGCACCCACCACCCGTGAGATTTTGAATTGGTTAAAATACATGAGTGAAATTTCACCAGCAGAAGCCGTAAAGAAAATTGCGGGTTTGGAAGGAATTGGCGCTTTAATAAAAACCCAAGCTGATATGGAAAGAGTGGGGAGAATGATAGGTGCTGATGAAAGCTTTGGGGCGAATTTGAATTGATAATTGATTGAATAAATAATGCTTAGCTCTTTACCCGAACATTTCAGAGAACACGGCCTAAAAGCAGATGTCCGCACATTGCTTTTACTCAGAAAAGCTATGCACAAAGGGCTGGTAAAGACCTTGGGCGATATTTATAATGTTCTCAAGGGAATAATAGTTAAGGAACCTGCTGATATAGGACCTTTCACCAAAGCTTATTATGCTTATTTTCTGCATATTCCTATTAAGCCAGGACAAACTCTTGAAGATGCCATTTTGCGCTCGGAGACCTTTCAAAAATGGAAAACCGATTATGTAGAAGAAGCAGATCGAGATATAACGGATGAAGAGTTGGTTAATACTTTTTTAGATGATGTTCATTTAACGAGTTATGACATAAAAGAAGTGGTTTCCGGTAAGGAGATCTGGGACAAGGATGATCCAGATCAGGAAGATACTGACCCAATTAATGAGGATGATGATATTCCAAGTCGAAAGCTGGATAAGATGGCGGACTATTCTGAATTATCGCTTGAGGAATTGCTAGAAAGAATGGAAAAGGTTAGGGAGCAGCAAAAAACTCGTCATGGTGGCGGTAGTCACTGGATTGGAACCGGTGGAATTTCTCCTTATGGTCACGGTGGAGCTGCAAAGAATGGAATTCGTTTAGGCGGACAAGGAGGAGGGAAGATGGCCCGGAAAGTGATGGGCGATAAGAATTATTTCCCGATTGACAGAGATTCCACGCTAAACGATAACAATATTGATGCGGCTTTAGCTTCTATAAAAGGTGTGATAGAAGAAAGTGCCACCGAAAAATTGGATGTTCCCCAGACCATTAAATCCGGTTTAAAGCGTGGTGGATTATTTATACCTGAAATGTCCAGCGAGAAAAATGAGGAGCTGAAAATCATTGTTTTGATTGATAATGGTGGTTATTCGATGGCGCCTTATGTTCGCACAGTGCAAAATCTATTCAGGAAAATGCGAACCCGTTTTGCCCACGATTTGGAAGTATATTATTTCCATAATACCATTTATGATCGCATTTACACAGATGAAAGAAGAACCAAAGCCATTTCCATAGAAAAGCTATTAAGCCACAATAAAGATTATAGGGTATTTATAATGGGAGACGCAGCCATGGCACCCTATGAAATCAATTCTTTGAGCATAGAAAGCTTAAAAGCCATACCAGAAAAATTCAAGAAATGTGTTTGGCTAAATCCAGAACCTATCAAATATTGGCCGCATACTTATACCATCCAACTGATAAAGCAATTAATTCCTATGTTTCCGCTAACTCCAGCAGGAATTGAAAGAGCAGTGAGGAGTATGAATAGTAAGGGGACTGAGGAGTGATTTTATTGATTTCTTTTAGAATTTTCAAGAATTAATTTTCATATAAGATAATATTTAACTCTTCTAATTTCTGAAAATCTTTATCTGCTGTTATTAATGGAACATTATTATAATAAGCTGAAGCAGCAATAATAGCATCAGGTAATTTCATTTTATATTTTTTCCTTAATTCTATTGTAATTTCCTTTATTTTGGAATTTAACTCAATTAAACTACAAGATTTTAATAGACTTCTAATTTGGGACTCTGAATCCGTAGTTAATTTTGGAAAGGATAAAATTTCTAGTTCAGTAATAAATGAAATTGATAGGCTTTTTTCAGATATTAATTCAACTACCTCTTCATTTCCTTTTAAATAGTAAAGTAAGATATTCGTATCTACAAATAAGTTAGTCCCATTCATTTCTCATTTGTTTTTGATATTCCAAAGGGTCAATTTCAGTTTTGAGGATACCTGCATATTTCCTAATATCATTTTTAGGAGATTTTGAAAAAGCTTTATCCATTAGCTCTTTCATTTTTTTAATTGGAGTGCCTTTTTTAATTACTGTTATCATATCAATTTGAATATTTACGAATATAAAAAAATCTAAGTTATAATTAATGTTGTAAGGTGAAATCTAAGTCTTTTTATCTTATTTAGTGTAAAAACGAAGGGTAGCTGATGTTGGTTTTATAATATTATTAGGTGTAGATTTAAATCCTTTTTTAATAACTATGAATTCCTTAGATTGCTGGAAATATATAGTGAATGCGTGTAATTTATGGTGGGCATGATTAATTGGTGTAGCCATTGATAAAACGCCATAACACAAATAAAATAAGCAGACAATAAATATGAATATAGTCCCTAACAAACTTTCATTAGCTCAACTTTTTGCTAATACAAATGAACAATTTGTTGTCCCATCTTATCAGAGGCGTTATTCCTGGAAAGTTCAACATACTGGAGCCCTCTTTGATGACATCGACTTGCTTAAAGACAATGATGGACATCTTTTTGGTATGATAATACTTCACGCTGGAGCGTATAATGGTGGGTTTATGACTCCTGAACTTGTAGATGGTCAACAGCGACTCACAACACTAACTATTTTATTGAAGTCAATAGAGAAAGCATATCGGAAAATTGAAAAAGATGAGACCGCAAATGAAATTCGAAAAATGCTTCTATCCAAAGGGCCTGACAAGATTCTAAGAAATAAGTTAATTCTTGGTGACTTAGACTGTTCTGACTATGAAACAATAATGATTGATGGTGACATTGAAGAAATTGAAAATAAACATTTAAAGGAAGCTATTGAATATTTTGATTATTGGTTATCTGAATATACGGAAGAGGAATTAGACTACTATTACCACAAACTGATAAATGTTGCTGTCATAATAAGATTAGATGTTACACTTGCACAAGATGCATATAAATTATTTGAAACAATAAACAACCGAGGTTTAAAATTATCAGCAACTGACATTATCAAAAATTTCCTTTTAGGTCACGCATCAAAAATTAATGACAATACAACTCTTGAACAAGTAAAATCTATTTGGGCTCAAATAATAACAGAATTAGATGGAATTAATACGGACAATTTCTTTAGACAGTATTTTTGTTCTGTGCTTAAAAGAAAAATCACATTTAATGGACTAGTTGAAGAATTTAAAACCTATTATATAAAAAATGTTAAAAATACTGATTTATTAGGAGAATTTGAAGTATATGCAGACACAAGTAGTGATTTAAATGATGAAGAAGAAGCAATTTTTGAAAATGGAGATGATCAACCAACAGATGAAGGGCTAAACGAGAATGAAGAACAACTTTCAAAAAAAGTCACCATTATTGACTTTCTAAAACAAATAAGAAATGCCAGTGAGGTATATAGAAAAATGTGTTACGAAGAATTTAATGAAAAATGGATTAATATTCACATTACAAATCTCTGGAGAATTCAATGTTTTCCTTCCTTTATATTTTTAATGCATTTCTTCCAAAAACAATATTCAAGGAAAACTCAAATAACTGTTTTGAAAATGATTGAAACATTTATGTTAAGAAGACATATTTGTGAAAGAAGAACAGCTGAAAATGATTACATCTTTTCACATTTAATGAACAGTCTAGAAGAAAATACTGAAGATGAAATGTTGCATGTGTTTAGAAGGAAAATAATGGATTACTATCCTGAAGATTCAGATTTTGAGGACAAATTACCAACTTATCAATTCAAAGGTAAAGTGGAAAATAGGGCTAGATATATGTTGGAACAGCTTGAGTATGAAAAACGAGGTAATACAAAAGAAACAGTAATAAGTACTTCAGAGGATGTTCACTTAGAACATATTGTCCCACAAACAATTAACACCAAAAAAGCAATTACTGAATTTGGTGATTGGATTTCTTATTTAGGTGAGAAAGCTTTAGTTAAGCATAAGAAATATGTAAGGAGAATTGGAAACCTGACACTTTTAGCAGCTCCGTTAAATATTCAGGCATCAAATAATCCATTCACAAGAAAAAAGAGTTCTTATAGACTATCAGATTTACTAATTACAAAAGACTTGGCTACTAAGTCAGATTTTAAATTTTATCATATTGATCAAAGAGGTGAACAAATAACCAAAAAAGCTCTTGGAATTTGGAAAATTGATTTTTCAGATATTCTGGAAGAATAAATAATAGTACTTCTGACTAAATCATGTATTTAGTTTAATGATGAAAAAGTGATAATTGAAATATTCAAAATTAGTGGTTTAAATGAGCATTTAACTGAAGATTCGCCAACATGCGATAAACCAAACCGTATCAAAATAAAAAATGAACAAAAAAAATAGCATATATGAACTGCCTGAAATAATATCTTCTCTAAATGAATATAGAAGACTAAAAGCAAGTCTTAAAAAAGAAAGAAATAATCTTTCTAAGCTGTTTGATAAGTATGAATTTCTCGATAAAATTTTTTCTAAGACTGTTGGAGACTTTGAGTTAGAATATGAAATTGAAAAGCTGTTTAAATCATTAAGTTATAAAACTAAAAAACCTAAAGATAAAAGAGATTTTGACGTAATAGTAAAGAATAAAACATATGAAATAGGTATTGAAGTTAAAAATGGAAATTTACCAGCTGAAAATAAGTTATTTCAAGCATATAAATATGCAACTAGACAAAATAAGATTGAAAGTAGAAATATTCATGCTTTGATAGTTTGGAATAATGCTAAAACCAATCAAGAGTTTGATAATTATAGAATTATAGATGCTAAATTAAATAATTATGGCTTACTGACAACAAAGGAATTAATTTCAGGTTTTATAAAAATAAAAAAAGGTAAGTTGACCTTAAGTGTATTTGAGAAACTTGTTAAGAAAAAAGGTTTGATTAAGTTTAGCAATAAATATATTAAGGAATCGGAAAGTAGCGATGGATTGTAAAAATCCTTGGACACAGCGTTCCAAGTATGTTTTATGTATTCTACAAAAGAGTACAAAAATGAAACAGCGAGCTGCAAACTGATTCCTTTTATATTACTGAACGAATAAAATTTTGACAATAAAAAAAGCCATCCGAAATCGAATGGCTTGAGTGATCCGTTCAGGATTCGAACCTGAGACCTACTGCTTAGAAGGCAGTTGCTCTATCCAGCTGAGCTAACGGACCTAGAAACCCCTTTTTATTTACAGGTTTGGGATTCGAACCTGAGACCTTCCCGACTTTACAAGTCGGGATTCCGCTAGCTAGCGGATGAACTAAGGTCTAAATCTATATCAAAGTTGGGAAAATTAACCGCTTTTCCCTTAAGCGAGTGCAAAGAAAAGCAATTCTATTTTTTTATACAAAGCTTTTCTCATGAATTCTTGTAAATATATTTAATAAAACTTATTAGTGGCTGTATATGAATTACTTAATTGATATGGAATTTTATGCTAAGCCCACCAAAGTAATCCCATCACCACCTCTTTCTTCATGTTCATTCTTTAGTGACTTCACATAATTATATTGCTTTAGGTAATCTCTTATGAATCTTCTTAGGATTCCATCACCTCTTCCGTGCAATATGCTCACTTCATTATAACCTAATACCATGGCATCATCAATAAATCTATCCACTGCCTGAATGGCTTCTTCTGCTCGCATTCCTCTTACATCTATCTGATGTTTAAAATTCGTGCTGCGCTCTATCATACCTGTGGATGTGCTGGAGAAGCTTTTCTTTTTCTCTTTTTTAATGGCTGTTTTAGACATTCTTTCTAATCGGTTTAGCTTGATTTTGGATTTAAGCTCTCCCAACATGATTTCAGCTTCTTTTTGTCCTAAAGCTAGAACCTCACCAATCGTATCTTGGCCTTTTATCTTTACATAATCACCGACTTTTATTTTGCCTTCTGCAGCTTTAAAACTAGGTTTTGCAACTTGAGTTTGCTTTTTTTCGCTGGGGATCTCCATTTTTTGATCGTAATCAGTGAGTTGCTTACGTGCCTTTTTAGTGCGCTCCTTATCTGCTTGTGATTCTTTTATTTCCCTAATGGCTTGCTCAACTCTTTTGTTGGCTTCTTTAATGATGGATTTCGCTTCCTGCTTGGCTTCAATGATGATCTGCTTCTTTTGAGTTTTCAGAAATTCATTCAATTCATCATAATCTTGAGCACTTTTTTCCAAATGCCCTTCTCTTTTCTGAATTTCTTTAATCTTAGTTTCTAGTTCTCTTTTTTCCTTTCCTAATTGATTTAAAAGCTTGTCGTAATTCACTCGTTCTGTACCAATTTTGCCTTTGGCTTTATGGAGTATAGCAGGAGGGATGCCCATTTTCTCCGCTACTTCAATGGCAAATGAACTTCCCGGTTTGCCGATTTCCAATTCATAAAGAGGCTCCAGGTTTCGCTCATCAAATTTCATGGCACCATTGATGACGTTCTGATTTTTTACCGCAAAGTTTTTAATGTTGTCGTAATGAGTGGTGATTACACCAAATGCTTTTTGGCTGTATAATTCCTCCAGAATAGATTCTGCAATGGCTCCCCCAAATCTTGGCTCTGTGCCCGTTCCAAATTCATCTATCAAAAACAAAGTTTGCTTGTTAGAATTCAATAGGAAATGCTTCATGTTTTGAAGATGGGAACTATATGTACTCAAATCATTTTCAATACTTTGCTGATCACCTATATCAATAAATAAATTGGCAAAAATTCCACATTTGCTATCAGGGTGAACAGGAATAAGTAATCCGCATTGCAGCATAAACTGTAAAAGTCCAACTGTTTTTAGAGCGACTGATTTACCACCGGCATTGGGTCCTGAAATAATTAATATTCTTTTATCTCCCTTCAATTGAATTGAAAGCGGTATTACTTTTTTATTTTGCTCTGCCAGGCTGAGTTTTAATAATGGATGCTCTGCATTTCTGTATTCAATTATTCTTGAATTTTCTAATTGAGGAAGTACAGCCCCAATTTTTTGTGCAAACCTGGCTTTGGCTCTAATGAAATCGACTATTGCTAAAAATTTATAAGCCTTTTCAAGATTTTCCAATTCTGGCTTTACCAAGGCTGTCAATTGGGTCAAGATTTTAACAATTTCCCTGCGCTCGGCATATTGTAACTCTCTAACCTCATTATTTAATTCTAAGGCTTCTGTAGGCTCAATATAGACCGTCTGACCAGTTCCAGACTGATCATGGATAAATCCTTTTACCCTTCTTTTGTATTCCGCTAAAATAGGGATTACAATCCTTCCATCACGAACAGTTATAGAAGCATCCTCTGGAGTGTATTTATTGGCTGATGCTTGTTTATAAATCTTTTCAACTTGCCTTCGGAGTTGTGCCTGCGCTTTGAAAATATCACTTCTTATTTGCTGTAATGCAGGGCTGGCATTATTCCTCAATTCACCTCTTTCATCAATTTTGCCATCAATGGCTTTATATAAGGTAGGCTCGAGGTTTACGGCTTTTCTTAAGTTGAAAAGATTAGGATATTCTTCTTCAAATTCATCAAAGAAAGAAATACAATCTAATATGGTTTTTAGGCTTAATTTTAAATCGAAAAATTCATTTTCGGTAAAAAAAGCTCCGTTTACCTTTGCTCTTTTTATAAAGTGGCTAACATCTATGAAGTTTCCTGAAGGGAAATATTCGCCTGATTGGAAAATCTTTATAAATTCATCGGTTTGAAGTAATAAGGGTTCAAGTTTTTCGAATTTACGGACAAAGCCCATTTTCTCTACTATTTCTTGACCCAAATTGCTACTACACTCAGCAGAAATTAGATCTCTAACTTTATCAAAACCAATCCTTTGCTCAAAATCCTGAGGTAATATCATAAAATGAAGAAGGCTATATTATCTATCTTTTTTTTCTCTGTCACTTTTAGCATTTTTAACTTGATCCCTTAAACTCACAGTGTCGATAACGATATCATATATTGTTTCCAGTTGGTCAGGGTGTTCCAAATAATATTTAAAGCTTTCTTTATAAATAGAATCATTGGTGTCATGATCTTCAAATATTTTAAGTTCATAATGTCGTAAAACTACTTTTGCAGAGTCTTGTTTCAATCCAATATTTGATGACATATATTCTGCCTGATAAATATCGGAGAGAATTAAGGCCATTTTTTCGGGTGGGATGACACCTTTTGGTCTATCTTCTTTTCCACTGCAGGAAACTATTGTTAATATTGCGATGATGTAGATAAGTTTTCTCATTTTTATATTAATATTACAATTGGCTTCATCAAATTCGTTGCCAATTATATTTTTGTAAACTGATAATGACAATTATCGTTATCTTTTTCGTTTGATGATTATGCAAGGCAAAATTAACAATTTAATAGACCTATTATGAGGGAGCTCTTTAAAAAGCTTCGAAAATATGAAATAAAAATCCGAAAAGCCGTAAATAATCAAATGCAGGGCGATTTTCATTCTGTATTTAAAGGCTCTGGTTTGGAATTTGATGATGTACGTCCTTATCAATATGGGGATGATGTGCGAACCATCGATTGGAATGTTTCTGCCAAAGGGCATGGAACCTTTGTTAAAACATTTAAGGAGGATAAAGAACAAAATGTTTATTTCCTTATAGATGTCAGTGCATCACAAGAAATTGGCTTGGAAGGCAGACAAAAATCAGATATAGCTAAAGAAATTGCTGGTATTTTATGTATTTCTGCATTAAAAGAAGGTAGCCAGGTTGGCATGGTTGGTTATTCGGATCAAAGGGAATTGTATGTAAAACCGGGCAAAGGACAAAAGCACGGATATTACGCTATTACAAGACTTTTCGATTTAAAGCCACAATCCTTAAAGACCAGTTTGGATAAAGCGCTTTCCTATTTGTTAGGCTTGGTCAAAAGAAGAAGCGTTATATTTTTGATAAGTGATTTTGTAGATGAAGGCTATGAGCATCATTTAAAAGCTTTGGCTCGTAAGCATGATCTAATTGTGATTCATATAAAAGACAAATTGGAAACTGATTTACCGATGTTGGGAATTGTACCAATTAAAGATAAAGAAACAGGAAAAACAAGATGGGTAAATACTTCAAGTGCTGCATTTAAAAAGCATTTTCAGCAAAAGAATAAAGATCATTCTTCAGAATTGAAGGATATCTGTAAAAGAAATCAAGCAGATTATTTATTAATCGATACGCAAGAGGATTATGCATCCAAGCTAATTAAATTATTTAAAATCAGGAATTTAAGCAAGAAAAAAGCATGAAGAAATACGGGTTGAGCTTAATTTTCAGTCTTGCATTTATTATAAATTTATTCGGACAACAAATTGAGCCTAAAGGGAAATTCCTTCAGGACAGTATGGCAATAGGAGAACCGGTTAAATACAGCTTAAGTATTCGTTACCCAGCTGATTTTCAGATTTTAATGCCTGATTCGCTTTATGATTATGCGCCCTTTGAGTATACTCGTAAGCAGTTTTTTCCTACCAAATCTGATAGCACTCAAAGCTTTGACAGTGTGGTTTATACATTAACCTCATTTGAAATAGACAAAATACAAAAGCTGAAGCTCCCAGTATTTATTATTCAAGGTGATGATAGCACAGCAGTGTATGCAAAAAAGGATTCCATCTTCTTGGAAGAGCAAATTCAAGTCGTTAGCGACACTTTGCAAATGAAAACCGATGCCATCATTTCAAAACTTGATAGGGATTTCAATTATCCTTATTTAATTGCTTTTATGATTGCTTTAGGGATTATAATATTGTTGGTGATCATAATATTTGGCAAGAAACTAAGAAGGAAATGGCGTATATGGCGATTGAACAAGCGTCATAAGAAGTTTAGAATGTCGTTTGAAAGTAAATTATCGTCAGTAGGGGAGCTGCCTGTTGATAAAATTGAAAAACTGCTTTACACATGGAAAAAGCATGCTGAATTTATTTCTAAATCACCTTATGCTAAGCTTACTAGTAAAGAGATTAACCAAATGCAACAAAATGAAGAGTTGTATGAGAATTTAAAGTCAATTGACAGAACAATTTATTCTTCAAAAGGAAGGGCAAATGCCACAGAGGCCTTCCAATTCTTATTGAAGTATGCCGATGTTATTTTAGAAGAAAGAATTAAAGCAATCGAAGATGGAAAGTAATAATTGGTTAAGTTTAGATTGGTTTTCTCCCGAAAGGCTTAAAGCATTTGAATATGAATTTCCGGTGGCTTTTTATGCCATGATTGTCCTGCCTATTGTTTATTTATTGGTAGAATGGTTAAAAAGTAGATTAAGCCCTAAAGTACCGGTTGCCTTTAGAGGTGAAGGAATTGGGTTTCAGTTTTCTTCCATTCTTCGCTTTCTTCCATTTATTCTATTATTGTTTTCGGCTCTTTTGATGTTACTGGCTTTAGCACGTCCTCAGCAAACCAATGAGCGAGTAGAACAGTGGACAGAGGGAATTGATATTATGTTGGTCATGGATATATCGGAATCCATGAAGATTCAGGATTTCACCCCAAATCGTTTAGAGGCTGCTAAGCAAGTAGCCAATGATTTTATAGATGGTAGGTTTCAGGATAGGATAGGTTTGACCATTTTCAGTGGAGAAGCTTATTCATTATCTCCCTTAACTACAGATTATAAAATGTTGAAAAATCAGATATCTGATATCGATTTTAAAATGATGGAAGCTTCTGGTACTGCAATTGGCAGTGCATTGGCTGTAGGAACTAATAGAATGCGTGAATCAGATTCAAAATCCAAAGTATTGATATTATTAAGTGACGGGGATAATAATGCAGGGAATATTGATCCTGAAACTGCAGCAAAACTGGCAAATGCTTATGATATTAAAATTTATACCATTGCAATAGGGAAGGAAGGGAAAGTGCCTTATGGAAAAGATTTCTTCGGAAGAACTCGCTACATTGAAAATTCAATGGATGTTACCGGACTACAGAATATAGCTGAAATAGGTGAGGGTAAATTCTACCGAGCCACTGATAATCAAGCACTGGAAGAAGTATTCAGCATTATTGATGAATATGAAAAAGCAGAAATCAAAGAAACTCGATACAAAGACACTAAAGATTATTATGATGTCTATTTGAAATGGGCAATAGTGTTCTTCCTATTATGGATGTTTACCAAATCCACTTATATTTCTAATGTTTTGGTGGATTAGATTAGAATTGGAGTGATATCTCTTTTCCTCTAAACTAATTAAGATGGATTTAAAACAATTATAAAATTGTTATATTTACAAAAGTGGTTTAATATCAAGATGGTATGAAAGCAGAATCAATTAAATTAGGACTTATAGAGCGATTAATGAAGGAACATAGCATTTCAACTTTGCAGCGTATGAATCAATTAATAACGCAAGCAGAAATGGAAGCTAGCGCTAAAGAATCGCTTGAAGATATTAAAAGTGGAGAAGTATTGACATTAGATGATTTCAAGAATGAAAACCAGAAATGGATAAAGAAAAATCATATAAAGTAATTACTACTAAGTCTGCCACATTAAAGTATCAACTGCGCGTCTTGCCTTATTTGTTTGAAAACTTCAATTTTAATCGTGCGACAGAAATTGAGGAAAAAATCTTAAAATTCGCTACAACATTATCAAGTAAACCTGCTAGGGGAAGACGAGAAATTCATCTCTCTTCATTTAAAGAAGATTTTAGATTTATCCTGTTTCAAGAAACCAAAAATTTTGAATTAAAGATTATTTATTTTATCGATGAAACAGAGTTAATCGTATACATTACCGATTTCTTTCCCACTAAATTGAACCCTCAAAAAATTATTGGTTAAAGTGATTTAGATGAAAACCCCTAAAATCTTGTAAAGCAGGTATTTCACCTTTACCTTTCCAATGTTAAAAAGATCAATCCCCGTTAGCGCACGTGTTTCGTATGTGTCCTAGCCTAAGTTAGTGTTAGAAAAATCAATCTAAGCATTTAAAAACCATGCAATTCAGTATAAGCTACATACTTACTTCCAAACCTCATCACATAAACACCTCCTCGTTGGCGCACGCGTTTCGCGTGTGTCCTAGCCTATGTTAGAGTTAGAGAAATCAATCTAATAAAAGCCATGCAGTTCAGTATAAGCTACATACTTACTTCCAAACCTCATCACATAAACACCTCAACACTTTAAATAGGCTTAAAACTCTCAAAAGCTTCCCCACAATTATTGCAATGGTGCAATGATCTACAAAGTGTAGGGCCAAAAGGAGATTTTAAAGTAGTATTGGTGCTATCACAGTTAGGACATTCTGCATGTTCTATTATGTCTAAATCTTCAATTACATTATTATGCACTGGGGGAGGAGCAAGCCCAAATTTCTTTAGAGCTCTTTTGCCTTCATCTGAAATCAAATCAGAACTCCAAGTGGTTTTTAGATTTAGATTCACAGTGTGGTTTTCAATTCCATTTTTATTGAGAACATCCACCACATCTTGCTTCATATAGTCCATAGCAGGACAGCCAATGAAAGTAGGAGTCATATTGACAGTCACATGATCATTTTCGATTTCTATGCCTGTTATCACTCCTAAATCTACTAATGAAATAACAGGGATTTCAGGATCTTTCACCTCTTTTAACAACTCTAATATTTTATCCTCAGTTAATGTCATTTCTAAAATGGTTTAAAATTTAAATTTTAGATCATCTTTATCCTATCTATTTAAATATAATCTTTGCAATAGATTCGTGGCTACCGATGAAGACCTGTGAAGACACAGGTCTTAGCGATGATAGTGAGAAATGATGAATGTATCATTAATTTGATAAGAATTTATCTTACCAATCGGCTGATGGGTCAACCCTAAATACTTCACTCATCTCTTCTACCAATGGCTGAAGATGCTCAGTATGTTTTCCATATCTTCCTCCGTAAACTGGCTCTATAGTATTCCAATCTGGTAATTTTAAACCAGCTTGCTCTAATACTATTGCGATGTTTTCTTTCCATTGCGCTTCTATAGCTTTTTCACCTTGATATACTTCAGCTTCTATAATTTCATTTTCAAACTTAGAAGGCTCAAACATTCCCAAAGCAAAAGGCAGAGCTTCATTTAAGCTGTTTTGTAGTCTGTTGTGAGCTTCCTCATTAGCTGTAGCTAATTGCTTTATCCATGTATTGGCATGCATTACGTGATATTTGATTTCACCTTTCAGTTTCCTGGCTACTTGTGCTACTTCCTCAATCGGGCAATTTGCCAACATGCTAAACCTGATATAGTCGGCATGATCAAATAAGAAATGACGAATTAAACTAAAATCATATTCACCAATAGGCAATTCAACAAACTGACTATTGTGAAACTGATCAGCATTTCTTGTGAATGCAACAGTATCAGGATCTTGCTCGCCCAATTCATGCAGTAGGTTATAAAATGCCAAGCTTTGCCCTACTTTATCTTGCGCCATGGAAGAGAATGCAATATCTTCTTCCAATAAAGGACCAACTCCAGTCCACTCAGAGTTTCTGTGACCTAAAATCAATAAATCGTCTGCTATTTTATATAATAAATCTTTTAATGCTTCTTCAGTCATGGCTTATGCGTTTTGTTCTGCTTTAAATTTTTTGATTTTATCGGTTGCCTTATAATCCATGGCATCACGATATTTCTTTTCAGGAAGCGTTTCCCAAATATCAGCAAATTCCTCACCTTCTATTTTTAGGAAATCTTCAGTCTTCGCTACCCAGATATTAAGGACTGATTTTTCCTCTTGATATTGATTTTTAGCTTTTAAAAGTGCTTCTTCATAGCATGTGGCCTCTAAACTGCCGACATGCGAATGTTGCTTTCCTCTTTTTTTCAAGTGGAATATCTCATATTTTTCCGAATTACCTTTTTCAGCCCCTTCCATTATTTCCTCATGAATGAAATCATAGATGTCTTCATCATTCTCCGTAATAGGGGACACTTTAACATTGTTTGTGTTCACTACCCAAACACCGGAACAGCTCATTCCTCTACGACTGAATTGCTCTTTGGCAAATAAAAATGCCATATCGATAGTGGGTGCGTGAACTATCCCTTCATGCTGATAAGGTTTGTTTTCCTTAGGCTGAACAAATACCTCAAAAGTCACAAATTGATCTTTGTTTTCCTTTGAAGGAAAAGTTGTGCCAAATTCAGCAGGTATATTTAATCTATTGATCCTAGGATCTAGTGAGTTTAAAAAATCAGACATATTTTTATAAATCTTTAATTTTATCTTTTATTGATTTAATTTCATTATCAATTTCTCTCAATGAATTCGCCACAAAACCATAGAAATCTGAACTTTCCTCCTTTAGTTCTAGCATAACAGATTCCATATCCTTTTGCCTATCCAAAATGAATTGAAATTTGGCATCCGTAACATTTTTATGCTTTCCAAACCTATTGATCAATGCTTCTATATTGCTCATTTTTAACTATTTTGAATTGATAAATGAATAATTAATTGAAAAGATTCCAGCTTTCGCAGAAATGAAAGATTATGAATCAATTCGTAATTTAACAATTCCTAATTCGTAATTGACTAAGCCAAAGGTGCTACGTATTCTTCCCCTTTAGTTTTAGCAGTTAATGCTCTTCTAACCCAGGCACCTCTTTCTTCTGCTGTTCTTCTTACTGCCAATCGTTCCTTATTACAAGGGCCATCACCATTAATCACTCTTTTGAATTCTTCCCAATCCGGCTCTGTAAATTCCCATTCGCCTGTTTCAGAATTCTTTTTCAAGTTTTCATCAGGAATGGTCAATCCTAATTCCCAGATTTTTGGCACGTACATATCCAAGAACTGCTGACGGCATTCGTCATTCGTTGCCATTTTTACTTTCCACTTAGTTAAGATCTGAGTATGTGTTGACATTTTATCAGATGGGCCAAAAAAGTGCATCATTGGCGGCCACCATCTGTCAACAGCTTCCTGCATCATTTCTCTTTGTTTTGGAGTACCGGTTGCTAGGTGAATTACACAATGGTGTCCATATTTTAAGTGAAAGGATTCCTCAGCGCAAATTCTATCCAATGCACGGCAATAAGGGCCATAGCTACCTCTTGCATTCGCTAATTGGTTTACAATAGCTCCTGCATCTACTAACCATGAAATAAAACATGAATCAGCCCATGTGAAAGTAGGATAGTTGAAGATATTGGAATATTTAGACTTTCCAGTAATGAGGTCTTCAATCATTTGCTCACGGTTTTTGCCTAGCGTTTCGGCAGCACCATATAGCAATTGTGCATGACCTACTTCATCCTGAACTTTTGCCATTAAGGCTAATTTTCTTTTGAAGCCAGGAGCTCTGGTAATCCAAGTTCCTTCAGGTAAAGCACCAATAATCTCAGAGTGAGCATGCTGCTCAATCATTCTGATCAGTTGTTTCCTGTAAAGCTTAGGCATCCAATCATTAGGTTCAATTTTTTCACCTCTTGCAATTCGAGCTTCAAATTCCGCTAATTTTTGTGGGTCTTCATCTTTCAATAATTCATTGTTAACTGATGAAGATTCAAATACTTGTCCGCCTCCGTACATAATTTTATTTTTTTAATTTAAGATCGTATTTATCGTATTTTAAGTCCGTTAATGAAAACATCTGTCACATTTTCAGCTATTTCCTCGGGAGTTAATTTACCTTCAGGCTTATACCATGAAGGCATCCAATTGATGGAAGAAAGCAATGCTAAAACAGTAAATTTTGCATCCATCTTTTTAAAGACCCCTTCCTTATAGCCATCTATTAATATTTGTATAAATTTATTTTCGTAATTATTGCGCATAGACAAAAAGTCCTTTAAATAAGGCTCACTTAAATGTCTCCATTCTGAAAAGAACACTGCACTGGCTGCGCTATCTTTTGTTAATACTATTACATGAGAGACTACTGCCTTTTTTAACTTTTCATCAGCACTTAATTTTTCAAGTTCAATTTTCTCTAATGACTGAAAAAAGTCATTTGCCATCTGAAAACATATAGTTTGTAAAATCTCTTCCTTTGATTTAATATGAGAATATAAACTAGCCGCTTCAATACCGATATAACTAGCTAAATCACGCATACTAGTCGCAGTATAGCCTTGTTTTTGAAAAAGTTGAGTTGCTTTTTCTATTATTTGCTGTTTTCTATTAAGTTTATTATTTGTAATCATTTTTCAAATATACTAAACAAACGTTCGTTAGGGAAATATAGTTCAAAGAATTTTCTTCATTATCTTAATAAGAGAAATTCATATATCATCAAAAAATGAACAATTAATTTAATAGGTAACATTAGAAATTCTTTTTGTATTTAATTAATCTTTTAAGAAATACATTAGCATGTTTTTTTTGGCTACTTAATCTATAAATAGTTACTATATTTAATCTTTCGCTTCTTTTTAGCGCATTTAAAAAAACTTTATCTGATTGTAATTGGCTATAATCAAATGGAATTCCTTTTTCACGAAAATTATATTCCCTAAAATCTGTCAATATTCTTGGTTCCAAATATTCTTTAATATGTCTTCCAACATTTTCTCCCCATTCAATATTACTGTCAACTAAAGAATAATAATCAATTATCTTTTTTCTTATTTCCCAGTCAGCTATTATTATAATGCCTTCAGACATCAATGTTTTATAACCTAATTTATCTGGTTCAAACTGTGGGTTATTTCCCATAATTGAAAAGGCGAAAGAAATGGAGTCATTAAAACCTTTGTTTTCTTCTAGGCTATTAATTAAATATTTAATTGAATGGAGTGTTTTTTTTGATTCTGATAATTTTTTTTCTAAATCGGTTGTATCATTTTTAATTGATTCAATTAATATATTGATTACTTCTTGCTCTCTGGATTGAACTAATCTGTCAGATTTCCATTGATCAAACATTAAGGATAAGCTTATTCCAATAAAGATTAAAAGGATTTCTCCAATTGCATATTTCCAATTAATTGATTTTTGCGGAAATATTCGATTAAAAAACATAATGGTATTTTTACTTAATACATCAAAAATCTTTTAATTACTAAATCTATCTTCAATAGGGCATTTAAATTTAATTATATTTCCAAACATTTTCAATTGTTGAAGGCTTTGCTTGATGTCATAGAAATTGAATTTTAATAAACTAAAAAGATTATTTTCAACTATCAGTACTTTTACAATATGTTGTCATTACCTAATTGCATATTTAAGATTTTAATATTTATCCTTCTTACTTCTAATTTTGTATCTGCTCAAAAGCTTGATTCAACTCAAACGATCAATAAAAAGAGGCTAGGGATTTCAGCAGGTTTAACGGCTGCTTCATACACCGCTGGAATTTTGTATTTATCAGAAGTGTGGTACAAAGACCATGAACGCGTTCCCATGCATTTTTACAATGATAATGCAGGTTGGAAACAAATGGATAAAGTGGCACATGCTTATATTGCCTATCATCAGAGTAGGGCGGGCTATGAAATGATGAAATGGAGCGGCATGAATGAGAACACTTCTATTTTTCTTGGTGGAAGTTTAGGGTTTATCTTTCAACTTCCGATTGAGATATTTGATGGACTTTATGAAGGATATGGATTTTCATGGGGAGACGTATATGCTAATACTGCAGGGACTTTACTTTTTATTTCGCAACAAAAATTTTTCAATGAGCAACCCATTAAATTTAAATTTTCATATTTCCCTACTTCTTATTCAAATATAAACCCTCGAATATTGGGCGAAAATGCTTTGGAAAGCTTATTTACGGATTATAATGCCCAAACTTACTGGTTTAGCCTTAATCTCAATAAAATTCTACCTAATAGGGGTATTCCTGATTGGCTGAATTTAGCTGTTGGCTACAGTGGTGGTGGAATGCTTTCTGAATTTGAGAATCCAAAATGGATTAAAGGAGAGCGGGCTCCTGAGATTAATCGCTATCGTCAATTTTTCTTATCTCCTGATATTGATTTTGGAAAACTAAAAAGCGACAACAAATTTTTTAATGGAATACTTGAGGCATTAAACTTAACTAAATTTCCTGCTCCAGCAGTTGAGTATAGCACTGAATATGGTTGGGTGTTCCACTTTATCCATTTTTAGTAAGCTTTAAATCCTTACTGATAGTGAAATGAAAGGTACTTCCTTTTTCAGGTACAGAATCCACCCAGATATTGCCTTCATGAATTTCAACTATTTTTTTACAGTTTGCCAAGCCCAATCCTGTTCCGGGAAATTTGTTTTTATGTAATCTGTGAAAAATGGTAAATATTTTTTCTTGATGTTTTGAATCAATCCCTATTCCATTGTCTGTTACTAAAAACTCCCAAAATTTATCTTTTTCTATTGCCTTTATTTTAACTTCAATATCCTCATTTTCTTTTTTGAATTTGACGGCATTTGCTATTAAATTCTGTAACAGTTGCTTAAACTCTATTTCATAACCAATTATTTCAGGCAGGCTATTGTATTTTATTGTGGCTTCATTTTCTTGAATTAGTTGGCTGAGATCTTTTTCTAATTCTTGGACTATATCCTTAACTGAAAACAAAGTTTTTTCTTTTCCTTTTCCTATTTGAGAGTATTCTAGTAAGGAATCAAGTAAAAGGGCCATTCTTTCGGATGAATTCTGTATATGGCTTAAAAACTCTTGCCCTTTTTCAGGGATTGAATCTTTGTATTTACTAATTGTTAAATGGGCAAATGCTTGCATAGAGCGCAAAGGTTCTTTTAAATCATGCGCTATAGTGTGCGAAAATTGATTGAGCTCTTCATTTTTCTCTTTCAGGATATTTTGAGCATCCAATATTTTCTGATTATCCTGATTTACAGTTTCATTAAGCTGCCTCTGTTGAGTTATAATCTTTTCAAGTTTTTTAAATATTATTTCAAAACATGAAACTATAATAATACTTAAGAAAATAAGGTTTGTAACTATACCGAACCAAGTGGTGATGGATTGCCCTTCAGTTATAGTCAAATTAAACCATTGAAATTCAATATTTAAGCCAAATAAGCATAAAATAAGCAAATTTATAAAGATTAAAATATAAGCTATTTTACCTGAATGGATAAGGCAGGTGACAATAGTTATGGAAAATAAATACATTAAGCCTGGCCCTTCCAGCTTTAATTCGTAAAACAATGTCCAGGAAATAATGAATAATACGGAAATCAGAACTAGTTTCCTTATTTGGATTTTGATAGGTTTTACAAAAGCAAGTGTTAATAAAACTATAAAGACAAGAATATTTAATATGAGGAGATTATAAAAACCTGTTCGATAGGAAGCGATTATACCTGGGATAATAGCAATTGGGGAAAATGCTAAAGTGTATAATATGATATGGTAAAATAACTGATTTCGGTAATATGATAAATTCTGTATGACTTCTTCATGACCAAGAATAGTTCTTGCCAATCTAATCTTATACTCCCCCCAGTACTTCATTAGAATAATTTATAAAGTGATATATAATATTGAATTAATATAATTTTAATGTTTTGGAATTTAAAGTTACATTTTGTTTAAACTGTAAATGTAATGTACATTGATTAAATTATTATAAAATTTAAGCATTTATAATCAATTTTTTCAATTTGATTTTGAAATATTAGCCTAGTTTACACTGATGATACTTTTTTGAAAATATACATAAATGTAAATATTGATTATTTTATGTATATAAATCTTTATAATTACATAAGTTTTTGTTACATTTTCAATTATCAAGGTAAATAGCATATTAACAAATGGGTTTATGGCTTTACATCTGAAGATAATATTAATTATTTCATCATTACTTTTCCCTTATTTCATTTTAGGTCAAGGTTGTAGTGATGCAGGTTTTTGTACGATGGGAGCGATGAAGCCCGCTCAAGACTTTAATAAAAAAGTCCCTATAAAATTACGTTCGATTGGCCTAACTTTATATGAAGGGCAAAGTAATACTTCTCCTATTATACGTGCTGGTATAGTTGATTTTGGATTATTGATCGCAGGGGAATATGATTTACAAGTGAAGGTTCCTTATATGCGGATCGATGGTAATTTTGGTACTACTTCAGGATTAGGGGATATCTCCTTAAGTTTAACTAAAAATCTACACTCAACTCCTGAATATAATATTATGGGAACCTTAGGGGCTAAAATCCCCACGAACAGATCAGATAAGACGGTGCCAGGCAGGGATATGGTGCTACCAATGTATTATCAAACATCATTGGGCACATATGATTTAGTAGCGGGTGGAAGCTTTATTAATAAAGACTGGATGATTTCAGTAGGCTATCAACAGCCGATTTTCCATATAAATGAAAGCACATTTGAAGATACTGAGGATAAATGGGCTTGGTATGAAGGAGGAATGGATTATGTTTGGAAACATGATGCAAGCCCTCATTTAAGAAGAGGTGCCGATATCATGATGCGATTTGAAAGGAATTTCAGAATGTCCAGACTGAATTTGAGCTTAGGGTTACTTCCGATATACAGAATTACTAAAGATCAAGTTCTTGATGAAAATGATGAATATGTGAAATTAGATGGTACTACTGGTTTAGCTTTGTCGGCATTAGCAGGAGTGAATTATAAATTCAATGTTTTTTCAAGTGTCCAATTAATTTATGGGCAAAAAATAACCGATAGACCAGTTAACCCCGATGGTTTAACAAGAAAACATGTCATTAATTTAAGCTATAACTATAATTTTTAATTATGCTTAAGTATCCTATATTTTTGCTTCTCATTTTCGTTTCCACATTTTCTTATGGACAATTATTATCCGAGGATTATCATAAAACCATTAAAGAATCTAGAAGCAAGAACATTGATCAATTGATTAATCAGGTTAATGATCTGGAATCTTCTTTAGAAAATAAAGCATTAATGGCGGAACTCTACTTTTTAAAAGGTAGGAATGACTTGGCCAAAGATTTATTAGAGCAATTACTTAATGAAGAAAGTGATTCTATAGCTAAAAACTCAGAAATTTATGCAAGACTGCTAAAAAATTATGGCTTATTACTATGGAATGCAGGGAAAGCTGATCAGGCATTAGAATATTTGAGGCAATCGTTGAAGCGATATGGTCAAATTGATGGTGTTGGTAAAGAAAATGAGGCAGACTTATACAATAATATTGGTTTAGTATATTCTCAAACTGATGCCAAAGAAGCCATTCGAAATTATGAAAAAGCCCTGGCAATTTATGAGACTGATGCTGGTGAATTTCTTGATAAGATCATTCAAATTTCAATAAATATTAGTTTGGCAGAGGTTAACCAAGGGAATTATGTAAATGCACTTCGTTTATTAAATGAGGCATTAAGTAAATGGAATGAAGAGCACCAAAAAGGATTGCCTACGGAAGCATTTATAAAAGCAAATATTGGAGCTGTATACCTTCAAACTGATCAGCTTGTATTAGCAGAGGATTATTTTAATGAAGCCAAAGAAATTTATCAACAGAACTACGGTATAAGGCACTCGGAATTAGCCAATGTTTTTGCCCAATTGTCTGAATTAAAACTTAAGGAGCAAGAATATGAAGAATCACTGTCTTATATTCAGAGAGCATTAAAAGCTAATAGTTTTAAATTTGAAAAACTTCAATATTCAACGAATCCACGAGCCGATGATGTCAATAACTTAAATTTGCAAACAGTATTACTTTTAAGGAAAGCCAATATTCTTGAGAACTATTACTTCGGTTATTCACTCAAGAAAGCCCATTTGAATTATGCATTGGATGCTATTGATTTAGCAGATGAATTGATAGTTAATATGCGTGCGGGAACTAGCAATAAAAAGGATCTTTTAGATTTAAGTGCTTTATCTGCAGAATTATTTGAAGATGGACAACGCATTGCATTACAATTAGATGATGTTACACTGATAGGAGATGAATATTTACATAAGGCTTTTTCTTATTCTGAAAAATCGAAATCAGCCATGCTTTTTAATGCAGTGGTTGAAGCAGAAGCCAAAAGCTTTGCCAGGATTCCAAGCGAATTATTGGAAAAGGAAAAATCTTTAACAAGTCAAATGGCTTATTTAAATAATCAAATTGAATTGGAATCAGACCCAATGGAATTGAATTACTTAAGAGATCGGTATTTTCAAGTAAAGAATGAATATCAAAAATTTATAGAAGATTTAGAAAAAGTATATCCTGAATATTTTAATCTAAAACATCAAAATAAGGAAGTAAATGTAAAAGATGTTCAAAAGAATTTGAAATCTGGTGAAGCAATCTATGAATACTCCATGGCACCTAAAACCAATGAAATTTATCTGTACCAAATCACAAAAGATAAATTTTCTTTCAGAAGAATATATTTCAGGGATGAGGTGATAAAATACATTAAAGCTTATAGAAATACCATGGTTTATAATCTGCAAGGAAGCTTTAAGGATGTTTCTTATAGCCTATTTGAATTTTTATTCCCAAAAGGAATTGATAGCGACATCAATAAGCTAATCATTGTTCCTGATGGGGAATTATCGACTATACCTTTTGATGCATTAATTCAGGATGATACTGAACTTCAAGATTTAGCTTTTTATGAATTGGATTATCTTATTAAAGATTATGAAATCAATTATGCCTATGTTGCAAGCTTGTTTAATAATAAATTGGACAAGGAATATAAAAATGAAAGTTTAATCGTGTCTCCAGTAGAATTTGGAGAGGGGATAGCTTCTTTACCTTCTTCAGAGGAAGAAGCAGAACATTTTAAAACTTGGTGTAAGCAACATCAAATAAATATAAATGCAATGCTTAAATCCTCAGCTACTGAGGGAAATTTTAAAAATTCGGATTTAGAGGATTATCGTTTTATTCATTTGGCAACTCACGGCAGTGTCAATATGGAATCACCTGATTTATCAGGGGTTTATTTTAAAGAGTCGGGCAGTGATAATCAATCTGAAGATGGAATTTTATATGTAGGTGAAATTTATGGATTAAGCATAAATGCTGAATTAGTGGTGCTATCTGCTTGTGAAACAGGTTTAGGTAAGATTAACAGGGGAGAAGGTGTGATGGGATTAGGGCAAGCTTTTGCCTATTCGGGTGCCGATAATTTAATTTTATCTTTATGGAAAGTTGCTGATAATTCAACTTCCATTTTGATGAAATCCTTTTATAATAATGATTTGAACACTAAGGAAGCTACGTTTTCCAGTTCACTTAGAAAAGCTAAATTGGATTTAATCAATTCAGATTATAGCGCACCTTATTATTGGGCACCCTTTATTTTATGGGGGAAATAGGGGCATAAAAAAAGCCTTTTGCATTACTACAAAAGGCTTTAATTCTTTTTCTAAATCTAATTAGTCGGTTTCAACAACAAGTGAAATTTCTTTTTTCACTTCTTTGTGTAAGTCGATATTAGCTTTATATTCTCCTAATTGCTTGATATCTCCTGAGATAGCAATTTTCTTTCTGTCAATATCAAAACCTTTTTCTCTCAAAGCTTCAGCAATTTGAACAGTTGTCACTGCACCAAATATTTTACCGCTTTCTCCAGCTTTAGTTTTAATATGCAAAGTCAAATCACCAATCTTATTAGCTAATTCTTCAGCATCATTCTTCAGTTTCTCTGCTTTATGTGCTGCTTGACGAATATTTTCAGCAATTTTTTTGGCGTTTGAATTATTGGCAATTATTGCAAATCCTTGTGGGATAAGATAATTTCTACCATATCCGGGCTTAACATTTACTGTATCATTTTTATAGCCCAATCCATTTATATCTTGTGTTAAGATTACTTCCATTTTTATAAATATTTTTGGGTTAATTATTTTAATGAATCAGTAACATAAGGTAATAAAGCAATGTGTCTTGCTCTTTTTACTGCTTGCGCCACTTTTTTCTGATATTTAGCACTTGTACCTGTAATTCTGCTTGGCAATAATTTACCCTGCTCATTTACAAACTTCAATAAGAAGTTAGGATCTTTATAATCAATATATTTGATACCGTATCTTTTGAATCGGCAATATTTCTTTTGATTATCCTGCTTTTTCTGGTTAATTGGCTCGTTATGAAGTGTCATTTCGCTACCTCCTCTTTTTGTTCTTTAGGTTTGTTAAATGCGCCTTTTCTGCGTCTTTCTCCGTATTCTACAGCGTGCTTGTCTAAAGCTACTGTTAAGAATCTCATGATTTTCTCGTCTCTTCTATACTCCAACTCCAGTGCAGCAACAACTTCAGGTGTCGCCTTGAATTCAATTAGGTTGTAGAAACCAGTGCTTTTATGCTGAATTGGGTAAGCTAACTTTTTCAAGCCCCATTGTTCAACATTAATGATTTCAGCCTTTTTGTCCTCTAAGACTTTTCTGAACTTGTCGACAGCATCCTTCATCTGTGCATCAGATAAAACGGGAGTAAGTATGAATACCGTCTCGTAATTTTTCAATTGCATTGTATAATTATTTAAATTTGAAGCGCAAAAATAGTGATTTACTTCTTATTCAGCAAAACTTATGTGGAAGTTTCTTGATAAATTTCATTTTGACTTACAACCTTTATCGTAATTCCGATGTCTTATGACTGATTATTAAATTATATGAAATACTTTTTATCTACTCTATTTTTATTGGTTTTTGTTTTTGGGTGTATGGATTTGGATGAAACCAACCAAGATCTTTGCATACCTGTTATTTGTGGAGATACCAAAACTGACAAAGTAAATTTAACCGTTTACAATGATAGTGGTATCGATTTTGATTCTTTTTACTTTGATATTGGTGGGGAATCAGATTCTACAGGATTTTTGCCTCTACAACAATATACTTGTTGGTACAATATTGACACACTAAATACGGAGTATTTTGTAGCATCTGGTGTCTCTGAAAATGAATCTTTTCATTCAGACACCTTATGGTTGGATTCAGAAGCTGAAATATATACTAATGGAGTTTATGTATTAGAAATTCTGCGTTCAGACGATGATGATGAATTGGAGTTTGAATTCCTAGAAGAATTTGAAGGGGATTGCAAAGATTTAAATTAACCACTGTTACACTCAACTTTTTTAATTAAAAGGTGTTTTCTTCACATGGCAAGAAAATTATTTCTTATTTTAATAACTATCCTGATTATTGCTGTTTTATTAGTTCCTACACAATCCGATTATTTCCAACGTATACAATCTGATTATGAAGAAATTCATCAAACAAGTTCTTTAGATAAAGCAATTTTAAAGGAGTTTGGTGATTATAAATACCAAAATAGACTGATATTCAGCCAGTTTGACTACAGTTTTCGAAACATTTCTGTTTCATATTATGGTTTTTTTAATATAATTATCTTTAAGAGCTCTAAAAAAAGAGAGCCAAAAAGCCCACAAATTACTGTATAATATAATCATTTGTTACACCATCTTTTTTCAGAAAGAAATTTTTATCTATTTTTAAGACTGACATATATCATGCTTCTAAAATAACCATAAATTTTCTATGAATATTTTTTCTCGCTTACAAAGAATTGGAGTAAGTAAAAATTACCCCGAGTTTGTCAACAGTAAAATCAAGTTATGTAATGCTGTTGCTTTCTTTAACCTGATACTAGTAGCCCTTCCGTTTACCGTTGTTTCTTATATATATGTGCCAAGTATTATTTACATTCCCTTATTAGGAATCTTAGCAGTCATATTAACTTGGTTGTTAAACAAATATAAAGCCATATATCTAGCAAGAATATTATCGTCTGTTTCACCAATATTACTAACAGCACTTTTTACAGGCTATTTAATGAATAGCGGTGACCAACCACCTTTGGTATTAATACTTTTTATGTTAGGATTTTCTTTGATTCCTTTCTTGGTATTTGATATAAGGGAAAAGACTTATATGATTTTAGCTGCTATTATTAATTTTATAATTTTTATTAGTATAGATTTTACAGCTGGCTTTTTTAAAGAGTCTTTTGATGCTTCATTTATAACATCTGGTATTTTATACCAGGTTAATTTTCTTATTTCAATTTTATTATCTTATGTCATTGTTTTCATGCTTGCCTACATAAATTATAGAGCAGAATTAAAAAGTCAGAAACTAATTACTGATAATGAAAAACAAACAGAAGAACTTCATAAATCTGAGGATGTATTAAAGAAGAATTTAGAAGAGGTTCAGAAAGCGCAAGAAGAAGAAAAGAATAGGGCATGGGTGACTGAAGGATTAGGTAGAATTAATAATCTAACCCGTCAATACGATAATCCTGCAGAATTATCAAAACAGGTAATCAGTGAAATAGTAAAGTATGTGGATGCAAATCAAGGCGCAATCTATTTGGTAGAAAAGGATGAAGAAAATGATGAGCCCTATATGGAAATGAAAGCTGCTTTTGCTTTTGGAAGAAGAAAATCCATTAAAGATAAAGTGAAAGTAGGGGAAGGATTAATAGGACAATGCTATCTTGAAAAAGATATGATTTTTCTTACGGAAGTGCCAGATGATTTTGTCAAAATTAAAAGTGGTTTAGGTGATGCTCCACCCAAAAACATTGTCATTATGCCTTTGATGACCAATGAGAAAATTGAAGGTATTCTTGAAGTTGCTTCTTTTCAGGTTTTACCTGATTACAAAGTGGATTACCTCAAAAAATTAGGGGAGAGTTTAGCAACTTCTTTTAGTATGAACAAGATTAACGCTAATACTAAAAGGTTGTTAGAGCTTTCACAAGAGCAGGAAGAACAAATGCGCTCTCAAGCTGAGGAATTGCATCAAAACATGGAAGAACTGCAGGCCACTCAGGAAGAAATGGAACGCAAGAATAAGGAGACCGAGGAGCAAAATCAACAATTACAACAGCAAGAAGAGGAATTGCGCCAAAATATGGAAGAATTAGGAGCTCAATCTGAAGAGATGGAAAGACAGATGAAGGAAATGGAGCAGCTTCAATCTGAAATGAAGGCAAGAGAGAATATATTAAATGAATCTACTATTGTTTCAGAAGCAGACTTGCATGGTACAATTACTTATGTTAACCAAAAGTTAATAGATACTGCTAAGTATTCAAGAGAAGAAATGATTGGTCAGGGTCATAATTTATTCCGCCATCCAGATATGCCTTCTGAAATCTATAAATTGTTGTGGGACACCATTCAATCCGGAGAAATATTCAGGGGAATTATTAAGAATAGGGCTAAAGACAGTTCTGTTTACTGGGTGGATGCAACTATATCACCAGTTTTGGATAGCGATGGCAAGCCCGAAAAATATATCGGGGTTAGATATGTGATTGAACAAGAAGAAGTAGCTCTGAAAATGTTTGATGAGCAATTGGAAAAGTTAGGTTTAAAATGATTTACTTAAAATTATAAACATAGCCCAAGCTAGCTTCTGAAAAGTCTGCTTGACCAAAATTAGCATTAATATGAGCCGAAATATATAAGTTATGTTTCGGCTTTTTTGCAGTATTGATGAGATATAACTTTAAGCCCATTCTGCTTGGGAATATTTTTTTTAATGTATACTTCAGGCTTTCTGTAGATTCATAATCCTTTGCAAAATGGTAATAAAAAGGCTTTGATAAATTAATTCCCCCCTCAATTGAAATCCCAACATGGTATACGAGATATTCGATTCCCATCATAAAGAAATGATTGTTAGGGTGTACATTTAATTCCTGTAACTCTGGGCTGTTGGCTATAGAATCAGCATAATGTTGGTAATGGCGGGTACCAAAACCTGCATACCACCTGAAGTGCTCTTTGAAAGTAAATCCAAGCCCTATACTGTTGCTAAATACTAATTTCTTTTCCCCTCCAACTGGTGAGGTAGTACTTCCCAATTCGTGAATACCGATACCACTTCTTGCCAAAAGAAATAATTTGCGGCTTTTAGGTGTTCGCTGATTTTGATTCGATTTGTTGTGATGGAGAGTTTTAGGGGTAAAAGCCATGGAAAGCACAGCTGAATTTAGTCCGTAATTGGGCAATTGTGTATGCCCATTTGAAGAATGATGATAACCAATTCCTAGTCTAATGTTTTTGCTTTCTGTAATATTAAAAGTCCGGTAATACATCCATTGGAAAGCCCAATTGAAATGACTGCCTATGGATTGATTTAATTCGTTTTGTCTATGTGTTTTAGTGAAATAAGAAGCTCCAATTCCCCATTGAAACATGCCTTTTTTCATTTTTAGCCCTAAAACAGGCATTAAGTTTAATTCATTTCCATAAACAAAGGGATTGCCCAGTCTATGAAATCCAGCGTGTATTCCTAAAAGAGGGGAATTGTAGTATTGATTTGTTGTGTTTTCTTCTGTTGATTGCTTATAGTATGTGACTGCGACTCCCACTCTTGGCCCAAATGATGGGCCATTCATATAATTGGGAACAATTGAGCCCGTTATAATTTCAGGAATAAAATAATTTTCTTGTTGTGAAAATGCATTAAAATGTATAGAAACAAGACACAAAATAGCTATTATAGCAACTCTCAGATTCATGAAAATTTATGTTACAAACAAGCTATTTAACCACAAATTTCATTTTGCCAATAATGTAATCATCAGCATATAGTTCAAGCTGGTATGCACCTTCTTCATATTCTTCACCTCTATTGTAGGTAAATGAAAGCTCTTGTTGTGTATTGTCAAATAGGATCTCTTGCTTGGCAGTATAGAACATTTCTTTCCCATCTACCATAAATGATCCTGAACCAGTAGATACATCAAACAAGGCATTTCCTATAGGGTTAATTATTCTCAGAATGATATCTTTTCCTTCTGGTTGAGCTACATTGTTTTCAGCCAAATTAAATTCAACTTTAATTTTTTCAATATGCCTTTGCTTAAATTCCGTGTCTTTTCTTTCCCGTCCTCTTTTATTGATGGCAATAATTCCAATATTTTCAGCTTTAAGTCGGGAAGCTTCCGCTACTTTATCCGCTAGTTCCTCCCTGTTGTTCTTCAGCCTTGAAATACTATCATTTAATACATTTTTTTCGGATTTTAGATTAGTGTTTTCAGAAAGCAATTCCTTATTAATAGCCTCTAATTTTTCAATCTTTTCATCCTGAAGGTTCAGCAGTTCCTCATATCCGCTAACTTTATCTTTATATTGCTGTATTTGATTAGCAGCCCAATTATTGGATTTCTTTAATTCTTCTTTTTCAGATTCTAAATTTTTTCTGATTAACTGAAGTTCACTAATATCTCCTCCTAATGACTCTATTTCTGATATTTTTAAATCTAGCTGACTGCTTATGCTGTCTAATTCACCATAAGTTTGTTCCAGGTTTTGTTGTAATTGCTCGTTTTCTTTTTCTGAATCCAGATAAAATTTGACACCAATTACGGCAACAATTATCACCAAGAAAGCGATAATGATTATTTTTCTATTTGAGTTTTTACTCTCATTTTCTAATTCACTGAAATCTGAATTTTTTGATTCTTCTGCCATGATAGGTCGAACTTTTTAATAAGTTTGCTGATGAAATTTAATTTATATACTACAAATAGTATATTTTCTTCGCTAAATACAAACTGCAAATTTAAACAAATATTATATTTTACCGCATGGAGTTAAATGAATCTTACTGGACTAGCAGATATAAAAACAATCAACTCGGTTGGGATATAGGATATCCATCGCCTGCTATCACTCATTTTATGGATCAAGTTGAAGATAATGAGGCTAGAATTTTGATTCCTGGATGTGGTAATGCCTATGAAGCTGCCTATTTATGGGGAAATGGATTTCAAAATGTTTATGTTTTAGATTATTCTTCTATTCCTTTACAGAAATTTGCAGAACAAAACCCTGACTTTCCTAAATCCCAACTTTTAAATATTGATTTTTTTGAAGCAAATGGTGAATATGATATCATAATTGAGCAAACTTTTTTCTGTGCCTTGAATCCTGAATTGAGAAGGAAATATGCTGAAAAGATGGTGGAACTATTAAAGCCTGAGGGTTATTTGATTGGATTACTTTTCAATATTCCCTTAAATGATGATCGTCCACCTTTTGGAGGGAATCAAGAAGAATATCAGCAGTTGTTTTCTGATTATTTTATGATAGAAAAAATGGAAACAGCTTATAATTCTATTCCTGAAAGGCAAGAGAGTGAGCTTTTTGTAAAGTTGAAGCCTATTCATTACCTTAAATGAATCTTTTATGAAAATATTAATGTTATAGATTAATTTGAATCTTATGGAAAATATTAATCAACCATTAACAAATGCCCAACTAGAAATTTTGAAAGCATTTTCTTTTGATTTATCAGATGATGATTTAAAAGAATTGAAAAACTTGCTTGCCAAATATTTTGCTGAAAAAGCAATTAATTCAGCAAACATTGTTTGGGAAGAAAAGGGATGGAATGATGATAAAGTGGATGATTTTTTAAATAGAAAACTTAGATAGTATATTGAAAAGAGTCGTTTTAGACACAAATGTGTTACTAGTAAGTATTTCAGATAAATTTTCAGATCAAAAATCCAATACATAATGCTGCTTCTCAAAATCAGGATTAAAGAACAACAAGCCTGCATCAAATAAATCAATACTAGAAGTTACTTCCTTTCGCCCTGTTAATTCTTCCCATGCTTTTTTCATTCCAGCCGACCAATGAATATCATCCATAATATAAATAGATTCTGAAGATAGATAGGGTAGGATTATATTAAAATAGTCAATACTGGCTTTATAGGTATGATTCGCATCAGCATATACCAAATCAATTTTGGGATTAGATTTTTGGAGCATATTAGGAAGTGAGTTGGCAATATCTCCTTTATAAAATATTATGTTTTTATGCTCTCTATTTACCTCCTTTGCTATTTTTAATGCATTGGGATCAGCTTCAAAGGTGAAAATAGAAGCATCTGGATTTGCTGATGCCATATAAGCAGTATTGATGCCTAAACTTGTGCCTAATTCTATTATGTTTTCAAATTTGAAATCCTGTATTAATCTACAAAGGAATTTCGAGAATTTTGGGCTTGATAGACTATGACGAGCAATGGATTTAATTTTTCTGGATTTTGATTTTTCAACCTTTGAACCTGCTCCTAAATCAACTAATTCGATTTCGGTTTCATCTTTTAACAAATCCATTCTTTTCCTTTCAATGCTTTCCCAAGCATTTAAAAATGAATTGTTTTTAATAAGATTTAGATAAAAATGATAGAAAAAAGGGGAATGGAGCGAGTGCTCATCAGTTTTTAAGTGGAAATATTTGAAATATTCTTTTATTAAAAAGAAATTCAATTTAGTTCAGTTTATAAGGAACAATCATGTTGAACTCTGGAATTCTTACTTCAATTAATTGGCCATCCAACATTCTTTCCATAAAGTAATAGCCGTGCATTTTTCCGTATGGCGATTTTAAATTACATCCTGAAACGTATGTATGTTTTTGTCCGGGTTCTAATATAGGCTGCTGCCCGATAACGCCTTCACCTTCTACTTCTTTTATTTCGAATCCTGCATCGTGGATAAACCACTGTCTACGGAGTAGTTGGACTGTCTGGTCTCCTTTATTTTCAATCACCACCTTATAAGTAAATACATAGTGAAATTGAACCGGACTGCTGTATTCCGGCTGAAATTCCGTCTCGATGCTGACGTGTATACCTTTTGTGATTGACTGAACCATAATGTAAATATACATAAAACAACGCTTCTAGCGCATGAATAGTTTATAGATTTATTACATTCAATTAAAACTATTAGCTTTTTATATCTTTTTATAATTTTGGAGAAAATTAAATCAATGGAAGTAAAAATTGAAAACAGTTGGAAAGAGAAACTCTCAAGCGAATTTGAGCAGGATTATTTTCTTGAATTGGCAAGTTTTGTTAAATCTGAATTCTTAAATAAAACCATATATCCTCCTGCAAAAGAAATATTCAAAGCTTTTGACGCTTGTTCATTTGATGATGTTAAAGTGGTTATTTTAGGGCAAGATCCTTATCATGGAGCGGGTCAAGCTAATGGCTTATGTTTTTCTGTTCACCCGGGTGTTCCCATGCCTCGTTCATTAGTCAATATATTTAAAGAGAGGAAAGCAGATTTGGGTAAATCCATGCCGCCCAATGGTGATTTAACATTTTGGGCAAGGCAAGGTGTACTTTTATTAAATGCAACTTTAACAGTTGCTGCAAAGTCACCCGGATCTCATCAAAAAAAAGGATGGGAAGAATTTACTGATGCTGTCATTCAAAAGCTTTCTGATGAAAAAGAGGATTTAGTATTTATTTTATGGGGCGCTTATGCACAAAAAAAAGGGTCTGTAATTGACCGTAATAAACATTTTGTAATCGAATCACCCCATCCATCTCCATTTGCAGCACATAGGGGTTTTTTTGGCTCTAAACCTTTTAGCAGATGCAATGAGTTTTTAGCTTCTAAAAATAAAGAACCAATCGATTGGTGATTAAGGATTAATCTTTTGCTCTAATTCTATACTCACTTTTACACCATTTTTTTGTAAAGTTTCTAAAGTATTTTTCAATTCTTCAGCCTCATTTTTATCAGAAGCTTCAAATGTAATTCCTCGCATCCATAAATATTTCAATTTATCCAATTTCACCAAGTCTGATGGAAATTTGTGGATTTCATTAAATGAAATGTCCAAATCTTCAAGATTATCATAGTTCAAAATGAATTCTGGAAAGCCCTGAAAATAATTGTTATGGATATGAAAATCAGTGATATGTTTCAAATTGGCTATGCTTTCAGGTAAATAGGAAACTCTGTTGTGGTGAATATAAAATTCTTTCAAGGATTTTAACTGTCCTATACTCTCTGGAATGCTGTAGAAACGATTATGTGCTACATAAAACCTTTCCAATTTTTGCAGGTTCCCCAATTTCTCTGGGAGAATTTCAATTTCATTAAAATATAGGTCTAGTTCTATTAAATTTTTCAAATTGAAAATAAACGGTGGTAAGCTATCTAATTCATTTTTATAGAAAGAAAGTACTTCTAAATTCCTTAAACTTCCCAAAGCCGGATGAATCAGTTCGCTTTTAATATCATTCTCAGCAAATTGTAAATCTATTAAATCCTTTAAAAAACCAATTTCCTTTGGAATAGCGGTTAAGTTATTAAATGATAATACTATATATTTTAAATTATGTACAGTATCCTCAGCTAAATTACTGAGATCTATATTGTTTCGTGATAAGTTTAAATGTTCCAGTTTTTGGAACTTTTCAAGATGGAATTCAGTATCTTTTCGAAAATCATTTCTTGCAAAATCAATTTCTTTTACATTTTTAAGTTTATGAAAGTCTTTTGGAATAGGGGAGTAAGGACTGTCCCTGTAAACTAATTCGGTAACATTGGTATTCTTTTTAAATTTAATCTGCTTATTGGGCGCATGGTTATAAATCCTTATGGTTTCCAAGCTGTCTAATCCAAAAATAGACCAATTTAATAGCCAAGGGATTTTTTTTACGGAAGTATTTACTAATTCAATTTCCTTCAGGTTTTTACATCTAAGTAATTTAAAAATTGGTAAGCTTTTTAAATCTTTCCCTTCAAAAGAAATATGGGTTATAGTATCAAATTGATTGGTTTTATTTAAATCTTCTTCCTTGGTATATCTTTCATTTTGCTTACGGATATAGTAATCAAATTTTGGTATTTGTTTTAATAGTTTGTAAGCCGAATCATAAGGAATAAAATTTTCTGTTTTTTGATAATTACTATCCACTAATACTCTTTTATAAAGCCCGTTTTCAACAGTGACTTTGTATCCCTTCGACATAATCATATTGTAATGATTATAATCCACAGAGTCTTGTTTATTGTAAAATTTATATGATTTTTGAGCCATTGAATTGTGACTAACTACCACAATTATTGCTATTATTAATACTAGCTTTTCCATAAATCTGTATATTTTAAACTAAATATATAGTATTTTATTTATGGAGCCAAATTTATTTTTAGATTCTTTTAATGAAGGATAAACTTAGAAAGAGTAAAAAACACTTAATAAAGCTATCAAAATCCATTAAAAAAACCTATTTTTGACCTTTTGGTAAAAACACTATGAGTACAGAAAAAGATAATAAGAACAAAGATTATTCAGCGGGTAATATTACCGTTTTAGAAGGTTTAGAAGCAGTAAGAAAAAGACCAGCCATGTATATTGGTGATGTTGGGATGAAAGGTCTGCATCACATGATTTGGGAGGTGGTTGATAACTCCATAGATGAAGCCATGGCAGGGCATTGTACGGAAATTACTGTTGAACTAAATGAAGATAATTCAGTCACTGTAATGGACGATGGTCGTGGTATACCAGTGGACATACATGAAAAGGAAGGTCGTTCTGCTTTGGAGGTAGTTATGACTGTATTGCATGCCGGTGGTAAATTTGATAAGGATTCATATAAAGTCTCCGGTGGACTTCATGGTGTTGGGGTTTCTTGTGTGAATGCATTATCAACCATGCTTAGGGCTACAGTTTATAGCCGTGATGGTAAAATATATGAACAAGAATATTCAGAAGGATTTCCAAAAGCACCGGTTAAGCCAGTAGGTGAAACGGATAAAACGGGTACAAAAATCCAGTTTAAACCAGATGAAACAATATTTATAGAGAAAGAATATAAATATGAAACAGTAGCTTCTCGTTTAAGAGAGTTGGCTTATCTAAATGCTGGAATAAAAATAAAATTGCAGGATCATAGAGAAAAAGACGAAGAAGGTAATTCCAAAGAAGAGAATTTCTTTTCAGAAGGGGGATTACTAGAATTTGTTGATTATCTGGATGGAAGTAGAGAAAAATTAATTCCTCAAGCTATTTATATGGAAGGGGAAAAGAACGGTGTTCCTGTTCAAGTTGCTTTAAACTATAATACTTCATTTACTGAGAATGTAGTTTCTTATGTGAATAATATTAACACCATAGAAGGTGGTACTCACGTTTCAGGGTTTAGAAGAGCTTTAACAAGAACTTTGAAAGGTTATGCGGATAAATCCGGTCTATTAGAAAAACAAAAAATAGAAATAACAGGGGATGATTTCCGTGAGGGCTTAACTGCTATTATTTCTGTTAAGGTACAAGAACCACAATTTGAAGGGCAAACTAAAACCAAATTAGGGAACTCTGATGTTATGGGCGCAGTGGAAGGTTGTGTGTCTGAAACTTTACAATATTTCTTGGAGGAAAATCCTAAGGCAGCAAAAACCATTGTACAGAAAGTAATCTTGGCAGCACAAGCAAGAAATGCGGCTAAGAAGGCTAGAGAGATGGTACAAAGAAAGAATGTGATGTCTGGTTCGGGATTACCTGGGAAACTAGCGGATTGTTCTGAAAAAGACCCTTCTATTTGTGAATTATATCTGGTTGAGGGTGATTCTGCAGGTGGTTCTGCTAAGCAGGGGCGTGATCGTAATTTCCAAGCTATTTTGCCACTGAAGGGTAAAATTTTGAATGTGGAAAAAGCACAGGAACATAAGATTTATGACAATGACGAGATAAAAAATATTCTAACGGCATTAGGTGTTCGTTTTGGAACCGAGGATGACGAAAAAGCACTTAATTTAGAAAAATTAAGATATCATAAAATTGTTATTATGACGGATGCTGATGTGGATGGTTCTCATATTCGTACGCTTATCCTTACCCTTTTCTTCCGTTATATGAGAGAATTGATTGATAAAGGCTATGTGTATATTGCACAACCGCCTTTATATTTAATCAAAAGAGGTAAGACTGAACGCTATGTCTTTACTGAAGATGAAAGAGTTGAAGTAGTGAAAGAAATTTCTCCTGATGGAACTGAGGGAGCCGTTCATTTACAGCGATATAAAGGTTTGGGTGAAATGAACCCAGAACAATTATGGAGCACAACCATGAATCCTCAGACCAGAAAGATGAAACAAGTTTCAGTAGAGTCTGCTGCAGAAGCAGATCATTTATTTAGTATGTTGATGGGAGATGAAGTGCCGCCAAGAAGGGATTTCATTGAGAAAAATGCAAAATATGCTAAAATAGATATTTAAACATTTTCGATAAATCATTATTATTAAAGCCTGAGCATAATGTTCAGGCTTTTTTGTTTTCTAACTTTAGATTATGATAGAAACAGCTAATAGAATTAAGAGTGTAGAGGAATATTATTTCAGTAAGAAATTACAAGAAGTAAGGAGTTTGGATAGCCCAGACTTCCCTGTAATAAATCTAGGAATAGGAAGCCCAGATTTAACGCCTCATCCTTCTGTGATTCAGGCTTTGAATGAAACTTCAGTTCATCCAGATGTTCATGCTTATCAATCCTATAGGGGTATTCCTGAATTGAGAAATGCAATAGCGGATTACTATACTCGATATTTTCAAGTTGATCTAAACGCAGAAACAGAAATTTTACCCTTAGTTGGTTCCAAAGAAGGAATCATGCATATAACCCAAGCATTTGTTAATCCAGGTGAAAAGGTTTTAGTTCCTAACCCCGGTTACCCCACTTATGCAGCTGTTTCTAATTTGGCTCAAGCAGATATTAATTATTATGATTTAAAAGCAGAAAATAATTGGCAATTGGATATTGCTTCTATTGAAAAGATGGATTTGCACAAAGTAAAACTGTTTTGGCTCAATTCACCTCATATGCCTACTGGTGTTCAATATCCAAAAAAAACGCTTCAAAAATTGATTGAACTAGCCAAGAAGCATCAATTTTTGATAGTGAATGATAATCCTTATTCCATGATTTTAAATCAGGAATATCAAAGCATCTTATCTATTAAGGGGGCTTCAGAAGTTGCAGTTGAGTTAAATTCATTGAGTAAATCACATAATATGGCAGGCTGGAGAATAGGATGGTGTATGGGAAATCCGGAATTCATCAATACCATTTTGAAAGTAAAAAGCAATATGGCCAGTGGAATGTTCATGCCCCTTCAAACTGCAGCTGCTGAAGCATTAAAACTTGGTGATGACTGGTTTGAAAGCTTAAATGATATCTATGTCAAAAGGAGAAAATTGGCAGAACAAGTTTTAAATAAATTAGGATGTACTTTCGATAAAAATCAAAAGGGAATGTTTGTTTGGGCAAAATTACCAGTTAATATTTCTTCCTCTGAAAAAATGCTTGATCATTTGCTGTATGAATACAGGGTATTTTTAAGTCCTGGCTTTATATTTGGATCACAGGGGCAAGGGTATATTAGAATATCATTATGCGCCAATGAAAATCAGTTTAATGTTGCCTTAGATCGACTTCAAAAATATCAACAATGAATCAAGTTATCAATACTTTAAGTGTATTCGGATTAGGTTTAATAGGAGGGAGTTTTGCCTTAGCTGTAAAAAATAAATTCCCTAAAATAAAGATTTATGGTGTTGATCAGAATCCTGAACATGCCCAAAAGGCTTTAGATCTTAAAATTATAGATGAAATCAAATCAGAAAATGATAAGGCAGTATTGCAATCTGATATAATTATCTTAGCTATTCCCGTAAGTGCCATTCATAGCATACTTCCTGATTTACTTTCCAATATTTTTGATAAAACTGTAATTGTTGATACGGGCTCAACCAAAGCCAGTATATGTAAAAATATTAGCGAACATCCCAATAGAGTACAGTTTGTAGCGGCACATCCAATTGCCGGTACGGAATATTCAGGTCCGGGAGCAGCGTTCCCAAAGCTTTTTGAAGGTAAAAAGAACATCATTTGTGAGTTTGAGTCTTGCAATGAAAATGCTAAAAATCATGCTAATTGGCTATTTGAAATAGTGGGCTTGCAAAATATATTTATGGATGCTGAAAGTCATGATAAGCATTTGGCTTATGTATCGCATCTTTCTCATATCAGTTCATTTATGTTGGGCTTAACAGTATTGAATATTGAGAAAGATGAAGAAAATATTCTTAATTTGGCTGGAAGTGGATTTGCTAGTACTGTACGATTGGCCAAGAGCTCACCTGATATGTGGGCTCCTATTTTCCAACAAAACAAATCACATCTTAGTAAAGCTTTAGATGAGTATATCCTTCAATTACAAGTTTTCAAGGAGAATTTGGAAACTGGAAATTCAAAAGAAATGAAATCACTGATGTTAAAGGCAAATCAAATCAGAAAAGTGCTTGATTAAATGAAATTGTAATGTCTTTTATTTGTAATTTTAAATCTCTTCTAAAGATTGTTGATACATATTGTAAAATAATAGGGGTAGGAAAGCAAAAGTATTATAAAAACAACATGGTACAGGGAATTAAAATCATTAAGTAATACTGAGATTCTTTAAATTGAAAAGGGTAAGCTTTTACAGCTCACCCTTTATAGGTATCCATCCGACAAACCCCATCTTCCGAGGAATAAATATAGTGCTTAATCTTGCACTATGAAAAGATACAATAGCAAACAGATGCGCCAGCATTATGA